>NZ_LAVS01000019.1 GCF_000986865.1 Rheinheimera mesophila
AAAGAATTGTACTGTTTTCCGTTCTCTCAACAATATTCATTTTTTCTGCCAGCCAAGCTGGCAAAAACATTCCTGCAGGCACTAAAAATATAATGAATGGGATGAAAATGGCATATTCAATAAACCTATATTTAACCCCAATCTCCGATTTCAATTTTCTTTGAATTTTAAAGTAAATTACTGATAACCAGCATAATAAAAATAACACTATTAAGGTTAACAGACTCCAAATAATAATACCCATAGCTTTATATACTCGTCATTTATCAAGTTTCTCATCAATTTTATTCATAGTTTCCTTTACTGCTGGAGCAAGCTTTTCTACACCTGAGTTGACTGCCCCTTCAACATATTGGCAACATATTGGTGTCAGCAACATATTGGTGTCAGGTCTTGCCCTTTGCCCCGATGGATACTTTATGGCTTTTCCCTGAAATAATACGGCTAATAGTTCCATAATGTAAGCCAAAATAATGACTTAACTCTGTCTGACGGTATCCTCCGCTGGCGTAAGCTAATCGAATGGCTCTGTTTCTGTCCCCTGAAGCTTGCTCCACATACCAATCTAACGGCTTCGCGGGTAAACGTTTTTGCTTCGCAGGAATTTCAGATAGCAATTCAGGGCTGGATATTTTGCTTTGCATTTCACTAACAAAACTATCTGAACCTAAATAAATCAGCTGCTTAACCTCAGGCCATAAACTTTTTCCCACTCCCCGAAATACAAAATCCTGATACTTACCAATGGCCTGTGAACGTTCACCACCAAAGACTGACAATAACTGATCTACTGCCAACCAAGCTGGCGGTTTCTGATAATGGCAGGTAAAAACATAGCTACTCCAAGGCCAGTCTTCGCAACTATCCACCATGGCCGCACGCACCGGATTTAATACAATATAACGACTGACCTCCAGCAGATAACTGTCCTTTTGTACCAGTATTGCTTTAAAGCGCCCTTGAAACAGATGGCCTACTCTTTTGTGTGCTCGGTTAAAGGTCTGGGTATAAACACCATTGAGCTGGCGCATGCCGTCACTTAAACTGGCATCTGGAGTTTCAAGCAGAAGATGATAATGGTTGGTCATCAAGCAGTACGCATGTACTACCCAGTTGAAGCGCTCGCAAACCTGCGTCAACAGCTCCAAAAAAGCCTGATAGTCAGCTTGATTCAGATAAATAGCTTTTCGCTCGTTACCACGTGACGTCACATGATACAAAGCTCCGGCAAACTCTAATCGCAGTGGGCGGCTCATCCTTGACCCCAAAACAGATAAGGTCAATTAACCATAGCTAACCTTATGTGTCCAGGCAAGGCTTTATGCCACCTCACGTTTTGATGAATGCTTAACAACATTCACAGCATACAATCAGGGAACTGGAAACATCTGCCATTGAAAATCAATGCCATCAATACATTACAACGAGGGGCAAAGGGCAAGACCTGACACCAAAGTCAATCAATACATTACAACGAGGGGCAAAGGGCAAGACCTGACACCAAAGTCTCAAATTACTTGCCTCTCGTACTATACCAAGCGATAAACAGTGTTAATAAACCCGTTCCAACAACCAAAAATAAAATCCCAAGTAAAATGCTTGATAAAGTAATTGAGTCTCCATTCCCCGTCATAAAAGACACAAGAGTTCTGAATGCGGTAACAGCGAGCATGACAATAAGTACGTACTTAAAACCCAACCGCCATGTTTTGTAGAATTCTTGATTATTTTTTTTCATTTAGCTGATCCTTTTCTGTCACCATCTTTTCAGCAGCTTTAACTCCGGAAGCAGTTACGGCTCCGACAACTGCTCCAAAACCTTGAGCAGCAGTTTGATTCACGCCCTGACTTGTTAATTTACTCTGCACTGAGTCTCCAACAATTTTTTGCATGGTGCCTGAATTGCCAAGACCCGGAACAGAGGCTGCCGCAGATGTCAACGCTTTCCCCAAATCACCTGCTTTACCATCGATTGAATCATGAACTAAAGATTCACCTGCATTCCCTACAGCGTTCATAGCGGCATCTACAGCAATAGTAGCCAATTTGCCTAAACCAGCAGATGCTACAGCTGACGCCCCACCAGTAATCCCTCCCATTAATGCACTGGCTGCTATCTTTTCTCCATTGAATCCCTTACCTTCGATTGCTTGAGATGCTACTTCGCCTATTGCACCTGCCGCAGCACCAATCAGGACTTGAATAAATTCACCATCCGGATCTGTGTACTTATAGGGGTTATTATTAGCATAGGCATAGCGGTTGAAGCCCATCGCTGGGTTGCCTTTTTGCATATGCCCGAGCATATCCACCGGATCATTAATGTAAAAACGACCTATGACTGGGTCATAATACCGCTGCTGCATATAAGTTCACCCTATATCTTTAAACAGCAACTACGGCTTTATCAATAAAAAACGGCAGTCTGTTTCACCAGACTGCCGTTTTTTTATCGCCACAAGTTAAGACTTCGCTTCAGCTCTTGCTTTGGCTTTTTCATGCCATTTTTGCTGACGCTCCGCTAATTTAGCTTTTTGTTCCACCGTCAGCACTTTGTTAATCTCAAACTGTAATTTCGCGCGGGCTACTTCATGGTCCAGTTTGTCTTTTTGTTTTGCTTCCAACAAAGCCCGTACAGCAGCTTCGTCAAAGGTATCCGCCTGCACCAAAGCTTTTAACTGATCCATTTCAGATTTTACTTCATCCCGCTTTGGCATAGTGGCACGGTGTTGTTCCATCAGAGTTTTAATCTGATCTTTTTGCGCGTCGGTTAAATCCAGTCCCTTGAGCGCTTTCATATGAAAACCCGCGGCCGGGCCATGGCCTTCATGAGCACGGTCTGGGCCTGCATAACTGCTGGCGCTGGCTGCTGCTATTACACTACTGAATACCAATGCGATCACTGTAGAATGTTTCATCGTGTCTTTCCTCATTTGCCTTGTTTGGCTCTCATTGCGACAGTGATAGCTTACGACACCGAATGCAAAGCAGCGCAAAGCCAACGTAAAGGTTGTGTAAAGGACTGCAACAGCTTAGCGCTGTCTTTTACACTGGCAAAAAAAGCCCGGGAGCCGGTATGACTTCTATATTGATGATTGATGACGATGTAGCGCTGACCCAACTGGTTGCAGAGTATCTGCAACTGGATGGTTATCAGTTCAAAGCTGTGCATCAGGGACCTGAAGGCCTGGAGCTGGCTAAATCCAATACCTTTCAGTTGGTGCTGCTGGATATTATGTTGCCGGGCATGGACGGTCTGACGGTGTTAAAACAACTGCGCCAGCATAGTTATTGTCCTGTGCTGATGCTGACCGCACGGGGAGATGAAATAGACAAGGTGGTTGGGTTGGAGTTGGGAGCGGATGACTATCTGGCTAAACCTTTTAGCCCGAGAGAACTGGTCGCCCGTATCAAGGCGATACTGCGCCGGGTGGAACTGATACAACACCAGCAACAACCTCAATTAAGCGCACTGCAGGTCAATGGACTGCGACTGGACAGCGCTAAGCGCCAGGTTTTGGTTGGAGAACAACCCCTGATCCTGACCGCCACTGAATATCAAATTCTTGAACTGTTGCTACGTCACGCCGGAGATGTAGTCAGTAAAGAAGACTTAAGCCAGTTGGCACTGGGTAAAAGGTTACAGCTTTATGATCGCAGCCTGGACATGCATATCAGCAATATCCGCAAAAAAATTGCTCAGTACGATGAAGGTGAAAAAATTCAGACCTTAAGAGGTTTAGGTTATGTCTTGCTGGAGGGTGAACAGTGATGAACTGGTCGGGCTTTAATCCGGTCAATTACCTGGCTGGCCGGATTTTCTTATGGTTTTGGCTGGTGTTATCTGTGGCGGTAGCCGGCGCTATTTTATTCGCCAGAGGCTGGCCTGAGCAAACGGAAATAAGGCGCTTACCTCATCCTGTGGCTGAACAGTTCAGACACCTGAAGGAACATGTTCAGCCTTTTGCTCACCTGAACACCCTACAGCGCGATTTAGAACGCAAATACAAAGGCCGTTGGCTAATGGTGGATGTAGACACTAATCAACTGCTCAATCCGGATGCTTTGCCAGCAAATTTTGATCCGAATTGGCTGACCGAACTGTCACAACTGAATCGTCCGCGTTTACTGGTGCATAAAAATACTTATGTGGCGGGCCCCTTGCCGATGGTCATTTCAGACAAAAACATTGCATTGTTTCAGTTAAAACAGCGGCCTGAACAAGCCTGGTGGCAACTGCATACACTGCCGGAGGGCTCGTTATTGACTTTACTGGTGGCAGTGTCAGCTATTGCCAGCTTAATTCTGGCCTTGTCGATCACCCGTCCTTTGCGTGAGCTGAGCGCTAGTCATCTGAAATTTGCCCAGGGCGAGCTGGATAGCAGAGTCACAGCTCTGGCCGCACGCAAAGACGAATTAGGGGATTTAGGCCGGGGTTTTAATACCATGGCAGCCCGGATAGAGGACCTGATCCATAATCAGCAGCGCTTGCTGCGTGATGTCTCACATGAATTACGCTCGCCGCTCACCCGCTCCCAGTTAGCACTGGCGTTGCAACAACGGCAGGGCGATACCCCACAACTGCAACGCATTGAAATGGAGCTAAAACTACTGGACCAGCTCTTAGATGAGTTATTAACCTTCAGCCGATTGGACGCAGGCCAGTACCCGTTAGAAAAGCAGCCGTTAGACTTAACAGAACTGCTCGGCGCTATTATTGAATTAAATCAACTGGAGGCCGACGCTAAACAACAACGGGTGCAGCTCAATGCGCCGGCACAATGCTGGCTGGATGCAGATCAGCGTTTATTAGGCCGCGCTATTGAAAATGTGCTGCGAAACGCTATTAAATACAGCCCGGAACAAAGTCTGATTTTATGCAGGCTTGAGCAGCAGGAACAACAGCTTGAAGTGCTGATCCAGGATCAGGGCCCCGGTGTGCCGGAGCAGAGTTTATCGCACATTTTTGCGCCTTTTTACCGGGTATCAACAGTGCGTGAACACCAAAATGGCACGGGCCTTGGTCTGGCGATAGCGGCCTCAGCCATACGACAACATCAGGGCCGTATCAGCGCATCATTGCCAACCAGCGGTGGTTTATTAATACGCATTGTATTGCCCCTGCCCCACTAAGGATATCGGATTGTCTGCATCATCACCTAAGCTACTAAATGCCAGTTTTAGCGAGCAGCAACTAGCACAAGCTCAGCCTGAATTACAAAATTTCTGGCAACAAGGCCAGCACCAGTTTTTTTCCAGTTTTGACCAGACACGGATCTGGTACAGCAGTTTTCGCCATCCTTCGCCTCGTGCTGAAATAGTGCTGTCTCCGGGCCGTATTGAGGCGGCTCAGAAGTATCAGGAATTTAGCTTTGATCTGTACCAGGCCGGTTTTACTGTGCATCTGATTGATCACAGAGGTCAGGGTTTGTCGGACAGGATCAACGCCGATCGGCATTTAGGTGATGTGGCGGATTTTCAGCATTATGTAAAGGACTTCGCGCTTTGGCTGGAACAGCAGATCAGGCCTTTGCAACAAGCACCGCTGTTGGGTTTGGCGCACTCGATGGGCTGCGCCATTTTATGTCGCTACTTGCAGCAGCATACTGAGCACGGTTTTAGTGGAGCTGTGTATTGCTCCCCTATGTTTGGCATTCAAAGCCAGCCTGTCCCCAAGTGGATAGCCCTGGCACTGGTGCGTTTACTGCACAAGCTGAACAAGCTGACCGGTGGAAAAAGCCGCTACTTTCCGGGGCAAAAACCTTATCAGGATAAAGCCTTTGCCGGTAACCACCTGACTCACAGCCCTGTGCGTTATCAGTTGTTCCGTCAGTTGTATCAAGATGTGCCGCACTTGCAGTTAGGTGGCGTGTCCTGCCGCTGGTTATACCAATCCTTGCAGGCTATTGAGGCATTACACAAGGCTCCGGCTTTGTCTTTACCTCAGTTACTGCTGCAGGCGACAGAAGATCCTGTGGTCGACAACCAGATGCAGCAGTTGTATCTGAAAAAACATCAACAACAGGCATTGCCCTGCGAACTGATCGCAATACCGGGCGCTTTGCATGAAATTATTTTTGAA
This sequence comes from Rheinheimera mesophila, assembly GCF_000986865.1. GTDB lineage: Bacteria > Pseudomonadota > Gammaproteobacteria > Enterobacterales > Alteromonadaceae > Pararheinheimera > Pararheinheimera mesophila. The sequence continues at coordinate 6,083 of NZ_LAVS01000019.1, forward strand.
AGCGACCCGCTACGTCATCAGCTATTCAGCGCTTTGGATCGTTTTGTGCTTCAACTCGGACTCTGAATAAGGTTCTGCATGAATAATAACTTCGGCTTGTGTATAGAGCGCCATCAGTTGCTGCTCGGCCTGATCCACTATGGCATGAGCCGCCAACAAAGATAAATCATCCTGCAACACCAGACGAAGCTGAATAAATACATCAGGTCCAGCCTGGCGGGTTTTGAGTTGTTCTACCGCCAGCACGTGAGGCTGAGTCAGCAAAGCCTGCTCTATCCGTAACAACTGCTCCTGGGGTAATTGTTGGTCCAGCAAATGCTGGAGTGCCTCTCTTGCTAATTCGTACGCACTGTAAAGTAAATAACCACAGATCAGTATAGCCACCAGGTTATCGACCCAAACAAAGTTCTGACTGGCGAAAAACAACGCCGCGATAACCAGCAGATTCATCAGTAAATCACTGCGATAATGCAGCAGATCAGCCTTGACCGCTAACGATCCGGTGCGTTTAATGATCCAACGCTGAGCCAGCACCAGAGTCAGGGTTAACAGGGCACAAAGCAAGGTAATGCCCATCCCAAATTCCAATTGCTGGACGGCTTCGGTCTGATGTAAACGGCTAAACGCCTGAGTCAGCAATAACACTGCTGCGCCAGTTAAAAAAGCCGACTGCAACAAGGCCATCACAGCCTCCGCTTTGCCATGACCGAAACCGTGGTTGTCGTCTGCAGGGCGCAGTGCATAACGTAATACAGCAAAATTCAGTACCGAAACCAGTAAATCCATAGAGGCGTCCGTAAAAGACGCCAGCACAGAACTGGAATTAGTGGCCAGCACAGCACTGAACTTCAGCAGCAAAATGGTCAGAGCAATAGTCAGCGTCAGATAGCCTGAGCGTTTCACCCACAGTTGATAATCGGTATTCTCTGTCGTCTCTGTGTTCAAAGTGTTCATAGTCGCCTGTTTCGTCATCAGCATCCATAGGCATTGTACGCCAATTTTGTTACACTCAGCGCGCTTAAAAACTTGGATATGATCATGCTAGACATAGTGTTATACGAACCTGAAATCCCGCCTAATACCGGCAATATTATTCGTCTTTGTGCCAACACTGGCTTTCGCCTGCATTTAATTGAGCCTTTGGGGTTTGCCTGGGATGATAAACGTATTAAAAGGGCTGGTCTGGATTACCACGAGTTTGTCGATGTGAAACGCCATGCAAACTTTGCTGCCTTTTTAGCCGATGTCCAACCTGCCCGGATTTTCGCCTGTACCACCAAAGGCAGCAAGCACCATAGCGATGCGGTTTATCAATTGGGTGATGCGCTGGTTTTTGGCCCTGAAAGCCGCGGTTTACCTGCCGATCTGCTGGCGACTTTTCCTAAGGAGCACTGGCTGCGTATTCCGATGACCCCCGACAGTCGTTCGATGAATCTGTCCAATGCAGTTTCAGTCTTTGTCTATGAATGTTGGCGCCAATTAGGCTACGCCGGAGCCAGGCCCTGAGTTTGCCAAGCAGGAAAGCATAGAGCTATAGTGTTGATTGGTGGAGTGATATGGACCCAAGTCACTGCACCAGGCCGAACTAGGCGGCGTTTTTTCTCGAGGTCACTTGGGTATCTCACTAATTTTAATAAAGATGGTCTGGGGAATAAATTCAGATGCTGCTGCGTTGCCTTAAGTTTTGTCTGGCGTTTTGGCTTGTCTGCTGCAGTGGTGCTGTTCAGGCTTATTTGCAAGTACAGCCTATGGTGCACTCCCGTCAGTCGCAGCATTTAGCCATAGAGCTGTTTACCCAGGACTCCTCGGGATTATTGTGGTGGAGTACCAGCACTCAGTTGCATCGCTTTGATGGTCATGAACATCAGTCTTTTAATTTGCCTGAGCAACTGCAGACTCAGGCTTTAGTTCAGTTACTGACACTGAATCAACAACAGTTATGGCTGGCCAGCCTGGATCAACTCTGGCTGTTTGAGCAAAACACTGGGCAGTTCCGTCAAATTTGGCAAAGCAAGCAACCGATCAAAGCTTTGTTTTTATCCAACAGTTTCGCCCCCTTGATTTTAACTGAGCAGGAAATTTGGCAGTGGCCCGTTCAATCGCCGGAAGCCCGTTTGTTATGGCGCAGCAGTAGCACAGCCGCGGCCTGGGTGCAGGGCGTCAGTGATGGCCATTCATTATGGCTCTGGTCAAAAGACTCCAGATTATCCCGATACGACCTGAGTAACCAAAGATGGCAGCAGTACCCGTTGGCGCTGCCACCACACACAGATTTGGCAGTAGGGCCTGATCAACAACTCTGGCTATTGGCACAGAATAAACAACTCTATCAGCTCAAAGGCCAAGAGCTGCTGGAAATCGCTCCACCTGCGGATTTTTACGCCAGCAGCCTGGAAGTAGACCCGCTGGGTCAGGTTTGGTTACTGTCTGATCAACGCTTGTATTTATATCAACCCGATACCCAATCCTGGCAGATCCAGCCACTGGCACAAGCCTGGACTGAATTGTTTGCCGACCGTCACCAGAATATCTGGTTAGCCGATGCCAGCGGTACCTTAGCCCTGGCTCAGTCTTCGGCTGTAGCGATGCAAAGCGCCGAGCCCACTCAATTCTGGGACAATAAAAACCAACTCTGGCACCTGGAGCAGCAGCGACTTACTCTGCAGTCTGCTGCATCTGGTCAGAGTTTGAGTCTGACGTTTCCTTTTGCACCAGACCAGGTGAAAAAACTCTGGCAATTACAGCAGCATTATTTTGTCTGGGCCAGTGACAAAATCTGGCGTTATGACGCCTCAACTGCAAGCTGGCTAGCGCAAGAGCCGCAGCCGGTACTTGATCTGGCGTTAGCTGAAGAGCAGTTTTGGTATCTGACCGAACAGGGACTATGGCAGTGGGACCACAACAGCGGTGCCACCTTACTGAACAACCAAATCAGTTGGACGCTGGTACGTTACCATTCCGGACAGCTTTGGTTATCAGGCGCAGCGGGGCTCTATTCATACGAGCTGGCAGAACAGCAATTGCGCAGCTACCAATTCAGCCACTGTCATACCCCACCTTGCGCAGATGCGCGTCAAATTATCGATCTGCAGCCGGAAGCTACAGGACTCTGGCTACTGAGCCCGGATCAGTTGTATTTTTATCAGGTGCACTACGACAACAATAAGCTCAAACTAGCTTTACAAAAGCAGTGGCAAGTCCCCTGGCAACAGCAGTCTATGCTCAAGCGGGAACAACAGCTCTGGCTTTGGTCCAGACAGCAGCTTAGCTTGCTGGATCTGGATACGAACGCTCTGTTGCAGTGGCAACTGAATCAAGGCGAATATCTGCAGCCCTTCCAGCCTCAGGTGGTACAGCAGCAACTACTACTCAACAGTTCCATGCATCATTACCGACTTCCGGTGCAGCAACACAAACGCTCCGCAGTGACGAATCCTTTACGTCTTGAACTTATTGCAGAAAACGGACAGCACCTGACACGAAAGGAGCACCAGCTATACATCGACAGTTGGGGACCTGAACTGCAGTTTCGCCTGAGCCATTATCCGGCTGCGGGGCAACAATGGAATTATTTCCGTTACAGTCTGGATAAAGCACCAGCACAGGTACTGACCTACCCTCAACGTCATTTCAGCCTGCAGTTAGGGGACAGCGGCAGCTACCAGTTAACTATTGAAGCAAGCCGCGACGGCCTGAATTGGCAGCAGGCAGGAGACTATCAACTGCAATTCAACCGCTACTGGTGGATCCAACAGAGCTGGCTCTGGCTGATTTTGTTTCTGTCTGTTGCTATGCTGGCGTTCTTGCTATGGCGTTATCGTGTGCATCAACAACGTTTGCATCAGCAACTTGAGCAGCAGTTGATGATCAGCTCTCTGTTCGACAACACCCAGGATGCAGTTTGGCTGGGCGACGAACAATTGCGGATTGAAAAAGTGAATCAGGCTTTTTGCCACATCACAGGCTTTGACGCGAAGCAAATGCAAGGTCAAACCCTGCAACTTTACACAGCTCAGGGACATCAGACAGAACTGCTGAAAACCATAGTGCAGCAGTTACAGCAATTCAATTTCTGGCGTGGCGAAGTCTGGAGTAAAAAAGCCAATGGCGACAGTTTTGCCTTGTCTTTAGCTATTACCCTGCTATCTGGCAAAGAGATGCAGGAACCTAAACTCTATCTGGCTATCTTCTCCGATGTCACCAACCGTAAATTAAACGAACGTGAGCTGCGTAAACTCAGCACCAGAGACCCTCTGACCCAATTGCCCAACAGGGCTTTATTTCTGGAACATCTGGACAGAGCCTTTTACAGTTGCAGCAGCCGTTTTCCTCACTTTGCGGTATTGTTGGTCGACCTGGACCGCTTTGCCAAAATTAACGACTCATTAGGCCACGACAGTGGCAATCAATTGCTGAAGATGGTGGCTGAACGGCTACAGAAACAGCTCCCAGCTGGCTATATTCTGGCGAAACTAGGGGTCGATGAGTTTGCCATTCTGGTGCCCTCTCATTTTAGTGTGGAACAATTTGATCTGTTATTAAATCGTCTGAGCCTGCAATTATTGCTGCAAATTCGTCAGCCGATAGCACTTGGCGATTTGGAAATTACTCTGACCGCCAGTATTGGTATTGCGGTTTATCCGGACGATGGCCGCTCCTCTGATATTCTAATGCGCAGCGCCGATACAGCCTTGCACCACGCCAAACAAATGGGTCGTAACAATGCCCAGTTCTTTAATGACAAGATGCTGCAACGGACCCCGGAGTATCTGGCTTTAGAAAGTGATTTGTGGCGCGGTATCAGTCAGGGTGAATTTAAAGTGGTGTATCAGCCCAAGTACAATGTGGGTAGCAATACCATAGTAGGTTATGAGGCCTTATGTCGCTGGCACAACCCGGTTAGGGGCATAGTGTCTCCGCTGATGTTTATCCCTATTGCGGAAGAAAACGGCGTTATTATTCAACTGGACCGGCTGGTGTTTAGTCAGGTCTGTGCGCAAATCCAGCAATGGCAGCACCAAGGCCGGATGCGGGGCCGGGTTGCAGTGAATTTGTCTGTGCAGCAATTGCAGCAACCTGATTTACTCGACTTCCTACGACAAGAACTTGAACATTATCAACTGGATGCCGCTTTACTTGAGCTGGAAATCACTGAAACGGCGATGATGCGTGATGCCGATCACTGCCTCGAAGTGATGCATCAGCTTAAGGCTATGGGCTTTACCCTGGCATTGGATGATTTTGGTACCGGCTACTCGTCTTTGGGTTATCTGAAACGTTTCCCTATCGACACCCTGAAAATAGACCGGGCTTTTATCAAGGATATGGATACCTCCGAACAAGACCGTAATATCACCTCCACTATTATCCGCTTAGCAGGCTATCTGAAGATTGCCGTAGTAGCTGAAGGCGTCGAAACTGAAATGCAGGCTTATTTACTGCACGTGATGGGCTGTCAAGTGGTGCAGGGGTATCTGTTTAGCCCACCTGTGCAACCGGAACAAATCGCTGCGCTACTGGATAAAGAACCAAAGACAGAGAACTAATCTCAGAGGTCAGGCGACAAAGGAACGAGACCTCAGGAGCATAGCTGTCTATGCGACTGGGGCGAGACTCTTACCTTAAAAGCGGGGCAGGCAACAAAGCTGCGGTATCAAATACGACGGCTAATACCCTAAGTAGTTGGTGTTGCAGCGCGGCGACAAAGGAACGAGACCCCAGGAGCATAGATCACTATGCGACTGGGGCGAGAGAGTGCAGGCAACAAAGCTGCAGCGCCAAATACGACGGGAAAACTATTCGTCGCGTTTTTCGCGGCCTAACAGATCCATCGCCGCCAACCGCGCATCTTTGCCCTGATACAACACCTGATAAATTTGTTCAGTGATAGGCATTTCGACACCAACACGTTGCGCCAGGTTAAAGACTTCTTTGGCATTGCGATAGCCTTCCACCACCTGACCTATGGTCGTCATGGCTTCGTCTACGCCTTTGCCTTCACCTAACAACAAACCAAAACGTCTGTTACGGGACTGATTATCAGTGCAGGTTAATACCAGATCGCCTAACCCCGCCATGCCCATAAAGGTTTCTTTTTTTGCACCCAAAGCACAGCCTAAACGGCACATTTCCGTTAAACCACGGGTAATTAAAGCGGTACGGGCATTGGCACCAAAACCAATACCATCCGCCATCCCTGCGCCTATCGCAATGACGTTTTTCACAGCACCACCGAGTTGCACCCCGATAAAATCAGGATTGGTATACACCCTAAAGGTTTTAGTGCAATGCAATAAATCGGATAAAGTGGCGATAAATTCAGGATCAGTCGAAGACAAAGAGATCGCAGTAGGCAAGCCTTTTGCTAATTCCTTGGCAAAAGTGGGGCCAGACAACACAGCTAAAGACACGTCTTCGCCGAGGATCTCTTTCGCCACATCCTGCAACAAGCGACCGGTTTCCGGTTCCAAACCTTTAGTGGCCCAGGCCACACGAGCTGCAGGCTGCAAATAAGGCTTGATCTGCTTTAAAGTATCAGCAAAGGCATGGCTTGGCACAGACAATAAAATATCGCGGCAAGAGCTTACTGCATAGGCCAGATCGTCGGTCACAGCTAAGGAATCAGGCAACCGGATATCCGGTAAATAGCGCTGATTGACCCGTTGTTCGGTCATCACGCGCACGTCGTCCGCGTTGCGTCCCCACAACAGAGTTGGATTACCATTACGGGCCAGTGAAATGGCAAGGGCGGTCCCATACGAGCCCGCCCCTAACACAGCAATTGCAGCTTTCATGTTAAGACTGTAGTTCTACGCCTTGCTGGGCCTGAGCTTCAGCCTGACGTTTTTGCACGTATTGAGCAAATAAGGCATCAAAATTCACAGGTGCCAGATTCAGTTGTGGGAAAGTACCACGGTTTACCAGGTTAGACACCGCTTCACGGGCATAAGGGAACAGAATGTTAGGACAGAATGAGGCTAACATATGTGCCATTTGCGCGTCTTCCAGCGCAGGTACGCTGAAAATACCAGCCTGTTGCACTTCACATAAAAACGCCACTTCTTCTTCAATGCGAGCAGTCACAGTCAAAGACAACACCACTTCAAAAGTAGTGTCGTCTAACTTGTCACTACGGGTGTCTAAGTCTAACTGAATAGCGGGCTGCCACTCTTTACGGAATATTGCCGGTGCGTTCGGTGACTCATAAGAAATGTCTTTGACGTAAATACGCTGGATGGCAAATTGTTCTGCGGCTTGTTGTTCGGCCATGATAAATCCTAGTTGTAATAATAATGAGTAAGAGCTGAGAGCCCACCGCTATTGGGCGGCGAGCAGCGAATTCAAAGTACCGGCGTTCTCCAGTGCAAAAAGATCGTCACAACCGCCAACATGAGTATCGCCGATAAAAATTTGCGGCACTGTGGTACGGCCATTGGCACGTTCAATCATGGCTGGACGCAGTTCTGGCTGTTCGTCGATTTTAATCTCGTCAAACTGCACACCTTTCTGGCCTAATAACGCCTTAGCGCGAACACAATAAGGACAATAGGCTTTAGTGTAAATAGTGACTTGTGCCATCTTTGCTCCGACTTACTTTTTAACCACCGGCAGGTTTGCACCTGTCCAGGTATTCATGCCACCCTGCAGAACAAACACTTTGGCAAAGCCCTGTTTGTTCAGCTTAGCAGCGACGCCCTGTGCAGACATACCCGCCTGACAGACTACTATGATGGGTGCGTCTTTTTTGTTTTCAAGCCCGGTTGTAGCCTGAGTGTTAATTTGTTCCGCACTCAGGTGACGGGCACCTGTGATATGACCTTTCTTAAAGTCTGCCTCAGCCCGAATATCGATGACAGTCGCATCTTCTCTGTTCACCAGTAACGTGAGCTGAGTGGGGGTAATTTGTTTGACTGACGAGGTTAGTGACTTCACCCAACTGACAACTAAAGCTAAAAACAAGGCCACCCAAGCGGCAGTCAGGTAAGGATGATTACTTAGAAAATCAATATATTGCTGCATAAACACCATTCTGTTTTATTTCAGGAGCAAAACTTTGCGGCCGAGTATACCTAGTTTGAGAAAAGAATGCAGCATTGAAGCCCTATCCGTACTATTTCGTCACTGTTTTCACAGCAAAAACAAGGTAAGATAGCGCATCAAAACGATGATCAAGCAACAAGATACGGAGCCGAACTTATGCCGCCGAAAAAGCCGTTAGTCTTACTGATATTGGACGGATGGGGATACAGAGAAGAACGTGAATCCAACGCCATTTTGCAAGCCAATACACCGGTGATGGATAAGTTATGGGCAGAGTATCCTCATACGCTGATTTCGGGCTCTGGTCTGGATGTCGGTTTGCCGGAAGGTCAGATGGGCAACTCTGAAGTAGGCCATGTCAATTTAGGCTCTGGCCGTGTGGTGTATCAGGACTTTACCCGCATTACCAAAGCCATTGCTGACGGTGATTTTTTTACCAACCCTGTGTTGGTTGAAGCGACACAAGCTGCTGTACGCCATGGCAAAGCTGTGCACTTAATGGGCTTGTTATCGCCAGGCGGTGTGCACAGTCACGAAGATCATATTATCGCGATGATTGATTTAGCCAAACAACAAGGTGCGACAGCAATTTATTTGCACGCCTTTTTGGATGGCCGCGATACCCCTCCCCGCAGTGCTGAAGCTTCATTGCAACGGGTTGAAGATCACTTTAAGGCCATAGGTGTCGGCCAGGTGGCTTCAGTCATTGGCCGTTATTATGCAATGGACCGCGATAAACGCTGGGACCGTGTGCAAGCTGCTTACGATTTATTGACTCAAGGCAAAGCTGAATTTACTGCAACTAGCGCAGTGGATGCATTAAAAGCGGCCTACAGCCGGGATGAAAATGATGAATTTGTCAAAGCCACCGCCATTAAAAATGCCGCTGGTGATGTCATTCAAATGCAGCAGGGCGATAGCCTGATTTTTATGAACTTCCGAGCCGACCGTGCCCGCCAGTTCAGCCGGGCTTTTATTGATAGCGACTTTACCGGCTTTGCCCGCGAGTATCAGCCAGAGCTGGCCAGCTTTGTGATGCTGACTGAATATGCTGCGGATATAAAAGCACCTTGTGCTTACCCGCCAGAAAGTCTGAACAACGTCTTAGGGGAATGGTTGGCCAAACACAACAAAACCCAGTTACGTATTTCCGAAACCGAAAAATATGCTCACGTCACCTTCTTTTTCAGTGGTGGCCGTGAAGAGGTCTTTGACGGTGAACAACGTATACTGGTGCCATCACCGAATGTAGCCACCTACGACTTGCAGCCGGAAATGAACTCCACCGAACTGACCAACAAACTGGTGGACGCCATTCACAGCGGCGACTTTGATGTGATCATCTGTAATTATCCAAACGGCGATATGGTGGGTCACACTGGTGTTTTGTCTGCCGCTATTAAAGCAGTGGAAGCTGTGGATCACTGTATTGGCCGGGTGGTGGAAGCCTTACAGCAGGTCGGTGGCGAATGTTTGATTACCGCCGACCATGGTAATGCTGAGCAAATGATGGATCCGGATTCTGGTCAGGCTCACACCGCCCACACCAGCGATCCTGTGCCGCTGATTTATGTTGGCCGTCCTGCCACAGTCACAGAGGGTGGTATTTTAAGTGATATAGCGCCGACTATGCTGCACTTGATGGGAATGCCTATACCTGCTGAAATGACAGGTAAAATTCTGATGAAGACACATTAATGCCGTTAAGCCGTTTGAAGTACAAAGCAAAGATGCAGCAGAGCTTAGCTCTGCTGTTCTGTTTAGGCGCAGCCTCAGTTGCAGCTCAGGATCAGAAAGAGGTGCAGCAGGAACTGTCGCAGCTCAAAGGTCAAATTCAGCAAACCGAAAAAGAACTACAACAGCAGCAAAAGGCTTTTAGTAAAGCTCAGGATTTATTGAAGTCTGCCGACCAGTCACTGGCTAAACTGGCCCGGCAAATTCGGCAAAGCAATGAAGAACTGACCAAAGTACAGCAACAACAGCAGCAACTGGAATTAGAACAGCAGCAACTGCAACAAAGTTTTGAGTTGCAAAAATCCCTGCTGGCGCAGCAGCTTAAAGGCGCTTTTATCACGGGCGAGCATGATTACACCAAGATGTTACTGAACCAGCAGGACAGCAACAAACTGGAGCGGGTACTGACGTATTACCAGTATCTGAATCAGGCGCGTATGCAGCAGATCCGCAGCATAGAACAAACGGCCGAAGCATTAAAACAAGTAGCACAGGATTTACAGAGCAAAGCAGAACAACAACAAACATTGCAGGCTCAATTGAAAGAGCAGCAGCAGGAATTGATGGAAGCCAAAACCAGTCAACTGGCTTCGGTGAAAAAGCTCAAGAGTTTTTTAACTGATCAGGAACAGCAACTGGACTATCTGAAAAAAAACGAACAAAGCCTGCAAACGACGTTAGGCAAGTTAAAAGCTGCAGCTCTGGCGGCCAAAAAACGTATTAATCTGCCGAAAACCAAAGGTAAATTACCCTGGCCTGTACAAGGCGATATTTTGCAGGGTTATGGTGAAAAACGTCTGGCAGGAGTCAGCTCGCGCGGCATCTTAATAGCAGCAGCGGAAGGTTCGAAAGTGAAAGCCGTCGCGGACGGTCAGGTGATTTATGCTGATTGGCTGAAAGGCTATGGCTGGGTCATAGTGCTGGACCACGGCAATGGTGTAATGAGCCTGTACGGCCACAACCAAACCTTATTAAAAAAACCTGGTGAAGCCGTCAACGCCAGTGAAGCTGTCGCTTTAGTCGGAGCCAGTGGTGGACAAACCCAGGCTGGCTTGTATTTTGAGATCCGGCAAAAGGGCACCGCGATAAACCCTATCACCTGGTTACAGAAACGCGCAGGATCTTAGTGAATGAAGTATGTACTGGGTTTAGCTTTTGCGCTTTGCAGTTGGTCCGCTGTTGCCGCCAAAGTTGCTATTGTGATCGATGACATAGGTTATCACCAGCTTGACTACAAGTTGCTGGAGTTGCCTTATGAACTGACCTTTGCGGTGATCCCCCACACTCCTCATAGCCATGCTGTAGCCAAAGCAGCTTACCAAAAGCGTCGGGATGTGATTTTGCATATGCCGATGGAGTCAGCCCGCCGCGCTGATTTAAGTAAAAATGCGTTAAAAGTCAGCATGAGCCGCAGCCAAATCGAGCATAAACTGCAAGCCGCTTTTGCTGATGTGCCTTACGCCATAGGTGTTAATAATCATATGGGCAGTTATTTCACAGAACAAACTGACGTGATGGACTGGACTTTAGGCTATATCGCCAAACGTCGGCTGTTTTTCCTTGATAGCAAAACCACAGCCCGTAGCCAGGCGGCGGTCTACGCTCAAAAGCATCAGATGCCCTTACTGACCCGTCAGGTGTTTCTGGATAATGATCGGTCGTATCAAGCCTTAGACCGGCAATTTAAGCTGATGATCAAGCTGGCAAAACAACATCAGTATGCGATAGCTATTGGCCACCCTTATCCAGAAACTTATGCTTATCTGAAACAACATCTGGCCAGTCTGGCGACACAGGGCATTGACGTGGTGAAGTTATCAGCATTACTGCCAGCCAACTATCCGGTGATGACCGCGGCCCAAACTGCAGATCTTCCTTTCGCTTTACCTGAGCAGGAAAAGGCAGCCATTGCACGCCAACCAGACAGGGAATCTAACCCACCCCAAACCCCGCTTAAAGAGCAGGTTTTTGTGCCTGCCATCGAAGAGCCAGCCGCCATCATCGCCATGTATAGTCAGCAATGGGACATACCGGAACTGCTGAATCCTTTGACCTTAGCCGTGATCACGCCTGCTCCGGTGCTGATACAAAAACCCTGGAGCCTGCCAGAGCCCGTTAAAAAACCAGTGACGTCTTTGCCTTTTTATCAGTTAGGCGGTAGCTTTTAACGCTCTGAGTTCGATAGATAAAAAGCAAAAAGCCCTGACAAGTCAGGGCTTTTTTCAACAACAAGTCTGGTTAAGCCGCCATTGCAGCCTGCAGTTTCTTCATTGCATTTTTCTCTAGCTGACGCACCCGCTCAGCGGACACCTGATAACGGTCAGCTAACTCTTGCAATGTCAGTTTCTGATCGTCCAACCAACGGGCGCGGATAATATCCTGGCTACGCTCATCCAGTGTGCGAACTGCTGCTTGCAGACGATCCACTGACGCATTGTCCCATTGGTCTTCTTCAATACGGTTGGCTAAATCAGAACCCTTGTCCTGCAGATAAAACACAGGTGCAGTGTAGTTGCTCTCGTCTTCATCGTCCGATGCATCAAAAGGCATATCCTGATTGCTCATCCGGGACTCCATTTCCAGCACCTCATGTACCGGAACGCCCAACGAGTCTGCTACATTTTGTACTTCTTCCTGACTGAACCAACCTAAGTGTTTTTTCGCTTTACGCAGATTAAAGAACAACTTACGTTGTGCTTTGGTGGTGGCTACTTTGACGATACGCCAGTTTTTCAGTACAAACTCATGAATTTCTGCTTTGATCCAGTGCACAGCAAAAGAGACTAAACGCACGCCGACAGAGGGGTCAAAGCGTTTTACCGCCTTCATCAGGCCAATATTGCCTTCCTGGATCAGATCACTGATTGGTAAACCATAACCTGAATAACTGCGGGCAATATGCACCACAAACCGCAGGTGAGACATAATCAGCACCCGGGCGGCTTCCAGGTCACCGTCTTGTTGTAATTTTTCAGCTAAAGAACGTTCTTCTTCGGCAGTGAGCATAGGGATAGTACTTACCGCATGAGTGTAAGCTTCAAGGCTGCCACTTCCAGCCACTGTCAGATGCATCATTTGAGAAGCCTGAGTCATGTAAATTCCCCTTATCGCTTGATTGGGCCAAATATTAGCACTCTTTCTCTGAGAGTGCTAAAAGAAATTTAGTGCTTTTAAGATCCTAATTGTATAAGCCCTGCTTTTTAATAATATCAATTCATATATATAGTGAGTTATTTCTTATATGATAAATTTAGAACTCCAGACCATAGATTAATGAAAAAAATAAAAATCAGCTAAGGCCTCATTTATGTACTGCTATGTTGCTCGCCAGCCTATTTTTGACCGCCAGAAAGCCGTAACAGGCTATGAACTGCTGTTTCGGGATGGCGTGGATAACTGTTTTCCCAATGTGGATGCCGATGAAGCCACCTCAAAGCTGATCACTCAGCACCATTTGTTATTGGGGGTGGAGAAAATCACCGGAGGCAAACAAGCTTTTATCAATTTTTCAGCCGACACCTTGATCCATCACTTCCCCACTTCTATCGACCCAAAGAGTATGGTGATCGAAATTCTTGAAACTGTACCTATCAGTGATGAACTGCTGACAGCCTGTAAAGAGTTACACAAAATGGGCTATCGGCTGGCGTTGGACGACCATGACTTTGACGCCAAGTGGGATGTGTTTTTACCTTATGTCAGTATTATTAAAGTAGATGTGCGGATGTTTAATATGCTGCAAATCAGCAAATATCTGCGCCGCATCGCCAAATACCCTGTCACTTTACTGGCGGAAAAAGTAGAAACTGCCGATGAGTACGAGCAACTGAAACAACTGGGCTTTGATTTATATCAGGGCTATTTTTTTGCCCGGCCTGAAATGCTGAAACACAAACAACTGGGAAGCAACAAACTGAACTTGCTGGCACTGATCAGTGAATCCAGCAAAGTCAGGCTGGATTTTGACGGTCTGGCTGCCATCGTTGAACGTGATTTGGACATGTCCTATAAGTTACTGCGTTTTATTAACAGCGCTAATTTTGCCCGCAAGCAGTGTATCGGCTCGCTGAAACACGCGATGGTTTATATGGGCGAAGCCGAGCTGAAGAAGTTTATTTCCCTGCTGGCATTGGCGAATCTGGCAGAAGGTCAGTCCGATGAGTTGCTGGTCATGTCACTGATCCGGGCCCGCTTTTGTGATCGTCTGGCCAATATCCGCGGAGATACCGAAAACCCTCCGGCCGCCTTTTTAACAGGTTTATTTTCCTTGGTGGACGCGTTGCTGGAACAACCTCTGCAAGAATTGTTAGCACAGTTACCTTTGCTGCCGTCCATCAAAGCGGCACTGCTGGAGAATAAAGGCATACTGGCCGATTATCTGGCGGTAGAGCGCACTTTTGAACAGGGGTTGTGGCAACAACAAACTGAACTATCGTCCCGCATGGTGCCTGATACGGTCGACTTAAACCTGGTGTACTTTGAAGCGGTGGAATGGGGGCAACGTTTGCTGACAGTGCAGCAACATTAACCCCCTGTTGGCTAAGGTTAAATACCTGTCGCTTCGATCTGGCTGATAGTGCGATGCACCGCCAGAAAGGAGCCAACAAACCCCAGAGCAACAGCAACCAGCAATAGATAGCCTAACTCGGCCAGACTCAGAGGTTGTAGGGCAATACTGCTGTCATACAACTGAGTCACGCTGGCAATGCCCTGTTTTAACCACCACAACAGTACTTCTTCAATTAAAAACGTCAGAATGCCACCAAAAAAACCCAGCCAAATGCCAGTGTATAAAAAAGGCCGTTGAATATAACTGTTGGTGGCTCCCACCAGTTTCATCACTTCAATTTCGTCTTTCTTATTCAGAACCATTAACCGGATAGTATTCCCCACCACCAGCAGCACTGCCACCATCAACAGCAAAGCCACGGCAATAGCCACCTGACGTACCAGGCTGACAATAGCATCCAAACGTTCCAGCCAGCCGATATCCAGTTTTGCCAGCTCAACATAACGCTCTTGCTGCAGCGTGCTTAACAAAGCGGAGGCGGCCACACTGGAGGTATTTTTTGGCGTCACCAGCATCACATGAGGTAACGGATTATCTTCGATATAACTTAACGCATCGCCAAAACCAGATTCAGCAGTAAACTCGGCCAAGGCCTGACTTTTATCAATAAACTGCACATCTGCCACTTCAGGGTTCGCCTGCAGCAGAGCTATCAGCTCAGCAATCTGCGTTTCGTTGGTATCGGCTTTTAAAAACAAACTGATCTGCGCCGCCTGATCGACACTGCTGCTGACCTGTTGCAGGTTTTTCACCATTAAATGCAAAGTCACAGGCAAAGTTAAACTGACCCCAATCACAGCGACTGTGAGTAAAGACGACGCCGGGGTCAACCAGATTTCGCCCAAACTGGTCAAGGCCTGACGCAGATGGTGCACCCAAAACATCACAAACCTGTGCCACAGACTTTGTTTTACCGCAGTAGCTCCTGTGGCCCGGCCCTGAAACAAGATACTCATTCGTCGGCTCCGTAGGAAGTTAAGCCATCGTTGATCATACGGCCATTTTTAAGGGTCAAAGTGCGGTAGCGCATCCGCGCAAGCAGGCTTAAATCATGACTGGCAATCAGTACAGAAACCCCCACCTGATTAAAGGCTTCGAACACATTCATAATGTCTTTGGATAAATCCGGGTCCAGATTACCAGTGGGCTCATCGGCCAGCAGTAAAGGTGGGCGATTGACCACGGCACGGGCTATACCGACCCGTTGTTGCTCACCGCCAGATAACATATGAGGCAGACAACGTACTTTATCCAAAAGCCCGACTTTATCTAAAGCGGCGTGCACTCTTTTGGTCATGTCTTTGCCGCTGAAGCCTTCAATCACCAGAGGCAAAGCGACGTTATCAAAGACACTGTGGTTCATCAATAGCTTGTGATTCTGGAAAATCATACCGATATCCCGCCGTACATAAGGCACCTGGCCTTTACTGACACGACTTAAATCCACACCATTGATAAAGACTTTGCCCGTAGTCGGGCGCTCTATCAGGCTGATCAGCTTTAACAAGGTACTTTTACCGGCACCGGAGTGGCCTGTTAAAAAAGCCATTTCACCTTTTTCCAGGTGAAAACTGACCCGGTCGAGCGCAACAAAACCACCGCTGTAACTTTTTGTGACCTGCTCAAAACGCAACATAATCAGAGATCCCTGGCAAACAATGCCTTAATAAAATCTTTACTGTCAAAAACCCGTAAATCGTCGATCCCCTCACCCACCCCAATGTAGCGGATAGGTAATTTAAACTGGTCAGCGATGGCGAAGATCACCCCGCCTTTGGCTGTACCATCCAGCTTGGTTAAGCTAATACCAGTAATATCCACCGCTTCTTTAAACAGGCGCGCTTGGCTTAATGCATTCTGACCTGTACCAGCATCCAGTGTCAGCATCACTTCATGGGGGGCACTGCCATCGATTTTTTTCAGCACCCGGACTATTTTCTTCAACTCTTCCATTAAATGCGCTTTGTTTTGCAGGCGACCCGCAGTATCCGCAATCAATACATCCACGCCACGGGCTTTAGCCGCCTGATAGGCATCAAAAATCACAGACGCACTGTCGGCACCACTGTGCTGCGCGATCACTGGAATAGCATTACGTTCACCCCACACTTGCAACTGCTCGACAGCCGCAGCTCTGAAGGTATCACCTGCAGCCAACATCACCGACTTGCCCTGTTGTTTAAACTGCTGCGCCATTTTGCCGATAGTGGTGGTTTTACCTACGCCATTGACTCCGACCATCAGAATCACAAAAGGACCATCCGCACCTTTGAGCTGCAGAGGTTGCTCCACCTCATCCAGCAGTACAGCCATTTCTTGCTGCAATTTGTCATAAAGAGCATCGGCATCTTTTAACTCTTTACGATGCGCATGCTGCACCAGTTGCTTAATCAATTTCTGACTGGTGTCTACCCCAACGTCGGCCATTAATAACTGAGTTTCTAATTCTTCGTATAAATCCTCGTCAATTTTTTTACCCAAAAACAGACTGGCTAAACCGTTACCTAAATTCTGACTGGTTTTGGTTAAACCTTGTTTTAAGCGGGCGAAAAAACCAGGACGTTCTGCAGGTTGTGGCTGTAAATCGACAACAGGCTCGACCATAGCCGTTGCACTGCTAACCTCAGGCTGTAAATCGACAGCAGTCTTTGTCTGCGCTGTTTGTGCAGGCTCGATTGTCTGCGCTTCAGACGACTGTTCTGTCTGCGGGATCTGCTGTTCTGCCTGCGTATCAGCAGTTTCAGCCTCTGTTTTTTTACCAAAACCAAGCCAGGAGAAGAGTTTATTTTGCTTTGTCATAAAGGTCGCTGCCAGAAGATCCGAAAACTAAGGTAAAATTGAGCCCTATAGTATCATCTTTAAGATGCAGGACAAAAATACTCAATGAAAACAGCAAAGGGCCGCAGTACAGCGCCAGCACATCAGGGGCCAGGTTTTGTCAGGCTGATCAGTGGCAAATGGAAAGGCCGGCGTTTACCTGTGCTGGATGCTGCAGGTTTAAGACCCACCTCAGACAGAGTCAAAGAAACTTTATTTAACTGGCTGATGCAGGATGTCGCTGGCAGCACAGTACTGGACTGTTTTGCTGGTAGCGGCAGTCTGGGGTTAGAAGCTTTGTCACGTTATGCCGATTTTGTCTTATTGCTGGAAAAAGAAGCCAAAGCCGCCACTTTGCTGAAGCAACACCTGAAAAGTCTTGGCACTGAGCAGGCTGAAGTTTTGCAGACAGACAGCTTATTGTGGCTACAAAAACCAGCACAGCGTCAGTTTGATCTGGTGTTTATTGATCCGCCTTTCCGGCAAAATATGGCGCTGCCTTGCTGTAACGCTTTAGCAGAATATGGCTGGCTCAAACCAGGGGCGCTGATTTATCTGGAAACAGAAAAAGAACTGGCTCTGGATCAGTTGCCTGCTGACTGGCTGTTACTGAAAGAAAAAGTGGCAGGCCAATTGGCTTACAGGCTCTGGCAACAACCTTAAACCCGAACAGGTAAAACAGTCGAAAATATGCTCCTGCATTTTCGACATACCGTCCCTCCATGGACATAAAAAAGGCGCCATCAGGCGCCTTTTTAAGCAAAAATTCGATTAGCTTGCGCTACGGGCTTTAATAGCTTCCAGTATTGGAGAAGCGGCAAAACCATTGCTGGTTGCCCACTCCAGATCACCTGATTTAGCAACCTGGCTGCCTGGTAACTGCTTGATGATAAACTCAGCGGTGTCCGCTGCGTTGTGTTTGATCGCATGACGGACTAAAGGTAAACCATCACAGGTAATGCCATCGTAAACGTTTTTTAAACGCATGCGGTTGTCAGACAAAGCTTTGCGCAGGTCGTTTTTGTTGTTATCAGCCACGTATGCGCAAATAGATTGCACCATCTGATCGTTTGCAGAAGCAATTGGTGCAACGAACTGAACAGCAGCAATGGCGATTAAAGCAACAAATTTAAATTTCATAACAAGCTCCGGTGTTGGCTAACATTGATCCGCAGATCAGGCTGATTGGTCTGTAAAACACAGGCTGAAACTTCAATAACAAGCTGTGGCTTGTTATTTATCAGCGAACACGAAAGGAGGAGCTTTGATACCAGCGTACTGGCGTAGATGCGTCCTACGTAATCGTCAGATTACGGCAGCCCAGCTATCATAGGTTTCCCCTTAGATCTGAAGCTTTGCGTGTACTCCCTTTCAGGAGACTTGCCTTTCGAGCGCGCGCATTTTAAGCAGTGAGTTGGCATTATGCAAGCATAATTTGCTGGCGCGCTGATAAAGTTAAAGTATTGACTCTAAAAGGACTATTGGTTCAGACAGCAAGACTTTTAGCCGTCTGTTTTTTGAGTTTCAGGAACAAGCTCCATCCCCAGATTGCTCAAACCTTGCTCACGAACCCAAGCCTTTAGCATGTGCACTTGTTCACGCTGAAAACCGTCGGTTAACGGAGTGACTAACTCGATCAGTTCTGACAGACAGTCCATCTCATACTCCATCAATTCATGATCGCGCACCCACTTCTTCAGTTCAGCCTCAGTGGTGATCTCAATATCTTCCGCCTGATACTCAATTAAACGTGCCACTGAAGCCTGAGATATTTTGGCGACATTAATAAACTCACTGGCGTCTTGCGACAAAATGCCGTTGAGCATAGAATCCAGAGCTGTCGCAGTATCAATAGCCGGATACACGCCAAACATGTCAAACTGACTTTGATCCGGCGTAGCCAGCTCTAGCTCATTGCATAAACGCTCAAAGTTAATCTTCACCTTTTTGACAAACAACCACTCCCACACCAGATTGAGAATATCGCGGCATAACTTCGCATCACCAAAACCTGTGACTTCGCTAAACAGTTGATAATTCGGCAGCATACGCTCTAACAAAGTCGCTGCTATAGCAGCTTGCTGATAAAATCCCAGTTCACGCATCTTCTGGAAGTTATTTGCTTTTTGTTTCATCTTCTATCCATTCTGGCAGGGCGGCTGTGGCTGCGCATCATACACAAGCACAAGCAGACCGCAAATACTGTTATTTTTATTCAGTCTACTATCGACACAACACTAATGCGAATATGATCAGAACCTTAGTCTGTCTTTCTTCCGTGTAAATACAGGTGATTTTATGTCAATGACCATGACCACCCCCGCGTTATTATTTCCAGCTATCTCTTTACTGCTTTTGGCCTATACCAACAGATTTCTGGTTTTGGCTCAGTTGATCCGCCAACTGAATACCCGTGAGGGCGGCCAAGTGCGGGATATGGCGAAACGGCAGATTGAGAATTTACGGCAACGCATGTTTTTAATACGGTCGATGCAGCGCTGGGGCGTGATCAGTTTTGTGCTGTGCACCTTGTCGATGTTTTTTCTGTTTATGCAATGGGGTCTGGCTGGTCAAATCGCTTTTGGCGCCAGCCTGGCCAGTCTGATGCTGAGTTTGCTGGTCTCTTTGTATGAAATTCAGATTTCCTGTAACGCGATCAAGATAGAACTGGAAAGTATGGAGCAAGAGCAGGCTTAACCTGCTCTAAGCTCTGCCAGTTGTTGCTCAAGAGCAGAGCAATCGGCTTTGTTGTCCTGTTGCTGAATCGATAAAATAATTTCACCGACCGGCAAGCCAAACTTATACAACTTAGACTGGTTCATCAGTTGTTTGGGCGTGACCAGATACAGCCAGTCTTCCACTTTCACTTCAATCACACCGTCACCATCAGGGATTTGCAATACATATTCCCAGTACAAGGTGTTACCCGCCTGCTGCCCGGTAGCCTGCCCTGTCACATCTGCGGCAGACCCTGTGACTTTGCCTGTTTCGTCCAAGGCCAATTGCCAGATACGCTGCTCTACCCGGCCATCGCTGAAGTGAAACAACTCAAATAAAGTGCCTTCATTACCTTGCCAGCGGCCGCAAAGCTGAACTTCAAACCGGACACTCTGTTTTCCTTGCCAGTTCTTGACCACGCCATACGCATTGAGTGAACCATTGAAATAATCAGGCAAGTTAAATACCGGAGTTTGTTGTGAATAGTCCTGAACCTGATGGCTGCAGCCCCACAGCAACAGCGGCGCAAACAAAGCAATAAAACGCATAACAGAAACTCCTTGAATGATATGAAGTAGTGATACGCATCGTTGGGGATTCTGGCTCAGTCCTCTACCAAAGCAAAACAACAATAAAAAGTGGCTCCCTGCCCTTCGACTGATTCAAAGCCGATCGAACCCTTCATGCCCTGAACCAATTCTTTTGAGATTGCCAGGCCAAGACCTGTGCCACCTGTTTGTCGGGTGTCCGAGGCATCCGCTTGTGAGAATCGCTGAAAAATGCGCTCACGGAATTTTTCAGGTATACCAGGCCCTTGGTCTGATACGGCGATACGTACCAATTTTTCGTTCAGGCTCAGCTCTACCTGCACTGTCGCCGCTGTGGGAGAAAACTTAATCGCATTACTCAGAAAATTAGACAGCACCTGGATCAATCGTTTGGCATCGACTTTGATGCAGGCATCACTGATGTGGCTTTGAATCGTCAACTGAATATGCCGTTCTTGCGCCATCGGCTTATTGGCGTCTACGGCTTGCTGCACTAAAGGCAATACCAGTTCAGTTTTTAAATCAAACTGCATTTTGCCTGCGGCTATTTTTTCAATATCCAGTAAATCATTGATCAGTAAAGTTAAGCGTTGGCAGTTTTTATAGGCAATACCGATCAGACTCCTGATCTTTTCCGGCATATCGCCCATCACTCCCCCATGCAACAAGCCCAAAGCGCCGGTAATTGAAGTCAGAGGCGTGCGCAGCTCATGACTAACGGTCGAGACAAATTCATTCTTCAGACGTTCAATCCGTTTTCGATCGCTGATATCCCGCACTGTACAAATGTAAATCAACCGCCCTTGCCTGCGAACCACAGAGAGAGCCATTTCCATCGCAAAAATGCTGCCATCCGCCCTGAGCCCTTCCAGTTCACGGTTGCATCCCAATACAGGCTTCACACCAGGTGTAGGCAGATAAGCCTGCTGAGAGTCCTGATGCTGCCGCAGCACAGCAGGCAACAAGTTTGTTGCATAATGCCCAAGTAAATCTTCAGCCTTGCAACGGAACAATGCCTGGGCTGCCGGGTTCATACTGGCGATTCGACCGTTTTCGTCAATGGTAATAATACCGTCGACCACATTGTTTAATACCGTTTGTGTGTGCTGCGCATATTCTTTACTGACTTGCTCCGCATCTTTACGTTGCGACACGGACAAGGTTTGCGCCATAACGGCGGCGATAGCGCTGGCAAAAGCTTCTTCATCGGAGTGCCATTGCCTTTTCGGCCCTATATGTTCCAGACACAACACGCCTACTACTTTGCCAGCAATAATGATACCGGCATCGAGCATGGAGCTGATCCCCAGGGGTTTAAGATAACCTTCGGCAAATTCACGGGTTGCCGGATCCTGAACTGCATCATTGGCGCAAATCCAGCCACGCGAGGCCACCGCAGCAAAATACTCGGGATAGTCCGCTTGTCTTAACAGGAGTTGACCTGAATGTTGCTGCCCTTCGCTTTGTTGCAAAGCCAGGCAAAACATCTCATCTCCCTGCTCCGACAACATCCAGATACTGACCCTGCTGCAAAGAATGGCGGCAGAGGTGGCACGAACCAGATTCGTGGCAAACGCCAGGCAGTCACCATTGGCGACCGCTTCATCCATCACAAGTTGAGTTAAGGTGGCACGCTGCCGTGCTGTCCTGCTCTGACTGTCTTTTTCCTCAGATTCAGCCGTTTTTCTGCTGCTGATGTCCAGACAAATCACCACAAAACCCGACAGTTGATTTTGCTCACTGCAGACGGCATCACACTCCAGGCTAAGCCAACAGGGCTGAGCCTGCGCATTCAGACAAAACACTTCTTCGGAAAATCCTGCGCCGAGGCTCAAGGCCTGCTGGATCCGTTCCAGTACTGAGCTATCCATTTTTTGGTTCGCGAACACCTGAGTCATGGCTTTGCCATGAAGGTAAACTGCACTGCACCCAGATAAACGTTCAAATGCCGGATTAACCCACTCGATCCGTCCCTGAGTGTCTGTGACCAGAACACCATTACTGGTCCGGCTCACCACCAAAGATAATCTGTCCAGTGAGGCTGTGCCCTGCTCTACTTTTTTCTCCAGTTGCGCAAAAGCATCGCTGAGCCTTTTTGCCATCAGGTCAAATGAACGGATCAAACCATTGAGTTCAAAGACCGGAGTCTGACGAAGCAGCGTCTGAGTTTTTTCACCACAAGCTAACTGATCGGCACTCTGATGTAAGGCTTCTATCGGCTGCACCAATTTACGACTTAACACAAAAATTAATAAGGCCCCACCCAACAGTGCCAGTAAAATTAACCAAAGCGCCTGCAATGAACTTTCAGCCACAAACCCCATCAGTTGCTGCTGCGGTAACACCACAGCGATACGAAGTTTCAAGCCCTGAGAGTCGTTAAACTCGTTAAAATTCAACAAGTAATATTGGCCATCCAGCTCAAACTCTGACTGACCAGCGGCGTGCTGTTGTTGACGTAACACCCTGGCCGCCCTTTGCAACAGCGGGTGTTCACTGTGGCTGGCCTTCACCTGAGCACTGGTTAACCCCTTTTCAGTTAACAAAGCCGCCTTCACCGAGGAAGCGACCAGGTACTCTTGCGGATCCGTGATAAAAATAAAGCCACCCTCTACCGACTGAGTCTGCAGATACAGCTCAAGATGCTGCAAACTCATATCTGCAGCCACAACAGCCTGCAACTGACCCGTTTTGTCAAAAACCGGGGCAGCCAGACCAACGCCTAAACCGTCGAACGACTGATATTTATAAATGGGGTACCAACTGGGTTTCCCTTGCTGCACGGCATGCTGAAACCAACTGCGGGTTCTGGCATCGTATGGCTGGCCCTGCTCCAGAGCAGCCCCGGCTAAACCTGAGTTCTGCAGTGCATAGCGGACTCGGACTAAATTCGACTGCATGGAGCTCAGTAAAGTTAACTGACCATCGCTAATGTTCCGGTTCACTCCCAGATAACGGCCATCGGCAAATCCCACTGAAGCATAGGTCAGGTAAGGCGCCTGGCGAATTTGTACCGTCAGATAGCGTGTTAAATCATGCCCGGACTGCAGATCCAATATGCCGCTGTCTATCGATTGCAAAGTCGAATCCAGTACAGTTTTAGGGACATTTAACAGGTAATACAGATGAGAGTTAATGCGCAAGCTGATTTGATCCGCCAGTCTCTGGCCGTAATGCAGAGCTGCTTGCTGTCCGTTGATGTATGAAATGATGGCGACCAAGCTCGCCGTAAGGATAAACAGCAGCAACACAGGAACTGTAAAAAACATCCGCAGGGATATGCCATAGCGTGGCGCGCCGTCTGACCTCATAACAATAAAAAGCTCCGGACTGTCCTGGTTACCCCTCCCAGTATAGCGGCGATATCAATACTTACTCTGTCTTAAATCAGTTACTTAACGAATTTGATCTGCCAAGGGCGATGTTAATGGATCAGGCCAAGCTCCAGAGCCAGCAACACAGCTCTGGTCCTGTCCCGCACTCCTAATTTCGCCAGGATGCTGGAGATTTGATTTTTTATCGTGCCTTCTGATTTATACAGTGCGCTGGCGATTTCTTTATTGGCATAGCCGGATGCCATCAGTTGCAAAATTTGTAGCTCTTTTTCAGATAAGGCTTCAATAGTAGCAGGACGGGGGAAATGGCTCACCGGGCTCAAACCAGACAACAAACGTTCTGTAATACTGCTCTGAAAACAGGTACCACCTTGCTGCAGAGTTTGAATGGCAGCGACTAAGCTTTCCAGCGATACATCTTTGAGTAAATACCCTTTGGCACCGAGCTGAATACTTTTTAACACCAGATCATGTTCTTCAAAAGTGGTCAGGATCAGCACGGGCGTCTTCAGTTGCTGCTGCTTTAATAACTCCAGTGTGGCCACTCCATCGACTTTAGGCATGCACAAGTCGAGTAAAATCACATCAGGTTGATGTTGTTGCACCAGTTCCACCACAGTAGAGCCGTCCTGAGCTTCGGCCACCACTTCAATCAAACCTGACAACTGCAATAAACTTTTAATGCCCTGACGGATCAGCATTTGATCGTCAACCAGCATAACTCGTAGCGTCATAGTGCTAATCCTGCAGGTAAAGTTACCCGTAACTGAAAATGGCCATCTTCGACCTGCCACTCCAATGCGCCTGCACAAGAGACCACGCGCTCTCTCATGCCTGTTAAGCCATTGCCGGGTTTCCAATCTGGCGCTACTTTGCCATTATCCGACATCACTAACTCCACGGCCTGCACAGCAGGGGTTACTGATAAATAAAACTCTGTGGCCTGGCTATGTCTTAAGGTATTAGTTAAGGCTTCCCGAACTATTAACAACAACTGCTGCGCCACTTTGACATCTGCAAGTTCGACATCCGCAGGGCAATCCCAACGCACAGTCACTCCGGGTACATCGGTCAACAACTTGTCCAGCGCCTGATAAACAGAAAACTGCTGCTGTTGCCTCAGGGCGCTGACCGCTTCTCTGACGTCAGACAACAGCAATTTAGCAATCTGATGACATTGATCCACTTTGGCCTTCGCTTCGCCTTCGGTTAAATGCCCCGCGACCTGCAAATTAATAGTTAAGGCCGTCAAATGATGACCTAATACATCATGTAAATCCCGGGCAATACGACTGCGCTCCTGCTGTTGTGATGCCATCATCAACAAATCCTGAGTCGCCAGTAAATGCTGATGGGTTTGCTGTAATTCCTGTTTGGCTTTTTGTTCAGAGCGGGCCTGATTGGTCATCAAAAGGGCAAAAAAATGAAAGCTGCTGTACAACAGCCCGGTGATCCACATAGAACGTTGCTCGAGCACCGAATCCACCCCAAACCAAAGTCCTAACACAGCAACAGCGACAAGTACCGCGGTTCTCATTGGCAGCAGATAAGGTAAAATCGACACCCAGATAATGTTTAAGATCGCCAGATAGTCCAGCGGCAATATCCAGTTCAACGCCAGAGCAGATAACAACTGCAGCACATAACAACCGAGGGCAAGCCGGGGTAAAGCCCCGATCCGCTCATCACTGCGGGTTACCCAATAAAAACAAGCCCCATTGAGCAGAAACAGCGGAATAACCCAGGGCCACAAAGACCAAAGTGCGTCCCGACTCCACATCAGGGATAGCGTCAGCACAAAGACCAGAAACCAAGTCAGTAATCCGGCCAATACATCCCATGCTATTGAATTCTTTAGTCTCATGTCGTTGAACGGCCTGAAGCATCCTGTTTTTAGTATGCCTGATTTCAGGTCTGGCTCAATAGGCCAAAAGTCACAGTACAACATCCTTACTTCCGGCACCTGTGTGCTGCGACCAAACACTCTAGGCTGTATGCATCTGCCAAAGGGAGAACCATGATGGTGATAATCCATAGTCTGTTATTAAAATTACATATCCTGGCCGGGGTGGTTGCACTGCTGCTGTTCTGGCTGCCAATGTTCAGCCGTAAAGGTAGCGTATTGCATCGCCGCTCAGGCCGTTATTATGCGTATCTAATGAAAGCTGTGGCCTTGAGTGGTCTGGTGATGACTACTCTGGTTTGGTTTGATCCTGTTGAAATTAAAGGCGCAGGTTTAATGGTTGATGGCCAAATCCCGCAGCGTAAATTCGACTTCTTGCTGCTGATGAATCTGTTTTTATTTTTACTCAGTCTGCTGACCTGGGTCACTATCCGTCATGCGACCGGCAGCCTTTTGTGTAAACAAAACCGCGAGCCATTAAAACACTGGAGTTATCAGGCGCCGGTCTGGTTACTGCTCTTGGTGGCACCTTATGCCGCCTGGCAGGGATGGCAGTTTACTATGCCACTGGTGATGGTGTTTGCCGGGATCTCTTTAGTCACCTGCATTAGCATTCTGAGTTACTTGCATACCAAAACAGTCACCGCCAATCGCTGGTTGATAGAGCACGCCAGTGCCATGATTGGGTCTGGCATAGCCGCCTACACCGCATTTTTTGCCTTTGGCGGCCGCGCTTTATTTGCTGAGTTCTTAACAGGCCATTGGATCATGTTGCCCTGGTTATTACCCAGTTTGATAGGTGTGCCTGTCACATTCTGGTTTAAGCGCCGTTTATCTTCACCGCAGAACCAATCAGCCATCTGAACACCGGGGGAATTTCATAAAAATTCCCCTTTAAATTTAATGATTTAAAAATATTTCAGAAAAATTCCTGCTTTTTTGTCAAATCAGGCAAACTATTTTCCATGCCGGTACGACTTATCATCAATATAACTTCATCACAGATCAAAAGTGTTTAAACGCAGCGACGAGAGCTTAATAGAAAAAGCCATAGGCGGCGATGCCAAAGCCTGGCAGCAATTGGTGTCGAGATATCAGGCACCCCTGTATTATTTTGGCCTGCGTTTATTGGGCTCGCCCGACGACGCCCGCGATTTATTGCAGGATGTCTTGATCGTCTTGTGCCGAAATCTGGCGCAATACAGAGGTGACAGTTCCTTTAAAAGCTGGTTGTTTGGCATAGCCAACTACAGAGCCATGGATATGCTCAGAAAGCGTAAAACGACCACCGAGTTTACCGAGGAGCATGACTTTTATGATGATGAAGCACCCAGTTTTGAACAACAGTTGTATGGCCAACAGACACAGCGACTGGTGCAGCAGCAATTGCGTTGCTTGCCGCCGGAACAACGTTTGGTGGTCGAGCTGAGGTTTTATCAGCAATTTACTTTTGATGAAATTGCCGATCAGTTGGCGCTGTCGAGCAATACCATCAAATCCAGATTTTACGCGGCCTTAGATAAACTGCGCACGCAGTTGGAGTTAGCAGATGTCGAACAGTCAGCAAATTTTTGAAGCCTGGCTGGCCGGAAAAATCACGGCCAGCGAATGCGAACAGCAACTGGACCCACAAAGCGAATGGCTTGAGCGTTTTCATACAGCACAGATGTTACAGCGTCAGGCCAAAGCGCCCTTTTACGCCCCAGTGCCGGAAATCGACACTATGCCGATGTTTAGCCAGCAGTGGCAGCGTCCGGCCAAAAGCAACAACTGGTGGCCTAAATTAAGCGTGGCATTTTCAGTGCTGGCGCTGGTGGTCAGCTTATCTCCGCTGGAGCTGCAAATGCAGGACAGTGGCCTGACGTTAAGCTGGCGTGGCGGACAACAAATGCAGCAGCAACAACTGGAAACCTTATTGGCCAGCTATCGTAAAGAGCAGCAGGATTACATTCAGACCCAGTTGCAGAACAGCCAACAGCAGCAGGCCTCACAGCTCATTTTGCTAAAAGATTACTTAACCGAACAACAAACCAAAGAAAGACGTACCGACATGCTGGAACTGGTGGAATACCTCAATCAGCAACGTCAGTCTGACTGGCACTACTGGCAGGAAAATTATCAGCCCAGTCAGGCCAGACTCGAGCTTGGCACGTCACCGAATACTCAGAACAGATAACCCAGTGGAGTCACCGTATGATAAAGACATTCAGTAAAGTCTCTTTAGTCGCAGGCCTGGTCATCGCAAGCCATAGTTTCGCCGCCACCGAAGTGAATGCCAAACTCGGCCAAAATTTGAAAATTATGCAGGATATACTGCAAAGTTCGTTAGGGGGAGAAAACCACTCTGTGGTTGGCCGTATTCAACATAGCTATTTGTACGGACAGGGCGCCGCCTTTCGGATGGACAGCAACAGCGGCTGGTTCCGTCACTTTGTCATGCCGCCAATGCCACCGACAGCACCTGTTGCACCGGGTGCTGCGGCCGCAGTTTCAGCCAATGTAGCACATGCGATCAGTATTTCGGAAAACGGCAACAGCTTTAGCTTTAATTTTGATGAAGAGGCCGTAGAAGCCATGGTGGAATCGGCTGAAGCCTGGGCAGAACAAATCCAGGATCAGAATGAAAAACTGCGCGACTTACGGGAAGAACGCCGGGATATAGAGCGGGATTTGCGCGATTATGAACGGGAAAAACGGGATATCGAATTCTCGGCGAAAGTCAGCAAACTTGATGCTGAACAGCAAAAGAAACTGAAAGAAATTAACCAGAAGTCCGAGCAATTAAAAACAAAGTTAGCGGATTTACAAAAAACACTGTCCGCAGAAGAAGCTGTCTACAACAAACAAAAGGCAGAGCAGGAAAAACTGGCGAAACAGCGCCAGACTGAACTGGTGGCCAAGGTAGGCCAGGTATTCAGCACAACCTTATGTGATTACGGCGCCAGTTTAAGAGACTTAAAAGAGCAGGAATTTGTCTCTTTCCAACTGAGCTTGTCGGGCCGTGACAGCGCCAAAGATCACTATTGGGTGATTAAAAAGTCTGATATTAATCAGTGTGTCACCGGCAAAATTGATGCGCCCGCGCTGCTGAAAAAAGCCAGTTACTATCAGTATTAATGACGATTTACGCAAGACAACACAGCCCCACCTTCTGTGTTGTCTTGACAGCAGTTGAGCTTCTGACGTACAAAGCCGCCATTGACCTCCTAATCAAGCGGATCAGTTCTGATGCCTTATCAATGGCCAACCTTAACAAACTGGCTGGAACAGATAGCCCAACCTTTTTATCAGCAGGGTTATGTGATACTGGAGCAGGCTATCCCGGCCGATTTATGTTGGGCTTTGTATCAGGATGTGCAACACCAACAGCTCACTGCAGCCGGAGTTGGACGCCAGGGCCAGCACCAGCTCAATCAGCAGGTAAGACGCGATCACACCGCCTGGCTGAACCAGAACAACCCGGTGCAGCAGCAGTATTTACAGCAGATGGCCCAACTGCAACAGGATATGAATCGACGCTGTTTTTTAGGACTGATCGATTTCGAAGCGCACTACGCCCGCTACCAGCAAGGTGACTTTTATCAGAAACATCTGGACGCTTTTGTTGGCCGCTCGAACCGGGTGCTCTCTACTGTGTGTTATTTAAATACCCTAGAGCAAGGGGGCGAACTCCTGATTTATAACGAGCAGGACCAGTTGATAAGCCGGGTCCAGCCGAATGCCGGTACTTTAGTGATTTTTGAAAGTTGCCGTTTTCCGCATGAAGTATTACCTGCCACCACAACCCGCTACAGCATAGCCGGCTGGTTCAGACAGAACAGCAGCATTCAGGGCAGAATTGATCCGCCACAGTAAGAAAAAACTCTCGCACTGCGCGCTGCTTCAAGGCAAGATAGTAAGAAAAATCGGGAATAACACCTGTGTCTCTATCGTCGCCTTTTCCATCAATAGCAGCATCACTGACTCGTCTGTCGTTCTGGCGGAAACTGCACAAATACCTGGGTTGGATTTTGTTACTGCAACTACTTTGCTGGTTTGGCAGTGGTCTGGTGATGAGTCTGTTGCCTATTAGTGAAGTGCGCGGTGAACATCTGCGCCAAGCCCTGCCCCTGCCCGATTGGACTCAGGCCATTTCTCCCGCCGCTTTGGCCCAACAGCACCCGCAGCATCAGCTCAAACTCAGCCAACAAGGCTCAACCCCTGTGTATCAATTCAGCAGCGGTGAGGAGCAACTGTATTACTCCGCCCTGACCGCAGAGGCCTTGCCGCCTCTCACCCAAGCCCAGATAAAAACATTGGCGCAGCGACAGTATCAGGGCAGCACTGAAATCCAACAGATACAGCGTCTGCAACAGGTACCTTTTGAAGTCAGACACCTGGCAGCACCTTTATGGCAAGTGCAGTTTGCCGATGCAGCAGGCAGCAGCTTTTATCTGGAAGAGTACACCGGCAAAGTGTTGTCGGTACGCACCAACAACTGGCGTCTGTTCGACTTTGTCTGGATGTTACATATTATGGATTATCAGGACAGGGAAGATTTTAATCACCCGCTATTAATCGTCTTTTCCGCTACAGCATTATTTTTTACCTTGACCGGCGCCTTATTACTGCCATGGCATCGTAAGAAATCAGCGCTCTACAATAAAGACAAACCTATACCGGCAAATAGCAGCAAACCACTGTAATGGTTATTTAAAAAAGCCTGAAAACACCCGGCTCTGCCCTGAGTTTTTGCTTGCCAGTGCTGATGGATAAAACTCAGCAGCACCAGCAGCAAGGCGGCATAGAAAAATACCCCCAGGCTGTTTTGGTGCCCTACCCAGGCCATCAAGCTTAAAAATACCAATTGCAGAGCAGCAATCACAGGATGGCAATAACGGCCAAACAATAAAGCCGTAGATTTGACACCGATCTTCCGATCATCCTCTCTGTCCACCATAGCGTAAAAAGTGTCGTAAGCCACAGTCCAGGCTAAATTCGCCAGATACAAAGCCCACACCCACAAAGGCACAGAGCCGGTCACCGCCATCGCAGCCATAGGAATACCCCAACTGTAGGCGGCGCCCAACACAAATTGGGGCAGGTAGGTAAAGCGCTTCATAAAAGGATAAAGAGTGGCCAGCAGCACCGCCACGAAAGACAGTAACTGGGTGGCAGGATTCAAAAACAACAACAGAGTGGCACTACAACCCAGTAACAGCACAAAAAGCTGCAAGGCTTCACCGCTACTGACCAATCCCGCAGCCAGAGGCCGGGCTTTAGTCCGTTCAACATGACCATCAAAATTGCGATCAGCATAGTCGTTGATCACACAACCGGCCGAGCGCATCAGCACCACACCAGCACTGAATACCATAAGCAAAGTCAAATCAGGCAGGCCAGACGACACCAGCCATAATGCCCACCAGGTTGGCCAGAGCAGCAAATAAATACCTATCGGCCTGTCCAGACGCATCAGTTGCCGGTAATAAGGCCATTGCCGCCACTCTAACTGCCATCTCATAGTTCAAGCACTCCGGGTAAAAAGATTTCCTGGACCAGCAGAGGCTGCTGTTGCACTGAGAACACTGAGCGCCTGGCCCAGAGCTCCTGTTGCTCACCCAGTACGGGTAACAGTAAACCCGCCTGCAGCAAAGCCACTTCGATCACACCACGCTCCAGACTGTCATGCTGAAAAATGTATTCACCTAAAGGCTGTGCGCCTAAACGGGCCAAAGGTTCCATCTGCTGCAGAGTTGACTCTGGTAACCAGCTTTGTGCATAAATACAGGCTTTGGCGTCGCACCAAAGGATCACATCCCGTTTTAAGCCCTGACGCTGTTGCCATTGCTGTTGCAACAGCGCTGGCAAGCTTTGCCAGTGTTCAGTCACCAGCTCCAGTCTGAACGTCTGGCAATGCTGTTTGAGCAAAGCGGTCAATGAGCCCTGACTCAATAGCCAGGGTGCTAGCTTCGTGGGTAATGGCTGCGAATGCACGCTTTGCCACAAAGCATCGAGTTGAAAAAGACTGTCTGTGCTGTGCATAAAATTAAACTGCAACCAAGTTGCGGCGCATCATAACAATTTTGTCATCGTATTGGTATGTAATGCCTTTGGCCTAAAGATTGATTACCATCATCACATCGTCTTACCACAACAGCTTGATTTATGACCCATTGCCACACCTTAATTATCGGCGCAGGCCATGCGGGCTACAGCCTGGCGAAAGAATTACGGAAGTTAGATCCGAACCGCAGCATTATTTTGCTCAGTAGCGATAGCGCAGACTATTACTCTAAACCGCTGTTATCCACTGGCTTTAGTAAACAAAAAAGCGCCGCGGAGTTGATCCAGAAAACCGCAGAACAAATGGCGGCTGAACTGCAGATCCAGATTTGGCCGTTTTGCACTGCAGAGCGCATTGACGCGACAGCACATCAGGTCGATACCACCCAAGGACTGCTGCAGTATCAACAACTGGTCCTGGCCACAGGAGCCAGCCCGGTCAGACTGCCGCTACCTGCAGAAACTGAAGGTCTGGTCTGGTCCGTCAATGACTTAGCGGACTATCAGCGGTTTTTAGAGCAAAGTCAGGGCAAGCGAAAAATCACCGTGTTAGGAGCCGGCCTGGTTGGCATTGAATACGCGAATGATTTAGCCCTCGCCGGTTTTCAGGTTGACGTGGTAGCGCTGGAGCAACAACCTTTAGCGCACCTGTTACCTGCACCACTGGGCGCTGTGTTACAGCAACAATTACAAGCGGCAGGTGTGACGTTTTATTGGGGCAGTGCCATCGTCGAAGCGAAACGGCTTGAACAGCAACTGCGGTTAGTTTTAGCCGATGGCCGTCATGTGGACACAGAGCTGATCCTGTCCGCTGTCGGTTTAAAGCCAAAACTGGCACTGGCCGCCAGCGCAGGCATTGACTGTGGAAAAGGTATTAAGGTCGATCAAAATCTGGCAACTTCGGTGGCGGATATCTATGCTTTGGGCGACTGTGCTGAAGTTTGTGGCTATAACCTGATGTATATTCAGCCTATTAGTTTGTCGGCTAAAGCCCTGGCTTTGACTCTGACCGGACAACAGACCGCGGTGCAGTTTCCGGTGATGCCGGTGATAGTGAAATCGCCGGCTTTAGCTGTGGTCAGTTGGCCCCCCGCCTCGCAACAGCAGGGAGAATGGACTATTCAAGGGCAAGGGCAGGACTGGGTGGCTAAGTTTCAAAATGCTGACGGAGTATTACTGGGTTTTGCCTTAACCGGAAAAATGGTGGCACAACGTTTACGATTGGCAAAAGAAATGCCTGCTTTGATAGCTTAACGCTTGACCTTCGGGTAAGATCCTTCTTGAATGTTTGATAAAAATGAAAGAGTGAACCGGATGAAAAAAGCGCTGATTTATTTTGTTTTTTTAGTGTTAAGTCAAAACCTGTGGGCACAAGAGCAAAGTAAAACGCCGATGAAGGCGAGTTATGCCTATTTTGGTTTTGACCCGGATATAGTCACCAACTATGTCACGCCCACAACCGAAGAATTAGGTTATGTCCGGGTGACGATGGAGCTGATGATTATGGATAAAAAGTATCTGGATGTGGTGACGCACCATGAGCCCTTGATCCTGGATAAAATTGTCGCCGCTTTTGGCCGGGAAAATGCGGAGACTATTAAGTCTTTGACAGGCCGTGAAGAAATCCGGCTGAAGATTCTGAATCAACTGCGCGATACACTGAAAAAAGAGACGGGTCAGGATATTGTAAAAGACGTATTATTTACTAAATACCTGTATCACTAACCCGACTGCCTCACCGTACTGTCAGCGCTGTACGGTGAGTGCCTTACTGAGTATCACCAACACGGCGGCACATAACATTCCGGCCACTAAACCAGCCAGATGCGCCCAGTTCGCCATCGAGATCCACAGCAGATCAAAAAATCCTATCAAAAGCCAAATCAGCATAAAGCCCACCAGGCCATGGCTGATCTGCAGGCCCCAGCTTGGTTTTAACCAACCGCATATCCAATAAAAACCAAATAAGCCATACACCAGACCAGACATACCGCCAAAGTTGGCATCAACTACTACAAACTGCAGCAAATTAGACAGCAGCAGCACAATCAAACTCAGACTGATAGCCACAAAACGCCCTAACTTCAACTCCAGAGGCCCCAGTAAATACCAGACCCAAATCAGGTTAAAGATCAAATGGGACGCAGAGAAATGCAACCAGCCAGGGGTGAACCAACGCCAGCCTTGCTGCGGGCTAACCCCCAACTGAGGCTGAAGCTGCAGCGCAGCCAAAGCCGACCAGGGGTCTAACTGTTGCCAGCCATACACCAGCAAAGCAGATAACCAGACCAGATGGGTGAACCAGCCACCTTGAGCCCATAACTGCTGCCAATAGCCCGATAAACTGGCAGAGCCCAAATCAGAAGCTGGCACTTGCGCCCTGTCCCAGGCCGCGGCCTGATACCTCTGTGCATCAGGGTCTGATAAAAAACGTTCTAACTCGGCCATCACCTGCTCTGCATGCTCTGGCGCACACCAAAGTTCAGCTTTTTGTGCCGAGTGCACCACCACACTGACATCCAGTTGCTGATTTTTACAATAGTCCGCCAGACTCAAAGCCGCTGCAGATGAAGCAAATTCAGCGAGTTTAATCATGGGAGCCAGTGACAAAAGGCAGTTGTGAACGCCAGGCTTCAAAACCGCCATCCATACTAAAAACAGTTTCAAACCCCTGTTGTGCCAGATACTGAGCCGCGCCCTGACTGGAATTGCCGTGATAACAAACCACCACGACCGGAGTTTCAAAATCAGTCTGTTGCATAAACTGATTCAGACTACCATTGGTTAAATGAAAAGAGCCTTCAATATGACCAGAGGCATAACTTTGCTCATCACGGATATCTACCACCACAGCTTTGTGCTGCTCTATTTGCTCCAGCGCTGTTGCGACTGAAATACGACTGAATTCACTCATAGGGCACTCTCTTTTATCACGTCAAATCCGACTCAATGCCGCGATTGTAGCCCAGCCAAACCAGCTTGAGTACCGCCGACTGCGTCAGATCGGCTGAACAGCAGTTCACTGGCGAATAAATAGCCAGCCAAACCAGCTAAATAACGCGTTAAAACACCAAGTTAACAATTACAGCTTTAGCTCTGACTGAAGCTTAGGTAAAATAGCGCGCCTTGTTGGTTTGGAAACAGAATACTCATGTCAGACAGTCCCCTGTATTTAATTTACGATCCTGCTTTTGATGATATGGACGCCGAAGGCTGCCCGGGATTTGGTTTTATACTGGTGTTTGACGAGCAGGACCTGGACAACTATCAATCTGGTGAAAACCCACCTTTCCCTGCGGTTTCCATGTTATTTACCGACCATGCCGATGGCAGTATCAGTGGTGATTTATTAGGTTGGGCGCAATTAGATGCCGAAATATTCCAGCAGTTTCCGTTGGGGCAGTTTTTCCAGTTGATGGAACAAGCCGCTCAGGTGGCGATTAATGCTTATCGTCAGGTCGGTCAGGTGCCGGATAAACTGATAGCCCAGTTACTGCCAGACGATGATTTAATTCAGTTTGATGTGCAGTTTGCCACGCTGGAACTGAATGACGCCGAAGCTGAATCACAACTGGCGAAACAAATGATGTCCGGCCGGCCTTATTTAGATTCTTAACCGATCCTTTCTCCCCTAGGCTTCGTATTCCGACAAAACGGAGCCTATATGACCCATCACAAACTTCATCTTCCACAAAAAATCTGTGCCTGCTGTGGCCTCGCCTTTAGCTGGCGAAAAAAATGGCAAAAAAACTGGGCTGAAGTGAAGTACTGCTCAGAACGTTGTCGCCGGAAAAAGTGACCTTCGGCCTATTGTGGCGGCTATCCCAACTCCTGTTCAATACCGGCTGACCTACAGTACAGGAATCGTTATGAAAACTTTGTACCTTTTCGCCATATTAAGCAGTTTTTCTTTATTGGCCAATGAATTAAGCTCATTCGATTTATTGCTCGAGCGGGATAAATTCCGTCAGTTGCAACAACAGCTAGATAAGACAACCAATTTACCCAATAAAGAACTCTGGACACTGCAACTGAAAACCATGTTGGGTTTGCGCCAGTCAGAACAGGCGGAACAGCTAGCAGGGAAGGCCTTGCAACAATATCCGCAAGACGCAGAACTGCTGCGTTTGGCTGCACTAAATCAATTTAATCTGGCACAGGACAGCAGTATTTTTTCAGCCGGATCATATGCCAAAGCAGGCTTAGCTTTACTGAAACAAGCGATGACGGCAAACCCTGCTGATTTAGAAATCCAACACAGTTTGATTGGGTTTTATCTGCAAGCCCCAGCTATTGCTGGTGGTGACACGAAAGAGGCCAAACGACTGGCCACAGCCATGGCGGAACATCATCAGCCAGATGGAACCTTAGCGACCATCGCGGTTTTGCTGGACAACGACCAGTTGCCTGAGGCAATCCGACTGGCGGAGCAGCAACTGCAACTCTTCCCGCAGCATGCTGCGCTTTTGGGCGCTTATGCCAACTTACTCAGTTTAAATAACGAAGCTGCGAAAGCATTTTTGCAGTACCAAAAAGCGGCGGCAGCAGCGACAGATTTGTCTGAACAACAGGGGTATTATTACCAGTTAGGCCGCTTAGCTGCGACAGCCCAACAAGACCCACAGCTCGGTCAGCAAGCGCTTGTGAACTATTTAGCCTTTTATCAGGACAGTGACAACAGCAGATATGGCTGGGCGCAATTACGCTTGGCCCAGATTTATCTGCTGCAGCGGCAACAGAACAAAGCCAGAGAGCTGGTGCAACAGCTCAAAAACCGGCCGCAGGATGACGAGCGGCTGCAAAGCGAGCTGAAAATACTGGAAAAACAACTGAACAAAACCTGATATCTGTGTTAGCTGCCAGGGATCTCTGGATCCCATTTTGCTTTTTCAGCGCAGGCCTTTTACTATAGGCACTTTATTTCATCACCCAGTTCGCCGGAATCGCAGCATGGCAAAAGCAATTAATATGGCCGAGGTAGAAAAAGCGTTAAGTGGCTTTACTATTCCGCCTCAGCCAACTGTTTTATTAAGTATCAAAGCAGAAATTGAAAGTGATGATCCAAACATTAAGCGTATTGCTGAGCTGATCAATCAGGATTTGGGCATTGCAGGCTTTACCCTGAAAGTGGTGAATTCTGTCTATTTTGGTTTGCGCCGCAAAATAAGCTCAGTCGAGCATGCCTGTAAGTTTTTGGGCCTGAACCGGGTGATTAAATTAGTCAGCTCCGTGGTGTTGCGTTTTACCTTAAGCGAAGGGCGCACCGACCGTTTTACGGAAAACCTGTGGCAAAGCGCTGGCAATGTGGCCAATGCCGCCACCTTGTTAGCCCAGCAGCTAAGGTATGGCACAGATTGCGCTGACGATGCCTACAGCTTAGGTTTGTTCCACAACGCCGGTATGCTGCTAATCAGCAGCCAGTTTAAAGACTACGCCAAAGTACTGAAACAAGCTCATTTGGCAGGCTACAGCATGTCTGATGCTGAAGATCAGAATTTCCAGACCACCCACGAATTATTGGGCTACATGATTGCGCAGTCCTGGGGTTTAGCACCTGAGCTGACCAATGTGATTGCCTACCATCACAGCCATGCGCTGATCCTGGCGTCTGACGATCTTTACGAAAAACGTTTGTTTGCGCTGCTGAAACTGGCAGAGCATATGACAGACGAGAACAAAGTGCTGCTGGATTTGGACGAGGATCTGGAATGGGAGCAGCACAAAGCCACTATTCTGGACATTCTGGAATTGGACGAGCTGACCTTACATGATTTAGGTGACTACCTGCAGCAGCAAGGTGTGCCCAACCGCTACCACGCCTGAGTTTGGGAGCTTCGGCTCCCTTTTTGTTTATGGATTCATTTTAGTTAACCAGAGTTTTATTCAAGATGCGTATTGTATTAGCCCCAATGGAGGGTGTGGTGGACCATTTAATGCGGGATATGCTCACCCGTATTGGTGGTTTTGATTTATGCATCACTGAATTTGTCCGGGTGGTAGATCAACTGCTACCCAGTCGGGTCTTTACCCGGATTTGCCCTGAACTTAAACAAGGTGGTGTAACTCCGGCCGGTATTCCGGTGAGGGTGCAATTGTTGGGACAAGAACCCCAATGGCTGGCCGAAAACGCCGTGCGCGCCGTGCAATTAGGCTCCCCCGGTGTCGATTTAAACTTTGGCTGCCCGGCCAAAGCGGTGAATAAAAGCCGTGGCGGCGCTGTGCTTTTAAAAGAAACTGAAACTCTGTATCAGATTATTAAAGCAGTACGGGATGCAGTGCCTGCGCAGTTTCCGGTTACCGCAAAAATCCGTTTAGGTTTTGACGATACCAGTTTAACTCTCGACAATGCCCGCGCTATTTACGAGGCCGGCGCAAGCGAGCTTACCGTACACGCCCGCACTAAAAGCGACGGCTACCGCCCTCCAGCCTATTGGCCCTGGATCAAAAAAATCCGCCAGACTATTCCCATAAATGTGGTCGCCAATGGCGAAATCTGGACTCCTCAGGATGCTGCTTTATGTTTAGAGCAATCCGGCAGTACAGATTTAATGCTCGGTCGTGGCGCTTTGGCCAGCCCCGGCTTAGCCCGTGATATCAAGCAGCAATTTGCCAGCGGCAGCCATCAGAAAATGCCCTGGCCCCAGGTACTGGAGCTGCTGTTGCAGTATTCAGACTACGAAATAGCAGGGGATAAAGGCCTGTATTACTCCAACCGCATCAAGCAATGGTTTAGTTACCTGAAACTGCAATACACCGAAGCCGAAGTTTTGTTTCAACAACTGCGTGTACAACAAAAAGCAGCGGATTTAGTGGCGACTTTGCGTGGGGCTTTGGAGCATACTTCAAATATTTCTGAACATTGATTTGCTTTAAGCACATCAGCTTTATTCCAAAATATGGCAACTGCCTAAAAGCCAGTAGCCTCCAAACGACGCGGCCAACTACAACGCAGACACGCCGTAGATACATCCCTGTAGGCTCCTGTGAGCCCCCGGGGTTTTGCAGAGCAAAACCCGTTCAGTCGGCAGCAAGTCAGATTACTGACTTGCTGAAATCCCGCCTTCACCCATGCTGGGCAGGGTCTGCTAACGTAGTTGTCCGGCCGTTTCATCAGTTCGTCTGTATCGTCACTTTGTGCCATAAGCGGACATTTTGCGTTTTTGTAAATGCCTGCTCATCACTCCCTTTATGAGCCCAAACCACTGGTTAAAATCCCGTATTTCCAGCTTGAGTAAATTGAAGAACAACTAGCGTACTGCCTGTATAAAATTTGCCAGCCGCAAGTTTACTGATTTCAGAAAAATCTGTTGAAATAGAGGTACATCAGCGTTAGTTTGGTATGAGTAAAAATCATGAAAGAAGGCAGGAAAATGTTCGACTTGCGGGCAGGCTGCCTTTGAAAACGGATTGTTAGCTTTCAGGGAGAAGATAGTGAAATGTGGATGTTGCGGTAAGGATATTGGCGAAATAGTTTTTGATAAAAGCTACAAAATGCCTGATGAAATTTGGAACCTTTCCAAAACAGAAAAAGAAGAAAGGGCGCAAATTGACTCTGACCTTTGCAGATTAGATGACAGGTATTTCATTCGCGGTGTTGCTTATTTGCCAGTAAACGGAACTGATAATTCCTATGGATGGGGTATATGGGCTGAAGTGTCTCAAGAAGATTTTTTTGATTACGTAGAAAATTATGAAGAAGATAATAGTACCAAACCAAAATTTTTTGGCTTGGTCGCCAACGTAATACCTTCATACGAAAATACCATCGGATTAGAGCTAACGGTTCAGCTTGGGAGCGAAACGCAGCGACCAGAATTCTATTTTACTGATCCTATGCATCTATTAACTAAAGAGCAGGCTGAGGGCATCAGTATTGAAAAAGTACACAGTTTTAGCAGCAACAAAAGCTAACAAAGCCAGTCAGCAACGCTCCCGTTGGTCGCTGGACCTCAAACCCGCTGCGCGGTTTCTCGGCCGCTGCTGGCAGCGTTATGCCTAAAGGAAGAATCGTGGAAATATCCGCAGAAAATAAACTAGAAGAGATTTTAAGGTTGGCTGCTGACGAGCCAGCCCATCGACCACAATTCTGTGAGGTCCTACTAAGCTCGCAGGTATTTTTGCTTGGTACAACTGGTGTACCAGGCACGGATGGAGAAGTGAATCTCGAAGCTGGTAGTAAAATTCAAATACAGCATTGGGAAAAGGCAGATGGCTCACCTGTAATTCCTTTCTTTTCGTCGCTTGAAGTGTTGCAAAAGTCAATCAATAGCGAAGAATCATATTTGGCCTTACCGGTACGCTCTTTGTTCGAAATGACGCAAGGAGCAACGCTATTTCTTAACCCAAAATCAGACTATGGTAAAGAGTTTGTTCCTGAAGAAGTTGCACACTTGTTATCTATAGGTATCAGTCAGGCACCATCACAGAGAGTGGTAGAGAAAGAAACTAAGGTGCTGCTGGGGCAGCCGTCTAATTACCCATCAAAAATGGTTGACTCACTTACCCAACTATTGGCAAAGCATAGCAATGTTAAAAGAGCTTATCTGGCACTAATGCATGACGCATCTGTTGATGAGAAACCACATTTAATAGTTGGTATAGAGGCAGATGGTGATATTGAAAGGGTCATGCGGGAGGCTGGCAACGTAGCTGGCGATACAGCGCCGGAAGGCGAGCCTGTTGATCTGTACAGGGTCAATGAAAATGATTCTGGTCTTAGCCAGTACTTTATAAATCAAACTAAGCCATTCTACGAGAAAAAATGGGGTTCAAAGCTCAAATCGTGGTTTGGTGTAGGTAAGGCATAACAAAGTGCTGCTAGGGACAAACCTACGCTGTGCTTCGGTTTGCCCCAGAGCACGGCGTTATTTAAAAAAGGAAAAATCGTGCCAGATATAGCGTCTATTGGTGCAGCTCTAGCTAGCATTAAAACAGCAACGGAAATTGCAAAGCTTATTAAAGATAGCGGTGCTTCGCTGGAACAAGCCGAAGTAAAGCTACAAATAGCCAATTTAATCAGCAGCCTTGCTGATGCAAAGATTGAGCTTGCGGAACTACAGACAGAAATGAATCAGCTTAAGGATAAACTGAATCAAAGGGTTTCAGTAAAATGGGTGAAGCCTTATTACATGATGCAGTCTGATGCTGGAACGGAAGGTCCATTTTGCCCAACTTGTTACGATAATAACGAGAAAATGATAAGGCTACAGGGATCTGGATGCAAAGGCTGGTCTTGCTTAACTTGTAAGGGGTTCTTCAAAGACTCAGAGTATGTCGATCCCCCACAAATCCGTTTCAGCAGGTAAATGTATAACAAGCGCAGCCACAATCGGCCACGGAGTGACTTAGACCTCAACCGCTGCCTTGATTTCGGCCAGTGCTGGAGCGTTAATGTCTGCAACTCGCTCTTAACTGCCAATCAGAAATGCACATACCAACTAATTGCACCAGTCCCCTATTGGGGCGCGAGCCGGACAAAACCCAGTGGCCAAGGTTTTAAGGCTGGGAGTGTTTGAGTGAGGAGCCGGTAGCGACGAACGAGTTGCCCAGCCGCCTTGGACACACGATTTTGGGCCGGGCTTTATACTCACTCCGTTCGTCCCCCTTCGGGGCCAGCTAAAGCTGTTCAACGCAAGCGTTGTCGCTGCGACCTGGGGTCGCCTTTTATGAATTACATCCATGTAATTCACCCTACAGGCCAGCCTTCGGCTGTTAGAAAGTGCTTCCTGCACTTTCTTGCTTTGGTTACTTTCTTTTGGCGAAGCAAAAGAAAGTAACCCCACCCGGAGGGTAAAAACTCTAATTTGGAAGATAAACTCTTCAGGTATGAGTGGTGGTCACGGCTATTAAACCAGACGAAGGTTCTGATGAAGGTTTTTCAGCCTCAATCTCCGCACTCAACACCAAAGCCGAAGTCGGCTGAATACAACAAGCCAGTACTTCATCCCCACCACAACTCATACTAGGCTCCAGCACTTGCTGGTATTCACCTTTCACAACCTGCACTTTACAAAGGCCACAAGAACCACCTTTGCAGTCGTAATTCAGTGGCACGCGAGCGGCCAAAATAGCGTCCAGCACCGATTTATGGCCCTGACTATCAGCAAATACACCATTGATTTCAATAGGGAAACTTTGCTCGCTTGCAGATGCGCTAAACAGCTCCGCATAACAATTTTGCGCACCTAATATGCCCAAATCATAAATCAGTTGCTCCACCATTTTGGCCGAAGCACAAAAGTAATACTGCGCCTGGGGGCCTGCCAGTTTATACAAATACCCGGCATCTATCCGGCCTTTAAAGCCTTGCCAGCCCTCTGGTGGTTGAGTCAAAGCAATACGAAGTTGTAGGCGGGGTAAACGGCGTAGTAACGGATAAAAGATGATGTCTTCCAGGCGGCGCGCCTGATACACCAAAAATACCTGACGCTGTTGCCGGATAGCAGCATACGCCATCGCTAACATAGGCGTAATGCCAACACCACCTGCCACCAGCACCAGAGGCTTACGCGAGCGGTTTAATAAAAAATGGCCACGTGGGTAAGAGCTTTCAACTAAGTCACCCACTTTTAAATGCGCAAATAAGGCCTGGCTTAAACGCCCCTGCGTTTCAGCTTTAATCACCAGTTGATAATACCGCTGCTGACTGCAATCCTGTGCCAATGAATAAGCCCGGCTGACAGGTTTGCCCTGTAAGTCTTTGCCGTACAGCAGAATATGCTGGCCCGCTTTGGCTTTAGGCAGTAACAAACCATCCGGATGCTGCAGCCATAACTTCAGATACTGGCCCTGATGTTTTACCCGCACTAGTTGCAGTTTCAAACGCTGGTTCTGTAATTTTGGCAAAGCTATATGCTGCCAATAACCACGGCCAAATAAGAACAATGTCAACAACAGCAGAGCAAAAGTCAGGGCGATCATGGCAGCAGTAGCGCTTAGATAAGAATGATTATCAAATGATAACAGATCGCATTTATGCTGCCAAGCGGGAAACAGCGGAGAGATAGAGGGGCAGAGCCAAAGCTCTGCCCTTGTAAAATTACCAGTTCAGAATGACTTTACCGGATTGGCCTGAGCACATAATCTCAAAACCTTCCTTGTAGTTTTCCATTGGCATTTCGTGGGTCACTATAGGGCTTAAATCTAAACCGGACTGAATTAAGCTGGCCATTTTGTACCAGGTTTCAAACATTTCGCGGCCATAAATGCCTTTGATCACCAGGCCTTTAAAAATCACCTTGTTCCAGTCCACCGCCATATCTGAAGGCGGAATACCCAGCATGGCAATTTTACCGCCGTGGTTGATGGTGTCTAACATGCCACGAAACGCTGAAGGTACACCGGACATTTCCAGGCCTACGTCAAAACCTTCGGTCATGCCGAGCTCTTTCATCACGTCTTTTAAATCTTCTTTGCTGACGTCTACAGCACGGGTGGCACCCATTTTGCGCGCCAGCTCTAAGCGGTATGGATTGACGTCTGTAATGACAATATGACGGGCACCGACATGGCGGGCAACAGCTACTGCCATAATGCCGATAGGGCCAGCGCCTGTGATCAGTACATCTTCGCCTACTAAGTCAAAAGACAAAGCTGTGTGTACGGCGTTGCCGAATGGGTCGAAGATAGCGGCGATATTATCCGGAATATTGTCTGGAATTTTAAACACGTTAAAAGCTGGAATAGACAGGTATTCAGCAAAAGAGCCTTCACGGTTGACGCCTACACCTATGGTGTTGCGGCATAAATGCACCCGGCCAGCGCGGCAGTTACGGCAGAAACCACACACTAAATGGCCTTCACCAGACACCCGATCGCCTTTGCTAAAACCACGGACTTCAGAGCCCATATCGACGACTTCGCCGACATATTCGTGGCCCACGACCATGCCATGAGGGATAGTTTTTTGCGCCCATTCATCCCATTTGTAGATATGCACGTCTGTGCCACAAATGGCGGTTTTTTTGATTTTAATCAGTACATCATTGGGGCCTACTTTTGGCATCTCCACTTCGGTTTGCCAAATGCCCGGTTCTGCTTTTAATTTTGCTAATGCTTTCATCATGGCGTCCTCAGGCAATTACGGCCATTTCTTTACCAATACGAATAAAGGCACTGATGGCTTTATCCAAATGTTCTTTGCTGTGTGCAGCCGAAATTTGCGTGCGAATACGCGCCTGATCTTTGGGCACCACAGGGAAAGAGAATCCGACCACATATATGCCTTCAGAGAGCATACGGCGCGCCATTTCAGCGGCCACTTTGGCATCGCCTAACATCACAGGAATAATAGCGTGGTCTTTGCCCGCCAGGGTAAAACCTGCGGCGGACATTTTTTCGCGGAAGTAACTAACGTTGTCCCATAACTTAGCGCGCAGCGCGTCACCATTGGCCAGTAAGTCCAGCACTTTAATAGAAGCCGTCACAATAGAAGGGGCTAACGAGTTGGAGAATAAATAAGGGCGTGATCGCTGGCGTAACCACT
Source organism: Rheinheimera mesophila (assembly GCF_000986865.1). GTDB lineage: Bacteria > Pseudomonadota > Gammaproteobacteria > Enterobacterales > Alteromonadaceae > Pararheinheimera > Pararheinheimera mesophila. Next base: position 50,277 of record NZ_LAVS01000019.1, read on the forward strand.
CGATGATTTCTTTTTTACCTGAGGTGTAACCACCCGAAGCGCCACCTAAAGCTTTGCCTAGGGTACCAGTGATAATATCCACCCGGTCCAGCACGTCGCAGTATTCGTGAGTACCACGGCCATGTTTACCAACAAAACCTACCGCATGGCTGTCATCCACCATCACCAGTGCATTGTATTTGTCGGCTAAATCACAGATAGATTTTAAGTCGGCAATCACACCATCCATCGAAAACACGCCGTCTGTGGCAATCAGTTTAAAACGGGCGCCATCGGCATCGGCTTGTTTTAACTGAGCTTCTAATTCAGCCATATCGTTATTGGCATAACGGTAGCGTTTGGCTTTGCATAACCGCACACCGTCGATGATAGAAGCGTGGTTTAACGCATCAGAAATTACCGCATCTTCAGCGCCTAAAATGGTTTCGAATAAACCGCCGTTGGCATCAAAACAGGAGGAGTACAAAATGGTGTCTTCAGTGCCTAAAAAGCCGCTGATTTTTTGCTCCAGTTCTTTGTGAATATCCTGAGTACCACAGATAAAACGCACAGAGGCCACACCAAAACCGTGGGAATCCAGGCCCTGTTGGGCGGCTTTAATCAGTTCAGGGTTATTGGCTAAACCTAAGTAGTTGTTAGCGCAGAAATTTAATACTTGCTCATGACCTACGGTCACGGCAGCTTGTTGCTGAGAGCTGATCACTCGTTCAGCTTTGTACAGGCCCTGCACTTTTACGTCTTCTATTTGTTGTTGTAAGTGTGCAAGGAAAGGAGTCGTTCGCATAACTGTCTCCAAAGAGGCTGAGGGCTTGGTAAAAACCGCCGTATTGTAATCATTACGCAGAAGGGATGCAGCGCTTTTCTGTCAGAAAAGGCTGCAGATCGGATTAGTTGCGTAGCAAATAGTTGCCACTACGACGATTCAAGGGTTTGTTCACCAGACAAGGACTGATAATGCTGCTGTAATTTTTCTATACGTGGCATAGCCTGGGCTGTGGCATAAGGTTTAAATAACAGCAGAACCTTTAACACCCCGAGGTAGGCCTGCTCTTTATTCATGGTGTTTTGTGGCTTTTGGGTTTTTAAGTAACTGATCCAGAAAGTCACTACCAGTTTGATGGTATGGGCAAAATTTGCCATATCAGCGTCATCTATTGCTATGACATCGGCTTTCTTTAACGCTGTTAACACCGAAATTACTTTCGCCAATACCGCTTTTTGTACTGTTAAATAATCCTGCTGCAAGGCCGGATCACGCGACAAAATATCTGGCAAATTGGCGTAAAAAAAGTGGAAACGCCACATTAGCTCGAATACCACATCTAAATACTGAGCTAACGAATCCAGCGCCTCTGAGGGCTGGCTGGGCGGTTGCAGCCTGTTTTCCAGCAACTTGGCATATTCACGGAAAATATTCCGCACTATGTCTTCTTTGTTACGAAAGTGGTAATACAGATTGCCGGGGCTGATGCCCAGATGCGCTGCGATATGATTGGTGGTGATACAACGTTCACCCTGCTGATTAAACAACTCGATACTGGCTTGCAATATCTTGTCTTTGGTTCGTAGCTTCTTGTCCATCCGCGTATTTCTTTTTTTATTTATTTTTTATTAATTTGCTATAGTAACGCCAATTCGATTAAAAACTCTAGTCTGGTATACCCTTCTTACTTGACGCTGTAGCTTTGTTAACTGCGTGCTCTGTCCCCTACAGGTAGTTTTTCACTATGCTGCCGGGCTCTCGCGCACTTGTCACCTCGCTGCAGCAGCAATGACTGGGGTATAAAAAGCAGGGATGACCATAACACAATGAAAACCAAAGCCATTTATCCCGGAACTTTTGATCCGTTAACCAACGGCCACAGCGACTTAGTGCAACGGGCAGCACGTTTATTTGATCAGGTGATAGTAGCGGTCGCCTCCAATCCCAGTAAGCAACCTTTGTTTAGTCTGGCCGAGCGGGTACAACTGGCGCAACAGTGTTTTACTGAGCTGTCGAATGTGACTGTGGTGGGTTTTTCCGGCTTGCTGGCTGATTTTGCCAAACAGAATCAGGCGCAGGTGTTATTGCGTGGTGTGCGGGCCGTGGCTGATTTTGAGTATGAGTTCCAGCTCGCCAGCATGAACCGTCAGCTCAATCCGGAGTTAGACAGTCTGTTTATGACCCCTTCAGAAAAAAATACCTTTATCTCTTCCACTTTAGTGAAAGAAGTCGCCCGCCATGGTGGTGATGTCAGTCGTTTTGTCGCTCCTCATGTGGAACAGGCGTTAAAACAGAAATTCACTGCGGTTTAGTTGAAAACACGGATTTTAGTCGTCATGAAAAAACTTCAGTTCAGTACCCTTAGTTTGGCCTTATTTACTTTATCGGCCCAGGCTACTCCCTGGATGGACACGCAGGACAATTACCTGCGTCAGTCATTACAAACGCTGTCTCATGCAGGTTTAATCAGCGGACCTGTCAATACCTACCCCTTAATGTGGAAAAATATCGCCAAAGATTTAGCCAAGGTCCCGAATCGTCGCTACAACGAAGAGGTGACTTTTGCTCTGGCTCATGTGCGAAAAGCGTTAAATGTCAATGAAAGTGACAAAACGGCCGGTATTAAACTCAAAGCCAACTCTGAGGAAATGGGTATTCAGAGTTTTGGCGAGACTTATTCTGAAAAAGCCAGCGTTACCCTATTCAGCGAATTTCAGAACGATATTTTTGCGGGCCGCTCTGAAGTGCATTACCGCAAATTACATGACGGTAGCACAGAGCAGGAACTCACATACGACAATAGTTATCTGGCCGCTTTGCTGGGCAACTGGGTGCTGTCTGTTGATCAGCTCAGCACCTGGTGGGGTCCTGGTCAACAAAGCGCTTTGTTACAAAGCAATAACGCCAGACCTTTACCTTCCGTGCGATTAAGCCGGCATAGCTGGGATGCGATAGATTTACCCGTATTGAACTGGTTAGGTCCCTGGAGTTTCACTACCTTTATTGGTCTAGGCGAACATCAAAGTCCGGTCAGCCAAACCCGCTACTGGGGAAGTCGTTTTAACTTCAGGCCAGCAGCAGCTTGGGAATTGGGTGTGTCCAGGGTCAGTCAATGGGGTGGTCAGGGTAAAAATAATGGTTTTGGCGATTGGTGGGACATGGTGATTAATAAGGATCAAGCCAGTTCGAACTCAGATCAGAGAGCCGCGCTTGACCTGAGTTATCATTTTCACCTGCTGAATCAACCGCTGACCGCTTATGTCGAATTGGCCGACGACGACAATGCCGAAGATTTACCGGATAATCCTTTAGTGCTGGCCGGTGTGCGCAGTTATTGGGGCAACAGCTCGGGGATTCATACGGTCAATATGGAGTACTCAGATACCTATATTGATTGCCCCGATTCGGTAGTAAAAGGCGATTGCGCTTATCAGGGCCAACTCTACCCGCAAGGCTATACCAGATACGGCCGGGTGATTGGCAGTGGATATGGCAAAGACGCCCGGGTCCTGAGTGCCGGTTATCATTATCAGACCTATGACGGCATCAGTTGGTCAGGCCATCTGTATCTGGCAAATTATTACGATACGGCAGGCAACAGTGACCAAAGCTGGCAGGCCAAAGCGGAACACAGACGTCCATTCTTTAATGGTTTATTGAGTCTGCAACTTCGTTATCTGGAAAAGTCACCACTACTGCCGCAAGGTGCTGATGAAGTGGCCGCAGCCACTACCTGGGAATATAGATTCTAACCGGGAGTTCGGCTCAAACTAAAATGGGGTGATACCACCCCATTTTAGTTGCCCGTCGCGGGCCAAGCCCTGGCCCTGTTAAACCGGGCTTCTGACCATGTTTTTACAGCTTTATCACTATATTGCGTTGATACAGCAGCAACGACAGATACCAAAAACCTATCACATGCAAAAGCGCAAACACAAAAGATGCCAGTTTGGCAGGAAAAACCAGAGCCAATAGTTCAAAGCCCCACTGATACAGTGATACTGAACCTGCTTCAGTTGGCATCCAAATCAGTTGGCCAATCAGCACAGCCCAAAGCCAGGACAAAATATAAATAAACAGCGGGTTTGTGCCATAAACTTTTAAAGGCTGTGCCAGAGCTGTCCAGCCTTTGATATCAATGCACCAGACCAGAGCCGCTAATAACAACAAAATTAAACCACTGCTCAGCGCCAGATAACTACCTGACCACAGCGCTTTATTGACCGGCCAAACCAAGTGCCACAGCGCAGCCAGTGCAATCAGCACTACCCCGGCTAAACACAACAGCCGAAGTGCTGCCTGGTGTTCTCTTCCCTGCAAAGTTGACGCTGTACCAAAACCAATCACCACCGCCACCACACAAGGTAAGGTACTTAACAGACCTTCAGGGTCAAAGGCTACACCAAAGCCCTGATAAAGATGTGCCGCGCCAAAAATAGCCAGATCCCATTGCCGCACCAGATTCTGCTCCAGGCTGTAAGGCTGCTCACCTCCACCCAGCAGCAACGCCAGCCAGTACAACAACACCAAAGCCACTGAAATTACAGGCAGGTAACGGCGTTTAACACTTAACACCAGCAAAGCCGCAAGCCAATAGGCCAAACCTATACGCTGTAATACACCGGGTAGGCGCAGTTCAGACAGCTCAACAGTAAAAGGCACATAGTTCAGCAGTACACCCATACCTATCAGCTTTAATGCCCTGCTACTGATCCGCCACACACTTTTCCCGCAGAGTTCTGTGGTTTTCAGCGAGTAAAACATCGCGGCCCCCACCACAAATAAAAAGGTAGGGAACACAATGTCAGCGAAGGTAAAACCGTCCCAGGACGCATGCAGCAGCGGACTGTAGACATGCTGCCAGGATCCTGGTGTGTTCACCAGGATCATTAAAGCTATGGCTAAACCCCGTAGAGCATCCAGCGCATAAAAACGTGGAGCTGACATCAGGAGTTTGTCCAGGCCGTTAACTTATGGCCTTTGATGGCATAAAACAGGATAAAGGCATAACAAGGCAACATCACCAGATAAGCCCCTTGCTGTCCAAGCCCGGAACTGCTGGCCAGTCCCCAGAACAACGGACCAAAAGCGCCACCGGCGATGCCCATAATTAATAAGGCTGAACCTATGCTGGTTAAAGCACCCAGACCAGACAAAGCCAAAGGCCAAACCGCAGGCCAGACAATGGCATTAGCTAACCCCAGTACAGCAATAAATAACAAGGTATCAGGCAAAGCTGTACCACCAAAAGGCACCAACAGGGTATTGGCAATCAGATAAGAACTGCTGTCACCTAACACTATCGCCAATGTCAGTACCAGACCCAGCACAGCAGATAAAGCCAGAGCTTTTTGCTGTGATAACACCCGGGGGATCAGCACTATGCCCAGCACATAACCCAGCACCATACAGGTCATAGTGTACGAGGTCATCACGGTGT
>NZ_LAVS01000020.1 GCF_000986865.1 Rheinheimera mesophila
ATAGACTTCATCGACATAAATACCAACGCCTGATTCCAGGCCGTCATTCGTCAAGCCAATCACACTACCTAAACCCCTGATAGTCAGTGCTGTATTGCGAGGGTTTGAAGAGATTAACTGTAAACTTGGCTGTAGGCGGGTCAGTTGCTCCGTAGAGTAAGTTCCGGTTTGTTCCAAATCTTTTGCTGTGACGACAGAGATAGAAATAGGCACATCCTGTACGTTTTCTTCCCGGCGACGCGCTGTTACTTTGATGACTTCCACTTCCTTGTCTGCGCCTAAATCGGCAGCCGCTTCATCGGCTTGCAGTGAGCTTGAAAAACTCAGAGCTAACAAGGCTGTAATACCTGCTGCGGTAGCCACAGGCTTTAAGGTTTTAAATTTATTGGTTGGATGTAAGCGTGATTTGCTTACCGCTCCGTAGTATTGACCTGACATCAGATTCTCCAAAAGTTTTTTGTTAACTTCCGGCGCTCCGGTCAGTTTTTCTTCATTGTTTTCCTGGTTTTTTTATCGGAGTTTAAGTTGTGGTTGCTCCGATCCTGTCGGCATAACGATAAAATCAATTTAGCCGTCTGGACGCTTGAGATGAATGTAGAGGATATTTATATTCTTAAAAAGAACGAAATTCGTATTTGATAGTTCGTAAAGGAATAAAGGGCGGAGCTGTTCGCTCTAACCCTCTTATAAAAGTCGATAATCGGCCTAATGCGGGTACAAGATAGCTGGATCAGAGCCAAGGCTCTGATCCAGCTTATAACTTCGACAGGGCCTGAGCCAAGTCGGCTATTAAATCATCCGCATCTTCCACACCTATACTCAGGCGCACCAGATTTTCCGTGACTCCGGCTTTTTGCCGGTCTTCTGCGGTCATAGCAGCATGAGTGGTGCTGGCTGGGTGACAAGCTAAACTTTCGACGTCACCCAGGCTGACTGCCTGCGCGAAGAGTTGCAGGTGATTTAAAAATACCGCAGCTTTAGCAAAACCACCTTCGATATCCACAGCCACCATGCCACCAAAACCACTGGCAGTGTCAGCAATCGCCTGATGGCCCGGATGACTGGCGTGACCCGGATAATAGACTTTGGCTACTTTAGGATGAGCGACTAAAAAGTCAGCCACTTTACGGGCGTTTTCGATATGAGCATCCATCCGCAAGGTCAGGGTTTTTACACCCCGTTGCAGTAAATACGCTTCCTGCGGGCCTATAGGCGAGCCTATATGCTTGAGCGCCACAGTATGGATTTTCTGCATCAGCTCGCTGCGTCCGGCCACTATGCCGGCGATAATATCGCCGTGACCAGACAGATACTTGGTGCCGCTGTGCATCACAATATCAGCACCAATTTCCAACGGGCGAAATAAATAAGGCGTTAAAAAGGTATTGTCACAAATCACCAAAGCGCCGACTTTACGGGCCGCTTCAACCACAATACGGCTGTCGATCACTTTTAAGGTGGGGTTGGTGACAGGTTCAAATAACACTACTTTGGTAGTAGGTTTGACCCGATCGGCAAAGTCTTTGTCACTGCTGTAACGGCTTAAGGTGACACCGGCTCGGGTTAAAGTGTTGCGTAAAAAGGCATCAGTACCGCCGTAGACCGGGTCGATAAAAGCCACTTCATCCCCGGCATTGGTCAGCGCATACATAATGGCACTGACCGCGGCCATACCGCTGGCCACCACCAAAGCCTCATCTGCGCCTTCCAACGCAGCCAGTTTTTGCTCTAAGGCGGCGGTAGTCGGGTTAGCAAAACGACTGTAGATATAACCTGGATTCTGACCTGAAAAACGTGCCTGACCTTCTTCGGCTGTGCCGTAACTAAAGGTACTGGTGAAATACACCGGAGTGGCTAATGCGCCGGTACTTGGGTCGGGTTGTTGTCCGGCATGAATACTTAAAGTGCGGAATTTCATAATAAACCTTGGTTTTACTTTATTAATAGTTCAGCCGGGTTAGCCCGGCTGTCACATTGGAGATGGAGCTATGTATGTTTAAACTGAGTTTAAACAGCTTTTGCCAGCTCCGCGTAATGAGCCGCAGCTACATCACGGTGTGAACGTAACCGTCCTTTTAACACATTCTGGCCGACCTGATAAAACAATGGGTTATTTGGATCGCTGGCCGGACCTTTGGCTTCGTCAGCTAAATGAGACGGCAACTGCAACAGAGGCACTGTTGCATCCAGTTGCGCTGCCATAAAAAAGGCGCAGGAGTAACGCTCTATACCAGAATTCGGGCTGACGACACGGTGCAAAGTGGCTTTTAAATAGCCATTAGATGCCAGTTCCAGCAGCTCGCCAATGTTAACGACAAAGGCACCCGGCAATGGAGCTACAGCAACCCAACCTTGTTCGGTTTCCACTTCTAAACCGGACTGATCATCCTGTACCACTAAGGTCAGATACCCCGGATCTTTATGCGCGCCGACGCCTTGTTTGCTGCTTGAGGCTTTGGCATCTACACCTGGATACCGGATCAGCTTCATATGCTGATACGGACCCGCTTTGATGGTGGCGTCTAAAGCATCAGCAGGTTGCTCTAAAGCCAGCATTAACGCGCGCATTAATTTTACTGTGATATCAGATAGCGACTGCTGCCAGTCCAGTAGTTCAGTTTTCATCTGAGGCAAAGCCGTAGGCCATTGGTTAGGGCCAATTAAACCCTGCCAGGCCGGGCTAATATCGGTCTGTGCCGGCACAGCCTCTTCCCGCATCATATCAAACTGTTCGCGGATATCTGGCTGACCACGGGTGAGTTCACCGCCAAGGCCTGTGTAACCACGGAAGTGCGGAGAGTGGATCATCTGCACTTGCTGTTTATCGGCCAAAGGCAGGGCAAAAAACTGTCTGGCCAGCGCTAAAATCTGTTGTTGTTTCTGTATCGTCTGACCATGACCTGTCAGGTAAAAGAAACCCACGTCACGGGCGGCCAGACGCAATTGCTGAATAAAAGCCTGTTGCTCAACAGCAGTGCCATCCATCAGGCTCAAATCCAGTACAGGCAAAGCACTGCTGGCCCCTGGTATAGCGTTGCCGGATAAAAACTCTTGAGTTGAATGAAGCATAAAAACCTCGTTGCGCTTAGGGTTCTGTATCACAGGGCTGTGACCCTGACAGAAAGTGAGCGCATTCTAGGCTTGAGCAGAGAGTTAAATAACTAATGGATTGGTCTTGTATAGATGAATTAGAAATAACCGGATGTCCGGACAGTTAGCGGTCTTTAAGTATAAAAGTCTTGGTATCTGAAACTTTATGGAATAAAGAAGGTGCCGGTTATGCTTTCCTGGTCAATGCTTGACTAACTGGTTTATTTATCACGATATTTCGTTAAAAGTGGATAGGATTTATAAATTTGTACGTTTTTGTAGATTGAAGGCAAGTGTTTTTCTATATTTCCAAAAGTTATAACCAAGATGAATTTGGCCTGTAGCTGAAATGAAAAAGGCACCTTGCGGTGCCTTGTATTGTTCAACTTCTGAGACTTAGGCGATCAGAATAAAACCTACAAAAGCTAAACTGGCAGCAATTAAACAATAAGGCAATTGCGTTACTGCATGCGATACCAGATTACAGCCTGAGCCCTGTGCTGCTAATACAGTAGAGTCACTGTAGAAACAGGCCTGACTACCGAAAGAGCTGGCTGACAACAAGGCTCCGATCACTAATGGGATATCCGCTTCTACTGCATAAGCCAGTGGCATCACGATAGGGATAGAAACCGCAAAAATCCCCCAGGATGAACCAGTCGCAAACGACAGAATGGCCATAGCTAAAAATACGATAGCCGGCAGCATTTGCGCTGTCATATAAGGCGTCAGGTTTTCAATCACGTACTGAGGTAATAATAACTTGTCACAGACATCTTTAAACACAAAAGCTGCTATCACAGTACAGATGGCTGGCAGCATGGTTTTAAAGCCATTCATCATCACTTCCATCATCTCGCCTAATGGCATCAGACGCTGGTAAGCATAAAAAGCCAGAGTTAAAACTAAAGTCACGATCAGGCCTTTGAGTACATCAATATCGAAGTAGATGGTAAAACCAATCAGCATCAGCATAGGGACGACAAAGTTACGCAGCTTGCCATGCTTGTTGCTCTCTTCAAACTCCTGTTCCATCGAATGCACAGCATACTGATCTCCGGCAGGAACTGTCTGGCCCTGTACATGGTGATGGCTGGCGCTGGCTTCCACACCCACATCAGGCAACATATCCATAGGGGTGCCATTTTGCGCGGCCAGTTCAGCTTTTTTCATCGGGCCTATAGCCGGCATAATTTTGAGCGTGACCAGCATCACCATCAACACGGCCAGCCATGGATACAACATATAAGGAATAGCCTGAATATACACGTCCACCCCTTGTCCCGCTTCCGCTACTTTATTGTTCTCCAACAAACCGCCAAAAAAGATAGCCCAGGTCGAAATAGGAATGATGACGCAAATGGGCGCTGCCGTAGAATCTACAATGTAAGCCAGCATCTGTCGGGAGATTTTATACTTGTCAGTGACCCGTTTCATCGCTTCACCCACGCTTAACGCGTTCAGGTAGTCGTCGATAAAAATAATGCAGCCTAAGACAAAAGTCATAAACATAGAAGAGCGGGGGCCTGTCGCCAGCTTAGAGGCTGAACGACCAAAAGCCACAGCACCTCCTGTGTGGATCAACAAACCAATTAACGAACCAAAACCACCACAGACCAGAATCAACCAACCTATGGTTTCATCCTGCATCACGCTGGTCGAAATCTCAGCAAAGGTATTGAGCAACTCAAAAGGTTGAGTTGGAAACAGCATCAGCAAACCTGCAACTGCGCCCACCACAAGCGACAAAATGGGCCGCTTCAGCCAGATGGCAACAGCCATCACAACAACAGGTGGGATCAAACTTATGGCACTTGGTGAATCCATTTAAGGGTTCCTTCACAAAGCCTGGCAACGCCAGAAAAATAAAAGCCAACCGTAGCATAGACCGCATACGGAGTGTTTGGGGTTTTAGCTGCCAGAGCCCGGGACTGAGAGTACTTGCTTATCATAGCCTAAGTAATTGAAGTTGCAGAGCATCGACACGTGAACAAGACCCCATGTACATAGTCCAACTATGTGATTGGGGCGAGCGAACACAGTCAATCCAGCCGCAGCTTTAACTACAACAGGTATACACAGGTTTACCAGCTCAGGGTGAACAACAGAATGAATTTACACGGGTTAAATTCAGGCGCGCAATAATAACAAAAAAAATACTTTCTACAACGTTTGAGTGGGTGCGAATAGCCGTGAAAATGCAGAGATTGCAGGGGAAGCGTTAGGAAAAATCACTGCCGCTGGCTACGGCAGTGAATAAGAAATTACTTGGCGTTATTGACCAGTTCTACCTTCGCCAGTACATCGGCATTAAAGCTCAGTTGCACCGACTTTTGTGCAGCCTCCTGAGTTTTAACTAGTTCAGTTAAAGTCGGGTAGCTGGCTGACAAAGCTGTGACATCGTACAACCACAGAGTTTTACCGTCTTTTTCTGTTTTGCTGGCTGGTTCACCCAGTTTTTCAGCAATAGCAGCCTGAGTTGATTTGCCTTCAGTTAAACCTAAAGCGGTGCGCACTGAGGTATTCAAAGCCGCAGTTTTAGCGCTGTCTTTGGTTTCTTTCAGTGTACTGCCGACGCCATCTTTTACCGCATTTAACCAGTCAGCCTGAGCCGGAACTGCAGTCACTACCAAGGCAACGAATAAGGCGCTTAACTTTAATTTCATGCTGTCTCTTCCATTTGAGAATTTTCAGGGAACCTGCAATCTCGGTGCTGCAGGCGGCGCGGATGGTATAGCAGAATCTGCCCCAGTCCAAGTTTTTTACTGAAACTTTACATTTTTTTGCGACGACCCTGTACGGCAGAAATAAAAAGGCGACCCGCAGATCGCCTTCAACGTCAGTCAAACCGCGCTTTAAATCGCCGCTATTTGGGCCTGCTGGGCTTTTAACTTGCTGATAGCTTCTAAAGCTTCAGAGAGTTTTTCACGCTCTTTCGCCAGAACTGCTTCAGGCGCTTTGGCGACAAAACCTTCATTCGCCAGTTTGCCGGCCACGCGGTCATGTTCCTGCTGGGCTTTTTCCAGTTGCTTGGCGATACGCGACAGTTCAGCTTCTTTGTCGATTAAACCGGCCATAGGGATCAGAATATCCATTTTGCCCAAAAGCTGAGCGGCACAAGCTGGTGCTGTGTCGCCATCGGCCAGTACAGTAATAGCTTCTAACTTCGCCATATTCTGCAGGAAGGCCATGTTGTTTTGTAAACGGCGGCTGTCGTCGCTGGTCAGGTTGCGCACCAGTACAGATAACGGCTTACTTGGCGCTATATCCATTTCACCCCGCACGTTACGAATCGCAACGATAAAGCTCTTCACCCATTCCAGATCAGCAGTAGCAGTTTCATTCACCAGCGCCTGATTAAATTCAGGGTACGCCTGCAGCATAATGCTGTCGCCTGCTTTGATGTCGCTTCTAATCATAGGTGCAACACGCTGCCAAATCTCTTCAGTGATAAATGGCATGATCGGGTGCATTAAACGCAGCAAGGATTCCAACACTGTCAGTAAAGTATGACGTGTACCACGTTGCTGGGCTTCAGTGCCTTTAAATAACACAGGTTTGGTCAGCTCTAAGTACCAGTCACAGAACTGGTTCCAGGTGAATTCGTACAGCGTATTGGCCGCCATATCAAAACGGTAGCTGTCTAAATAACCACGGAATTGACTGATGGTTTGCTGATACTGGCTGATAATCCACTGATCGGCTAAGGACAGCTCCATCTCGCCAGCTTTACCGTCAACAGCCAGACCACAATCTTTTTCTTCGGTCATCATGGTGACGTAACGGCTGGCATTCCACAGCTTGTTACAGAAGTTGCGATAACCGTCTAAACGTTTCATATCCCAGTTGATATCACGGCCTGTGGAGGCCAAAGCAGCTAAGGTGAAACGCAAAGCATCAGTACCGCTGGCTTCAATACCTTCAGGGAATTGCTTTTTAGTCTGGTTGGCAATTTTTTCGGCGAGCTGCGGCTGCATCATATTGCTGGTGCGTTTCGCCAACAGGTCTTCCAGACTAATGCCGTCAATCATGTCCAGCGGGTCAATCACGTTGCCCTTGGACTTGGACATCTTGTCGCCGTTTTCATCACGAATAAGGCCAGTCACATACACCGTCTTAAAGGGCACCTGCGGTTTGCCATTTTCATCTTTGATGAAATGCATCGTCATCATAATCATCCGGGCAACCCAGAAGAAAATAATGTCAAAACCTGTCACTAACACATCGGTCGGGTGGAAGGTTTTTAAATCTTCAGTGTTTTCAGGCCAACCTAAAGTCGAGAAGGTCCAGAGCGCAGAGCTGAACCAAGTGTCCAGTACATCGTTGTCCTGACGTAATTTCACGTCATCGGCTAAAGCGTGTTTAGCACGAACTTCCGCTTCATCGCGGCCGACATAGACTTTGCCTGCTTCGTCGTACCAGGCCGGAATACGGTGGCCCCACCACAGTTGACGGCTGATACACCAGTCCTGAATGTCACGCATCCAGCTGTAGTACATGTTCTCGTACTGCTTAGGTACAAACTGAATGTCGCCGTTTTCCACAGCTTCAATGGCAGTTTTCGCCAGAGGCGCAACCCGCACATACCATTGGTCGGTCAGTAAAGGCTCAATCACCACACCAGAACGGTCGCCGTACGGCAGGGTGTTGTTGTGATCTTCTACTTTATCCAACAGGCCAGCCGCATCAAAAGCCGCTACTATGGCTTTACGGGCTACATAACGGTCCAGACCCTGAAATTCAGCAGGGATCAAGGTGTTATGCGCCGGGTTAGCTTCGCCATTCGGGAAGAAACACTCGCCTTCAGTGCGGATCGTAGCGTCAGCTGTCATCACGTTGATCATCGGCAACTGATGGCGTTTACCTACTTCGTAGTCATTAAAGTCGTGAGCTGGGGTGATTTTGACGCAGCCTGTGCCTTTGTCTTTATCGGCATGCTCGTCAGCCAGAATCGGAATTCGGCGATTCACCAACGGCAGCAGTACTTCTTTGCCAATCAACGACTGATAACGTTCATCGTCCGGGTTCACTGCTACACCTGTATCGCCCAGCATAGTTTCAGGACGGGTAGTGGCCACTACTATGTAGTTTTTGCCATCAGCCGTAGTGACGCCATCAGCCAGCGGGTAACGTAAGTTCCACAGGTGGCCTTTTTGTTCTTTGTTTTCTACTTCTAAATCAGAAATCGCCGTATGCAGCTTCGGATCCCAGTTCACCAGACGTTTGCCACGGTAAATCAAATCGTCTTGATACAAACGGACAAAGACTTCCTGCACGGCATTCGACAGGCCTGCGTCCATAGTGAAACGCTCTTTGTCCCAGTCGACTGAGTTGCCTAAACGGCGCATTTGTTCAGTGATGGTGCCACCGGATTCGGCTTTCCATTCCCATACTTTTTCAATAAAAGCCTCACGGCCCATGGCGTGGCGGTCTGGTTTGCCTTCGGCTGCCAGTTTACGTTCCACTACCATTTGAGTCGCTATACCAGCGTGGTCAGTACCCACCTGCCATAAAGTGTTTTTACCCAACATACGTTTGTAGCGGGTTAAGGCATCCATGATGGTTTGCTGGAAGGCATGGCCCATATGCAGGCTACCGGTCACGTTTGGTGGTGGGATCATGATGCAGTAAGCACCATTGCTGTTATCACCACTTGGCTTGAAATAGCCTTTGCTTTCCCATGCCTGATACATGGCTTGTTCAACGGTACTTGGGTTAAAAGTCTTTTCCATCTTCGTTACCTGAAACTCTCACTAAAAACGCAGGCCGGCCATCAGAGCTGCACTGTTTGCGGGGTTAACCCCGACTGGCGATAAAATTTAAAGCGTTCACGCGCCTGAACTTTAAGTTGTTCTTCGGCCGGAACAAATTCGATAATTTGTTGAAAACGCTGACTAAAAGGCGGCACTGTTGCCGACAGGTTAATTAAAACCGGCCTCGCGTTGCTTGGAGGCAGCCAACTGATTTCTACCGGAGCGCCCCGTGCCGGGCCTTCGCCCGCCAGATTGTGTGGTACAAAACGCTCTGGATCAAAGCGCCATAATACCTCATCCAGCAGTTCGGCGTCCGCCTGATTTTGGCAGAACACAAAAACCCGCTGTCCGGCCTGATACAAATCGGCACAGAGTTTGGCGGCTACATGAAAAAAAGCTGGCTCGGTTGCCAGCTGTGATTCAGTGTCTGCTGAGTGTTCCGGCAGCAGATAAAAACTGACTTGAGGCACTGTTATCCCTCGATGTCGGTTCCGACACGGTTAATTAAAAACTGGGTCAACATAGCCACAGGGCGGCCTGTTGCACCTTTGTCTTTACCACCACTGCGCCAGGCAGTACCGGCAATATCCAAATGTGCCCAGTTGTATTTACGGGTGAAGCGCGACAGGAAACAGGCGGCGGTAATAGTACCGGCGGCACGGCCCCCTAAGTTACTGAAGTCCGCGAACGGGCTTTCCAGTTGGTCCTGATAATCATCCCACAAGGGTAAACGCCAGGCTCTGTCACCACTTTGCTCTGAGGCATTTAAAATTTCATGCGCCAGCGGGTTGTGGTTACTTAATAAACCTGAGGCGTGTTTACCCAAAGCAATGACACAAGCGCCGGTTAAGGTGGCGACGTCAATCACCACGTCCGGGTCAAACCGCTCAACATAAGTTAAAGCGTCACAGAGCACTAACCGGCCTTCAGCGTCCGTGTTGAGTACCTCAACCGTCTGGCCCGACATAGTGGTTAAAATATCACCAGGGCGATAAGCGCGGCCATCCGGCATATTTTCAGCGCCAGCCAGTACAGCCACCATATTAATAGGCAAACCTAAGCTGATCACCGCATGCATAGTGCCCAGCACTGAGGCTGCGCCACACATGTCGTATTTCATCTCGTCCATCGCATCGCTGGGTTTGATGCTGATGCCACCTGTGTCAAAGGTTAAGCCTTTACCCACCAGCACCACAGGTGCGCTGTTATCCATAGCACCCTTGTATTTTATCACCGCCATTTTGGCTTCGTTTTCTGAACCACGGCCAACAGCGAGGTAGGAATGCATACCCAAAGCGGCCATTTCCGCCACACCCAGCACTTCGACTGATACATTATCGTGCTGCGCTAAGGCCAGGGCCTGATCGGCCAGATAAGCCGGAGTGCAAATGTTCGGCGGCATATTCGATACGTCTTTACAGACCTTGATACCAGCAGCCACTGCCAAGCCATGTTCAACGGCTTTTTCGCCTATGGTTAAGTCGCGACGGGTCGGTACGTTAAAGACAATTTTACGTAAGGGGCGACGGGTTTCGTCTTTACGGCTTTTTAGTTTGTCGAAGACGTATAAACAATCCTGAGTGGTTTCCACCGCATGACGCACTTTCCAGTAAGTATCACGGCCTTTGACATGCAGCTCAGATAAGAAACACACAGCTTCCATTGAACCGGTTTCGTTTAAGGTGCTGATGGTTTTGGCGATGATCTGACGGTACTGGCGCTCGTCTAATTCGCGCTCTTTACCACAACCCACCAACAGCACGCGTTCACTCAGTACGTTAGGTACATGGTGCAATAACAACATCTGACCGGGTTTGCCTTCTAAATCGCCCCGACGTAATAAATTGCTGATGTAGCCTTCGCTGATTTTATCCAGCTGTTCGGCAACCGCTGACAAGCGGCGCGGCTCATAAACGCCGACAACGATACATGCACTTCGTTGTTTTTCCGGACTACCGCTTTTTACGCTGAACTCCATGCTCACTCCTGATTCTAAGACTTCCGGCCACTATACCAAGTTAGTTTGAGGTTACAGTGGGCTTCTTTGTGATGATATTTTGTCCTGCTTTATAAAAAAGCTCGGATTTATCGCCACTTTAGTCAATAATAATTGCTGTAAATATCCAGTTTACTTAAAAATCGTCAGGGTTCCAGCAAAAAGACAGGTTTTAGGGGGCATTTTTGATTGTTTTTCGTTATCTGATTGGTGAAGTGTTCAAATCCCAATTAGCGGTCTTCCTGATCCTGATCACTATTATCATGAGCCAGCGCTTTGTGAAAATTCTGGCCGACGCATCAGACGGTGATATTCCAGGCCAGTTAGTGCTGACCATACTGTCGTTGAAATTGCCACAACTGGCGGTAATCATCATTCCTTTGAGTGCTTTCTTAGGAGTGCTAATCGCCTATGGCCGGATTTACGCCGACAGTGAAATGACAGTGTTGCATGCCACCGGCATCAGCGAATGGTATATCACCCGATTAACCTTAATTTTGTCCGTGGTCATAGCGCTGGGTGCAGGTTTTGTTACTTTGTACTTAAGCCCCTGGGCGACAGAGCGTGAATATCAAATTCTTGAGAAAGCCGAAGCGGACTCTGGCCTGAGTAGTTTAATTCCGGGGCGATTCCAGCAAACCTCCAATGAAAAAGCCGTAGTTTTTGTGCATGAAATCAGCAGAGATGGCGGCCAGTTAGAGCGGGTGTTTCTGGCTCAGGCTCCGGCCCGGGAAGGCGGGCAGACCTCTATTGTCTATGCTGAATCCGGCAATGTAAAAGAGGACGCCAGTGGCGCTCAAATGCTGGAGTTAAACAGTGGCCGCCGTTATGCCGGTGAAACCAGTTCTCCGGCTTATGAAGTGGTGGAGTTCGGAAAATACCAAATTCAAATTCGTGAACAGCAAGTCGAACAAAAACGCCGGAAATTATCCAGTTTGCCAACCTCCGAACTTCGCAGTCAAAAAGGCCCCGAAGCCTCAGCCGAGTGGCAATGGCGTATCGCTATTCCTTTATCCATTCCTATCTTGATGTTAATCGCAGTGCCACTGAGCAAAGTCAACCCACGGCAGGGCAAGTTTGGCCGTTTATTGCCAGCTTTGGCTTTGTATCTGCTGTATTACATTTTGCTGATTGCCAGCCGCTCCGCCATTGAAGACGGTAAAATTCCGCAGCAATTGGGCATGTGGTGGATCCATGGCCTTGGGCTTTTGTTTGGTGTAGTTCTGCTGGTGAAACACCGCACAGCCGGTCAGAAGTTCAAAGCATTAATCACAGGGCGTTCTTCTCATGTTTAAGATCCTCGACCTGTATATAGGCCGCACCATATTAACCACAGTGTTGATGACAGTCTCTGTGCTGATGATTTTATCCGGCATGTTCAGATTTATTGACCAGCTACGTTTAGTGGGGCGCGGTGACTACGATATGTTATCCGCTGGTTTATTTACTTTATTCAGTGTGCCTGGTGACTTAATACTATTTTTTCCTATGGCAGCTTTAATAGGTGGCTTAGTTGGCTTGGGTATGCTGGCCAGCAATAGCGAGCTGGTGGTGATGCAGGCGGCGGGCTTGTCGCGCCTGAATATTATCAACTCTGTAATGAAAACCTCGTTGCTGATGATGCTGATTGTGATGTTAGTCGCTGAATTTGGCGCGCCAGTGGCCGAAAAAACCGCTCGCGAACTGCGTACCAAGGCCATATCCGGCGGTGATTTAATCTCAGCACGGCAGGGCGTATGGGCCAAAGACGGTGACAACTTCATTAACATCAAACAAGTAGACGACTTTGGTAATTTAACCGACTTAACCATTTACGAGTTTGATACTGACTTAAAACTGCAGGCCATCGTCAGTGCTAAAACCGCTGTCTTTGTCAGTAATTCCTGGCGTTTAAGCGATGTCAGCCGTCTGCATTTTCGCGATGACAGAGTAGAGAAACACCAGTGGCAGGAACAGCGCTGGCGCTCGACCTTAACGCCGGACAAATTGGGTGTGGTGTCTATTAAACCTGAGTTATTATCGCTCAAAGGTTTAACGGATTACATCGATTATCTGGACAGCAACCAGCAGGATGCCAGCAAATTTGAACTGGCGTTTTGGCGCAAGGCGACTCAGCCTCTGACCATTATTGCAATGTTGCTGGTGGCTTTGTCTTTTATCTTTGGACCACTGCGCAGCGTCACTATGGCGGCCCGCATCTTGATGGGGATTCTGACCGGTTTTGCCTTTTATATGAGCGATCAGGTGTTTGGCCCTGTGGCTCTGGTCTACCAGCTACCGCCGGTGTTTGGTGCTGTATTGCCGTCGGCCTTGTTTATCGGGCTGGCGATGTATTTATTGCAGAAGAAATAAAATGGATGGGGTCTGGCTTTCAGCCTGACCCCATCCATTATTAACCCGCTTTACGATGTAAATTCAGCTCTTTGCTTTCATCTTTGGTCAGCTTCACTACTATGGTGTTGCTGATTTGATCCTGCAGCGCTAAGCCTTTGCCCCAGCGGATCCACAACCAAAAGTTCCCCAGGCCCAACAAAGACACCACTAAACGTAGCAGCGCTTGTTTTAGCGTGATGGGAGAGCCATCGGGTTGGATCAACAAAATACGCCAGGCGCGCATCCCGAGGGTTTGACCAGCTTTCACCCAAAAGTAGAGGTAAAACCACAAAAACACCAACAGCGAATAGAGCTGAAACCAAATCGCATGTTTCTGAATAAAATCGGCCTGATCCTGATAAGCCGCCAGTGAAACCAACCCCAGCTTATCCAGAATAGTCACCAGCAACAGCGCCAGACCCATAGCCAGCATCCAGAGCGCCGCCAAAATCAGCACGTCATAAACAATGGCCGCTAAACGGCGGAACAAACCCGCCTTTGGAGATTCGTGATACATCAGTGTGTCCTGACTTTTATTGATTATGTAATTGGCGCTAAGTGTATCACGCCGCTTTGTTTTTTCGAAACTGCTGCAAAAATGCGCAACCACGCAAGCAACTGAAACTTTTGCTTGCGCCGCGCTATTCGCTTTGTATAATGCAAGCGTTTACTTCTGTACGACCCCTCAATGCCTGGGTGGCGAAATCGGTAGACGCAGCGGATTCAAAATCCGCCGGGGGAAACTCCGTGTCGGTTCGAGTCCGACCCCAGGCACCACATTGTTATGCATTGACAGCAACTACTTAAATCATACGTTAGCCAGCCGTAACACCTAAACCTGAGTGCCAGGGTAATGTTTTTGTTTGCGCAGAGCTGCACGTTCTGCTCTATCACGGAGCATCAGTATCCCCGGAGGATCTGGAATTCAGTAAAAAGACAAAGGCGGGAGTGTTACTAATAACTTTTAACAATATCCTGTTGCTTTGCATACAACTCTTAACCCATCAATGACGTTATTTCTACCATAATGACAGCCCTATCTACCTCGGCGCTGAGCAGCGCAGTCTGAATCCAATATGGGTTATGTTTAAGCTTATGAGAACGACTTACCTTTCCTACGTTGTTGCACCTCTGCTGAGTGTCATACTGCTTGGTGGGTGTGGGGGGGCTGATGGTTCAGCCATTGACCAGCCACCACAGCAAAGTTGTGGTAGTTGGCCGGCGCACCTGAATCCTTTGCCCGTCTCCTCCGGGCACAGCAGTTTCACTCAGGTCATCCTGAAAGATCGCTGTACTCTGTGGGTTTCTGGTTATTACGGATCCAGTAGTAGGGCAACTGCTGAGGGTAACAGTGCAGGATTTGTTTCCCAGCTAAGTCTGAACAGTCAGGGACAAGTTCAAACGGATTGGAGTTACTTGTTAGATACCACGGGTACTGACAGTATCGATGTTTTGCAGCAGCAAGGTACAGATTTGATTTTTGCTGGTAGTACGAGTGGTGCTGTCAATGGAGCCGTGAATGCGGGCAAGGCCGATGTGATTCTGGGGCGATTAGCATCAGATGGACAACTAAAATCTCTGGGCCAGTTTGGTTCAGAGCGCCCAGACCGTATCACTGCAGTGTTGCCATTGGCGAATCAACAATGGATGTTGTTCGGTTATACAGATGTTTATGTACCAACTAATTACGTGGCTGAATGGGAGGATGGTCTGCAAATACTGGTCACAGAACAACAACATCAATTTAGCCTCTCTGAGCTGCGTTTAAATCGAAGTGCTGAACCAGACCGTTACTTACATGCAGTACAGGATCCAAAAAATCCAGACATATTTTGGTTAAGCAGACATCAATACTCAGGGACTCAGCAGGGGATTCTGATCGAGCAAATCAACAGTACGGGTCAACTTTTGTGGCGTTCGCATTTGTCCAGCAATGGGCTGGACCAGGTCGCGGCTCTGTACTTAGATAACCAGCAATTAGTGGTGGCAGGTTCAACTTACATGAAATTGGGCAATCAGCAATTTGGTAGTGCTGACATATTTATTGCTCACCTCTCTGCACAATCAGGAGATGTGATGAATCTAGAGCAATATGGCACGGCTGGGTTAGACTGGGTGACTAACGGGACCCGCTATGGCAATGATCTATTACTGAGCGGTGAGTGGCAACAAGGTGACAACACTACACAGCTAACCAGTCTGCCTTTTGTGTTCAAACTAGCCGATCAACAACTGGACTTGCTACAAAACTCTGGTGAGCACTACAGTCTGGCGATCCACAGTTTAGGTAACAGAACTGTAGTGGCAGGCTACAACCTTCATCTGTCGCAAGCTCGTGCCAGTCTCTATTTTTATTAATCCTGACGTTGCCAGATATTGCGATGATACTCTTAGTTAGTTGCTTGAGTCTGCACTTGCATATGGGCAGACTGAGGCAGTTTCAGGCTTTGGTTCTTCTGCTCTGGACCAGTGCTTGGATCGCAAAGTCACGACAAAACATCAGGTGATCTGAGGCGCTGAGGGTAAAGCGTATGATGGATGTTTTGTCTTTTTACTCTTTTGTCGGCTCTTCCCTTTCGAGCCAGTTATCTGACTTATCTTCTGCTTCACAGGTAGCAACAGCTTTATTGCGCATATGCTACAGATGCTTTACTCTTCAACTGGTCAATGCTTTGAATTTTATCTAAAAACGGTTTTTGCCAGAAAAACAACAAACTTAAGGATAAATAACAATGAATAAATTTTTAAAAGCCAGCATGCTCTGCCCAATGTTAGTGCTTGGTATGGGCCAGGCCAGTGCCGCAGTGTTCAGTTCAGAGCAGGTGATTGCTAAGCAGCAGTTTAACTTTAACAAACAACAGGTTTTGTCCTTTGTCGACAGTGCCGAAGTGCAGAATAAACTGATTGAGCTGGGTGTCAGCCCTGCCGATGCCAAACAACGTATCGCCAATATGACGGCCGAAGAGCTGAATGCGCTGAATACGCAGATGAACGACATGCCTGCTGGTGGTGTGGTCGGCGCTATCGTGACGGTATTAGCCATTATTGCGCTGCTGGATTTATTGGGCGTTACCGACGTTTACCCTTTTATCAATCCAATTAACCGTTGAGTTTGATAGTTTTACTACGACAAGCCTGCCTTGTGGCGGGCTTGTTGATTATGCTGGCAGGCTGCCAAACACCGCCGCAAACCAAGCAGTTACTGGCCAAGCCTCCTGCTATAGCCCGTCAGCATCTGATCCCGCAGGTGCCATTTTATCCGCAGCAAGAGTATTTTTGTGGCCCAACGACCTTAGCTGAGGTGGCTGGTTTTTATGGCCTGAAAAAACAGCCTGCGAGCATAGCGCCTGCTACTTTTATCCCGGGTTTACAGGGGACTTTGCAAATTGAAATGGCAGCAGCAACACGGCAATTGGGTTTAGTCGCCTATGAGCAGCGTGGCAGTATGAGCCAGTTGTTAAGTCTGGTGGCTGAGAATATTCCCATTATAGTGCTGCAAAATAATGCAGTGGCCTGGTTACCACAGTGGCATTATGCCGTGGTGATTGGCTACGACCTGCAAAGCAACGAAGTGATTTTACACACCGGAGTGACGCAGGCCTATCGGCTGAACTTTGCCACTTTTGAACGCACCTGGGCGCGGGGCAATTACTGGTTATTAGCCATGTTACCGCCTGACAAAAGCAGCGCGCAGTTAGATCCTTTTATTTACACCAAAGCCAGTCAGGATTTACTTCAGACTCAACAGTTTGAGAGTGGTATCGCAGCGCTTAAAACTGCGACCAGCCAGTGGCCTGACTATTGGTTGCCATATTTTTTGCTGGGTAATTATTATTTTCAACGTCAGCCTTTAGTGGCCGCAGAGTGGTTTGAACAAGGTCTGCCTTATGCCCGGCAGGAGATAGCTTATCTGAATAATTACGCGGTGCTGCTGAGTGAACAAGGCTGTAAGGAACGGGCTACAACATTGATTGAAGCGGCGTTGCAGCTTGCTCCCAATGACAGCAACGTGCTGGATAGCGAAAAACAAATCCGTGCGTCAACAGCTGTGGATTTACGGGCGGGTGTAGAATGCAAGTTGCAGGCGGCCTACTAGATGTTGGCTGCCTGCGTATCCTGGCCTGATTACCCAGGGATACGGGCTATCACTTTAATCTCAAAATCAAAGCCAGCTAACCAGTTCACACCGACTGCAGTCCAGTTTGGATAAGGTGGAGTACCAAAGATCTGTTGTTTCACTTTCATAATGGCGCCAAATTGCTGTTCTGGGTCGCTGTGAAAAGTAGTGACGTCGACTATGTCATCAAAGCCACAGCCAGCAGCAGCGAGAGTCGCTTTGAGATTGTCAAAGGCTAACTCAACCTGAGCTTCAAACTCAGGTTCCGGACTGCCGTCTGCGCGACTTCCGACCTGACCAGATACAAACAACAAATCGCCTGAGCGGATGGCGGCTGAATAACCATGCTCTTCATACAGTGCATGTCTGCTGGCGGGAAAAATAGCTTCTCTTTTGGTCATGGTCGTGCTCTCTTTGGTAAAGGTTTGAATGGTCCTGTATGTTGAATTGGTTTAACATACGAGGCGTATGTAGAATATCTCGCATACGCTCCGTATGTCAAGTGGCATACATGGCGTATGTGAAAGGAGTATCGAATGAGCATCCGATTAACAAAAATGGCTGAAAACCGCGAGAAGCTGATTGCAGCGGCCCGCAAGGCATTTGCGCAGCAGGGTTATGCAGCCGCGTCTATGGATCAGTTAACAGCGGAAGCAGGTTTAACCCGGGGCGCGCTGTACCATAATTTTGGTGATAAAAGAGGGTTGCTTGCGGCTGTTGTCGAGCAGATTGATTCTGAAATGGCGGAGTATGCCAAGTCTGTTGGCGCTAAAGCTGTGGACGCCTGGCAAGCTCTGTTAGCTGAAGGTGCAGCGTATATAGAAAAAGCTTTGGATCCTGAAGTACGACGAATCGTAT
Source organism: Rheinheimera mesophila (assembly GCF_000986865.1). Classification (GTDB taxonomy): domain Bacteria; phylum Pseudomonadota; class Gammaproteobacteria; order Enterobacterales; family Alteromonadaceae; genus Pararheinheimera; species Pararheinheimera mesophila. The sequence continues at coordinate 18,188 of NZ_LAVS01000020.1, forward strand.
TGCTGGACGGCCCTGCGGTGCTTGGCGATCCATCTCAATGGCCGAGCCAGAACCGATGTCTGCAGTCGACCAGAGCGACCTTGGAGCAACTGATGGCAGATGGCATAGTACAAGCTGTGGATCCTGAAGCTGCAGCTATGTTACTAAACGGTGCCGCTTTAAACGCCGCGCTTTGGCTGGCGTCCAGCGAAAATCCTCAGGCTATGCTGCCAAAAACACTGGAGGCATTTAATTTGCTTGCTTCGGGTTTTTTGGCGAACGGCTGATAAAGCCCAGCCGCGAGCTCTGGCGCTGGCAGTCTGAGTGGGATTAAAAGGGACAGGGGCTGCTCATCGTCATACGCTGTGCCGTGATCGGGTGATCAAACTCCAGCTCTGCTGCATGCAATAACAGTCGGGACGCCATCAGTTGTGTTTTATCGTTGCCATATAAATCACAGCCCAGCATAGGGTGGCCGAGATATTGACAGTGGATCCGTAGCTGATGAGTGCGGCCCGTCTCTGGTGTCAATAACAGCCGGGTCCGGTCTGGGCAGTGCAGACGCTCCAGCACCTGAAAATGGCTTAGCGCTTTTTGACCTTGTGCAGCACAGACTTTTAAGCGTGGAAATAGGGCTTTGTCTTTGCTGATCGGCGCTTCAATGATGCCGCTTTCGACGTCAAGATGACCAGCCACCAGACTTTGGTAGCGTTTAACCACAGTGCGCGCTTGAAACTGCTTAGTTAACAGAGCGTTCGTCGCTTTATCCAAAGCCAGTAGCATAATGCCGGATGTGCCGAAGTCTAAACGATGGATCAAACTAATCTGCGGATCGATCTGAGCTAACCTATAGTGCACTGAATCCCGATTCAGCGGGTTTTTGCCGGACAAGCTCAGTAAGCCACTGGGTTTGTTGATCAGCAGGATATATTCATCCCGATACAATTCTACAATCGGCTGATGACAGGGCGGGGCAATAAAAGTATCTAACACTGTCATCAAAGACATCCTGACGAAACAAGGCACTGAGTGTACTTGAATTCAAGGCTTGCTGCCTTGCTTTAACTTGGCGAAAATAGTGATTTTCAGCCACTAAGGGCAGTATGTGATGGATTTAGATGAAGCAGAAGACTGGGCTTGGTGTGATGCGCAGTTTGCCGCTGTGGAAGCCTATGTAAAAGCACAAAATATTCCGCATGGTGTGATTTGCGACTGGCCTGAATGGTATACCGCACCTTATGTCGGCTTGTGGGCAGTGGAAGACCCGGCCGATCCGGGTTTTGTCGGGCACTGGGTCTTAGCCGGTGATACCACAGGAGTGCAGCCGCAGCCTGTCCCTTTTGATTTTTTAAGCGCCGAAGATTGCGCTGAACCCCGGGAAGCCTTAGCTGCTTTTGCTCACAAATGGGCGGCTTTGGCGGCTGCTGCTTTGAAAGGCACTGCCTGGACCGGCAGCCCGCTAGTTCATGGGGATTTGGCCCAGAGCGCTGCACAGTTAGCGCGACAGGCTCAGCTATTAAAGCTATGGGCCGAAGATGATGAGATGTGGGAGCAGGACTGAGCGGACACTCTGCGCTTGAGCAACTCGACAGTATCAGCAGCCCGCTCTTAGCGCTGCTGACACTTTTAGTAAGGCTTGCCGCTTCAGTACAGATTATTTCTGGAAAGTGCTGTAACTGGTGATCAGATTGCGATAATCCGGGATATGGTTAGAAAATAATCTGCCCAAACCCTCGACATCATTACGCCAGTCGCGATGTAACTCGCAAGCTGCGCCAAACCAGGTCATCATCTGTGCACCTGCGGCAATCATGCGCTGCCATGCGGCACTTCTGGTCATCTCATTAAAAGTGCCCGAGGCATCAGTGACAATAAAGACCTCATAACCCTCAGCCAGAGCAGATAAAGCAGGAAAAGCCACACAGACTTCGGTCACTACACCGGCAATAATCAACTGTTTCTTCCCTGTCGCTTTGACCGCGTTTACAAAGTCCTGGTTATCCCATGCATTGATTTGACCCGGACGGGCAATGTAAGGCGCGGTAGGAAACAGCTCCTTGAGTTCAGGTACTAATGGACCATTCGGACCTTGTTCAAAACTGGTCGTTAAAATAGTTGGCAAATTAAAGTACTTGGCCAGGTCTGCCAGTGCCAATACGTTATTTTTGAATTTATCTGGCTCTATATCGCGAACCAGAGACAGTAAACCGGCCTGATGATCGACCAGCAATACAACTGCATTATTTTTGTCCAAACGAACATAAGGTTTTGTCATAGCAACGCTCCTCAAAGAATGCAGGCTGACCTGCAATGTCTTGCTTTATACCTGGTGGCACAAAACAAGGATTAAAGTACAGATGCAAAGCCTGGTAAGTTTCGGCTCTGGCATCTGATGGCTGATTAATATTAATCAGAGCGTTAAATTGCTGGTAGTTGGCAAAAATGAGTTTTATTGTTCTATTAGTAGAACAATGGGGGCGTGATGATTGATCTGAATGAGTTATTTTACTTTGTAAAAATTGTTGAAGCCGGAGGGTTCGCCGCGGCTGAGCGGAGTTTGTGTATTCCTAAATCAAAGCTCAGTCGCAGAACTGCGAAACTGGAACAGCGTTTGGGAGTTCGCCTAATACACAGGAGTACCCGGCATTTTGTGTTAACTGAAGTCGGCCAAACTTACTATGAGCACTGCAAAGCTATGTTGGTTGAGGCGGATGCGGCTCAGGAGGCCGTAGAGACTTTGCGTGCTGAACCGCGTGGTATGATTAAATTTAGCTGTCCTACAGGTTTACTGCATTTTCATATCAGTAAGATGATTGCTGATTTTATGATGAAATACCCGAAGATTAATATCCAACTGGAAGCGACAAATCGTGTGGTTGATGTGGTTGCTGAGGGATTGGATCTGGCTATTCGGGTCAGACCTGCCCCATTACAGGATTCTGACCTGGCGCTACGTATTCTGTCTGACAGGGGGCAATGCCTGGTGGCTAGCCCTGCGTTGGTAGACCGGATGGGGATGCCAACCAGTCCGCAAGAACTGGTGCATTGGCCGACCTTGAGTCGGAGTCGCTTCAGAGAACCTGCTATTTGGCATTTGGAATCCCTGGACGGCGAGCAACTGCAGCTTGAGCATCAACCTAAACTGATCACTACAGAAATGGTGACTCTGTTATCTGCAGCCCTGGCAGGAGTGGGGGCTGTGCAGTTACCCATACTGATGGTGCAACCCTATCTGCGCAGCGGGCAATTAGTCAATCTGTTATCAGACTGGCGTCCCAAACGTGAAATTATTCATTTAGTTTTTCCAGGTCGAAGAGGAGTACTGCCCTCTGTCAGAACCTTTATCGATTATCTGGCGCAATGTTACAGTGCTTTTAATGAAGAGTAAGACTACTATCCAAGCACCACTGTGTTGGCTGCTATCCTGAGGAGGCTGGGCTTGCTGATTTTATCCGGATCCCCTACCTTGTGCGCAATCTGATGGAGTTAACTTCAAGGTGATTTATGTCCGACTCTTTTGCCGAGCAGCTTGGTCAACGCAGCCCCTGGTTTGCGGCCCTGACAGAGCCGCAGCAGCGGCAGTTGTTAGCTCAGACTAAAACAATACAACTTGCCGCAGGGCAACGTTTATTCAGCCGCGGCGACGAATTTGATGGTATCTATGTGCTGTTGTCCGGTGCTTTGCTGATTGCAGGTGTCCATAGTTCAGGCCGGGAGGCTTTGCTGACCATAGTGGAGGCGGGCGACTGGATAGGTGAAATTGCACTGTTTGACCAGAAAGCCCGTACTCACGACGCCACCGCCAGTGTGGCTTGTCAGTTGCTGCATTTGAATCACTCGGCCTTGCAGCTATTAGCGCAACAAGACCCGCTGTGGTGGCAGCGCTTTGGTCAGTTGCTGACAGAAAAAATGCGGCTGGTGTTTCAGGCACTGGAAGATATGAGTTTGTTGCCCGCTTCAGTGCGGCTGGCCCGGCGTTTAGTGATGTTGTGCCGTTTGCATCAGCAGAATGAGCGTTACGTGATCCCGGTGCAGCAGGAACAACTGGGTCAGTTACTGTCGTTGTCACGTCAAACCATAAATCAACTACTACAGCAACTGGCCGCAAGCGGGGTGATCCGTACCAGTTATGCGCAAATTGAGGTGCTGGATTTGAAGTTATTAAAACAAGCAGCAGAAATGACGTTCAATTAAACTGGGTAGATTGTCGGTTAGCCGACAGAGCTGCTTCGTCTTTCTGCTTTAGAGTATTTTTTTTACGCCGGAGGACCTGATGAAAACCTTAGCAGACCATTTAATTCAGTACGCTCATTACCACAGAGATCAACGCAACATATACACTCACTTTGTTGGTATTCCGCTGATTGTGATTGCGTTATTTAGCTTATTGTCCTTTGAAATCAGCGCTGGCATCACCGCCACCCATCTGCTGCTGGCCGGTTCGCTGCTATTTTATTTTTACCTGAGTCTGAGCATGGGACTGGTGATGCTGGGTTTTAGCGCCAGTTGTTATGCACTGGCCCTGCAACTAGTGACACTAGACAGCAGCGCGGCCTGGTTGGGCTGGTCTGTCGCTGTTTTTGTGGTGGGGTGGGTGTTGCAATTTATCGGGCATTATTTTGAAGGCAAAAAACCGGCTTTTGTCGACGATCTGGTCGGCTTGTTGATAGGCCCCTTGTTTGTGATGGCAGAACTGCTGTTTTTGCTGGGTTTTGCTAAATCACTACAACAGCAAATTGAGCAGGGCGCTGGACCCGTGCATTGAAAGTGTAGGCGCTGCACCAAACTGCCCGCCTTGCTGGCGAACCCTGATCGGTTCTACTGGAAATGGCTGATCGTGCTGCTGGTGGTTTTGCGCAGTTTGGGGATAAAAAAGGACACCGGGTTATGGGTATCCTTCGCTCTATAACACTATATTTTGCTTATCTGTTTCATAAGACAATTTGATTGTCGGCCGAAGTGTCCAACGTTCTCACTTTGGCCACTGTAAATATCTGTTACCTTATAATACCCACCTAGAGCAGAATTACCATTCTCATAAAGCATGATCTGTATTTCGTGGACGGACGTATCATTAAAAAATTTGGCTATATATCGTTCTTTTATGAAATCATCCCTGAACGAAAATACCTCTTTAGAGCTTTTTAAGCACACAGACAAAGCATTTAAAAAATCAGCATCGGACGATGAGCCAACTAATTTAACTTCGCCTGTATTACTATCTCGTATATAAAGGTCGACCTTCTTTAATGGTATTGTCAAAAGGTTATTGAATGAATCTGAAGTTTTTTTTGAGTCAAAAACCCACGATAAAAATATAATGGCAATAAGACTAATGAATAATGCAGATTTTAATGCCGATGGATTGAATTTCATTTCAATTCCTCCAACGTTTTATTAAAGCTCTCTTTCATCTCGCCAAGTTTGCTTGATATTTTTTCCATCGCTTTGCCTACATCGTCAACCGTAAGAGAGAATGTCTCTGTCGCAGTTCCAAAGCCGGTATGCTGAAACCCACCTAACTGGGGAGTGCCGAGCATAAGCGACACTTGTAATCCAACATCAGGAGAATCGGAAAGGGTAGTTACACCGGCAATCGAACCTCCAATAGTAGCAACACCTTCTGCTCCTGCTAACATATATGGCCCCTGCAATGCGGATTCATATTTACCCGTCATTGCACCAATCTCTATGCCAGCATCTGCACTTGGTATTGAAGTAGATGCACCTAATTCACCACTGCTGTATGTTCCGGCTCTTATTCCACTCGAAGTTATTTCTACAAACCGTCCTGTTGCTGCAGAAGCGCTAGGACCAGCACTTGCACCGCCAGTTAGCCCCCAGTGAACTACAGCTCTTCCATCCGGATCCACAAATTTATATGGATTATTATTGGCATACGCGTACCGGTTAAACAGCATCGGATCCGAAGCAGAGAAGCTCACTGGGTCATTGCTATAAAACCGTCCAATCACTGGGTCATAATATCGCTGCTGCATATAAATTAGTATGCAGTACGATCCGATTAAATTGATAAATCGTCCGTCAGAATGCTGACAAAAAAGCCGACATAATGTCGGCTTGCTTAGAAGATTGTTTTATTAAGCTGCAACAGACCAATGATCGTCAACTTCTTCCAGTTTTAATTGAATACTTTGCGCTGCTGCTTTGGCTTCAGTATCTGCGAGTAAATCCAGAAAGTAGCTAACTGGGTTATTCTTTTGCTGGCTTTCCATATACAGTGAACGTAAAGCTGCATCTGTGGTTCTGGGAATACTTGATTCGCCTTTCTCATAGCGGGCGATTGTTTGTTCCGTGACACCAAAACGAGTTCCCAACGTTTTTTGCGATACGTTCATTTCAATGCGCAGGAACCTAAATTCCTGATGTGTTGGCGGTTTTGGACTATCGATAATGGCGTTAGCAATAGTTTTGTGCAGACCGTTCATGTCGTCAATGCTGGTGTATTCCTCACTGTCCAATGTCTCTATGGTAAAGCCATTCACCAGATATACTTTCGGCAAGCCACTTTCAGTGTAATGATACATAGAGATCTCCTTAACTAATCCAAACTGTCACAAGGACAGAGCTTGAAGAGTGCTGATGATTTTTCAGCGCAACAGCCAGTTCTATCACTGTTCCCGCCGCCATCCTTTTGAGATTAAATTTCCAGTCGCCATTCGTTTCCTGATAGGGTCCTTCCCGGAATACAGAATGTTTGCTTTTCAACAGCGTCAATATTTGACCAGTGGTTACATCTCGTTCCTGTATTCGCTCCTTGACATGTTTACTCCAGCGGATCCTATCCGTGTGATATTCAGCCAGATTATTGATGATTTGCCTGGCTGTTCCTTCTGTCAGAGGGAACTCATCTACTCCTTGAGGTTCACTTTTGTTCATGGATCACCTATCAGGTTGATGCCTATCATTTTGATAGGTGGTGTGCGCATTGGTCAATCACTGTTGTCCAGTCATTCAAAGCAAGCCACTATCTATTACTAGGCTGACTGAGCCAATCGGCTTACACTAGCCGTATTGTGAACAGTGGTTTGAAAAGCACAGGAAGTTGTGATTGTGGATTTAATACCGGGCCGCGCTGATTTGTGGTTTTTACCTTTGGGTGGCACAGGCGAAATTGGCATGAATCTGAATTTATATGGTCATGCAGGTCGGTGGTTAATGGTGGATTGTGGTGTGACTTTTAATAGTCCACTGCAGCCTGACAGCTTGCAAAAAGCCGATGTAGTGGCTGCCGATCCGGCTTTTATTGCCCGCCAGCCAGAGAATCTCTCTGGAATTGTCATCACCCATGCCCATGAAGATCATATAGGTGCTCTGCCTGCGCTTTGGCCTCGTTTTAAATGCCCTGTTTATGCCACTGCTTTTACGGCTGAAATTCTGCGCCGTAAGCTCGCTGAAGTTGGACTTTTAGATAAAGTTCCTATCATTGAAGTGAAAACCGGCGACACCAAACATATTGGCCCTTTTGCAGTACAGTTTCTCGCTATTACCCACTCCATTCCTGAACCGCATTGCCTGATGATCCGCACCGACGCAGGTTCGGTGTTTCACACCGCCGACTGGAAAATAGATGCAACACCTATGACAGGCAAGGCTTTTAAACCACGGGTGTTTCAGCGTTTAGCTCAGGAACATGTCACAGCTATGGTGTGTGATTCGACCAATGCATTGCGCGAGGGCTTTTCTGTGTCGGAGAGCGACTGTTATCAGGCTTTGTTGCAGGTGATCAGTAAAGCGCAGGGCAGAGTGGTGGTGACAGGGTTTAGCAGTAATGTCGGGCGTTTAATTGCACTGGGCCGGGTAGCGCATAAAACCGGCCGTTATATGGCGCTACTTGGCCGCTCTTTACAAAATATGGTCGGTGCGGCGCGGGCCACCGGGCACTGGCCAGAAGATATTCATCTGATCGACGCCAATGATTTGGGGTATTTACCCAAAGCCGAAGTTTTGGTGGTGGCCACCGGCAGTCAGGGGGAACCCAAAGCCACCTTAAGCCGTTTGGCTGCCGATATGCAGCGCGAGTTATCACTGGAAAGTGGTGATTTAGTCATTTTCAGCTCCATTATTATTCCGGGCAATGAAGGCTTTATCGAAAAACTGGTGCAGCAATTTCAGCAACGTGACATTCACACCTTACAAAGCCACGACACCGAATTACCTATTCATGTGTCAGGCCATCCGTGCCGCGGCGAGCTGGAATTACTGTACCGTTGGGTCAAACCTCACATCGCAGTGCCTGTGCATGGTGAAGCTGCGCATATAGCGGCCAATGCCGATGTGGCGCGGCAAAGTCAGGTACCAGTTCAATTGACCGGCCTCAATGGTGATTTGTACGTACTGGCGCCGCAGCCGCGGATCTACAAACAAGTGGTCAAAACTGGCCGTATTGCTCTGGTCAGGTCCTGATGGTACGGCTGCAGTGGCTTGATTCTATTAGTGCAGTCAAAGCAGCGGACTGGAATGCCTTATTCCCTGCTGACTACCCTTTTACCCGTCATGAGTTCTTACAGGCGCTGGAGTCAGGCGGCAGTGTTGGCCAAAGTTCAGGTCGGCAAACCGGCTGGCTGGTGCGGCATTTTGTGGTGTGGCAAGACGAGCAACTGCTGGCGGCTGTGCCTGCGTATCTCAAATTGCATTCCTATGGCGAATACCTGTTCGACTGGTCTTTTGCCGAAGCTTATCAAAACTACGGTCTGGAGTATTACCCCAAATTATTGCTCGCCATCCCTTTTACACCCGCTGAAGGACCACGTTTGGGGCTGGCCGCTGGTGTCGATAAAGCACAACTGTTGCAGTGGCTAAAGCTGGGCGTCAGTCAGCTCAATCAGCAGTTGCCTTTAAGTCATCTGCAATGCCTGTATGCCGATCCTGCTGATCAGCAGGCGTTTCGTGACGCAGGTTTTATTGAACGTTTTGATGTGCAGTTTTTATGGTCCAATCAAGGCTTTCAGTGTTTTGACGATTTTCTTGCGCTGCTAACAGCTCGTAAACGTAAACAAATCCGTAAGGAGAGAGCGGCGATTGCAGAGCAGGGGCTGGAGCTTAAAACCTTAAGCGGTGCCGATTTGGATTTAGCCTTCTGGCAGCAGTTTTATCGATTTTATTGTGACACCTACCAAAAGCGCTCCCGTCATCAGGGCTATTTAACGCTGGATAGCTTTCTGTGTTGGGGGCAGAGTATGGCTGATCAGATCGTGGTCTTTGCTGCTTTTGCTGATAAAACCATGCTGGCGGCGTCGTTGTGTTTCCGGTCAGACACTAGCTTGTATGGCCGTTATTGGGGCTGTGCAGACGATGTTAACTTTTTGCATTTTGAATGCTGTTATTACAGCGGCATAGAGTATTGCATCAGACAAGGACTGCAATTTTTTGATGCCGGTGCTCAGGGCGAACACAAGTTACAACGTGGTTTTGCGCCCGTGCTCAGGCACGGTTTTTATCAGTTTACCGACAAAGCACAGCATAAAGCGCTGAATGAAGCGATAGCACGCTATTGCCTGCACGAGCAGAAGGCGGTGGAGCAGTATCGGCAAGAGGCAGCGCTCAGTCTGCCTTTTGCCAACAGTGTTGTTGAACGCTGAGGCTGTTATGCCTTAGGGAGCTTGTCAAAATCTGCAGCGCTATGACGTTCCGGTAACTGCTCATGGGCCTCACCCCAGTTGCGATTCACCTTCACTGCGCGTTGTGCTGCAGGGCGCTGATCTATCTGTGTAGCCCAGCGCTGCAGGTGGTGGTAACTTTGCACATCCAGAAACTCGGCGGCATTGTACAAACGGCCCAGAGCTAAAGCGCCATACCAGGGCCAAATGGCCATATCGGCAATACTGTAGTCATCACCTGCAACAAAGGCGTGCTGTGCCAGTTGTTTGTCCAGTACGTGGAGCTGACGTTTGGTCTCCATTGCATACCTGTTAATAGGGTATTCGTATTTTTCCGGTGCATAGGCGTAAAAATGACCAAAACCACCACCAACAAAAGGTGCGCTGCCCATTTGCCAGAATAACCAGTTCAGCGCTTCAGTACGTTTTGCTAAATCTTTTGGCAAAAAAGCGCCAAACTTTTCAGCCAGATACAACAAAATCGAGCCTGACTCAAACAGCCGGATGCCGGTGCTGCGATCAAACAAAGCCGGAATTTTACTGTTCGGGTTGACTCCAACAAAACCACTGCCAAATTGGTCGCCATCACGAATGCTGATCAACCAGGCATCGTAATCGGCCTGCTTGATACCTGCCTCTAGTAGCTCCTCTAATAACAATGTGACTTTGACTCCGTTTGGCGTCGCCATCGAATACAGTTGCAAATCGTGTTGGCCTACCGGCAGATCATGATCATGGGTCGCGCCTGATACGGGTCTGTTAATACTGGCAAAGGCACCGCCGTTTTGACTGTCCCAGCGCCAGACTTTAGGTGGGGTATAGCTATTGCTCATCGCTGCTCCGGTTGTATTGAATTTATAAAGACTCTGATTGATATTGGTTTGGTTTGGACAGATCTCAAGGTGTAGCCAGAGCCTTTTGCCGAATTGAGTTCTGCCCTGTACAATCCGACTTTTTCTGCAGACAGGGATCTTATGTTCAGCCTCGAAACTTTAGCGCAACAGAGTGCACCACTGAGCCACATTGCTCTCTCGGATGGTCTGACTGAATTTCCTACTGAGTTATACAGGTTTAGCGACAGTCTGGAAATTCTGGACCTGTCCGGCAATCAGTTGTCGGATTTACCTGCAGATTTACACCGCTTTAAAAAACTAAAACGGCTTTTTTTAACCGCCAATCACTTTCGCCATATCCCCGCGGTATTAAGCCATTGCCCGGCTTTGATTATGCTGAGTTTTAAAGGCAATCAGCTTAGTCAGTTTGCTGAAGCCTCGCTGCCGCAGCAGTTGGAGTGGCTGATTTTAACAGACAACCAACTGACTGAATTACCCAAAGATTTTGGTCGTTACACTAAACTGCGTAAAGTGGCACTGGCGGGGAATAGGTTGTCGGCGTTACCGGATTCGATGCAGCAATGCCGTGATTTGGCATTATTGCGCTTGTCGTTGAATCAGTTTGCGTTTTTTCCGGATTGGTTATTTGAGTTACCCAAATTAGCCTGGCTGGCGCTGGGGGCAAATCCCGCTTGCCCTGTACCAGAAGCTCACGCCATTACCGCTCATCGCTTATCGGATTATCAGTTATTGCAAAAACTGGGCGAAGGTGCATCCGGTGTGATTTATCAGGCACGTTTTGCTCAGGATGCAGAGCTGGTGGCGTTAAAACAATTTAAAGGCTGGGTCACCAGCGATGGCTGCCCACAAGATGAGATGAATAACTACCTCAATGCCGGAGCTCATCCAAATCTGATTGCTGTCAAAGCCAGGTTAAAAGACTCTGAGCTACCGGGGTTGGTGATGGAATTGGTGCCTTCGTCCTTTACCGTACTGGGGCAGCCGCCGTCTTTTGTTAGCTGCACCAGAGACACCTTTACTCAAGGCCAATGCTTCACTTTAGTGCAGCTAAAACAACTAGCACAGCAGGTCACCAAGGTCATGGCGCATTTGCATCAACGGCAGATAGCTCATGGCGACTTGTATGCCCACAATATGCTGGTCAATGCACAGCACCAGTTATATCTGGGAGACTTCGGTGCTGCAACGGCGTTAAAGGCTTTACCGCGGCAACAGCAGCAGTTGTTTTGTGCGTTGGAGGTCCGTGCTTTTGCTTATTGGTTGCTGGATATGCGGAGCCTGTTACCTGCTGCAGAGCAACTGATGTTTGATGAACAATTCAGCACTGTGCTGTCGCAGTGTTTACAAGCCTCAGTCGGGTTGAGGCCAGACTTTGGTCAATTGACCGGGGTTTTTTCTATATAGCCTGGCGCAGGCAGATTCTCTCGTCACTGCTGTCGTCGATCAATCACTTTCGTCTTGAGGTCCCCGCAGGTCCGGCTCAGAGTGGCTGTGTGGTTTTTGAACAAACCCCAGCACCTTTAACCGTACCATCCGAGGACAACACTATGTTATGTGCGAAAAAACTCTACACACTGCTAGCCGCCGCTTTGGTGATACTGATGCTGACGGGGAGCAAAGCGGTCTTTGCTCTGGAGTTATCGGCTGAGGCTGAGCGTTACAGCTCTGTTTCCTCTTTTTTGCAGCAGGGCAATGCAAAAACCAACCATTACAGTGGCATCTATTTACGTGTAAGTCCAAAGCTTGCCGGACAGTATAACTATCTGCAAGAAGGCAGAAAAAAGCTGCAGCTTAAGGATCAGGCTTTTATGGTTTCAGCTTCAGGCTTGTTTTATAAAGTAGAGCAGCAGCGCAATGGAGAGTATTGGATCAGTATCAGACCTATTTATCAGGACAAGTTGGATGCTAAGGCTGCTGTCAAGGCGGTAAAGCTGGTATGAGCAAGTTGCCACGAGTCAGCACCATGGCTGACTCGTGGCAAAAGACAGACTTAATGAGTGCGCGCCATACCGCCGGATTGATAGTACTGGGCACGAAACTGTTCTCTGAAACTTTTACTAACCGGAATTTTCTCGCCACTGTGCAGCACTATGTCGTGATTTCCGGTCGGCGCATACTCCATACTTTGCACATAGTTCAGATTGACAAAAAAGGAGCGATGGCAACGTACCAGAACTGAGCCTGCTACTGCTTTCTCAACAGCCTTCATCGTAGCGCGCATCAGATACAGATTATCCTGCACTTTAACCTCCAGATAATTACCGCAAGCCTTAAAGTACTGAACTTCATCCAGTCTGACCACATGCTCTGCATGGCTGGACTGGACAACAAAAGTCCGGACCTGAGCAGGGCGGTCAGGTTCTGTGTCAGGCAGCGACGATGCTTTGGTTTTCTCCGCGGCATGCTTGTGCCAAAAAACATAAGCTAACAGCAGCAGCCAAACGATCAGATACAGCGGAGCTCTTTTGTAAGCCAGAGACAGGACCTGCGCATAGGGGGTTTGCGTCATCAGCAGTTCTACGCTGCAGCGAAGTAACACCGCTGCCAGCGGCATCCAGGCGGTTGCCTGCAGCACCAAAACAAGCTGAGTTTTGTCCGTTAAGCTTAAGCCCTGATGATTGGAGATTTGCTGAACCAGGATGGGGATCAGGAGTAGCCAGAGTGCCCAGTCAGAGCTGGCCCAAAGAATAGACAAGGTCAGGCTGGCATCTGCACCTTCCAGCCTCGCCAGCAGATAACAATAAGCGATAGAGCAAAGCAATACCAAAGTGGCCGCCAGTCCAAGCTGACGATTTGATTCTATGGCCCACTGCGGGAGCTGGAGTTGGTTTGTCGATAACATTTTTGTCTCCTGTGCTAAATGCGGCTGTTGGGTCTGATGCCGGTACAGCCAGTGCAATAGTTGAGGGTAACCTCTGGTACTGACCATGCTCTCATTGCCGATCTGTCTGTGACATTGAAAAGTGACGAGACGACGACAGATGTGACGAATGCACGCTTTGTCTGGTGCTGATCCAGTGTTCGATGTCTGCAGTATCTCATAACATTGCTGGAGATTTATACAACTTGTGACTAGAGTAAATGACACAGAGTTTTTCTGTTTTCGTCACAAGGAAGAGGTTGAGACAGAGTTATGTCTTTGAAATTATTGATCGTAGACGACAGCCAAGTTTGTTTGGTCCTGACCAGGGGGTATATCCAAAGTATCCGTGCTGACTGGGTTTGCACCATCACAGAAAGTGCAGAGCAGGCCATGGCCTTGATTGAAAAACAACATTTTGACGCCTACGCACTGGACTATCATCTGCCCGGGCGGAATGGTTTAGAGCTGGCTCGTTGGATCAGGCAGCGGGATCCGCAGTGTTTCATTGGCTTGTTAACCTCCAATATGCTGAATTATGTCGAAGATCAGGCGATCAGTGATCAGCTCCATTATTATCGAAAACCTGCGAAACCTGACGTGATAAAACAGTTTGTCAGCGATGTTGAAGGTTATACCCTCTGTACCTGAAACCCGTTGTGTTGACCTTGCACCTGTCTCGCTCTGGTTTCAAGCACTTGCGTACATAAAAGAGCTTATTTTAATAACTAAGTGAAATAAGCTTTGACACTGCTCTGAAAACCTATACACTGGCTTCGCTTTGTTAGTCTGTTCATTATTTATGCACCACAACGAATGTTACTGTTGTTTTAGTACGTCCTGTATTCATAAGTTAAAACATCTCTTACAGCACCATCGCCTGAAACCAGGCACCATTAATTTTATTAAATACAGGTATATACCATGTCTAATACAACTACCGGCACAGTAAAATGGTTCAACGAGACTAAAGGTTTCGGTTTCATCGAACAGGCTTCAGGTCCAGACGTTTTCGCTCACTTCAGCGCAATTTCAAGCACGGGTTTCAAAACTCTGCAAGAAGGCCAACGCGTACAGTTCACTGTAAGCCAGGGTCAAAAAGGCCCACAGGCTGAAAACATCGTTGTTCTGTAATTTTGAATTACAGTCACCTGGGTTAACAGATTTAATCTGATTTCACGGGTCACAACAGAAAAAAGGCAACTGCAATGCAGCTGCCTTTTTTTATGGCTGCGGTCCAGCTACCGGGCAGCATAAATCCAAATCATCACCAAAGCTGGGCTGTTTTCAATCTGTCTACGTATAGTCACCACCTCTTCTGTTCTGTCATACTGTTATGAACGACAAATCTACCAAATTACCACGACAACCTTTGGCTCGATTGGGTGGACTGGCCTCTCTGGCCGGCCGTATTGCCGGTTCAGTGCTGGTCAATGGCGCCAAACAGTTGGCTCAGGGGCAGAGCCCAAAGGCCAAAGACTTGTTACTCACGCCTGCGAATTTAATGCGGGTCACTGATAAGCTGGCACAGTTGCGTGGTGCTGCGATGAAAGTGGGGCAGTTATTGTCGATGGATGCCGGTGATCTGCTGCCTGCAGAACTGGCTGAGATACTGGCAAGGCTGCGTTCGAATGCCAACCCTATGTTACCGAAAGAACTGGCACTGGTATTGCGCACCGAATTAGGTGAACAGTGGCAACAGCATTTCTCACAATTTACATTCGTTCCGATGGCTGCCGCCTCTATTGGTCAAGTGCATCTGGCACACCATGACAAGGGTCAGAAGCTGGCGGTGAAGGTGCAGTATCCTGGCGTTCGGCAAAGCATCGACAGCGATGTGGATAACGTGGCTATGCTGTTGAAAATCAGTGGTCTGCTGCCTGATGGGGTGGATTATCGTGCTTTGCTTGAAGAGGCTAAACTGCAGTTGCATCAGGAAGCCGATTATGTGCAGGAGGCGGCCTATTTGCAGCGTTACCGTACTTTACTGGCCGGTGATGACCACTTCGTTTTGCCGCAGTTGTACCCTGAACTTTGTACCTCACGACTGATGACCATGAGTTTTGTCGATGCCGTGCCCATCGAATCGCTGGAACAATATCCACAAGAGGTGCGTGATCGGGCGATGACACAGCTTTTTGCTTTGTTATTCAGAGAGATTTTCGAATTTAAGCTGGTGCAAACCGATCCTAATTTTGCCAACTACCTGTACCAGCCAGGAACTGCCAAACTGGTACTGCTGGATTTTGGTGCTTGCCGTGATTATCCGGAGCAGATCAGCCTGGGTTATCGGTTGTTACTCAGGGCTGCAGTGCGGCACGATATGGTGGAGATGGAGCAGGCGATGCGTCAGATTGGTTTTTTTAGTCAGGATATACTGCCTGCACAAAAACAAGCCATTCTGGCGCTGGTGCAACTTATTTCTGAGCCTGTGCAGCAGAATAGGGCTTATGCCTTTGGTCAGACCGATTTGGCACAGCGAGTGCGTAAAGCCGGTACTGCTTTGAGTATGCAACAGAATTACTGGCATACACCGCCGGTAGCGGCCATCTTTTTGCATCGTAAAATGGCGGGCTTCTATCTGTTGGCTGCCCGGCTAAAAGCCAGAGTCAATGTCAGGCAGTTATTGGATCCTTATCTCGTGTGACAGATTGGTCTTGGTTTGATCCGCATTGTTCTGGAGGGGAGCCTCTGTTCAAGCACTGCATTGTGTCATTCAGCCGGGATCCAGTTTCATTGGCTATGCTAAAGGGCAACTATAACAGCGAGGCTGACTAGCATGAATGCACGAATGACCTTATGGGTGGCTTTAATTGCACCCTTATTAACACAAACCGTGACTGCGGCTGATGCTGACAACGATCATCAGCATAAAGCCAAAGCGGCGGAAAAACAGCAGAAGCAGCAGGGGAAACAAAAAGTTGCTGAATTCAACCCAGCGGCTGTGACGGTTAGCGCTGGCATCAGTCTGACCGAGGCCCGGACTGTGGCCGAGCGTTATCAGATGACAGGCCAAACCGCTTTGCCACCCGGTATTCGCAAGAACTTAGCCAAAGGTAAACCTTTGCCGCCGGGACTTGCCAAACAATCTGTTCCGGCAGCCATGATAGCTCAGTTACCGCAGCATCAGGGCTATGAGTGGCAAGCTGTGGGCACGGATTTACTCCTGGTGTCGATAGCTACGGCTGTCATTGCAGATGTGCTGGTGGATGTATTGCATTGATGAGTTGCTGACCTGCGCCGGGCTGGGGTTTTCTCCTCAGCCCAATCCACCTAAACACAAATACTTCAACTCAGTAAAATCATCCAGGCCATAACTGGAGCCTTCACGGCCTAAACCTGACTCTTTCACACCGCCAAAAGGGGCGGCAGCATTGGAGATCGAAGCTTCATTGATACCTATCATACCGTAGTGCAGCGCTTTGGCGACACGGAAAATCCGGCCTATATCGCGGCTGTAGAAATAGCTGGCGAGGCCTGTGGGTGTATTATTAGCAAGCTCTATCACTTCTTGCTCTGTATCAAACAGACTAATACAAAGCACAGGACCAAAAATCTCGGTCTGACTGATGCGCATTGCCGGAGTGACCTCTGTGATGATAGTAGGCTGGAAAAATAGCGGGCCCAGGTCGGCATCAATAGCACCACCTAATAGCAATTCAGCGCCTTGGTCGAGCGCCTGATCCAACAAACGGGCGATTTTATCCACAGCAGTCTGGTTAATCAGCGGACCTATCTGGCAACCCGTTTCTAAACCGTTGGCTAGTTTCAGTGGAGCTGTAGCTTGAATCAACTGGGCTAAAAAGGCATCGTACACGGGCCGCTGTACAAACACCCTATTGACGCAGACACAAGTTTGCCCGGCATTGCGAAATTTCGCTGCCAGTAAACCCTGTACTGCTGAAGCTAAATCGGCATCGTCAAACACAATAAAAGGCGCATTTCCTCCCAGCTCCATCGAAACTTTTTTTACGGTCGAAGCGCATTGCGCTAACAAGGTTTTGCCGACAGGGGTGGAACCGGTAAAACTGAATTTGGCGACGCGACTGTCTTTGGTGAGCACCTGGCCTATGGCTTTGGCGTCTGTGCCTGTGACTACATTAAACACACCAGCCGGAATACCGGCACGGGTCGCCAGCTCTGCCAGAGCCAAAGCCGATAAAGGCGTCAACTCCGACGGTTTAACCACAAAAGTACATCCCGCAGCTAAAGCGGCGGCGGCTTTACGTAAAATCATCGCATTGGGGAAATTCCACGGCGTGATAGCAGCCACAACCCCTATGGCTTGCTTGAGTACCAGTATTTGCTGATCAGTTGCAGCAGCGGGAATGATATCGCCATTCATACGTTTGGCTTCTTCAGCAAACCAACTGACAAAAGAGGCGCCGTAGTTGATTTCGCCCATGGCCTCCGTCAAAGGTTTACCTTGCTCCAGCGTTAAAATACGGGCTAAGTCGTGCTGATGCTGCTGCATTAACTGATACCAGCGCATCAGCAAAGCCGAGCGCTGCGCAGCGGTAGCACCTGACCATGCAGAAAATGCTGCAGCGGCTGCAGCAATAGCCTGTTCTGTTTCTGTGCTTCCTGCTTCGGCGACCAAAGCCAGCAAGCTGCCGTCCGCTGGATTGTGTACTGCAAAATGACCGGTGCGGCCGGGGTGAAATTGTCCGGAAATATAGCTGCTATGATGTACCAAAGCACGGTCATTTAAAGACGCAAAGGCGCTATTTATCTGATTTGTCATGGGCTTAGTTCCGGAGTCAATCTGGTTTTGTCAGTGTAGCCTGAAAACGCTTTGGTAAAAACCTTTGCGCCGCCTGTTGGTTGGTTTTGTTCAGTGCTTGCTGGTAATAAAGCTGTGCTTGTTCTGTCTGACCAGGCTGTTGATGCAGCTTGGCTAAGGCGGCGTCGAGCAGGTGATACTGCGCCAGTTCACCGCTTTGCAGCTTCAGTAATAAAAACCCCAGTCAGATGGCTTAATCTGATAACTCTGCACCTAACAATTTATCGCCTGAGCTTTGGCTGTAGCCTGCATTAAACAGTAGATAAATAAACAGCAGATCAATCAGCTTCAGCACCGCATCCAGCCGCTCTGGTAATTGCTCTACGGTGGGAATTTCATAGCGGATAGCGGTGTCACTGACTTTGTGTTTCGCCTGCGCTAGAGGCTGAGCTATGCTGGCAGGGCTGGTTAAGAAGGCTTTGGCAATTTGCTCTGTGGTTAAGCCGCAGATTTCGCGTAAGATTGGTGCAATTTGTGCTTCGATGGATAAAGCCGGATGACAGCAGGTAAAAATCAGCCGCAGCTCATCATCAGGTTGATTGACATCAGTAGTCAAAGTCGCCTGCATCAATTCGGCAGTCTGTAAAAAATAATTTGAATTTATTTGCTCTTGCACAGTAATAATTACGTATAAATTTCACCTGTAGAGGAAAACAGTGCTACAACGGATACTAAGTCCTGCAGCCAGTCAGAGTAGTTATGACACAACAACAAAGTTATACCAGTGTAGCGCTTGAGCAAGCCGCCCGGCCTTTGTTATTGCTGGTGCAGCATTTGACCGGGCTGGACAAAACCTTTTTAACCCGTATTGACTGGAATGCACTGACTCAGCAAGTGATTTTAGTGGAAGGGCCTTTGCACCTGCCTATAGAGGAAGGTTCGGTTGTAAACTGGTCCGATTCTATGTGTCGAGTGTTATTTGACGCCAAACTCAGCTACTCAGCGGCTGTTCCCACCGCATTTCCAGGCTCCGCCGGTGCTACTTTAGGTATGCAAACTTTTTTTGCGATCCCTGTGCTGTCGGAAGGGAAAACGCTGGGAACTTTGTGTGGCGCCAGCACTGAGCCTGTGCATATCCAACAGCATACCTTAACCAGCCTGAAACTGATTGCCGACGCCATGGCTTATCAACTGGCGTTGGACCAGCAGATGCAATTGCAACAAAAACGGGTAAAGGTGGCGGAAAAAACCATAGATAAGCTGTATCTGCAGGCCCAGCAAATGGAGACTCTGGCGCATACCGATGCTTTAACCGGGCTGGATAATCGTCGCGCCTTTCAGACCAAATTTGAACAGTATCTGCTCGATGCAGAGAACGAAGGCAGCGCACTGGCGTTAATGATGATCGATATCGATGAGTTCAAGCAGCTTAATGATCAACATGGTCACGAAACCGGTGATCTGGCGCTGCAGCAGTTGGCTCAGGTGCTGGCCGCGGTCGCCCGACAAAGTGACATTGCCTGTCGTTTAGGTGGCGATGAGTTTGTGTTAGCCGCGACTGATACTGATGCAGAGGGCTTGCTGCATTTAGCTGTGCGGGTACAACAGGAATTTAAACAGCGAATGCGGCAGTCTGGCTTAGTCAGCAGTTTAAGTATCGGTATTGCAAGCACGGCAGAAAGCGCGTTGGATCAGTTGCTACAACGCGCGGATCAGGCGTTGTATAAAGCAAAAGCTCTGGGACGGGACAGAGCAGAGATGGCCAGTTAGGGCGCAGCCACTGGCTTTTGACTGTGAAGCTGGTGCTGACGAAACCAATGCAGCATGGCTTGGCGCTCCTGTTCTTTGTAGTCTGTTAATAAGTGATCGGCGTCGGGAAACTCGATGAGTTTAACCGGACGTTGCAGCTCTGTCAGTTTGGCGGCCAGGCGTTTGGCATTGTCCGGGTGCACTCTTTGATCCTTTTCTCCGTACATCAGCAGCACAGGCAAGGTGGCAGGCAGTTCTTCCGCCCAATACAGAACTGAACGTTGTTTTAACTCTCTGACTTTGTGTTGATCGTAGTCAGGGATCAGGCTACGGAACACAAGTTCCATTTCAGGCAGGCGAGGTAGTTCTGTCACCAGATCGGTCGGTGTGCCAGTGACAGCAATAGCCCGGATATCATCGCGTTGACGGGCGGTGAGATAACTCATTATGCCTCCTCTGCTGATACCGTATAAAAAAATATTCTCAGCATCTGCCCCCGGCAGCTTCTTGGCCAGTTCAATCAGTTGATGAATATCCCGGACGTCGGCACCGCCGAACTGATCTTTGCCATAAGTTTGTTGGTTTTGTGGGACCGAGCCCCGGTATTGGCTGGCCAGCACAATAAAACCTTGTTGTGCCAAAGGACTGAGTTGACGTAACACCGAAACAAAGTCCAGTCGGCCTAAAGCAGAATTACCGCCTCTGTTGTAAATAATCACAGGCCATTTTTGTGATGCTGTCGCTTTGGGCTGCAGCCCCCAGGCTTGGACTAAAAATTGGTCCGAGTGGTATTCCAGTTGGGCGCAATCTAGCTGTTGTTGGGTACGTTCAAACTGCTGTTCCGGCAATAACCAGGGAGCTAACCAATAATCCAGACTATACCAGGGAGTCTGTTGACGGGCCTGTTGCACCAGATGCTGATAATCAGGATAGAGTGCGAGGCAAGATTGTTGTGTGGCAAAGCCAGGCCAGCTTTGCGCCATGCTTTGGCCTTGGTAGAAAAGCAACAGTGCGAACCAAAACAGTTTCATAACCAACCTCATAAAAGACGCTGTCT
Organism: Rheinheimera mesophila; assembly: GCF_000986865.1. Lineage (GTDB taxonomy): Bacteria > Pseudomonadota > Gammaproteobacteria > Enterobacterales > Alteromonadaceae > Pararheinheimera > Pararheinheimera mesophila. The sequence continues at coordinate 39,030 of NZ_LAVS01000020.1, forward strand.
GAGTGTAACGCTTTGGCTGGTTAATGTGTGCTTAGGATTGTAACAAAAGTTAATTCAGCACGGAGTCAAATCAAGCCTTCGAGTTGTCTCTGACTCCGCGCCTTTGCTGCTAAGACTGTGGCCAGTCCCAGGAGCCAACATGTAATTTGCCCTGCCAGTCCTCAATCAGTAACCAGACCTTGTCACCGGCCTTAGGCTGTGCAGTCGCTTTGGCATGCACATGCTGAGCAAAAGAGCTGCCGTGCAAAATACTCAGATCTGTTTCGGCAAAGTCTTCAAGTGCAGGTTGCTCTGCTGCTATTGCCATATAAGCCTGACGAATATTTGCAACACAACCTTCGCAAAACTGCAGGCTGAAATCTTTTACCCAATCGCCGTGATGCTGGTAAGGCGCGTCATTGGTGAGTGGAGTGGGTGTTACTGTAAAAGGACCAATGGTCTGTGTCGGCCAGGACTTCGGAAACACCGGGTTCATGGCCTCATATAAAAACCAGAAAGGCAGAATTAATACCAGACCATTGAGTTTGAATTTATTACGTTGCCACCAGTTGTCTGAACGTTGTGCCATCAGGAATTGACCTCTGAAGTAGTGTAACTGGTGACAGGCTCTGCGCGGGCAGCTTTGATCGTGCGGCTGCCCCAAATCATAAAGCCGGTTATCGACATACCAGATAACAATAAACCAAACAGGAACCAGATCACTTTGGTCCAGATACCGCCTATGGTGCCGTAATGCAGTGGATCTGCGATATGACTGATGACTTCAAGACCAGACATTTGCGCTGGGGTGTGTACATCAGTGACTGCACCTGTCCAGGGATTGACAAACACTGTATAAGAATACTGATCGAAGAAGACCGAATCACCGGAACCTGAAATTCGATACAGGTCTCTGTTGTGCTCCGGCATCATAATGTAAGCCGGTTGTAGCTCTGGCAAGGTTTGTTTAGCGATGATCAGCGCGTCTTCCAGCGAATAGGGTGGGATCTGTTTTTGTCCTGCACCAGGCACTTCAGCCGCTGTCAGAATGTTTGGTTCATGGTAAAACTCAATATCGTTATGCCATAAAATCGCCTGCAGCAGATACCACAAGCCGGTCAGACTCATCACCAGTAAAAACCAGATCGACCAAACCCCTGCCAGACGGTGTAAATCAGTGAGTAAAGTTTTACGGCCTTGATGAAAGCGTACCTTAGGCTGGGTAAAAGATTTCCAGAAGTTTTTGTAAATCACTAAACCTGTGATTAATGACACCAGCATCAGTATCGCCATACCACTAACCAGATAGTACCCGACGCTGTAGCTGCTTTGCCATGGGAACAATAACCAGCCATGTAACGAACGCATAAAGGTGATGAAGTTCATGCCATAGTTCAGCTCCTGTACTTTGCCCGTGTACTGATTGACATAAGCTATGCCAAAAGGAGCTTTCGCTGTAGAGAAGATCACAGCGTTCACCAAATAAGGTTCCATCACCATCACGCTGCCTACTTCGGCATCTGGTACTTCAGCTTTAACGGCGGCTATCAGTTCATTTGCAGGTTTCAGCGGCAGATTTTGTGGATTCTCCGCTCTGGCGTTTGGATTGGTCAGCCAGGTCAGTTCATGGCTAAACACCGCAATAGTGCCCGTTACACATACAGCACAAAAAATTAACCAGACAGGTAAACCTACCCAGCCATGCAACAAAAACCAAAAACGTTGTTTGAGCTTAAACACCGCAGTATCAACCTTAATCAGCCATAGACGAAAATATACTTAATACTAATGCGGATAAGAATGGTTATCAATAGTTGTGCGATGACTGGCATAAAGCTGAAGAGAGAAAAAGGGGCGTCCGTTGGGAAATGGGACTAACCAGACGCCCAAAAAGTGAATGGTCGGTCAGAGCCTTGGCTCTGACCTTTGGTACCATGGTTAAGCTGCGAATCAGCTTTACATCCGATAACTGCTACTTTCTATTGGCAGCGATAGCTGATTTCTGGTTCAGAGCCAATGGCTCTGACTCTGTGAGCTCTAAACCCCCTGCAAAAGCGCGGTAGACAGAGACTAAACGCTGAAAGCTTTGGACTGACAGCACAGCTTGCTGATCGCGGGCAGCTAACCACTCGCGCTCAGCGTCCAGCAAGTCCAGAAATTCCGTAGTACCAGCTTCGTATTGAGCCCGGGTCAGTTGCACGGCCTGTTCTGTTGCTGCGACTTGCTGCTGGGCACTTAACTGTTGCTCCCGGCTGGTTCTGTAGCCTTGTAGCGAGCTTTGCATTTGCGCCAGTGCATCAAATACCGTTTGCTGGAAGCGGGCAAAAGCCATTTGTTGTGTCGCTTCAGCTCCCCGGATGCGTGACTGTATAGAGCTCAATTCTGTCGCTTGCCAGCGTAAACTCGGCGCTATACTCCAGGCTTCGTTTTGTGAACCCAGGCTCAGGCCTGGGCTGGAAATAAAGCCTAAAAAGCCACTGACAGACACTTCAGGATACAACTCTGCTGTCGCTACTCCGATATCTGCGGTGCTGGCCGCCAGTTCACGTTCGGCCACTGCCACATCAGTTCTGAACTTTAAGTAGTTGTGCTGATTGGCAAAAGACAGAGGTTTGTTTAATTCAGGCAATGCCTCTGGGCGATTTTTTACTAAGGCACTGTCCAGCACAAACTGTTCAGCCGGTTGCGCCACCAGCGCTGCCAGCGTGGCACTCGCCTGAGCTTTGGCAAACTGGTGTTGCGGTATTGTGCTTTGTAACTGATACATCTGCGCGTCGATACGGCTGATTTCCAGATCGGAAGCGAAACCTGCATCACGACGCGCCAGAATAATCTGCTTAGTGCGACGTAAATTCCCCAGGTTTTGTTCGGCCACCGTCAGACGCAATTCAGCACCGCGGTAGTCGCCATAACTGGCGGCGACCTGAGCTAATAATTGTACTTTAGCCTCTTGCCAGGCCAGCTCTGCACCCTGAGCTCTGGCGTTGGCGGCTTCAGCAGCGCGGCGCAGTTTGCCAAATAAATCTAAATCCCAGCTCAACGCCCCGCCAAAGTTTGCCTGGCGCTGAATTTGGCCGGCATCTACTGTTGCACTGTCCGGCACCTGATTGTTTTGCTGACTCGCCGTGATGTCCAGACGAGGCAGGCCAGCATTGTCGCTGTCTTCAAAGGCGGCATAAGCACGTTTTACGTTGGCTTCTGCTGCAGCCAAGGTTTGATTATTCAGCAGCGCTTTTTCAATCAACTGGCTTAATACCGGATCGTTAAACTGTTGCCACCAGTGGTGAGCTTTATCCGCTGCTCTGTATTGAACAGGCAGTGGGACTTGATTCGCTGCCGCAGGCGCCGCATAACTTGGCCCAACCGCAGCACAGCCTAATAACAGGGAGGCTAAGGCCACACTAATGGCTGTCAAGCGAAGCGTTTTATGCATGATGAGTCTCCTCAGTGGTTGCAGTTGCATGGTGTTGCGCCAGTTGGCGGTCACGGCGTTTGGCCAGAGCGTAATAAAACAGTGGTGTTAAAATCAGACCGAACACAGTGACACCGATCATGCCCGCGAATACAGCCACCCCCATGGCCTGACGCATTTCTGCACCTGCTCCGCTTGAGAACACCATAGGCACCACACCCATAATAAAGGCGATGGAGGTCATTAAAATCGGACGCAGACGTAAGCGGGCAGCTTCGAGAATCGCATCCATCGTCTTCATGCCGTGGTCCTGCAACTCTTTGGCAAATTCGACTATTAAGATGGCGTTTTTCGTTGCCAGCCCCACCAGCACTATCAGGCCTATCTGGGTGAAGATGTTGTTATCACCGCCATAGATCCAGACACCTGTCATGGCCGACAACAAGGTCATAGGCACAATCAGGATAATAGCCAGTGGTAAAGTTAAGCTTTCGTACTGAGCTGCCAATACCATAAACACCAGCAGGATCACCAAGGGGAAGATCAGCAGCTCTGCATTACCAGCCAGAATTTGCTGGTAGGTCAGTTCTGTCCACTCGTAGGTCATACCTTGAGGTAAGGTTTCCGCCAGAATTTTTTCAATAGCAGCCTGAGCTTCGCCTGTGCTGTAACCTGCAGCAGGGCCACCGTTAATTTCTGCTGTGGTGTAACCGTTGTAGTGCATCACACGGTCAGGGCCAGCAGAATGTTTGACGTTGATGAAAGAGCCCAGCGGGATCATTTCACCGGCGTTGTTGCGTACTTTGAGCTGACGAATTTGTTCAGGGTCCTGACGGAATTGTTGATCCGCTTGCACATTCACCTGATAAGTCCGGCCAAACTGGTTGAAGTCGTTGACATAAGCTGAGCCCATATAAACCTGCAGCGTCTGGAATATCTCATCCAGGTTCACACCTTGTTGTTTGGCTTTGGTCCGGTCCACTTCTAAATCCAGTTGAGGTACATTCACCTGATAACTGGAGAACACACCGGCCAGTTCTGGCGTAGCCCAGGCTTTTTGCATCACCTGCATAGTCACAGCGGCCAGTTCTTCATAACCTAAGTTGGCTCTGTCCTGAATTTGCAAACGGAAACCGCCTATGGTACCCAAACCCTGAACCGGTGGTGGTGGGAATATCGCAATAAAGGCGTCCTGAATACCGGCAAACTTCTGGTTTAACGCTGCTGCTATCGCATTGCCTGATAACTCTGGTGAGGTTCTTTGATCGAAGTCATCCAAACCGACAAACACAATGCCTGCGCTTGGGCTGTTGGTAAAACCGTTGATCGACAAGCCTGGGAAGGAAATCGAGTTCGCTACACCCGGATGTTCAGCCGCAATACGGGACATTTCTTTAATCACAGCTTCAGTTCTGTCTAAAGACGACGCGTCTGGTAACTGCGCAAAAGCCACTAAGTACTGTTTGTCCTGACCAGGCACATAACCTGTAGGAGTTTGCTGGAACTGTACTGCAGTCAGACCCACTAAACCAATGTACAGAATACCGATAATGCCACCGAACCGAATCACTTTACGCACCATCAGGCCGTAGCCTTTGGACGCTCTGTTAAACAGACGGTTAAAAGGGTTAAATAACCAACTGCCAAAGGCTTTGTTTAAACCACGGGTTAAGGCATCAGGCTTGGCGCCATGAGGTTTTAACAGCAGAGCTGATAAAGCCGGGCTTAAGGTCAAAGAGTTCAGCGCTGAAATAAAAGTGGAGATGGTAATAGTTAAGGCAAATTGCTTATAAAACTGGCCAGTTAAACCCGACATAAAGGCTGTAGGAATAAACACCGCAGCCAAGACCAAAGTGGTCGCAACTATAGGGCCTGTCACTTCTTTCATGGCTTTTTGCGTAGCGGCCATAGGAGATAAGCCATCGGCAATATTCCGCTCGACGTTTTCTACTACCACTATGGCGTCATCCACTACTATACCTATGGCCAACACTAAGCCAAATAAAGATAAAGCGTTTAATGAAAAGCCCAGCATATGCATAAAAGCAAAGGTACCGACCAAAGATACAGGCACAGCCACTAACGGAATAATCGAGGCACGCCAGGTTTGCAGGAAGAGCACCACCACCAGCACCACCAGTAAGATAGCCTCCAGCAAGGTTTTGACCACAGCTTCAATAGAACCACGCACAAAAACGGTTGGGTCGTAGACGATGTCGTAGGTTAAACCTTCAGGGAAACTTTTCGACAATTCAGCCATAGTGGCGCGCACATCATCCGAAATCTGAATCGCATTAGAGCCCGACGCCTGGAAAATAGGAATAGCCACGGCATCTTTGTTATTCAGCAAAGAGCGCAGTGCATAAGACTGAGCACCTAATTCGACCCGGCCAATATCACGGACACGGGTGACTTCGCCGTTTTCACCCACTTTGACGATAATGTCAGCAAATTCCTGCTCTGTGGTTAAACGGCCTTTGACGTTGATCAGAATCTGGAAATCACTGTCGCCGGCAGGCTGAGCGCCTAAAGAACCGGCCGCGGCCTGTTGGTTCTGTTCACGGATAGCAGTTAAAACCTGAGCCGGGGATAAACCCACAGCCGAGACTTTATTCGGGTCCAGCCAGATACGTAAGCTGTATTCGCTGGCACCAAATAAACGTACAGCACCTACACCTTCAATGCGGGCTAATTCGTCTTTCACGTTCAGCGCCGCATAGTTCGACAAATACAACATATCGTATCTGTCATCCGGTGAGGTTAAATGCACCACCATGGTTAAGTCTGGTGAAGATTTCTCTGTCACTACGCCTAAACGCTGTACTTCCTGTGGCAGACGGGGTCTGGCCCGGTCAACCCGGCTTTGTACCTGAGTCTGAGCACGGTCCACATCTGTGCCTATCGCAAAAGTGATGGTTAAGGTCATACGGCCGTCAGAGGTCGCCTGAGACGACATATACAGCATGTTTTCCACACCGTTGATTTCCTGCTCCAAAGGCGAGGCTACAGTGTCGGCTATGACCTTAGGGTTCGCGCCCGGATAGTTGGCCGTGACTACTACAGTAGGCGGGACCACCTCAGGGTATTCAGTAATAGGCAGTTGCCAGACGGCTAAGGCGCCACCGATAAAAATCAGCAGCGACAGCACAGCGGCAAAAATAGGTCTTTTGATAAAATATTGCGATAACATATTCGTTCCTTAACCCTGATTAGCGGCCTGATTTACAGCCTCTGCCTGTTCGGTAGCTGCAGTTAATTCCTGCTTGCTGTCTTGCTCTAACTGCTGCTGTTCAGCTCTTAAGCTGGTTAACTGCTCTGAGGTTGCCATCTCGACCAATTTAGGCTGGATTGTCATGGCAGGACGTACCCGTTGCAGACCATTCACCACAATCCGATCGGATGGGTTCAAACCTTTGCTGATAATGCGCAGGCCATTCACTTTTTCACCTAAAGTGACAGGGCGGTATTCCAACTGGTTTTCGTTATTCACCACTAAGACAAACTTGTTGCTTAAGTCTGTGCCTATGGCTTTGTCGTCGATCAAAATACCCTGATACGCATTGCTGCCGACCAGTTTTAAGCGGGCGAATAAACCAGGTATTAATTTGTTATCGACGTTTTCAAAGGTCGCGCGGGCTCGGATAGTGCCAGTCTGGGCATTGATACTGTTATCGATAAAGTCGATGCTGCCGACATAACCAAAGTCACTGTCACCAGCCAAAGCCATGTACACCGTATTATGGGCGGTGCGTTGCTGCGCTCTGTTACCTGCTTCGGCCAGTTGCACATATTTCAGATAGGTCTGCTCATCGGCATCAAAATACGCATACATTTTGCTGGTGCTGACTAAGGTCGTCAGTTGGCTGCTGCCAGCCTGCACAAAGTTACCTGCAGTGATTTGCGCATAAGACACCCGGCCGGAAATAGGCGCTTTCACCTGAGTGAACGACAAATCCAGTTCAGCACGTTGCAAGGCGGCTTTGACCGAAGCCACGGTAGCGGCTGATTGCAGCTTGCGACTTAACCGGGTGTCCAATACTTCTTCCGAGATAGCCCGTTGTTTTTTTAAGGCGGCGGCGCGACGGTAATCATTATCCGCCAGTTTTTGTGCGGTTTCGGCGTTGGTTAATTCAGCTTTTAGCCGTGCGACTTCAGCGGCGAAAGGACGGGCGTCAATCTGGAATAACAGATCGCCTTGTTTGACTAAAGCACCCTCAGTGAAAAATACCTGTTCGATATAACCTGAGACCCGTGGTACTAAAGTGACGGTTTCAGGCGCTTGTAAGCGGCCGGTGAACTCATCCCACTCAGTGATTTTTTCCTGTACTACTGTTGCCACGTTAATTTCCGGTGCTGCCATAGCGCCCGGTGCTGCGGCTTCAGGACTGCCACAAGCGGATAACACTAAGGCGGCGATGCTTCCCAAGACAAAGGTACGAATAGTGCTGTTGCTGCTCATGACATTTTCCTCAATCAGTTCGATCAATAAAGAGAGTTAGTTTCAACTTCTGTTGTACAAACTAGTTTCATCTGTTAGTTTTGTACTGGTCGGTAAATATATAGAAGTCCGGACAGGAGTCAATCGTTATTTTGTACTGACCGGTAAATAAATATGGAATCTTTAGAACTTAACAAAAAAACTTTGGTTATAAGCCGAAGTTTGATGGTTAGCAGGAGCTACTGCGCGAAGAGCTGTCAAGCTGAGTGCAGCATAAAACGGCGCTCGTTTTTGCTGAATATCTAAAAGCCGCTGAACATTGCCTAAAACTATTTCGCGATAAAAAAGTCAAAAGCAGGCAAAGCAACTGGTCTGTCAAGATAAGTTGCTAGCTTACACTATATTGTACCGAATGGTAAATATTCCTTACTGGACATGTGTTGCCTCGCGGTTTATGCTAGGGCATCCTTTTTAATCCGGAGTTTGAAATGTCAGCAACAGCGGTTACACCAGCGCCAACAGTGGGACGCCCGCGCGCTTTTGACATGGAGAAGGCCTTACAAAAGGCGCTGGAGGTTTTCTGGCGCAAAGGTTATGAAGGCGCATCTTTACCTGATTTATGCGAAGCCATGGGCATCAACAAACCTAGTTTGTATGCGGCTTTTGGCAATAAAGAGCAGTTATTTCTAAAAGCTATTGAGTTGTACGAAAACCGCCCCTGTGCGTTTTTTTACCCGGCGCTAGAAAAACAAAGCTCCTATGAAGTCGTTCAACATATGCTCTGTGGTGCGGCCAGTGCCAATGCTGATCCAAATAATCCACCGGGTTGTGTCATAGTGCAGGGTGCTCTGGCTTGCAGCGAGTCTGCAGCTTTTGTTAAAGAAGCCTTGATTATAAAGCGTAGAGCCGGCGAAGCGGCTTTGTGCACCCGGTTGCAACGAGCCAAAGACGAAGGTGATTTGCCGGCAGATGCTGATCCTGCGGCTTTGGCCCGCTATATAGGGGCTGTGTTGCAGGGCATGGCGATACAAGCCACCAGCGGTGCAAGCTGCGCTGAATTAAAACAGGTGGCTGAGACAGTACTCAGTGCCTGGCCTGGTAAGAGACCAGAGCCGTGTTAAAACAAGGGGACGTCTTCAGTCCCCTTTTTCATTAAATTCCTGATCACACTAAAGTTTTATTATCTTCTTTGGCACTCTGTAACCCCTCTGCTAGTGTTTAACCATACACTTTCCGCTTGAGGTTGTGATGGCATTTTCTCAGCAGAAATTTCAGCAAAAGCTACTCGAATTCATCGATGTGTGTAACGACGGTTATGCCATTTTAACTGCCGATGACAAGATGCTCGGTTGCAATCAGGCGTTTTGCGATATCTTTTATCAGGATCAGCGCAAAATGCAGGAGATTTCTTTTGACGATTTGATGCGGTTGGCTTTTTTTGAACGCAAAGGGATCCGGATTGAAGCGGATGATATTGAGCAGTGGTTGTCACAAGCGCATCAGCTTCGCAGGCAGAATCCATTCCGGCTGTTTGAAGTGGATTTACTGGATGGCCGCTGGTTTTTATTCTCCGAACAAATTCTGCCTTCAGGTGAAATGCTGATCCAGGCTAAAGAAATTACCAAACAAAAAGTGCTGGAGCACCAACTACATAGCAAAGTGGCGACTTTAAGCGAGTTAGCCTTAACAGACGAGCTGACCAAAGTGGCCAATCGCCGCTGTTTTGTCGATTCAGTCGAAGCAGAGCTGGCCCGTTGTCAGCGCATGGATAAACCTGCCGCTTTATTGCTGTTGGACTTAGATTTTTTTAAATCAGTCAACGACACTTATGGTCATCAGGCGGGGGACGAAGTACTGAAGGCCACAGCCAACAGGATCAAAAAAGCGCTGCGGGAGTACGATATATTTGGCCGTATTGGCGGTGAGGAATTTGCCGTGTTTTTATCCGAAACTGATCCCGCAACGGCTTTGCATGTGGCAGAGCGGATCAGGGTGATTCTGGCCGATTTTCCGATCAAAGCCGGTATAGCTGAGTTATGTGTAACGACGTCTATCGGCGTGGCGTTAACCCATGGCGAAAGTGACTTTGAAGAGCTGTATTTACAAGCTGATTCAGCGCTGTATATGGCCAAACGCAATGGCCGCAACAGAGCGGAGTTATTTTCCTTGCTCAGTGACTGAAAAAGGGCCCGAAGGCCCTTTGCTAATGCTGGTATTTAGAACTTATAGTTCACTTTGCCATAAATGTACTGGCCACGTGGGTTGTACATACTGGTGACGTAACCATAGAGATCGCCATCACCATCACCTATGGCAAATGGTGGATCTTCATCAAACAGGTTATTGATACCTATAGTGATCTTGGTCTTTTCGTTCAGATTGTAGTAACCCTGAACATCAACCAGAACCTGAGCTTTCACTTTACGTGACTCGTTTTCTTCAAAGTCTAATGTACCGTCAAAGTCGATGTCTGGTGTGTCTTCAAACTCGCCGATATAACTCAGCACTGTCGCTGCGCCCCAGTCGTTTAAGGTCCAGTCTGCTGTGCCAGTCCAGCGGTGTTGTGGGTAACGGTATTCACCTGTGTAATCCTGACCATCTTTTTCAAAGTTGTTCAGGTAGGTGTATTCCAGATTAAACTTCAGCTTACCCAGACCTTCTAAGTCCATCTTGTAGTGGCTGGATAAGTCGATACCGTCTGCTTCCTGAGAGCTGACGTTAAAGAAGGTGTTGTTGATCCTGTCCAGTTCACCTAACGTCTGACCCGGTAACGGAGCACGACGCACACAGATAGTGCTGTTTTGATTACCGCATTCTGCCGCATAAACATCACCGAAAGGAACTTCATCAATTTTGTTGTCCTGAGTAATGCTCCAGATATCCAGACTGAAATCCAAGTCTTCAGTGACCTGCCAGATGGCGCCGATGTTCCAGCTTTCTGATTCCTCAGCTTCTAAATTTGGGTTACCGGCAAAGACGATGGTGTAGTCGGTAGAAGCACAAGCCGGATTGCTGGCATCAGGGGTTGGACAGCGGAAGGTATCCACAAAGAATTGGGATTCCTGCGAAGGGCCCAAACCTACCTGTGCCAGTGATGGCGCCCGGAAGCCCTGGCTCCATGAGGCACGTAACGACCACTCATCGGTAGGTGTAAAGTGGAAGGCCACTTTGGGATTGGCTGTGCCACCAAAATCACTGTAGTGGTCATAACGTTCAGCCAATTGCATTTCCAGATTTTCCAGCAACGGCACTGAAATCTCAACATAAGCAGCTTTTTGCGAACGGCTGGCTGCAGCAGAGACAGACTCAGTACCAAAAATCAAACCACGCTGAAATTGATCGTCCGGTATATCGGTGGCATCCTCTTTACGATATTCAACACCGGCCGCCAGAGAGACAGCACCGTGGCTGACATCAAACAGTTCGCCACTGATGCGGGCATCCGCTGAGGTCATATGCGATTTACCACGACGTACCAAGCTGGTGGTAATAGCATCAATCACAGATTGTGGGTTTTGTACGCCACCAAAAGGATTGTAGCGGCCCGCATTAATTTCTTGCTGCAGGAAATCGGTGCGTACCCAGCCTTGTGACTTATCACCGGTTTGAGAGGAGGCGCTACGGCCTTTTTGGACTGCAGTTTCCCAATCCCAGTTATTGATATTACCGCGTAATCCAGCCAGTACCCGCAAGGTATCTGAGGTAATGTCCCAGCGTCTGTTGCCTGCATCTACAGTACGATAACGACTGATTTCAACATCCTGGCCAAAAGGATTATTTGGATGAGTCCCAGGTACGGTTAAACCTGCGCCTTCATCCAATGGTGTTGCAGCACCACCTGCTGCCGAGGTGTTGTGTTGCGCTGCAATTTCTGCAAATAACTCTACGGAGTCATTCACGTCGCGGTTCATGCTCAAAATTGCGCCCATACGTTCGGCTTCCGGAACTGCAATGGAAGATGGACCGTAATCGTAGACACAAGTTGCGCCTGCACGCTGATCCACAGGACAGCCCGGATCAATAGTGACCACGCCATCCACAACAAAACGACCTGGATAACCGCGTGAAGAACGAAGATCCTGACCACCATAGGGCGCCTGATTGGATGTACCAAAACGGCCTAATTCATAGTTGTCGATTTGTGAGTTGCTGAAGTAATCCAGGATCAGCGTGGCGTTGCTTTTATCGTCTCCAGTACCCCAGACGGTTGAAAAGGTTTTTTCGTCATAGTTCGGGCCTGTTGTACCGCCAAAACCAGCAGTGACGTCTGTGCCGGTGAAATCTTTACGCAAAATAATGTTCACCACACCTGCGACTGCATCAGAACCATAAATGGCTGAAGCGCCATCTTTTAAAATATCGATGCGCTCAATCGCCGCCATAGGGATGCTGTTGATGTCGACGAAGCTATTGACTATGCCTTCGGCAAATGGACTGCTGGCGACACGGCGACCATTGATTAACACCAGCGTTGCATCGGCACCAAAACCTCTTAAGCTGACTGCGGCTGCACCATTGGCTGTTGAGTCCTGACTATTACCCCGGGTAGAGAATGTGCCTGAGCCTGCTGCCGGTAAACGCTCCAGCAACTGCTGCAGGTTGTCAAAACCTGATTTGTCGATATCGTCGCGACTGATAATAGTGACGGGTGATGGGCCTTCGAGGTCTGTTCTTTTAATATGAGAGCCTGTGATTGCAATACGCTCGACATCGTCACCGTCTTGAGCTTGCTGAGCAAAACTTTGCCCGCTCAACAACACAGCACCGACGGCTATAGCGCAGCGGCTTAATTGTATAATTTTGTTATTATTCATATTTTCTTGCTTCCTAGCTGGATTTTTGTAGTTGCATTCTTTATAAGTATTAGTAGTACCCATTAAAACAGGCGTCTTAGATATAGTATAAATTCAGACCTTTTGTAAATGAGTTTTTGAGGCAAAAACCGCATAAAATGCATTGATTTGTAACAAAAATCTTTGAACGTGACGCTATTTTTTATTTGGCTGTTGCGAAGGGTCTTACATCTCTTTTTCGATCAGCGCCGTGCAGCGTTTGGGCTGAAGAACAGCGCTGGTAAAATCTGCAAAATGCGCTCAGAATTCCACTTTTTCAAACCTGTTGTTTATTGATGTTGAGCCTGGAGGCTTTTTAGTGAACCAGTCGTTAGTGCATTCGTTGTTGCGTGCTGTTGGGTTAGTCGTGTTTGGCTTGCTGTTGTTATCTCCTGTGCTGGTGCAATGGCCTGCGCAGGATCTGGTGCCCTATCTGCAGTGGAAGCTGATCGCGGCAGTCTGGTTTTACATGTTGGTGTTATCTTTATTCCGCTCTTTCTGGCCGGGTCTACTGTTGTTATTGCCTGCCGCATTACTGGTGCCGCAGGAGGTGTTTTATCTACTGACCTATCAAAAAAGCACCGATGCTCATGCCATGGCGATAGTGGCCGAAACCGATCTGAATGAAGCTTTGGGTTATCTAACGGGGATAGGCCTGTTTTTAGCTTTGGCTGTAGTGGCTATTGTACTTTTGTGGTGGTATCTGCTGCGCAGTGCCTGGCAAGGTCGCTGGCAGTGGGAGAAGGGATTAAGGCCGGTGATTTGGCTGATCTGTATTGGGGTAGCGGCCAGCCTGAGCTGGAATGAATGGCAATATCAGCAAATCAATAAAGCAAAACAGCGCAGCAATCCGGAAGAAAATGTCTTTGTGCAGCGTCCCTTGCCCTACAGTTACGAGAAGTTTCATGCCACTTATCCGTTAAATATGCTGATCGCGCTGAACGAATTTGTAAAGCAAAAACAAGCTGTGGCTGATGTTGCTGAATCGACTGCTTTATTTAAGTTTTCTGCCCGCCAGACCGATGCTCCGGCCCAACGACAAATTTACGTGTTAGTGATAGGGGAAACCCTGCGCCCCGACAGATTGCAGCTCAATGGTTACAACAGAGCCACAACTCCGCGGTTATCCGGCACTAAAAATCTGATCAGTTACACCAATATGGTCAGCCCTTGGGCCTGGACCCGGATGTCTGTGCCTGTGATCCTGTCGCGCAAAAGTGCCACGGATCAGCGTTATTTTCCCACCGAGACCTCGGTGGTGGCCGCCTTTAAAGAAGCTGGTTTTAGCACCGCCTGGTTGTCGACTCAAAGTCCGTTGGGAGTGCATGATTCTTCCATTGCTCTGCATGCCAGTGAGGCCGATCAGGTGCAGTATTTAAATCCTGTGGGTTATAAAAAAGAAGGATTTTACGACGATATTCTGTTACCTGCTTTTGAACGGGTGTTACAGCAAAACCAGCAAAAACAATTGATCGTAGTACACACACTGGGCAGTCACTTTAGTTATGCCGACCGATACCCACCAGCTTTTGACTTATTCACGCCATCGGGCAAAGGCCAGTCGATCAGTATGCATGACCAAAGCTCTAG
>NZ_LAVS01000021.1 GCF_000986865.1 Rheinheimera mesophila
TTTATTTCAGGTGGTTTGGGGTTTTGTATGAAATGAGGTGAGGTTATAAAAATAGCAAACCAAACTACAAGGCTAATAATGAAAACGACACTGAGCTATCACCAATAAACCGTCCACATAGGTGTAAACCAGACGGTGTTCTCTGTTGATACGCCGTGAATAAAACCCGGTTAAATCGCCAATAAGGCGTTCAGGTTTGCCTTTACCCTCCAGCGGAGACCGCAGTGCTTCTTTAATTAGCTCATCAATACGAGCAGAAAGCTTCTGGTCATGCGTCTTAAAGTACAGGTAATCTTCCCAGGCATGCTTATCGAAGCCAATGCCGGGTTCAGCTTTTTTCTTCGACATTGACTACATCCTGCATTTCGAATGTACCTGCTTTAATCCGAGCTACAGATTCCCTTAAACGGTTTGCGTTATTTGGCGTACCCAATAGATACAGGGTTTCCTGCATAGCGTTAAAGTCTGCCTCGGAAATCATCACCACATTACCAGAACGCTGACTGGTGATAAGCGTAGGCTCATGCGTATCCAGCACGCGATCAATCACAGCTTTAAAGCTGGCTCTGGCTTCGCTGACTGTTAATACGTCCATTTTTCTATCCCCAAATTACCGAACACAACTTACCTAAAAACTACTACTTTACTGAGATAAAAGTACCAAACTTTGTACAATTGGTCAATTTTAAAAGTACAACACTTTGTACAATTACATTATCAGAGGCCTTCTGATAATGTAATTGTAGAGAAACGATAGCGCAGATTTGAGGTCGAGCAATAATTTAGCTAAATGGGCTTTGAGCGAAACAAGGAAACAACGCACACCGCAAGATCTGACGCTAAGGTTTTTCCTGCTTCAGCAACAAATAAATATGCCTGTTTAATTGCTCAAAGCGTGCGTGTTTTATGGTTAGAGCAAATAACACTCTGTATTAACCCTGATATATAGCCAAAGTCAGTTTTACGAACAAAACAGCACTACGCCAAAGCGAGGATGGGTATAGGGCTAAGCAGACCGTCTTTCGCAGGGATAGCGAAAGGCGAGCCCCCATGGAGGGGTTTACGGCGTGTCTGCGTGTACTATGCCCATTCCGCAGCCACCTCACCCGCTATCACAAAGTGAAAAACATGGTTAAAGCTAAACCCTAAGGGGTCTGAATTTTATAACTCTTCATATGCTTTAAATACGCCACTAAGTGGTCGATATCCTTATCGCTAAACTGCGGAAAAGTGGGCATTTTGCTTTTGTATCTGTAGCCGGAGGCGTTGGGGATAAAGGCTTTTAGGTGATCGTCAGTCCAGTATTCGGTAACGTTTTTCGGAGCGTTAAGCTCCGGCCCTAACTCGCCACCTTGCAGGTTGATGGAATGGCAACTGATGCAGCTTTGTTTAAACAGCAAAAAGCCCTGATAAGCGGCTGAGTTTTGGGCTGCATTGGTTGGATAGAGTTTGGGGTACCGTTGCTGGAAACTGACCAGCTCCAATTTCACTAACTGATAAGGCCAGGGTCTGGTTTTTTCGACCGCTTTGCCTTGTTTCCACACCAGATAAAATGGTGCAGGTGACACCATGGCTTTGCCCTGGGCTACTAACGCAAATTCAAAGTCCTTTTTGCCGCTTTCGGCAAACACCATTACCGCCTGGTCATCCAGCAAATACTCAAGTGGCATACTGGGCGCGTAACCGTCAGAGGCGGTCAGTACCACTTCATCGGCGGCTTGACCAGGCGTATAACCTGCAGCTTTTAATAGCTGCAATAACGACACGCCTTCGAAACTTTTTTCACTGTTGTAGACAGGGTCAACTAACTTGATCTGCTGCACCGGCACTTGTTGTTTGATTTGCGCCAGAGACCAGGTGAGCTTTTGCTCTGGCAGTTGGATCTGCAGATCTTGCGCAGCAAGACAGGATGGCATCACAGCCCACCATAAAACTATCCACCAAACTCTGTTCATCGCTGCTCCTGCCTTCTGTGTAGATAATACGAATGTTTTGAAGAACCTGGGCTTGGCGTAGCGCCTCTCTTGCCAACCTCGGTTAACAACTTTGCCGTATGATTAGCTCAGAGGGCATTACTAAATCAGCGCCTAACTCACCCGACAACAAGATGCGCGCCGCAGTACGGCCTTTTTCATCGCTATGCTGGGCAATAGTAGTCAGGCTGGGGTAAAAACGTTCAGCCTCCTCAATACCATCAAAGCCCACTACCACTAAATCATCCGGTATTTTAATCTCCAGCTCACGGGCAACCGCCATAGCAGCCAGCGCAATACGGTCGCTCATACAAAGCAAAACTTGAGGCCGTGGATACTGAGTTAAAGCCTCACGGGCAGCTATCAGAGCAAAATGATGAGTATTCACAGGAATATGCCAGACCGAATCGGCAGGTAAATCGCGGCCTTGCTCCTGTGCTGCCGCTAAATAACCATCTAAACGGCGGCGGGAAATGGCTTGTTCTGTGCTGTATAGCTCATGCGGTTGAATACGGCAGACTCTGTCGGATTCAATTAAACGCAGCCCCAGCACTGCCACTTTACCCGACATTTTTTTCAACGCATGTTCAGCAATCCGATGCGCAGCCGCGTAGTTATCAACGTTCACCGACATCACAGTATCCAGATTACAGTCCACAGTGATCAAAGGCTTACCACTTTTGATAATGCGGTTTAATTGCTCAGGATTGCTGGGCGCGCCATACAAAATAAAGGCATCAGGCACAGCTTCAGCACTGCTGCTGCTGGTATCGTGACGGCCAGACAACAACAGCATATCCATGCCCTGCTCCTGCAGTACTTCGGCCACCCCTTTAATAAACTGATTAGCGACCGGGTCGCTGACTGAATACTCCAATGTGTCCGACAATAAAATCGCCACTATGCCAGAGCGGCCGGTGCGTAAACTACGGGCTGCGGCATTGGGGCCGTCGTAACCCAATTCGGCGCATTGCTGCAAAATACGCTGGCGTAATTCAGGGGAAAGTTGGTCTGGTCTGTTGTAGGCATTGGACACTGTTGCCACAGATACCCCTAAGTAGGAAGCGACAGTTTTTAAATTGAGTTTTTTTGGTTTTTCAGTTGCCGACACAGCCATAACACCCTGTTTTAGTTCAGGCTTTATCATGCCTGTTCAGTCACAGAATTGCCAGCGCCAGAGTGTGACGCAGAAGCAGGTAATGCCACAGTGACCAAAAGTCCAGGCCCCTGATTTTGCAGGCTTAAACTACCGCCATGCGCTTCGGCAATATCACGGCACAAAGTTAAACCTATGCCAGAGCCATTCTCTTTGCTGGTGTAAAAAGGCACCATGGCATGGGCTAAAGCTTCGCTTGTCATACCGCCGCCTGCATCCTGAATATGGATCAGCAACTGATCTGGCATCTCGGTAAAACTCAGTTGAATTTGCTCTGGATCTGAACCTGATTCATGAGCGTTTTTTAACAGGTTTAACAGCAACTGCGACAGCTGCAGTGGGTCGGCCAGCCAGATACGGCGTGGTAAATCGCCTTCGAGTTCAAACTCGTACTGATCCTGCAACTGATTGATCAGCCGAGCCCATTGTACTGGCGCTAACGCCGGAGCAGGTAACTTGGCAAACTGAATATAAGATTGTAAAAACTGATTTAAATGCTGCTGGCGCTCACTAATGGTCTGGAAAATTTGCTGCAACTGGGTATGTTGTAATTGTGTTGCCACCAACTGGCCTGAGTAGGCCATAGAGGACAAAGGTGCCAGCGTATTATTCAGCTCATGCCCTATCACCCGCAGCAGTTTTTTCCAGGCTTTGACTTCTTCGCGATGAATTTCGCGGGTCATAGGTTTGAGTAAATAGAGCTGATGTGGTTTTTGATTGAGCGAAAATGAACTTACCGACAAATGCCAAATAGACACAGGTTCGCCCAGATGCAATAAACCCTGTTGTCCGCTTTGAATAGCCAGGGCCAGTTCAGGTAGTTTTGCCGTTAATTCAGCAAACAGCAGTCCTTCAAACTTACGGCCCTGATGCAATAAAACCCGGGCGGCCGGATTGGTCATCAGCACCCGTCCTGTCTGGTCTGTTAATACCATAGCACTGGGGCTGGATTGCAAGACGGTGTCGAGCAGCAATTCACGCTGATACAAAGTGGCGCGTTCCTGCCGGAGTTGCGCCGACATCTGCTGCAATACTTCAGCTAAAGGTTTTAACTCCCGCAACAGTTGTCTGTTGGCGTCGACATTAAAACTGCCGTCCTGCAGGTTTTGCGCATGTAAATTCAGCGCTTCAATCTCCTGCAGCAAAAGGTTTAACGCCAGGTGCAGTACCAGCCAAATCAGCAGAACAAAGCCGACAAAAATTCCGTACCAGAGCGGCTGCGCATCCAGATAGCGCAGCAACAAAAATACCGGCACTAATAAAGCCAGCACCAGTAAATACACTCGGCGGATCAATTGCATAAGCAATTACACTGGTTCAATGCCATAAAACTCCATGCGCCGGTACAAAGCCTGACGGCTAATGCCCAGTTGTTTAGCGGCTCGCGCCACCACCCCCTGAGCTTGTTGTAACGCCTGCTCTATTTGTTGTTTATCCAAATCATCCAACGCTTTTTTGGCTGAGCTTTGTTCCTGTGGCAAAGCTAAATCATCGGCGTCAATTTCATCCGAGAGCGTCAGCAATAAAGCGCGCTGACATAAATTTTGCAGCTCCCGCACATTGCCGGGCCAGTGGTAACTTTGTAGTGCCTGCTCGGCTTTTTTCGTTAGGCTTTTTTGGCCTGCTAAAAAATGCCGTGCCAGAGGCACTATATCGTCCACTCTGTCTTTCAGTGCTGGCAAATGCAATTGCACGACGTTAATGCGGTAATACAAATCCTGCCGGAAACTGCCTGCGGCTATGGCTTTGGTTAAATCGGCATTGGTGGCGCTGATAATACGCACATCCACTTTACGGGTCTGACTAGAGCCTAAACGCTCAAACTCACCGGTTTGTAACACCCGCAGTAACTTCATCTGGCCTGATAACGACAGGTTGCCTATTTCATCCAGAAATAAAGTACCGCCATCTGCCGCTTCAAAACGGCCTATCCGGGTTTTAGTGGCGCCGCTGTAGGCTCCGGCTTCGGCCCCAAACAGCTCAGCTTCCATTAAATCGGCAGGCAATGCGCCCATATTGACTTTGATCAACGGCTGTTGTTTACGGCTGGAATTGGCATGCAACACCTGTGCTATGCCCTCTTTGCCCGCACCATTTTCACCTGTAATCAGCACTGCTGCATTGCTGGGGGCCAATTGCAAGGCCATCTGCAGCAACTGCTCCATGGCGGTGCTGGCAAAGACTAAACCACATAAGTCTTTACCGGCAAACAGACCTAATCTTTCCTGCTGTTTGCGCTCAGCTTTTAAGTTTTGTTCGGTCAGTTGTTTAATTTTCAGCGCATTCGCCACAGTGGTGAGTAAACGCTGGTCATCCCAGGGTTTGGCGATATAGTCGGTGGCACCGGCTTTGACCAGCTCCACCACCATATCCAAATGAGTCCAGGCCGTCAGCAGCACCACCGGAATAGCCGGGTAGTCAGAGCGTAACTGATAAAACAGTGCTTTGCCCTGCGCGCCACTCATTTCCCCCTGAGCAAAGTTCATATCCTGCAAGATCAGATCGATAGCTTGCTGCTGCAAAATACTTTTAGCGAGCTGAGGCTGCTGCGCAATAAAGACCTGATACCCCTGCAACTGAAACAGGGTCATCAGGGCGGTACAAACCGCCTCGTTATCATCGATGACCAGTATTTTGTTCATTACTTATAAGGTCTTAGTTGCTGTGGCTGGTGAAATTCTGGTTGCTATTCTGGCAGGATACCATGTGGCCAGCGTGACACAAAGCAGCAATAAAACCAGTGTCAGCAGCGGCAGCCAGACCGGCACTGCAGGTATGCTGATCACCTTAGCCAGACTGATATTTAAGCCATAACAGACCAGAATCCCAAAGCCAGCACCTATGGCTGTGGTTAACCAGCTTTCACTTAACACGTCCAGCAACACCCGTGCCTTACTGGCGCCTAAAGCCCGCTTAATCCCTACTTCTTTTTGCATTTGTAGCGCGTGGAAATGGGCGTGGCTGTAGGCTGATATCATAGCCACTAACAACATCAGGCCACTTAATACAGCGAGTAACGTGGCTAAACCAATTTCGGAGCGGAATACTTCGTCACGGTTTTCATCCATCCGCATTACGGTATCAATGTCCATTTCTGGCTCGGCATTTCTGATCACATCAGTGAGTTGCTGACGCACAGCTTCAGACTGTCCCGCTGCGACCCGGACCATCAGTTGATAACCCATTTCCGCTCTGGCCATGGGCATAAAATTGATAGCACCATAGGATTGATCTGTGGCATAGCGCTGTGAATAAAAGTCAGACACTACACCAACCACAGTGCCCTGATTGGTGGATTTCCCGACAGGGTTTTGTTCAGCAAAAAGTTGTTTCGCCAGTTTCTCGGTCAGAACAATATTTTGCGTGCCTTTATCCAGCTCGGTCAGTTGCCTGCCCGCGATTAAGCGAGTGCCAAGCACCTGAAAAATCTGACTGCCTGTGTTGTAGTAAGGCACTGCATCAATATTACTTTGATCCTGACGGTCGGTTTCAAACAGGTTAGAACTTGACCCGCCCTGCCGCAAAGGGGTCTGATTGGCGTATTCGGCAGCTTCAACACCGGGAATTAAGCGAATGGCCGCCAGTTGCCTGTTTATCACTTCAGACAACGCAGGTTCAACCCGCATCGATGCGCTGGTCGGTTTTACTCTGACGGTCAGAATTTGCTCCAAAGCCAGCCCTGTTGGTTGATCCACTAACTCTTTAGCTGCGCTGGCCAATAGCAAAGAGTTCACTACTAAACCTAAAGTGACAGCCAGTTGCAGTAACAACAGAGCTGTTACCACTTTACGGCGCAATAAGGATTTAAGAATTAAATGAACAGACATGGTGTGCTCCTTATTGTTTTAACTGCTGATTCAGCGGACTGAATGAGGTTTTTAACGCCGGGTATAAAGTGACCAGATAACTGATCAACAGCACAAAGAGCGCCATCACGCCGAGCATCTGCCAGTCCCACCCCGCTAAAGCCCTGGTGCTGGGCAATAACGAATTAATAGTCCATAAGCCCAACTGAGCAAACAGCAGTGCCGCAGCAAAAGCTAATACCGAACTTAACAGCACATCGGCCAGAATTTGACTTTGTAGCTGCAAGCGGCTGGCACCTAAAGCCCGGCGTAAACTGAACTCGTATTGGTTCGCCATATAACGGTTTAACGATAAATGACTGGCATTGACCACACAGACCAGCAGAAATAATGACGCCACTAAAGCAAAAGCATCCAGTTGCTCATTGGTCGCCCGCATCGCTTTTTGCACGTCCAGAATATTATCCAACTTGTTACTTTCTGGTCGGGTATGGCGGCCAGCCGCTTTTTCATCCGCCACCAGGTTTTTCAGAAATTGTTGGTACTGCGTGACTTTTTCCGGGCTATCTAATTGAACCCAAAACTGCAACTGATTCACAAAGTTAGTTCTGGCCATTTGTGGATAGGTTTTCACATCTCCATCCCAATCCACATCAAAAAACGAGTTTTGTGTATTGGACTGAATGGCTAAATCATAAGCGGTTTCCAGCGGAATATAGATGTCCTCAGCAGGCTCGGCGGAGCGACGGCCGTTCACATCATACAAACGTGGCAACATGGCCCAGTCGCTCAGCACACCTATAACTTTATAAAGCTGGTCATCAATCAGCATCTCCTGCCCAACCACATCGGTGCGGCTAAAAAACTTCAGCGCGGTATTTTTACTGATCACCACTTCCATCCGCGCATTATTGTCAGGCCAGGTTTCGCCATGTAAAAAAGGCACATTAAACAGCTTAAAAAAGTCGCGCTGGGTGGCTCGCAGATTGACATGGCTTGGGGTAGCCTGCTGATTCTCCACAGTTTTGGCATAAGCCTCACTGGAAAACATTGCCGCTTCTGCCGATGGAATACCGCTGCCACTCATCTTTTGCATATCCATGTAACTCATCACCCGAGGCGGATCAAAACAGTCGGTACAATCGCCCGGTGTTGAGTTGAGGCGGACCATAAATAAGCTGGCACTTTTTTCCGGCAGCGGGTCACGATTCATCCAGTAATACAAAGTGGCGTTACTGAAAAAGGTGCCCAAACCTAAACTTAAAATCAGCAAGGTTAAGGCATAAGGCAAAGGCGCTCTTTTAATGCTGAACCAGCTCAGCTTCAGATTATGGAGTAAGGCTTCCATGTTAAGCTCCTGCTGCTGTTAAAGGTTCGTACCCCAGTGGTTCATATAAAGTCGCGTCATTGAGCTGACCATCCACAATCTGAATATGCCGGTTAGCGCGACGGGCCTGATCCGGGTCGTGAGTCACCATTAAGATGGTGCAGCCTTGCTGATTGATTTTCTCTAACAGCTCCATCACCTGGCGGGCCATCAACGAATCCAGATTACCCGTAGGTTCGTCCGCCAGCAGAATACGTGGCTCACCTGCAATAGCACGGGCTATAGCCACCCGTTGTTGCTGGCCACCAGAAAGCTGACTTGGGTGGTAATCACGACGCGCAGCTAAACCGACGGTTTCTAATGCATGTTCAACCCGGCGTTTACGCTCTGCCGCACTAAAACCACGATAACGCAGCGGCAGCTCGATATTGTCGAACAAGCTGAAATCTTTAATCAGGTTAAAACCCTGAAAAATAAAACCTATTTTTTCGTTTCTCAGGGCAGACAATTCCCGGTCTGATAAACCTTTGACCGAGCGGCCATCCAATAAATAATCGCCCTGATCAAAACTTTCCAAAGTACCCAGCACATTCAGCAAGGTGGATTTACCAGAACCGGACGGGCCTGTTAAAGCGGCGAATTCACCTTCGTTCACCTGCAGGTTAATTTGCCGCAGGGCATGAGTTTCAATTAAATCGGTTCGGAAAATCTTGCTTAAGTTATTAATTTTAATCATGGTGTGCTCCTGTAGGGCTCAAGCCCCAGATTCCTGCGAAAGCCTTAGTTCAGTTGAACTTTGTCTTGTTGTTTAAATTCATCCAGATTAGAAATGACCCATTGGTCTCCCTCTTTGGCACCTTGTAAAATTTCGACGTATTGCACTGAAGACGCACCTAACACCACAGGGGTTTTCACCGCCAGATTATTGGTGACCTGATACGCGATACGACTGGCGCCTGAACCAACAAAATCACCACGCTTGATGCGCAGTACATTTTCTTTTTGTTCGATAATGACGCGGGCTGATAAACGTTGGTTCTGGCGTAAGCTGGCACTGTCGTTCTGCGAGAAACGCACACGGGCTGTGACTAAGTTGTCTTTCACTTCAGGTGCTATATGGCTCAGCTCGCCTTTGAGTTGCTGATTGCCTAAGTTCACTTCAACCGGCATACCGACGGCTAAATCGCGGATATAACTTTCCTGCACCGACAACTCGGCTTCATAACGACTCAAATCGATGACAGTTAATAAACCTGTTCCCGCCAGTACATGACTTTGCTGTTCCACCAGCCAGTTGCCGACCTGACCAGTAACTGGCGCTTTAATTTGTAAAGCCGCCAGTTTGCGGTCCAGTTCAGCCACCACCAAAGCCTGACGGGCTAAAGCGGACTGACCCGACTTTTTTTCAAAATTCAGCTTATCTGAGGCCAAAGCGACTTTACGTTTGGCGTGATCAAACTCCAGTTCGGCCTGTAATAATTTGTCTTTGGCGACGTCGTAATCCAGTTGGCGAATCACACCCATTTTGATCGATTGCTCAGCCCGTGCCAGTTCACGTTTCGCCGCCACTAAGTTGACCTGAGCGGTGTTTTGCACCTGCTCCATATCCAGTTGCAGTTCACGGGCCAGTAAAGTGGACCGCTCAAACTCAGATTCCATGCTGGCCAATAAAGCGCGTTGTTGCTGCAGCTCGTTATCCAATGCCGGACTGGACACCACAGCCAATAAATCGCCTAATTGCACAGCTTCACCTGGTTGTTTCAGATACTGCACCTGGCCTGCTTCCTGACTGAACAAAGTAGGTGCATTGGCCGCTACGACCCGACCTTGCACCGACAAATCACGGGTAAAGCTGCCGCGCTCGACGACGGCCAGTTGCACCTGATCTTTGGGCAACACCAAAGAAGCCTGAGCCGAACTGGCCGCCAGCAGGCTATAGCTGATATAACAGATACCAGCCATAAACAAAGTGGCCAGCACAGGGCGGCGCCACTGTCTGGTTTTGTTCGGTTGGATTTGAATATCCTGATTTTCTGTACCCTGGATCATCGTTGTTCTCCGCAATCTGATTACGCAGACATAGCAGGGAACGTGCCAGCAGAATAAAATCAATTAACCTATTGTTTTATAAACAAATACCAATACACTAATGAATAATTAAAACTGTCCGCGGACAGAAAAAGTGTCCGCGAACAACAGCCGGACAGCGGACAAAAACCCAGGAGTCACCATGCACTATGTATTGCAGTATCAAACCTCAGCCGATTATCTGGAAAAGCGGGTGTTATTTCGTGCAGAGCATTTGCAACTGGCCTGGCAGGCCGCAGAGCGGGGAGAATTGGTGTTAGGTGGTGCAGTGGGCGAGCCTGTAGAAAGCGCTTTGCTGCTGTTTAATGTGGCCGACCCGGCGCAGGTGAAAGCCTTTGCCGAGTCGGACCCTTATGTCATTAATGGTTTAGTCAGCAGCTACCGGATCCTGCCGTGGCATACGGTAGTGGGTGAACAAGCCACTACACCTATACGCTAAAAATTAAAATCTGTTCTGACCTCAAGCTCTATTTTTTCTGCCACTGGCCATTAAGCTGAATGTAGTGACCGGCTTCGGTTTTTTCTATGGCTTTTTGGCCGGCCATAGCCTCAACGTCGGCTAACTGAATACCGTTTTTCGCCGCCAGTTTCTGGTATTCGGCTTTGCGGGCTTTGTTAATTAACTCGGCAATTTGTTCAGCTTGTGCCGAGGAGCCTACCACCCCCAAATAGCCATTCGGTTGTTCGCCCACTAAGCCCTGGCTTTTAGCAGAACTCAAGGCAGACATAGCCTGCTGCAAATCCATCGCCAGCACAGGCAAACTGATTGCAAACAAAGCTGACAGCACTAATTTATGTACAGTTTTCATCTTGGTGCTCCTTAAAATAAACCACTGGAATCACTGATCAGCTCGTCCAGCTCTTTGTCCACTTTAATTAAAATTTCATGCTGAATTTTGACATTCAGATTGATATTAATTGGCTCATTTGGCATAGCCACCTGTACAGTCGGGGTACAGGCTGCGCCGCCTAACATAACCAGACAGAGGATAAAACCCGGTGCTGCTTTTGTGCTGCGCTTTACCGGTGCTGACCGGGAACCTTGTTGATCCTGCCCATATCGCATTGTTACTCCTTACGGGCGTCTTTGGCTTTTTGGGTTGCCAGACGCTGTTGAACTCGTTTTTTTACTAAGTCGCTGACCTGACCACTTAACTGCAAACTGCTGATCATAGCCGGTAAATTTTCTTCTAAATTAATGGTGAAATTAACAGCCCGGCCTTGTTCAAAATCCGGGTTATTGCCTGCCAGTTGAAGCGCCAAGAACAACTGGCCCTCTTTGCTGTAGCTCACTCCGGCTGACAGCACTGAAAAATGAAAATTCTGCAGCGCCTGCATCACAATCTTCATGCCCTGATTCGACTGAGCCATCGCCTGAGCTTTTTGCGACTGATAGGCAATTTTGCCACCGGGTGCCAAAGCGGCCACCGAGCCCTGAGCCACCGTCAGCTTGCCTTGTTCTATGTTCAGAGGCAAAGTTCCTGACAGAGTTCCCTGTCCTGTGATATCGGCGCTGGGGTGCTGTTTCAACAATTCTGCTAACTGTAATTTCTCCAATTGCAGCGCTACCTTAGCATCCTGAGTTAAATCCAGCTTTTGCGGCTTTGCACTGACCTCGCCACCAAACAATGCCAGCTTGGCTTGCTTCAGGTCTAACTGGCCTTTTAGCCAGTCCGGTGCTGTAGTTTGGTAGACTGCATTCAGCTCCAATGGCCCCATCACCAGACCGTGGTTCACCTGTTGCAGCTTCAGATCGCCAGTCTCTACTTTCCAGGCCGCACCTTCGCTGAACAGCTTCAATCTGGTGGTTAAACCGTTAAAGACAGTCCGGTCGTAAATACCGCTGAGATCACGCAGCAGCAGTTCTGTTTGTTGTTTGGATAGCTTCATGCTGCCAAGGTCAAACACCAGTTGACCTTGGCCTGAGGCTTTGCCTTTTTGCAGCGTCAGCAGTTCAGGCCAAACAGGCCCGATTTGCAGCGGGTTACCGGCCAGAAAAAACAGCTCTGGCAAAGTCCAGCTCAGACTGACTTTTTGCTCTGCCATCTGCACTTTATGCTCAAGCGCTAAAGATGCGCTGTTGGCTAAACGCCCTTCGATTTGTGCTTGTTGCTGCTGATACAAAACAGTGCCGGCCCAGTTCCAGTCCAGCGTTTTGAGCAAAGGATACTGCAGCTGCTTCACTTCAAGTTTTAGATCGCTTTTCAGCTGTGCATTTGCCAGTAACGCCGGGGCTAATTCCAACTGCAATGAAGTTGCATTCAGCACCAGCTGCTGTACCTGCAAATCAGGTTGCTGATAACTGGTGGTCAGTTGCAAAGGTTCAGCGGCTTCAAATTGCAGCAGGTTGTTTTGCCAGACGGCGCGACCGCTTATCTTTAGAGCCAGATCAGAGAGCTGATACTGCTGCCAATTGAGCGTACTGCTTAAAAGGCTCAGTTCAAACTGCGGAATTTGCAGTTGTTCAGCACTTGGTGTGATCAAAGCTTTGAGCGCCAGCTTGAGATCGCCGACACCTTCAATAAATACGGCTTGTTGATTCGCCAGTTGCAGCTGTATCTGTTGGCTTTGTTCGCTGTAGGTTAAAGCGCCGGTCAGCTTGCAGTCGTTATTTTCAGTGCTGTTGCTGAGCTTAGTATTTAAACGGGCACAAGGCAGCGAGACTTCTATCTGTTCGAACGTCAACACCTTCGGCAACCAGAGCGGTAATGTGGGTACTGAAGGCGCAGCTTCCTGCTGTGTTTCGCTGGATGTCGCACGCTGTAAATCCAATTGGGCTTTTAAGGATTTAGCTTTTACCAAATCCAAAGGCCAGGGCCACCCCGTCCAGCCAAGTTCCAGTTGCTCCAGTTGCATCTGCTGCTGACCGGAAAACGGCAGAGTGAACGACAACTGTTGCACGCGCGCCGAGCCCCATGACCATTCCAGCACCTGCCATTTTGGATTCAGTTGAGTCCACCAGAACTGCAACTGAATAAAAGCAAATACACAGCCTGCCAGCAGTAATAACAGCAGGTTCCATTTTAACCGGGAAGTCGATTTCTTCGGGCCAAAAACAGGCTTAGCCACGTCATTTCCTCTTTGCTTATCAGAACTTTAACTCAGGCTGACTGAATTATGAATGAATTCAGATCTTTAGTCTGGCGCTAAACACAAACGGACACCAGCGCTATCAAGCCGCTTCTGGTCGCATTGTATCGCTTTGTTACATAGTTGTATCTTTTTAACCCCTGTGAAACGTGTTTTAATCGGACCACTTACAAGGAGGACCCTATGAACAAATCCAAATTAGCCATTGCTATCGCTTTTACTCTGACGTTGGCGGCGTGCGGCACTCAGACGCATTCAAACTTACCTGCGGGTGTGACATTGGTTGACCAGTCCAAAGCCCAGCAAGGTATTCATATTCCCTATAAAAAGTATGTGTTAGACAATGGTTTAACTGTGATTGTTCATGAGGATAACTCCGATCCATTAGTGCATGTAGATGTCACCTATCACGTGGGTTCGGCTCGTGAAGAGTTAGGAAAGTCAGGGTTTGCCCACTTCTTCGAGCATATGATGTTTCAGGGTTCTGAAAACGTGGCGGACGAAGAGCATTTTAAAATTATCACTGAAGCGGGTGGCACCCTAAACGGCACCACCAACTCAGACCGCACCAACTACTTTGAAACCGTACCTGTCAATCAGGTAGAAAAAATGCTCTGGTTAGAAGCAGACCGCATGGGCTTTTTACTGGACGCGGTAACAGAGAAGAAGTTTGAAGTACAACGCGAAACTGTGAAAAACGAACGGGGCCAGCGCGTTGACAACCAACCTTATGGCCGGTTAAACGAGCGGGTATCTCAGGCTTTGTATCCGGACGGCCACCCCTACTCCTGGCCTGTGATTGGTTATATGGACGACTTAAATCGCGCTAACGTCAATGATGTCAAAGCCTTTTTCCTGCGCTGGTATGGCCCGAATAACGCAACTTTAACCATAGGTGGTGCAGTAAAAGCTGAGGATATTCTGCCTCTGGTGCAAAAGTATTTTGGTTCTATTCCACGGGGTCCTGAAGTAACGGATGCGGCTAAAACGTTCGTGAAGCTACCAGAAACCCGTTATATCTCGATGGAAGATAATGTGCACTTACCTTTGGTCTACATCGCTTATCCAACAGCCTATGCCAATCACAAAGACGAAGCGGCATTGGATATTTTGTCGGAAATTTTAGGCGGCGGTAATAACTCATTGCTGTATAAGAATCTGGTGAAAAATCAGTTGGCGGTGCAAGCCGCTGTGTCGCACCCTTGCCGTGAACTGGCGTGTGAATTTTCTCTGTATGCCCTGCCACATCCGGCGTCCGGTAAAACGCTGGCCGATATAGAGCAAGTGATCCGTGCCAGTCTGACCGAATTTGAACAGCGTGGTGTCACTGACGACGATTTATTAAAAGTAAAAGCCAAAATGGAAGCCAGCAGTATTTTTGGTCTGCAAAGTGTAGCGGGCAAAGTCAGCCAGTTGGCGGCCAGTCAGACCTTTCAGGGTAAACCTGATACTATTGCCGACGATATAGCCCGTTATAACGCCGTGACCAAAGAGGATGTGATGCGGGTGTACAACACCTACATTAAAAATCAGCACTCTGTGGTGATGAGTGTGGTGCCAAAAGGCCAGAAACAACTGATTGCCAGAGCTGATAATTTCACGCCGGTCAAACACGATTTTGGTGGCCCGTCTACAACCAAAGCCGAGGATTTACAGGTACGTAAGGCCGTAGACACCTTTGACCGCAGCAAACAACCTCTGGCGGGTGTCAACCCTGCAGTAGAGTTACCCGCCACCTGGACCATGGATTTGGGCAACGGCATCAGAGTGTTGGGCAGCCAAAGCACTGAAACCCCGACCACTTCGTTGCTGCTGAAGATCCCGGTCGGCAGTTATTACGAAACAGCCGACAAAGCCGGTGTCAGCGCCTTACTGGCGGCTATTCTGAATGAGAGCACTCAAAACTACAGCACAGAACAAATGAGTCTGGAGCTGGAAAAGCTGGGCAGCAGTATCAGTATCAGCTCAGGCGACAGTTACATCGAGGTGTTTGTCTCCAGTCTCAGCAAACATCTGCCACAAACCTTAAGGCTGCTGGAGGAAAAGTTACGTAATCCAGCCTTTAAAGCCGAGGATTTCAGTCGCCTGCAACAGCAAACCTTGCAGGGTATTCAGCACAGCGCTACAAGCCCGGCTTATATAGCAGCCACTGCGTACAATAAACTGATGTTTGATGGCAGCATCGCGGCGTTACCAAACGAGGGGACGCTGGAGTCGGTCAGTAAACTGACCCTGGATGATGTGAAAAACTGGTATCAGACCTACTTTAAACCCGCGGGTGGCCAGTTAATAGTGGTGTCTGATCTGGCCCAGGACAAAGTGGCGGCAGAACTAAAAACTCAGTTGGCGGACTGGCAAGGTCAAGGCCCGTCAGTTCAGGTCAACACAGGTCGGATGAAAGCAAAACCCGGCACTATTTATCTGCTGGATAAACCTGATGCACCACAAGCTGAAATTCGCATTGGTAAGCGTTCACTGACTCAGGACATTACAGGCGAGTTTTATCAGGCCAGCCTGATGAACTTTGTGTTAGGTGGTACCTTTAATAGCCGTATTAACCTGAATTTACGTGAAGATAAAGGTTACACCTATGGTGCCCGTGCCAGCTTTATCGCCGACAAGTTTGCAGGTACTTACACTGCTTCAGCGGCAGTGCGTGCCGATGCCACGGCGGATTCAATTCGTCAATTTATCAACGAACTGGACACCTTCCGCCAAACAGGTATTACCGATGACGAGCTGGCCTTTATGCGTCAGGCTATTAATCAATCCGATGCGCTGAAGTACGAAACACCGAATGCCAAATTAGGTTTTATGGCGCAAATTCTGGAATTTAACTTAACGCCGGATTTTGTCCGTGAGCGGAATCAGATTGTGTCCAACATCAGCAAAGCACAAATTAATGCGTTGGCCGCTAAACATTTAAACACCAAAGAAATGGCAATTCTGGTGGTGGGAGATGCCAAAAGTTTAACGCCTGAACTGGAGAAACTGGGGTATCCGGTGGAAAAAATCAGTCTTTAATCGCCTCTCTGTACTATAGGCCACCTGCAGGTGGCCTTTATTTTTCCTCACCAACAGGCCAACTTTGTGATCGGTCTTAACAGTACAGCCATTTGGTTACAAATTTAATCTATTTTCCGATAGGTGAAAGTACTTTTGCTCGCTACACTCTAACGGCTATGGTTTGCGTCTTTGCTGTAGTTCCAACCTCAGATCAAACGCAAAATAGTCGGAATTGCCCAACGCCATTCAGGGATCATCACTACTCATTTCTTACATTTTTATTAATTTATGACTAATCGTCACAATTTGTCGAAAAACGTGGCACACTAGCCTGTGTGCGAGTCAGAACTAAGTTCAGAACTTCGGAGCTGAATTTAATTCTGGGTGAGGCTCTAATCCGGGAGTGAGGTCAGGTCGTAGTATCAGGGCTTCAACTTTTGGGTATTTATTAACTTTTAATCTGGTTACTGCTATGAAAAGATTTAAATCTATACTGTTTGCCTTACTTGGCCTGATCTGTGTGTTTATGCTGCTTGCAGGGGTCAAAGGTGGCCAGATTGCAGCCATGATCGCATCAGGCGAAAGCTTTGTGCCTCCGCCTGAGTACGTCAGCACCTTTAATGTGGAACAACAAAGCTGGCCAAATACCTACAATGCGATAGGTACAGTGCTGGCCGACGAAGGTATTATTGTGGCCGCTGAAGTACCAGGTCGGGTGAAAAAAATCAGTTTCAGTAATGGCCAGCAAGTTACCGCAGGTACAGTACTGATTGAGCAGGATGTCACCAACGAGCAGGCTCAGTTACGTGCCGCCGAAGCCAGCTTCAAACTGGCGAAAACCAGCTATGACCGGTTGGTGCAGTTACGCCGCACCAATATTGCCACCCAAAGCGAATTGGACAATGCCAAACAACAACTGGATAGTGCCGCAGCTCAGGTTGATAACTTAAAAGCGACCTTGCAGAAAAAAGTGATTCGCGCACCTTTTGATGGCCGCATTGGTATTCGTCAGGTGGATTTAGGCACAGATTTGCAGGCGGGTACTCCGATAGTGTCATTACAGGCCACCAACAAAGTGCGGGTGAACTTTCCGGTGCCGCAACACTGGCTGACCCAAATCTCCAAAGGGTTACCTGTGGAAGTCTCTGTTGGTGACGGCGCCGTGGTTGTCAAAGGCGAGATCAGTGCAATAGGGGCTGAGATTAATACCAGTACCCGTAATGTGATAGTGCAGTCTATTTTGGATAACAGTAGCAATGTGCTGATCCCCGGTATGGCTGTTTCTACCACTGTCACCTTAACAGAACCGCATCAGTTGCTGGTGGTACCGAGCACAGCCATTATCTACGCTCCTTTTGGTGACACGGTATTTGTGGTGGAAAAAGATGACAAAGGCGGCTTAAAAGCCCGTCAACAGTTTGTCCGTCTGGGCAAAGCCCGTGGTGATTTTGTTGAAGTAATTGACGGCCTCAAAGCCGGTGAACAAGTGGTGAGTGCCGGTGCTTTTAAGCTGTTTAATGGCCAGGCCGTGGTGTTGAGTAAAACTCAGCCGCCAGAGTTTAAAACCACACCAACACCAGCGGATACCTGAGTTGAAGACCATCAGCACCAGCCATCAAGAATGAGCAGATTATGAATTTTACCGATATTTTTATTAAAAAGCCTGTGCTGGCCATAGTGGTCAGCCTGCTGATATTGCTGGCTGGTTTCCAGTCGATGAGCAATATGACGGTACGGCAGTACCCACGTTCAGACATAGCTGTGATCAAAATTACCACGGCTTATATAGGCGCTAACGCTGATTTAGTCCGTGGTTTTATTACCACCCCAATTGAAAGGGCGATCGCCTCTGCCGGTGGTATCGATTACATCGAATCACAAAGCACTATGGGTGTCTCCACGGTCACAGCCCATTTACACCTGAACTATGATCCACTCAAAGCCATGACGGAAATCAGTGCCAAGGTGAATCAGGTGCGGGGCGATTTACCGCCCGAAGCTGAAGTCCCGGCTATCGCCATAGAGGCGGCCGACAGTCAGTTTGCCGCCGCTTATTTAAGCTTTAGCTCAGATATTCTGGAACAGAACCAAATTACTGAGTTTTTAAGCCGGTCAGTACAGCCTCGTTTAATTGCCATCAGTGGCGTACAAAAAGCCGATATCCTGGGTGGCCGTACTTTTGCCATGCGGGTCTGGCTTAAACCTGAACGTATGGCCGCATTAGGCATTACCGCCTCTGATGTACGCACCGCCCTGACCGACAATAATATTCAGGCCACTATAGGTCAAACCCGTGGGGCTTATACACAAGTCAATCTGCGCGCCAACACCGACATGAAAAGTGTTGATGAATTTAAGCGGATGATTTTACGTCAGAACAGTGACGGCATAGTGCGTTTGTCCGATGTTGCCGATGTGGTGTTAGGCGCTGATGATTACAACACAGACGTCAACTACTCAGGTGAAACTGCGGTTTTTATGGGCGTTTTTGTGGCGCCGAATGCCAACTCGTTGGATGTGATCAAAGCGGTCACCAAAGAGATGGAGCAAATTAAAGCTGAACTGCCCAGTGGCTTAACCGGCGAAGTGTCTTATGACGCCACCAAGTATATTGAAGCAGCAATAGACGACGTGGTGAAGACACTGGCAGAGACCTTGCTG
The DNA here is from genome assembly GCF_000986865.1 of Rheinheimera mesophila. GTDB lineage: Bacteria > Pseudomonadota > Gammaproteobacteria > Enterobacterales > Alteromonadaceae > Pararheinheimera > Pararheinheimera mesophila. Next base: position 19,108 of record NZ_LAVS01000021.1, read on the forward strand.
ATAATTGTCGTGGTGATCTTCCTGTTTTTAGGCTTTAGCCGGTCGGTACTTATTCCTATAGTAGCCATTCCGCTGTCGTTGATTGGCGCCATGTTCATCATGAAGTTGTTTGGTTTCTCTCTAAACTTGCTGACCCTGTTATCTATCGTATTGTCCGTCGGTCTGGTAGTGGATGACGCCATAGTGATGGTGGAAAACATAGAGCGCCATATTCAAAATGGCCTGAAACCATTCAAAGCAGCCTTAGTGGCAGCCCGCGAACTGGGTGGTCCTATTATTGCAATGACGGTGACGCTGATTTCGGTGTACGTGCCCATCGGTTTACAAGGGGGTTTAACCGGTACTTTATTCCGCGAATTTGCTATTACGCTGGCAGGTGCTGTGGCTATTTCCGCCATAGTGGCCATTACGCTATCGCCCATGATGGCGTCGCGGATGTTAAAACCTCATACTAGTAATAAGGCGCCGTTGGATGGTATTTTTAACAGGTTCCAAAACTTTTACAGCCGTAAACTGGAAAGCAGTTTACAGAACAGATCCGGTATGTATGTGTTTTGGGTTGGTATTACTCTGCTTTGTGTGCCTTTGTACAGCATGTCGCCAAAAGAGCTGGCTCCGGTCGAAGATCAGGGCGTTATTTTCGGTATAGTCGACTCGCCAGCCAACTCGACTGTTGACCAGTCGTCTTATTACGGCAAATACGTTAACGAAGCTTTTATGTCCGTACCAGAAACTGACTTTACCTTCCAGATCACCTTCCCTACCGGTGGTTTTGGCGGCATGGTCACTAAACCCTGGGCAGAACGTGAACGCACTGTATTTGAAATGATGCCGGAAGTGCGGCAAAAACTGGCAGAAATTTCAGGAGTTCGGATATTACCTATCACGCCACCGGCTTTACCCGGCGGTGGTCAGTTCCCTGTTGAGTTTGTGATTGCCTCCACAGCCGAATCAAAAGAGATTTACGAGTACGCGCTGAAACTGGAAAAAGTTATGCGTGAAAGTGGCATGTTCCCGTTTCAGGTGATTGATATGAAAGTCGATCAACCTGAATATCAGCTCAATATCGACCGCGATAAAGTGGCTGATTTAGGCTTGAACATGCGCGATGTAGTGCAGGACTTAGGCACTTTATTAGGCGGTGGCTACGTCAACCGCTTTAATATGTCGGGTCAAAGCTACAAAGTAGTGCCACAGGTGAAACGTCTGGAGCGGTTAACCCCTGACGATTTAACTAACCTTTATATCAAAGGGCCAGAGGGCCAAATGATTCGGGTTGATCAAATCGCCAGCCTGACCCACAGCACAGTGCCACGCAGTATTAACCGGATGCAGCAGCTCAACGCAGTGAAAATCAGCGGTGTGACTATTAAACCTCTGGATGAAACCTTAACCTTCCTCGAAACCGAAGCGAAGAAGTTATTGCCAGGTGGTTACTCTATTGACTACACAGGTGAATCGCGCCAGTTAAAACGTGAAGGCAATACCTTCCTGCCCGCTTTTACTCTGGCTGTGACTATGATTTTCCTGGTGCTGGCGGCGCAGTACAATAGTTTCCGCGATCCTATCGTCATTTTGTTAGGTTCGGTGCCTCTGGCTCTGTTTGGTGCACTGGTCTTTACCTTCCTGAAAATACCAGCGCCTATGCCATTTTTCACCGACGGTTTTACCAGTACGCTGAATATTTATTCGCAGGTCGGTTTGGTGACACTGATCGGTTTAATAGCCCGTAACGGTATTTTGGTGGTGGAATTTGCTAACAAACTGCAGGAGCAGGGAAAAGCCAAACTGGATGCGATACGCGAAGCGTCTGTATTGCGTTTACGCCCTGTGATGATGACCAGTATTGCCACTATTGCCGGTCACACGCCACTGATCTTTGCTGAAGGAGCAGGTGCCGAGGCCCGCAACTCGATAGGGATAGTTCTGGTATTGGGAATGACGATCGGCACCTTGATGACACTCTTTGTGTTACCTTCGGTGTATATGCTAATCGCTAAAGATCATAGTCATGACAAGGTCATGGACGAAGAGGATGACGATATAAACCAGGTAAAACCAGCCTAACCGCTGCGGTTTGAATAAAGGGCTAACAACGTTAGCCCTTTTTTGATTCAACCAGCAACATAGTGAAGTCCTCTGCCGACACCGCCCTGGACCACAAATAACCTTGCGCATAATGGCAACCTGCTTGTTGTAATAGTGCCAGGCTCTGCTGATCTTCCACCCCTTCAGCTACCGTTTGCAAACCCAGGCTGCTTGCCAGTTGAATAATACCTTTGACCAAAGCCAGGTCTTTGCCATCATGCGAGATCCGGCCAACGAAAGATCGATCTATTTTTAAACTACTGAGCTGAAACTGGCTTAAATAACCTAAATTCGAATAGCCGGTACCAAAATCATCGATGGCAAAATGCACACCCAAGGCCGCCAACTGTTGCATTTGTTGTTTTACCAAAGCGGTATCATCAATCAGTACAGACTCGGTTAACTCCAACTCCAGTGACTGTGCCGCCAAGCCAGTCTCTTGCAGAACTTGCCGGACCAGAGCGGGTAAATCGCCCTGCTTGCACTGCATTGCAGAGATATTAACGGCAATACGAAGCGCATGACCTGAGCCTTGCCAGACGACAGCCTGAGCACAAGCCTGTTGCAATACAAAAAGCCCTAACTCCTGGATTAAGCCCATTTCCTCAGCTAGTGGAATAAAGACGTCCGGTGCTATCACCCCCAATTCAGTGTCAGTCCAGCGTAACAAAGCTTCTGCTCCGCAGATTGTATTCGTTTTGATGTCATAGACAGGTTGATACAGCACAGCGAATAACTGCTGTTTGACCGCTAAACGTAAGCGCATCATCAGGTTAAATTTGTCCAATTGCTGCTGTTCCATTTCGCTCTGGTACCAGCAAAATCTGTTCCGCCCCATCTTCTTCGCCTGATACATAGCGGTATCAGCCTTTTTACACAGCAGATGAAAATCAGTACCGTCCTGTGGCGACAATGCCACCCCGATAGACGCAGAGAGCTGCACCTTATGTTGTTGTACCAGAACTTCCTGTTGGCAACGTTGTAATAAGTTTTGTACTAAAAGCTCAAGCTCTTGCCGCTGTTGCCATTGAGTTAACAGCACCACAAACTCATCACCGCCAAAGCGACTTAACACATCCAGCCCGGACAAAGGCTGCTGTAGATTGACTGCCAGTTGTTTGAGCACCTCGTCCCCGGCCTGATGCCCCAGCGCGTCATTAATAGGCTTAAAGTTATCTAAATCGATAAATAACAAAGCGATTTCAGCGTTTGGTTTAGCCGCCACAGCGCGTTGATAAGCCAGCTCACATTGAGTGCGGTTCACTAAGCCGGTCAGTGGATCGTGCTGAGCCAAACGCTGAATTTCTAACTGAGAGCTGACGACTCGTGCGTTTTCCTGCTTTAACTGCCGCAGCGCGTCTTTGGTATCCCGGGCAATCAACCTCATGCTTAAGCCGCTGACAATCAGCAGAATATTTAACGTGACAAAAGAATTCACAGTCGGCAAAGGCTGGCGAAACTCAACCCAGCCATACAAAGTGGCCAAAGCCAGAGTAGAGCAAAACAGCAGGATAAAACTAAACAACACCCAGTAAAAACGCGTCCCGCTATACATAGCGGCGTAGGCCAGTACCAATGGATAACCCAGCAGCATTAGATCGAAAATCCCCAAATTAATACTGATCAGACTACAGATCATCAGGGTCAACAACCATAACAAGGCACCGGTCGCAAACCGGACTTTAGCCCGGTAAAGCAGGATCAGAATACAGACTAAGCCAAGGCCTGTGGCGCATAAAATAGCAGAGGATTTTGGTCCTGACGGAAATAAACCACAGATCACTGCAGCCAGACAAATCCAGACGATTTGCTTTAACCGCTTAAGCTGATGTGCAGTTAAAGCAATCTCATCGGTGCTGGCTGAAAAATCAAAAAAAGTCCGCTGTTTCATATCCTGCCTTGTGCCTGAATAGACCACCATTTACCGCTGATAAAAACGATAAAAGCTGCAATAACACGTTCTTTGCTCAGAATACCAGACTACTGAAAAATAAACACAGTGAGCAGAGGCAGAATTTGCTGGCTCGAAGTTTCTGCACTTTGTCATCTTGCTCTGCGTCAACGGAGGTATCGCCGTCAAGTCATCAGCAGAGCAAAAAACACCGGCACGAAGTCCGGTGTTTTGATGGTAAATGCAAGGGTTTTACTTACATACTGTAGCGCACCCCTAAGGCGAAAGTACGGCTGTATAACGCAGTGCCGAAATTGCCTGTGGTCGCGTCATTACCATAGTAACTCTGATAAAGCTCATTGGTCAGGTTGGTGCCATCCAGCGTAATTTCAAACTGCTCTGTTAGTTTGTAACTTAACTGGAAGTCCATGCTGGCTTCGGATTTACGGCGCATTTCCAGCGGGTTGGCAAACAAAGCCGCTTCATAGTTAGCCAGGAAACCTTCACGCCAGGAGTAAGATAATCTCATGCCCAAGTCGTTTTTATCGTATGCCAGCACCACGCTGTAAGACGAGTCAGACACACCAAACAGATCGGTGTCTCTGTAGCCGGTAATCTCACCTTCACTGTTCGTGTCAGGGGTCGTTTGTTGCGACGACAAGCGGGTATAGCTGGCCTGCACCCCAAAACCATCTAAAGCTTCTGGTAAATAGTCAGGGAACCAGACCAAACCAATTTCAGCACCGGATAACTCGCCATTCGAAGCATTGTATGGCTGTGTCAGCACAAACTTATACGGAGTTGGATCGGTCGCTGATTTTGGCGCTGTGACAGAGCGGCGGAAGCCCACCACAAAACCGTCAATATCACGTCTGAATAAAGTACCGTACAACGAACTGGCTTCAGCAAAATACCATTCCAGCGACAGATCGTAGTTTTTCGATTCAGTCGGTTTTAAATCCGGATTGCCACCCCCAGCCGTGCCATAGCCTATGCCTGTAACGTCCTCGTTGTAGATGATCAGTGGGTTTAAATCGCCAAAAGCCGGGTAACGTAAAGTTTCGGTGTACGCAAGCCGGGCCTGCAGATCATCCGTTAACTGATAACGCGCCGTCAGACTAGGCAGAATTTTACGGGTTTTACTCTCCCCTGCCGTGGTGTTTTGCGCCATGCCAGGAGCAGTCTCCTGATAGAAAGTGGAATCTGTGTCTATTCCGGTATACCGGGCACCAATTTCACCGTTTAATGCCCGACCTGCGACATCGGTTTCAAATTTCCCTTGCAGATACAAGGACAAAGTGGTGGCGTCTATATCAAAGGAGCGCTGTAAATCCAGCTTGTTCAGGCCGTACAGAGCGCGGAATTCATCAGCGTTATTACGGATAGAATAGCCATTGGCTACAGCCCAACTGGTGGGTACGTTAGCTTCACCGTCCATAAATCCTGAATTGATCGATGCCAGCCCGTCGATAGTGCCTACATTAACTGCACCACCACAGCAACGATCCTGACGGCTGAACGCTGTGGTCGCACCACGCTTGTCATAACGTATACCTGTTTCTACTGTGGTAAAAAAACCATCAAGACGATAGGTCAAATCAGAAGTAAATGTCACTGCATCGCCTTCGTCCTTGTTGGCATTGTCATACATGCTGTCAGTCAGATAAGCCGAAGGATCCGCCATACTGGATTCGTCCACGCCAGCAGTCGCCGGATTATCCTCAAAGTTAAAACCCGGAATACCACCGTTTTCATTAAAGTCGACATTCAGTTTGTAGTTGTTCCCCGGCCGCACAAAGCGCATGGCAAAAAAATCACTGGTGTATTCACTGTCCTGGTACACCAGTTCAGATTTTAACGTCATGTAGTCAGACAGCTCCCATTGACCGCCAAGAGCATGCAAGTAACTGTCGGTTTTACCGGTGGACAAATCACCGCTGGTAAAAACCCAGGGGTCGTTAACTGAACGGGATTTGACAATATTAGTGCCTGGATGCAACTGCACATTGGCCGCAGCGGCAGCCTGTGCCGGTGTCATGCCCGCATAGCCGCCCCACCAGTCAGCAAAAGAGAACAGTAGGCTGTTAAAACCTTCATTACGAAAGCCGTTGTAAAAGGACTCAAACACGTACTCCGACTTTTCATTCGGCGCAAACTGCAAGGAAATATTGGCCGCCGGACGTTCGCGCTCACCGTTGTAATCGCTTTGGAATATTGCATCACGACTGAGTAAATAAGGCGTTGCTACCCCATTGATATCCAAAGTAGCGCCCTGATTGGACGGTAAACCCGCCAATAAACCCGGTTGCCAGATTGGATTTTCAGCAACCCCTGGCTTATCCAGGAAAATACGCTCGTACGGAGTAAAAGGGGCTGTCGGATTTTCTGTCATAAAAGGCAACATAGCGCCAGCAGTCACGCTTTGATCGCGGTAACGCATTCTGGAATAGGAGACATTCACCAAAGCGCCAAACTGACCCGCATCCAGCTCCCAGTTATTACTGGCTAAAGCGCTAAAGGTTGGATTAATTTCTTCATTTTGTTCGGTATAAATACCGCGGGCATTGGCTATAAACTTAGCACCGTCAAAATCAAAAGGCCGATGCGTTTTAACATCGATAGAACCGGCAATACCACTTTCAATTTGACTGGCGGAACGGGTTTTATACACATCCACCTGTTTTAATAAACTGGCTGGAATATCCTGCAGCGCAACGGCTGTGCCTGAGGCGGTAAAAATGTTACGACCGTTTACTGTGGTGGTGATGTCACTTAAACCACGAATGGAGACCGCTGAAATCTCGCCTGAAGCGCGGTTTGTCACCTGCACACCTGTCACGCGCTGCAAAGACTCTACGACGTTATTGTCGGGAAACTTACCAATATCTTCTGCGACTATCGCATCCACAATTTGTTCATTGTGGCGCTTTACACCCAGCGCTTTATTCAGGCTACCCCGAATCCCTTTTACTTCAATAATTTCAACTGCTGTTTCCTGGTTATCTTGTTGCGCTGCGGTCACTGGCTGACTAACTAAAACAATAGCCATAGACACTGCACTGCTTAAGACGGATCGCTTAAACATGAGCTTCTTCTCCCCTTGTCGTGGTTTTAGTACACCTTCCCGGTCAAAACACAGCAGACCTTCGAGGTATTTTTTTATCATTTCTCAAATCATGCTATTGTATGATTAATAGACTGTCAACTCAGAAACAAAGAAATATTCACCTCAGCAGATAAATTCCGATCCCAGGTAAATCAGCAGTTTCACCGACCGATTTGCACCTATATCAACTACAACCTATAGTGTTAGCGGCCCGGCTGTGACCGCGTTTTAGTGACAAAGTCTTAGGCTATAAATCAAAAGCGGCACAAAGCAGCTTTTATCAGTCCGCACAACCTACTGGAGCAACCATGACTACTGTGAATCCACAAATTACCGACGCAGTCACCCAAACCAACACCACAGTGCTTTGCAACGCACCGAGTCAGGCGATCGCCACTTTGTATCAGCTCAGCGCTCATGCCTTGGGGCTTGCAATGCATAACGCCGTTAGTAACCAACAGAACCTGAATCAGCTCAATCCGGCTATTGTGGCTCAGGCTATTCAGTTGCTGAAAAGCTAAGCAGGATCACATCAGATGACAACCACAGCAGATCCTCACTCAGAGCCAGCCGAAAGCTCCGACTCTTTTCAGGCGGTAAACCAGCAGTTGCTCCAGACCAATCCACAACTTGCTGCAGCGGCAAGCCGACTTATGGCCAATCAGACTGCGGCTTTGATGCTGGAAGATATGCGCTGTTTTTTGCAAGGCAGCGAACAAGTTTTATTAGTGGCCTTAGCAAAAGCTGCCCGTTTAGCCACAGAAGAAACCAGCACTGAACAAGGCAAAGCGGCCTTAAATGCTGTTACAGATGCATTACAGGGTTTAACAGGTTTTGCGCGGGAACTGACAGCAGCAGCTAGCGCTGTCGCAACAGCTTTTGATGGTAAAACAACAGGTTAATCAAACACTGATGTTGTTACAGCAGTAACAACACACCCACTACAGGAGAATTAAAATGGCTAGTACAGTCAATGAACAAATCACAGATGCAGTGACTCAAAGCAATGTTAAAAGCGTCGCCGAAAGTCCGGCCATGGCAATGGGAACCTTGTACCAGAGCATGGCGCACTCTACAGGGATTTTATTTGAGAACGCGGTCAGTAATCAGCAGCAACAGAATATTCTGGCGCAGGCCGCAACTACTCAAGGCGTTATGCAGATTTATAGCGTAGATACTATGGCTGATGCACTGGCTGTAGCCACAATGCAGGATGCCCCAAAAAGTTGATGCAGTAAAACTCAGGCCACAAAACACTGTGGCCTGAGAGTTTTCTTAACGCTATCAGTGCTGCAACGATTGATCCCGTATCGCTTTAAACTCTTTACCAGGCAACCAGTTTGGCCAGCTTTGACTGTTTGCAACCTCTAAACCCACCTGATAAAACAGGAATAAATCCTGCTGTGAGCCGCGTAAATCCCAGTTCGGATCAAACTCATCGTTTACTTTGTGGTAGTAATCTGTGACGTAGTTTTTGCGTTGTGCTAAACCCCAGTCTTTGCCGTGCTCTACGCTGTCAATGCCACCACGGGCATACAGCATTGGCACGCCTTTTTTCGCCAGATTAAAGTGGTCTGAGCGGTAATAAAAACCGTCCTGCGGTGTAGGTTCTGGTGCTATATAACGGTTTTGCGCTTTGGCATATTTAGCCAGAATAGGCTCCAGCTCTGAACTGCCGTAACCAAATACCATCACATCCCGCATAGGGCCATAGACATTCATAATGTCCATATTAATACCAGCCACGGTTTTATTCACCGGAAACAATGGATGTTCAGCATACCAGCGAGAACCTAACAAACCCCGCTCTTCTGCGGTGACAGCCACAAAAGCGATGGAGCGCTCCGGTGCAGGGCCTTGTTTAAACTTCTCAGCCAGAGCTAATAAACCGGCAATACCACCGGCGTTATCCTGAGCACCGTTAAAAATTTTGTCATCGCTGCGGCTGAAATCCAGACCAAAATGGTCCCAGTGCGCCATATAAATCACGGCTTCATCCGGCTTTTTACTGCCCGGAATAAAACCTATCACATTGTTGGAATCTATTTCGCGCAGGTTGTTTTTAATGCTGATACTGGCTTTGGCATTCAGTGGTATCGCCTTAAAGTCAGGCTGTAAGGCTTTGGCTTTCATCTCTTTTAAGCTGCTGCCATTGGCGGCAAATAAACGCTCGGCCGCATCCAGAGATAACCAGCCCTCCACCTGAGCTTTGTGCATATTTTTATTGGCATCCGCCAGTTCAAACCGGATAGGACTGGTGCCAGCGACCACATTCCAGCCATAACTGGCCGCTTCTGTTTCATGTACGATCAACAGCATAGCGGCACCCTGACGGGCCGCTTCTTCAAATTTGTAAGTCCAGCGACCGTAATAGGTCATGGCATTACCGGTAAACAGCTTAGGATCCTGAGTGGCAAAACCCGGATCGTTCACCAGCACCACCACTGTTTTGCCTTTTACGTCTAAGTCTTTGTAATCGTTCCAGTTGTACTCTGGTGCCACTATGCCGTAACCAGCAAACACCATGTCGCTGTTTTCAACCTTAATCTCCGGCAGCATACGGGTGGACCAGGCCATCATATCGGTTTTGTAGACCAGATTCGCCGCAGTTTTATCCCCTGTTAAGGTCATGCTGGACACAGACACTGGATCAATTTGCACCACAGGCACGGCCTGACGGTAACTGCCATCTTTGTAAGCTGTTAAACCTAAACGTTTAAATTCAGTTTCAAGGTAAGCGACAGTGCGCTTTTCACCTTCAGTGGCCGGAGCCCGGCCTTGCATTTCATCCGACGCTACTTTTTCAAAATAGCGGGCAAAATTGGCGTTAAAGTCGGTTTGAACTAATACAGGCTCAGCGGCACCGGCAGTAAAAGCCAGAGCCAAAGCCAGAGTGGTTGCTAACTTATTCATAGATTTCCTTGTAGAGGGCCAGAGCCTTGGCTCTGCCCTTCAAATAAGGTATTAGGGTTTCCCCTAAGTAATTGGAGTTGCAGCGCGACGACAAGCGAGCAAGACCCCAGGAGCATAGTTGCCTATGTGACTGGGGCTGTGAGCGCAGTCAACAAAGCTGCGGCTTCAAGAACGACGGGGATACTTTACTTAGCGGCCAGAGAAGCATCCCGGATGGCTCTGAACTCGCGCCCTTCAAACCAGTTTGGCCACTGATCTGAGTTGGCAAGTTCATTACCTATCTGATAAAACACATTCATGTCCTGTTGCACACCACGTAAATCCCAGCTTTCGTTAAACTCGTCAGCGGCTTTGTGGTAACAACAGACGTTGTATTCTTTCTTCTGAGCAGCGCCCCACTCTTTGCCATGTTCAAAACTGTCGATACCACCTTTAGCGTACAACATAGGTACGCCCACTTTGGCCAGATTGAAGTGGTCTGAGCGGTAGAAAGAACCATGCTCAGGACTTGGCTCAGGCGCCACATAACGGCCTTGTTGTTCAGTGTATTTAGTCAGCAGGTTTTCCAGCTCTGAGTTGTTATGGCCCACCACTACCATATCTTTCATCGGACCATAAACATTCATCACGTCCATATTGATACCGGCAACCGTCTTATTCAGCGGGAACACAGGATGAGCAGCGTACCAGGCTGAACCTAATAAACCACGTTCTTCCGCCGTCACGGCCAGGAAAGCCACTGAACGTTTTGGTTGTGGTTGTTTGGCAAAATGTTCGGCTAGGGCTATCACAGCAGCAGTACCGCTGGCGTTGTCTTGCGCACCGTTAAAGACTTTGTCTTTTGGATTAGAGAAATCGACCCCTAAGTGATCCCAGTGGCCCATATAAAGCACCACTTCGTCCGGTTTTTCAGACCCTTCGATATAGCCCATCACGTTATTTGACGTCAGTTCACTGATATTGTTTTTCACTGAAACCGAAGCTGTTACGCCCATAGGCACAGGGGCAAAGTCTTTGCTCAGTGCTTTTTGCCGCATGGTTTCAATGTCTGTGCCCATAGAGGCAAACAGTTGCTGCGCCGATTCAGTGGTCAACCAGCCTTCTACTTTGGATCTGTCCATATTTTTATTTGGATTGATCAGATCAAACTTAGTAGGCGAACCACCCGCTATCACCTGCCAGCCATAAGAAGCAGGTTCAGTTTCGTGGATGATCAAGGCCATAGCAGCGCCCTGACGGGCCGCTTCTTCAAACTTATAAGTCCAGCGACCGTAATAGGTCATGGCATTACCGGTAAAAAGGTTTGGATCTTTAGTGGCAAAACCAGGATCGTTGACAAACATCACGACGGTTTTGCCTTTGACGTCCAGACCTTCATAGTCGTTCCAGTCGTATTCCGGCGCTACTATGCCGTAACCGACAAACACCAGTTCGCTGTCTTTAACTTCAACCTGTTCCGTCACTTGCGTGGTCCAGGCCATCATTTGTTCTTTGTATTTCAGCTCTGTATTGAGCTTATCACCCGACAATTTCAGGCCTGACACTTCTTTAGGGTCAATACGCACTAAAGACACAGGCTGCAGGTAACTGTCGCCATTAATACCTTTTAAACCAATACGTTTAAATTGCTCTGAAATATAGTTAATGGTTTTTTCTTCGCCCGGCGTTGCAGGCATACGGCCCTGAAACTCATCGGACGCCAGAGTTTTTAAGTAGTCTTTATAGGCTGAGTTAAACTCAGTTCCCACCAAAGCCGCTGTAGCTGCTTTGGCTGGTTCAACTGCTGCAGTGCTGGCACTTTGTTCCTGTTCAGCGGGTTTGGAACACGCTGTTAAGGTTAAAGCGGCCATCACGGTCAGCGTTGTGGCTGAAAACCAAAATTGTGGTTTCATAACACTCCCGATTTCTGATGTTTTAGTTCTTGTGTAAATACTCTTCGATACTAACCAAGCGCGCTGCGACTGACCAGAGCAGTTATCGCAGGTTTTGCCCCGTTAGCGGTGATTTCGCCGTCAATTGCTTTATTTTGCAGCACCCCAATTGGGTTTTGGTAAGGCCACCTCTTTGGTTAAATCAAAATCAACCCGAAATTCACGACCTTCGCGGGTTAAGCGGTAGCTGAAACTTTCATTGGGGTATAAATACAGATGCCAGCTATTGCCGACGGACTGCGGTGTTTTGGTTTTGATAAATAAATCTTTTGAATAGTCATCAGCCGGGAAAGTCTGAGCTTGCGCCCAGCCTGCTGTAGTCGTATGGCCACCGTACAGCGTAGAGATGTCATCTGTGCCATCTTGATGTTTGTGCTGATGTTGCAACTTCAAGCCTGAGTCGGTTTTAGTAATAATCCAGGTGCGGGAGCGGTTTTCACCCACCACAAAAGGCACCTGAATTTGTCTGTCGCTGCAATCGCGCACATGCATCAGCATCTCACCACTAAAAGCCGGGCTTGGCTGATTGTCCACCGTGGTCTTGCCAGCAAAAGCTTTACCGCAAAGCGCTTTGAGCTGATCGAAGAATTGTAATTGCGCCTGGCTTGGTGCCGCAGAAACAGACAATGAAATAAGGCAAGAAGATAAAGAAAGAGCGTTGATAAGTAATGTTTTTTTAGTTATTTGCATCCGTGGACTCCTTTTTTTCGTAACCGCACTATACCTTTATTAACTGCTCTGACGCAAAAGAGCGCTGCTACTTTGGACAACTTATGCAAAATTTAATAGACGCAAAATTACTGATGAAAGTATTTAGCAAAGTGGAGCAACAAGGTGTGGCAGTGGACACGCCCTTTGGCAAAGGTTTTGAACTGGATGGCATGACGATAGCGAGCGGCTTTGATGGCTACGATTTGTATTTTGTCGCGGATGAAGTGACAGTCACCTTAGGTTTTCATCAGAAATATCATATAGATGCTAAAGACGAAGAGCATATAGACCGTTTTATCCAACGCTTAAAGCGGATAGAGGCTAAATAACCTGTTGGCTTTGGAATAGCAGACTATGAAAACGTATGCAGGAAAAAAGCCGAACAGAGTGGCTGTGTTAGCATAAGGAAAAACGATATGGAACCAGACAAAGATGCATCTATCTATTTATTCCAAAAGCAACAAGTTGCTGCTCAGCGCTCTGGCCTTTGCTGTATTGGCCTCCTGCGGTAAAGCCCCGGTGGAACATCAGGCCGTCGCTCAACAACCTGCTGTCGAGAAACCGGTACAAGCCACTGCGCCTGCAGCAGCACCAGCAGGCAAAGTGGTGGTGTATCAGATGTTCACCCGCTTGTTCGGCAATAGCAACGCCACTAATCAGCCCTGGGGCACGATAGAACAAAACGGTGTCGGCAAATTTAACGATATTAACGAAGCGGCACTCAAAGGCATCAAAGAGCTGGGGGCCACTTATGTCTGGTATACCGGCATACTGCATCATGCTGTGATCCGCGATTACAGTGCTTATGGTATCAGCCACGACGACCCGGATGTGGTGAAAGGCCGGGCTGGTTCCCCTTATGCGGTCAAAGACTATTACAGCGTTAATCCGGATTTGGCGGTCAACCCAGCCGAACGGCTGCAGGAATTCGAAGCTCTGATAGAACGCACCCATGCCCAGGGTTTAAAGGTCATTATTGACATAGTGCCGAACCATGTGGCACGCCATTACCAATCTTTGGATAAACCGGCAGGCATTGAAGACTTCGGCGCCAATGATGACACCAGCGTCGAATACAAACGCGACAATAACTTCTACTACGTGGTTGGCCAGCCGTTCCAGGTCCCCAAACCACAAAACGGTTACCAACCCTTAGGTGGCGAAGCGCATCCACTGTCGGACGGCAAATTTGACGAAAACCCGGCGAAATGGACAGGTAATGGCTCACGTTTAGCCCAACCGGACTTTAACGACTGGTACGAAACCGTCAAAGTAAACTACGGGGTTAAACCAGACGGTAGTTACGATTTTGACCGCTTACCGGCCGACTATGCCGATAAATCAATACAGGAACACGCCGCTTTTTGGCAAGGCAAAGACCTCCCCGACTCCTGGTTGAAGTTTCGTGATATCGCGTTCTACTGGCTGGATAAAGGGGTCGACGGTTTCCGTTTTGATATGGCGGAAATGGTGCCTGTCGAATTCTGGAGCTTTTTAAACTCCAGCATTAAAAGCAAAAACCCGGACGCTTTTTTATTGGCTGAAGTATATAACCCGAGCTTATACCGTGACTATATTCGCCTGGGTAAAATGGATTACCTGTACGATAAAGTCGAAATGTACGACAGCTTAAAGCTGGTGATGCAAGGCAAAGGCAGCACAGACGCGATAGCCCAGGTGCAACAAGGCATGGCCGATATTGAACACCATATGCTGCACTTTTTAGAAAACCACGACGAACAGCGTATTGCCGCCCCTGAATTTGCCGGTGATGCCAACAAAGCCAAACCCGCTATGGTGGTGTCGGCGTTAATCAGCAGCTCCCCTACTATGTTGTATTTTGGTCAGGAGGTCGGTGAAGCCGGTGCATTAGACTCTGGTTTTGGCGATCCAAGCCGCACCACTATCTTTGACTATGCAGGAGTTCCGGCTCATCAGAATTGGCTTAATGACGGCAAATTTGATGGCGCTAAGCTGACGGCGGAACAAAAACAGCTACGTGAGTTTTATGTGCGCTTAATGAGCTTGTCGGCCACAGAAGCGGTATTTAATGGTGCTTATCAGGAACTGCACAGTATCAATAAAGCTACGCAAGGCTATAACGATAAAACCTATGCCTTTGCCCGTTTTAACGACACGGCCAAAGTGATAGTGGCCAGTAACTTCGCGACCGAAGGGACCAACTTTGCACTGAAATTGCCTGCTGATTTAGTACAACAATGGCAGTTAACTAAAGGCGATTATCAGCTAAAAGATCTGTTATCTGAGCGTAAAGCCACTTTAAAAGTGACAGGCGATACTGCTTCAGTACAGATTGAACTGGCACCGCTGGAGTCTGTGGTGCTGAAGTTTTGATAGGTTGAGTTGAATATTGCTTGATACTTTGTTTTTTGGATTCAGGCGGAAGTAACTTCTACTTCCGCCTGTTGGCACTAAATGAAGGTTTTAATATCAGTCGTCTTTACTGGTACCTGGTTTGCCACAACTCGGTAGAGACTTGCAGTCAGTGATAGTGACTGTTCCCCTTGGAATATCATATACACCCAGACTAAAAGCGTTGATCCAGTAGTTAATCAGAGCGGCGTCACCATCCACTTTGATCCTCATTCCTGCCAAACCAGCAGCGGTCAGAGGTACTGTATTGTTATTCTTATCCACCACTTGCCAAATCTTGATGTAGAGTTTGCCATTTGCATCGACGCTTAACTTAATTCTGACAAAACCTCCGTTCTCCATTGCTATTTGATAAGTGTTAGGTAAATTGCTTTTCAATAATCCTATTGCCTTCGCAATTTCTTCGATATTGTACAAAGCCTGATTCATAGTAGTTCTGGATTTTAAAAAGTCGTTCACATCGTTTTCGCAATAAGCGCAATTTACCCATTCCCAAGGGTGTGAAATAAGTGATGCAGGAATAGTAATACTGTTGCTTGCATCAGTAGCTTCAGCCACGGCAGCTTTAAGATTTTGCATACGCTGTGTTAAAGCTGGAGTTGTAGCTACCACTTCTTGCACAAAGATTTTTTTAGTCGTTTGTAAAAAAGGCATCTCATGAACAGTCAATCGAACAGACGTAGTTGTATAGGTGTTCAAATCCAGTGAATGGTAAAGTATCTGGTCGCCCAATTGCATGTTGGCTAGCTGAGGGTACGAATAGTTATGTGCATTTTGCTTAATTTGGTTTAAATCACAACCAGTACAAACTTCGGTAGCAACGATCTCTGCCGCAGCAGCATTCAGTAGTGGGGCCAAAACCAAAACAAATGATGCAATAATGTTACGCAAAACAATCTCCAATGTTTCAAATAAAATTAATTATCATTTGAAAAATGAAATTGTGTCAAGTCAGAGCCTCTCCAATGCTCTACAGATTGACTTACTACTATTTCAGAGCATTTGTTGTCTTAATCTGGCACTCTGGCAGAACTCACTTACTAAAGGTGACCAGCAATTCGTCTAGTGTTGAGGTGCCACAGCAATGGCAGGATCGAACTAACATCGTTTTAGCCAATAGAGTGGCTTGTTGCCAATGTCAATCAGTACAAAGCTGGGGGCGGTCAAACAGGTTGTGTCAACATTCAAACCAGAACCAAAACTCTGCTAGTCATTGACCACAGACTGATCTTTAATCTTTTGTAAATGCTCATTAAATTTTTCTATCAGTAGCTGATGGGCGGGTTCGCGTCTGAGAGCCAGATGCAAACTTTTCAGTTCAGTTAAACTGGCGTTAAATTGCACTTTACCTGTCGCCAGCCGTTTAACTTCAGCGTCATGCTCCAGCAAATAGGCTAAAACTCTGCGGTCTATCACCGCCAGATCCAACCGGCCTAAAGCGACTTTAAGAATATTCTGCCGATCAGACAGCGCCAGTTGAGGCGTCAGTTGACCTCTGGCAATCATTTGATCAACCAGGGTTAAATTGACGTAGTCTTGCACTACACCCAGTTGAAATTTGGGCAGTAACACAGCACTGAGTGACCCCAGAGGTTTTGCCGTTGATTCAACAAAGCCCAGTTCGCTGCTGCCTAAACTGTCCGACAAAATAAAGCCGGGGTGAGCAGTTTGGTATTCAGGAAAATAGCCCGCATAGATAGCTCCGGGGCTTTCACTGGCGCGAATAGCTCTGGACCAGGGTAAAAACTCAGTGTGCACCTCCAGTTGCATAGCCTTAAAAACCCGTCTCAGCAGGACAGAGGTCTCACCTTGCTGTTCAAGCTGATGTCCAGTGTAGGGTGGCCAGTCCAAACTGGCCAACCGAACAGGTTCAGCGACAGCACCCAGCACAGATGCAGGCACTGCCCATAACAGAAACAACCAGTTTTTCACTCACCTTGCCTCAGATTCTTAGCAGCGTAATTGCGCTAGCTGAGCATCCATGGCTCCGGTAATGCTGTCAATCTCTTTGCTGATCAGCAGGTTTTGCTTCGCCAATTGATTCAATGCCTTAGTCGCATCATCTATGGCTGTGATATTCCGGTTAATTTCTTCACTGACCTGGTTTTGTTCCTCGGCTGCAGACGCGACCTGAAAGGCATTATCCGCAATAGTGGAGATGCCCGCCGTGGCCAGAGACAATTTTTCATACGAACTTTCAGCTTCCTGCAAGGTGCTGGTGACCTTGGCCGTATTGGTATGAATTTGTTGCACGGCAGCCGCAACTTGTTGCTGCAAAGCGTGGATCAGATTTTTGATTTCATCAGTGGAACTGTGAGTGCGCGCCGCCAGTGAACGCACTTCATCGGCAACCACAGCAAAACCACGGCCTTGTTCTCCGGCCCGCGCAGCTTCAATGGCCGCGTTTAATGCCAGTAAGTTGGTTTGCTCCGCTATAGCCTGAATGACGTCAATAATACCGTTAATTTTCTGGCTGCTTTGTGCCACTTCATTCACGCCCTGACTGGTATGGTTAAATTCAACCGACACCGCCTTAAAGGCTTCCACTGTGTTCTGAAATAACTGGTTGGCCGACGTTAACGCCTCCAGAGACTGCTGAGCTCCTTGAGCTGTACTGCTGGCCAGATTAGCCACTTCATGGGCTGTTGCCGACATTTGATGCATGGCAGAGGCCACATTTTGAATTTCACTGGCCTGAATGCTGACCGAACTATTGGTTTGGTCTGTGGTTTTTACCATTTGCTCAGACTGATACTGCATCAGCTTAGATGATTCTTTTAAGTTATTGATCATAGAGCGTAATTTGGCAGTGAACAGATTAAAGCCATCGGCCATATCATTCAGTTCCTGATGCTGGCTTTGAGTCAGTTGCCGGGTTAAATCGCCCTCAGATCCGGCCAACTCCTTCATCAGCATGCTCATTTGGAGAATGGGCGCAGTGGCGGTTTTTAGACCTAAAGCCATCAGTAATACAAAAGCCAGCAGCAGGATCAGGCCCAAACCAATCATACTTTGAGTCGTTTGAGCCGAGTCTGCATTCAGTTGCTCCGCCAATTGAGTGGCCATAGCCAAAGCGGTTGCCTCAGGTACGGCGACAACCACAGTCCAGCCTGACTCTGCGCTGTCGAGTCGAATAGGGTGAGTCACCAGCATGGAGTGATTGAACAAACTTACCCCGCTCTGTTGCTGTTCCAGATGTGCAGCCAGCTCTGCATCTAAAGTTTTAATCGACTGCCCGAGCTTGTCAGGAAATCTGTTACTGGCCACAACTGCGCCATATTTACTTAATAAATAAAGTTGGGCGTTGCCGCCATATAACAAGTCAGCCTGAGCCTGCAGCAGGTTTTGTAGCACGGGCAGGTTTAAGTCGACACCGGAAACACCACGGAACTGGTCCTGAGTGACAACGGGATAAACCAAAGAGGTCAGCAAGACCTGATTACCCGGTGCTATCTCCCATAAGTAAGGTTCCATCAGGCAGGCTTTTTTACTGTCACGACTGCAGAGATACCATTCAGCTTCCCGCACGCCGAATTCATTCTTGCTGTCTTTGTATTTCACCGCCGGGTCTGGGGTTTGTACAAACTTCAACTGGTTTTGTTCACGCACCCAATAGATTTCCATGGTGCCGGTTTTTGAGCTGTGATCATTGGCAATGGAGAATTGGCTGTCAGCACCATCGTAACCATTGGGTTCAAACTGGCCAAATAAGGATGAAATGCCGGTATTACTGGCCAGTATATGGCCTGCCATGGCCTTGACCTGCTCCCGACTGTAAGGGGTTTGGCCACTGCCCAGGGCTGAGCCGGATAACACAGCAGCAAAGTTTTTTGCCGTATCAAAGTTACGGTCCAACACACTGCTGGTTTCCAGTGCAGTACGCTGTGCAGCTTCGGTCAGAATTTGTTCCGCCAGAGTACGGACCGATTGGGTCAGTTTGGTCACGGCCGACTCATTACTGCTGGTCATCGAATACCAACCAATAAAAGCCATGCTGCCTATACTGATTGAAAGTAAAAGTGCGACGCCAAAAGTGAGTTTAAAACGCAAGGAATTTAACTGCATAATTGCCACCTAGAGCCAATTAAATGTTTTTGCCACTGACAACGAAAAGGTGGGTTCACCCAAATCATCCAACTCCAAATCAGTGTCATCAAAAGCTGCCGTCCATTTTGCCCCCAGCCATTCACTGATCAGCGCAATGCGCCAGTGATGGTAAGTGCCGTCGTTATCCCGCAGAAATTTACTGGTGTCGGTTGAAGTGGAACGATCCCCCGACAAAATCAAGCTGAGTCCATCCGTTAGCTGAATAGTTTGAGTCAACATCACTATGTAATGTCCTCCCCCAGCGCCGAAATAATCTTTTGCGTACCAATAACTTAGTTTAGTGTTGCCATAAGACACTTTGATGTACGCCTCAGGATAATCAAACGCACTGCTGTCGCTGCTGCCGTAATAAGTGTAATGGGCTATGCCAAGATCCATCGCCCAGTGGTTGCCCAGATCTGTGTAATAGCCGGTATAAAAATCAACTTCGCGGTCGGTATTTTCGGCAAAACTAACATTGGATCCCCAGGTGCCAAGATACCAGCCGGAATCAGATACCCAATCAAGACTGGGCTGTAACGCCGGATCATCCTGAGTCAGCGTAATGCCGTTAAATAAATAATTGGAGGTCAGAGTAACAGTCGAACTCAAATTAGCGTGAGCCGATGGCGCGATCCCTAACAACAGCAGGGTTGAAAAAATGACAGAATGTGTGGTCCGCATAAAAACTCCAATGCTTATTAAGAATTAAATTCAACTACTTAGACTCCTTTCTGTGATATCACCCTTAAAGGTATAGCAAGAGTTCAGAAAAAAGCCCGTTTGAGCATGAATTTACCCAATCCAGAAATAGACATCTAAACACCCAGAAATCTCTTTATTTAAAGAGCAAAATCGGGTTAACTGGACGCAGTATGTTCAGGGAGCAAAAAATCAGATGTTTAAAGTAAATAGTTATTTTGACGGCAAAGTGACCTCCATCGCTTTTCAAGGCGAAGAACTTCCAGCCACAGTGGGTGTAATGGCGCCGGGTGAATATGAATTTGGCACTAGTCAGCATGAAGTTTTAACTGTGATTAGCGGCGCTTTAACCGTATTATTACCAGGTCAGACAAAGTGGCAAACCTTTGCGCGCGGTGCTTCATTTGAGGTACCTGCTCAGGCAAAATTTCAATTAAAAGTCGAAGCTGATACGGCTTATCTTTGCACTTATCAATAAGGTGTGTATCCGGCACGCCTATTCAGGAAAACTGATGTATGCGTGGTATGGGAACAGTGGCGAAAAGAGCGGATGCGGTAAAGCAGAGTGAAGCTCTTAATCTGAAGCAAACTGCAGAGTATATGTGGCCCTATATCTGGGCCTTTAAAGGCCGGGTGTTATTGGCGCTGGCCGCTTTATTGGCGGCCAAAGCCGCGACCTTGTACCTGCCTTATGCCTTAAAACTCATCATTGACGATTTAGATCCCAGCTTAAATTCTGTCGTGACCTTGCCACTGGCCTTTTTGTTGTTTTACGGTGCCTTACGTTTTGGTTCGGTATTTTTTGGTGAAGTACGTGACGCGCTGTTTAGCCGGGTCACTGAACACGCGATGCGTAAAGTAGGCCTGCGGGTATTTAACCATTTGCACCAGTTGGAGCTGAGTTTTCATTTAGACCGCCAGACCGGCGGTATCAGTCGTGATATTGAACGAGGTACCAACGGCATCAGCTTTTTGATGCGGTTTTTGATGTTTAATATTGTGCCCACCCTGCTGGAAATTCTGCTGGTGGCGGTGATTTTTGCGCTGCTGTTTTCCTACTGGTATGCACTACTGACTTTTGTCGCCGTGGCTTTGTATGTGGCTTTTACTTTTTATGTCACCGAGTGGCGCAATAAATATATCCGCGAAGCCAATCAGGCCGATTCGGCCACCAACAGCAGAGCTGTCGACAGTCTGCTGAACTACGAAACAGTCAAATACTTTAATAACGAAGCCTATGAAGAGCGCACTTACGATCAGTTTTTAGCCCACTGGGAAACCGCTAAGCTGAAAAACCGAATGTCGTTGCTGGCGTTAAACTCTGGTCAGGCGCTGATTATCGCGCTGGCCATTACCCTGATGATGTGGATGGCAGCACAAGGTGTACTCGACAAAGAACTGACCTTGGGCGATTTAGCCATGGTCAATGCCTACATGCTACAGCTTTTTATCCCGTTGAATTTTTTAGGTTTTGTATACCGGGAGATCCGCCGTTCTTTGACGGATCTGGAAAATATGCTCGGACTTTTGAAAAAAGAAGCGGCGATCAAAGACAAAGCTCAGGCCCCACAACTGCAATTACCACAGGGACGCATTGAGTTTAAACAGGTACACTTTAGCTACCAGCCGGGCCGGCCTATTTTAAATGGCTTAAGTTTTGTGGTGGAACCAGGGCAAAAACTGGCCATAGTGGGTGCATCGGGCGCGGGCAAAAGTACCATAGCACGGCTTTTATACCGTTTTTATGATATTCACAGCGGAGCTATCGAAATCGATGGTCAGGATATCAGGGATGTTACTCAACACTCCTTACGCCAAAGTATCGCCATAGTGCCACAGGATACGGTGCTGTTTAACACCAGCATCAGAGAAAATATTCGCTACGGTAAACCTGATGCCAGCGAAGCAGAGGTGGATCAGGTGATTAAGATGGCCCATCTGGAGGCTTTTATTCAAAGTTTGCCTCAAGGCGACCAAACCCTGGTCGGCGAGCGCGGTTTAAAAGTCTCTGGCGGTGAAAAACAACGTATTGCCATAGCCCGCGTGTTGTTAAAAGGTTCTCCTATCCTGATTTTTGATGAGGCCACCTCGGCTTTGGACTCGAATTCAGAAGCCGCTATTTTACAAGCCTTAGCTGAACTGGCGGAACATCACACCTCACTGGTCATCGCACACAGGCTATCCACTATTATCGATGCAGATAATATCTTAGTTATGCATCAGGGTGCAGTTGCTGAAGCTGGCACTCATCAGCAGTTACTGGCCAAACAAGGGCTCTATGCACAGTTATGGGCGAAACAACAAGAGGCAAAAATTAAAGCTGAGTAAAGTTAGATTAAGCAGGGTAAATGCAGGGTAAAGACCTGAACCCTGCCCGATTTTTTTGTTCTGATGTCGGTATTTATCATCACAGGACAAGAAAACCATTATGTTGTTACGTCAGTTCATTCTTCCTATCACCAGTCTGGTCTTACTGTCTGCCTGCGGCGGAAGCAGTTCGTCCGGGGGCAACGAGACTTATCCAAGCAGTTATTTACAGTTCTACAACGGCTCGTCCAACAGTGCGACCACGACACTGACGTTAACCGACAGTGATGACGTGGAAAGTATTTTAGGCAGTGCCGCTTTTGGTGACGCGACGGCTTTAACGACCCTAGATACCGAAACTTATGATTTAGCCTTCACCTATACCGATAATAGCGGTGATGTGCAGACGGTACTGGATGATCAGGTCAGTCTGAAAACTAGCCAGAAAACCGTACTTTTTATGGTGGATAACTACGAAGCCCCTAAGTTACTGAACTTAAGTTTTGTGCGGGATGACGAGTTGGATGATCAGTTTAAAATCTACTTTGCCAATTTACTGGCAGAAAACAAAACCATGGATCTGTATATCAGTAGCTCCACTGAAGATTTTGCCGATGCCGAATTTGTCGCTACCCTGGGTCAACATGCCTTTAGCGACGCTGTTACTTTTGATACCGGCAGCTACATCTTATATCTGACTGATGCAGGCAGCACAGACGTGGTGTTGCAAAGCCCTGTCTATTCCTTCAGCTATGAAACCGAATATATTCTGGCTTTACGCGACAATGCAGGCCCGCTCAAACGCAAAATTGCTTTGGATATCATAGGCAATACCACCACTGTCTATCCGCTGGAGGATGTAAACAGCAACGCTCAGTTTCGGGTGTATAACAGCCTGAATGATTTAGATCCGGCACAGATTTATGCTGGCAGCACCAGCAGCACTCCGGTCTTTGCCAATATAGCAGCCGATACTCTGACCTCTTATACCGAAATACCTCATGGCGATTACAGAGTAACCTTGACAGCAAACGAAGGAGCCAGCCAAATTCCGAATGGTTTACTGACACTCAATCAGGGCGAAAGCAAAAGCCTGATCTTTTACCGCGACCAAGATGATCAGCCTACCGTGATGTCAGTGAAGGATAGCGCCACCCCTCAGGTCTATGACTTTGTGTTTAATGTTGTCAATGTCATCCCTGATTTTGAAAACGTCAGCATCTACTTTGTGCCTCCGGGCAAAACGATGGAAACTACCTCTTACTACATCAGCAGTATCAACGATGCCACCAGCGCCAGTATAACGCTGCCACTGGACAGCTATACGGTGTTGCTGGTTCGAAAAGACTTAAATAACAATAAGACTTTATTGGCTCAAACCGCTGAAATCGAGCTTATTCAGGGCAGCTCCTACCTGCTGGTGGCAGAAAAAGACCCGGACACAGAAACAGGTTATAAAATCAGTTTGCAGTACTAAAAACGAAGTTGATTTGATCACCGGGGTCCGTCTGAGCAGCGGACCTTTTTATCTACGCTTTATCCGTAACCACCTGGCCAACGGACAGAGCCGTTGGCGCTCAGCCGGGCCTTGCCAAACTGTTGGCAAGGCTTTATCCGAAAACTACCTGGCCAACGGACAGAGCCGTTGGCGCTCAGCCGGGCCTTGCCAAACTGTTGGCAAGGCTTTATCCGGCTTCGCTCTTCCAACTGCGTTGATTTTCCTCTAAATTAGCCTCCAGTTAAATTCATCAGATGGAGTAACGCATGACCTGGATTTTTTTAGTGGTTGGCCTGGTATTACTGGTCGTTGGTGCGGATTTATTAGTCAAAGGAGCTGCTCGTTTGGCAGGTTCTTTCGGTATTCCGGCTTTAGTCATAGGTTTAACAGTGGTCGCATTTGGTACCAGCGCCCCCGAATTGGCCGTCAGTGTCAAAGCGGCCTATTCAGGACAAGCAGAGCTGGCTATTGCCAATGTGGTCGGCAGTAATATTTTTAACGTGCTGTTTATTTTGGGCGCTGCAGCGATGATCTCACCTTTGATTATCTCACGGCAGTTAATCCGCCAGGATGTTCCCATTATGGTGCTTATTTCCGTGGTGGCACTGTTGATGACGCTGGACGGCAATATCACCAGACTCGAAGCCGGAGTGTTGTTTGCCGGTTTATTAGGTTACACCTGGTTTTTGTTCCGTCAGGGCAAAGCGAAAGGTGCCGATACCGTCGATGAAGAAGTTGAAGCTATGCTCAAAGCCAAAGTACCTGCCTGGCAAAATGTGCTGTTGGTGATAGGAGGTTTAATTCTGCTGGTATTAGGTGCACGCTGGCTGGTTGAAAGCGCGGTGGAAATTGCCAGAGCCTGGGGCGTGAATGAAGCCGTAATAGGTTTAACTATAGTTGCAGCAGGCACCTCTTTACCTGAAGTGGTTACCTCTATAGTGGCAACAGTGCGTGGAGAGCGGGATATTGCAGTAGGTAACGTGGTCGGCAGCAACATTTTTAATATTCTCTGCGTATTGGGTTTATCCGGATTAGTCTCACCTGTCCCACTGTTAGCCGGCGCACAAATGGCGATGGTGGATATTCCGGTGATGGTCGGTGTGGCCCTGCTCTGTGTGCCGCTGTTTTTTATCGGCTCAGTGCTGAACCGCATCGAAGGTTTACTCTTTATGCTGCTCTACGTCGCCTACACCTGGTATCTGGTGGCTATGGCACTAAAAGAGGCGTATCTGCCAGAGTTACAACAAGGTATTTTGTACGGCTTATTGCCTCTGGTTGTGCTTTATGTGGTCGCCTCCTTTATTCACGACCGCCTAAAGAACAGACAACTGCCGCAATAACAGCAGTAATAGCACGAACAGGCCCACCAGGGCCTGTTTTTATTTACACCCACTATGACATTTCGATGATCTGAAGACTGGCGCCGACCAGAACTCTATCCAACCCCGTTTTTTGTTTATATAATCCGTCGCAGTTCATAACCTCAATGAGACCCCATGGAAATCTTTATACTTGTTGGACTTATCGTGTTAAATGGCATTTTTGCCATGTCTGAAATTGCTATTGTCACAGCCAAAAAATCGCGCTTAACCGCTCTGGCTCAAAAAGGGAAATCCTCCGCAGCCATAGCGTTAAAGCTCTCTGAAGACCCCACTCAGTTTTTGTCGACAGTCCAGATCGGTATTACCTCTATCGGTATCTTAAATGGTATCTTCGGTGAATCTATTCTTGCCGAACCTTTTGCTCTATGGCTGCAAAGTCTGGGTATGCCTGCTGAATTCAGCAGCATTTTTGCCACAGCTTTAGTGGTAGTCGTGGTGACTTATGTCTCTATAGTCGTAGGCGAACTGGTGCCCAAACGTATAGGACAAATCAGCGCTGAAGCCATCGCATGCTTAATGGCGAAGCCCATGTTATTGCTCGCTTTAGTCACTAAACCATTTGTCTGGTTATTGTCTGGTTCAACTCATGGCCTGATGCGGGTTTTTGGTTTTGCTCACAGTACAGAATCCAATGTCACTCATGAAGATATTCAGGCCATGTTGCTTGAAGGTTCCAGCTCAGGGGTGATTGAACACAATGAACATGCCATGGTGAAAAACGTATTCCGCCTGGACGAGCGTTCTATTTCGTCGTTGATGGTGCCCCGCTCTGACATTATCTTTTTAGACACGGCCATCAGTATGGAAGACAACTTACATCGCGTGATGCAATCGCCGCATTCACGTTTTCCGGTCTGTAAGCAAAGCGCAGATGAGCTGATTGGCATCGTCTCTGCCAAACAATTGCTGGCACAATCCGTAGCTGGCCAACTGAGCGATTTATCGTCTTTGGTCCAGCCTTGCCATTATGTGCCTGATAGTTTAACTGGTATGGAATTGCTGGAGCATTTCCGTACCACGGCTCGTCAGGTCGTCTTTGTGGTAGACGAATATGGCGACTTAAAAGGTATGGTGACGCTGCAGGATTTGATGGAAGCCTTAACAGGTGAACTGAACCCGGATGACGGCGAAGATTTAATGGTGGTGCAGCGTGACGATGGTTCGTACTTGCTGGACGGTTTATTGCCTGTCATCGATTTAAAAGACTGCTTAGGCCTGGACGAGCTCCCTGAAGAGAATCAGCGCAACTATCAGACTCTAAACGGTTTATTGATGCTGCTGATGGGAAAAATCCCACAGACTGCAGACAAAGTACTGCTCAATAACTGGCAACTCGAAATCGTGGATATGGACGGTAAAAGAGTGGATAAAGTTTTAGCAGTGCAACTGACCGCCGAACAACTGGCTGAATTAAAAGCTGCAACCGATGAAATGCATGATTAAAACCTGCTCCTGTTAGCGCTCTGTGTTCAGCAACCCCAACCATAAAACGCCACTGATAAGTGGCGTTTTAGTTTTTTGCTTAATCTTTGCTGCGTTTCGCCCGCAATGCTAAAGGGTCGGAATCCAAAGCAAAACCAAGCAGCGGTAAGAGTTCCGGTATTTCATCTTCCGGTATACCCACTTTGTGGAAATGCTTTACCACATACTGCACATCATGGCCTTGTTCTTTGAATTGTTGTGCTGTTTTTAAGTGCACAGTTCGCATAAAGTTTGATGTCATGACAGTCACTCCCTGAAGAAAAGCGACAGTCATAGTGGTGAAATATTCAGCAGCAGGCAAGCAATTTTCGATGAAAATTTGCACAATTTTTTCGAACGAATTTAAACTGGAATACAAACAAAAACTTAACGATAAAGGCACAAGTCTGTACCCTTATCGTCAGTACAGTTTCATCAAAAATCAAGCTGAACCGGAGTCGCAGAACTGGTGATGGTGAGGTTTTTACCTTGCAAAAAGACCAGTTGATCATTTTGTTCTGGCTCGTCATTCAGTTGGCAAGTCAAAGCTGCAGTATAATTTCCGGCATCAATAAAGCCTAACTCATAACTATAAGCGGATGCTCCATCAAACAATACCGGCGCACTTGCATAAGGTAATACTGTCTCTGTGCCACCATAATCAGCCAGACTGCTCAGCTCTAAATCTGAGCCTGGATAGAGATAAACAGCAGCCACCGGCTGATTCTGATCAGCCGGAGCTACAGCACAATTATTAGCTAATAAAAATGCTTCACTGACCACGCCTTCCAGATGACCTATTTCACTGGTATTGACCAAACGTAACCCCGTCGGTTTGAGCAGATATTTTTGCGGATTAGCTAACACCATAGCTTTGCGTAAATCAAATTCTAGCGTGTAACTGAAAGTTCCACCGGCCGATAAAGTCACACCGTTTAGACGAAGCTGATTGGAGGGCACTTCCAATGGGTATTGAGTCCCATCGCTCAACTGAATATAACTACCCGGCACAATATTCAGACGCATTTGGCCATAGTTACCTGCGGGCACTGTGGCCTGAGAAATCAAAGATAGCGAGGTAGCTCCGGGCAACGTTAACAAGTCAACCCCAATACTGTTCGCGACCACAGCACCAGTGCTGTCACGACACTCGCTATTGTTATTGGCAGTTACAGACTCCAAACCCGGAGTAAACGTCTGATTCCCAAGGCCATTTCCCACCAGTTCAACCGAGCCAAAACACAACATCACTTTGTCTACACCATCCACCGGCGCATCACTAACAGCCAGACTGAAACTGGCATTTTGCTCAACAGGTTCAGATGAGCCACCACCACAGGCAGCCAAATTGACCGATAGAGCACTGACTAACGCTAGGGTTTTCCATTGTTGTTTTCTATTCATCTTTTTTACTCCTGATCACCGGGACCGGTCCCACATCACTCAGAAGTTATAAAACGATGAAACTGAATTGAGGCTGAAATGCTTGTTTAATTAATTTTTACTAAAAACTTATGCCGTAACAGCTTATCCAACCACCGTTGTGGCATCCATCTGGCAAGCAAAGGCAGAGTGAAGGCACCATGCCCTATCCCCAGTACACCACTGCAATCGGCTTTATTCAGTTCTGATACTAACGCTGTGGCAAAATCTGCGGCAGAGCTGGGACGGTTTTGACTGGCGTTGGCACGCCGCATTACCCCCTCACGCATAGACCACCAGAGTGAGTCCGGCTTTAACAAAAGTGCAGCTTCCTTACTGGCTCGGCTGGCAAATCCGGTATCTATCGCACCGGGTTGCACCGTCAAGACCCTAACCCCCAGAGGGGCCAGCTCCATTCGTAGTGCGTCAGACAAACTATGCAAGGCGGCTTTTGATGCGCAGTACACGCCAGCAAAAGGTGTGGTCAATACCCCTGATACGCTGCCAATATTGACCACCAGCCCTTTACTTTGCAGTAACAGCGGCAAACAGGCCCGGGTCAGATCCACCGCGGCAAAGACATTGACTTCAAACTGTTGACGTAAACCCTCAGCGCCGGCATCCAAAACCGGGCCCATCACACCAAAACCTGCATTGTTCACCAGAATATCCAGGCGCCCAGCCTGTTGTTGCAACTGCAATACGGCTTGTTTCACAGAATCTGGGTTGGTCATTTCCAGTGCTATGGTTTCCAGCCCCAACTGCTGTAGATGCTGCAAATCGGCCTCTTTTCGGGCTGTGGCAAACACTCGGTAGCCTTGCCGTTTAGCCTCCACAGCTAATGCTTTTCCCAGGCCGCCGGAGCAGCCGGTGATCAGTATAGTTTTAGTCATCATTGGCCAACCTGCACTAAATGCTGCTCCTCAGGCCGCAGGGTCAGCACGCTAAAACCGGTATCAGTCACAGCCACTGTGTGCTCCCACTGCGCCGATAACTTCTTATCTTTTGTCACTACAGTCCAGCCATCAGATTTTTGTTTTACCCGCCTGTCGCCCTGATTAATCATAGGTTCAATGGTAAATACCATGCCAGGCTTTAAAGTAAGACCTGTGCCTGCTTTGCCGTAGTGCAAAATTTGTGGTTCTTCATGCATCTCACGGCCTATGCCATGACCACAGTATTCGCGTACAACCGAATAACCATGCCGTTCAGCATATTGTTGCACTGCAGAGGCTATATCACCTAAACGGGCGCCGGGTTTCACCTGATAAATGCCCTGCCACATCGCCTGATAAGTGACATCCACCAAAGCCTGTGCTAAAGGACTGACCTTGCCTACACAGTACATTTTACTGGAGTCGACGATAAAGC
>NZ_LAVS01000022.1 GCF_000986865.1 Rheinheimera mesophila
AGCCAATGCCCGAGCTATTTGTGCTTATTTGCCGATAGAGGCCACGGACACCGCTATTACTGCGCTACCGCTGCATTACTCTTACGGCTTGTCGGTGCTGAATAGTCATCTGTTTAAAGGCGCATCCATCTTACTGACCGAAGCCCTTTTAATGAGCAAAGACTTCTGGCAACAAACCCGGGATTTTCATATCAGCAGCTTACCAGGCGTGCCTTTTAGTTATCAGTTGTACCGTCAGTTGCGGCTGGAGCGTATGCCCCGCCCTGCTTTACGTTATCTGACTCAGGCCGGTGGTAAACTCAATAGCAGCCTGACGGACTATGTGCAGCAGCTCTCCAGTACGCTGCAAAAACCTGTGTATCTGATGTACGGTCAAACCGAAGCCACAGCCCGTATCGCGTATTTACCACCGGAGCTGTTGCAACAGCATGCCGATTGTATTGGTGTCGCTATTCCGGAAGGTGAATTGCTGCTGCGTGACCCGGTCAGCAAAGCATTGATCACTGAAGATTTTAAGGAAGGTGAGCTGTGTTACCGTGGCCCTAATGTGATGTTAGGTTATGCATCATCAGCAGCCGATTTAAGCAGTAATACTGCGCTGACGGAATTAAGCACCGGAGATTTAGCAGAACGCCTGCCCAATGGTTTGTACCGTATTGTCGGGCGCTTAAGCCGTTTTTTAAAACTTCAGGGCAAACGATTACAGTTGGATCATCTGGAGCAACAACTTGCAATATTCACCGACCCAGTCTGCTGTGCTGGTACGGACGATTTGCTCGTGGTCGCTTACACAAGTCCCTCATCCGATAGCGCAGAGCAACTACAACACTATTTACGCGATCAATTACAGCTACATCCGGCGTTATTTAAACTACTGCAACTGGATACCTTGCCTGTGCTTGCCAATGGCAAAGCCGATTATCAGACCCTGCTGAAGCTGGCGATGGAGGCTAATAATGCTAATTGAGCGTGAGCCTTACAGTTTAACTGCGGATGAAAAACAGCCGTTATTGCTGGCGGAACTTAACCAGCTAACCCAGCATCATCAGCAGCATTGCGCGCCCTATCAACAATTGATCAAGGCACAATGGCCTGATTTTGTAACTGCGAAACAAACCACAGAACTGCCCTATCTGGCGGTGCGACTGTTTAAGCAGTTCAAACTGCAATCTGTGCCGGATGATGAGGTGTTTAAAGTGCTGTATTCCAGCGGCACCACAGGCACACCATCCCGTATTGTGCTCGACAGCGCCACAGCCGCTTTGCAGTCGAAAATTCTGGTAAAAATTATGCAGCATTGGCTCGGCAAAGCCCGCTTGCCGATGCTGATCATCGACCATCCGGGCGTGATTAAAGATCGCAGCAATTTCTCCGCCCGCGGCGCTGGTATTCAGGGCCTGTCCTTTATGGGGCGTAATCATTGTTATGCGCTGAATGATGATATGAGCATTAACGTTGAAGCCCTGGAGCAGTTTTGTCAGCAGTTTGGCGACGGCCCAGTGTTTGTGTTTGGTTTTACTTTTATGGTCTGGCAGTTTTTTATTCAGCAATTAAAACAGCAGCAAAAAACTATTTCGTTGCCGCAAGCGGTGTTACTGCATAGCGGCGGCTGGAAAAAACTGCAGGATCAGGCCGTCGACAATAGCACCTTTAAACAACAGGTACTAACGCAAACCGGTATTCGCAGAGTACATAACTTTTATGGCATGGTCGAGCAAGTGGGTGCTATTTTTGTGGAATGTGAACAAGGCCATCTGCATTGCCCCAGTTATGCCGATGTATTGGTGCGCAAACCGGGTAGCTGGCAAACTGCAGCTTTAGGCGAAGAAGGTGTGCTGCAGTTACTCTCCACTTTGCCACGCAGTTATCCGGGCCATAGTTTGTTATCAGAAGACCGCGCTGTGCTGTTAGGCGAAGACAACTGCCCTTGCGGCCGACCGGGTAAATATTTTCATATTTTAGGCCGCTTGCCTCAGGCTGAAGCCCGGGGTTGTAGTGATACGTTTTCTCCCTCAGCAAAATCGGAAGCAGCACTATGAGCTGGACCCTATTAAACCCTGCCACGACCAAAGCAGAGCTACAGCCATCTTTTGCCGAACAGGATTTTGGGTATTGCCAGGCCTTGTCTGAAGCCTTATTAAAAGCACCTCAAAGCCGGGATTTTCCGGATTTAATAGCTTTGGGTTTCTGGTTACGGCAGGCCAATTTAAAACCTTTGCTGGCACCTTATCAGCATTCGCAGCACTTTATCCGCCAGCCTTTAGGTTTGGTATTTCACAGCGCCCCCGCCAATGTCGACAGCTTATTTGTCTACTCAGGCATTTTAAGTTTGCTTTGTGGCAATAAAAACGTGATTCGGTTATCCAGCCGCAGCGGCGGCAGCACAGCGGTATTAATAGAAAAAATCCGTGCTCTGGCAGAATTATTCCCAGCGCAAAACGCCCGTTTTCAGTTAGTGCAGTGCAGCTACGACAGTGCCGAATTGAAAGCCTTGGTGAGCACTGTAGATGGCCGGGTGCTGTGGGGCTCGGATCAGGCGATACAGGCTCAGCGTCAATTGCTGATGCCAGCCCATGCCCGTGAGTTGAGTTTTGGCCATAAATTTTCGTTATGTTTATTAGACGCCGACGCTGTGCTTGCTGCCGATAACGAGCAGTTGCAGCAGTTGGTGCAACTGTTTTACCGCGACCAACTGACTTTTGCCCAACAAGGTTGCTCTTCGGCCAAAGCCGTTCTCTGGTTGGGTGAAACAGCACAAGTACAACAAGCACAGCAGCGGTTTTGGCCAGCTTTAACAGAGCTTATAGAGCACAAGCAGCCACTTAATAGCAGCGAGCAATATCAGGCCTTAGCCACAGCACAGCAGTTGGTAATGAGTAGCCCACAGCAACTGCTATTAACGCAACAACAGAGTATTTCCCGTCTGGCGGTGAACACCTTAACTCCTGAGTTTATTCAGCAGCATCAGGGCTGTGGTTTATTTCTCGAATTAGCGCTTACGGAGCTTACGCAGTTAAATCCCATGTTAAGCCATGCCCATCAAACTTTAACGGTCTGGGGTGTTGACCCCAAACAGCTAAAAGCCTGGCTGACTAGCGTACATACCGGGCTGGATCGGGTGATGCCGGTAGGACAAGCGTTAAGCTTTAGCCCGGATTGGGATGGCATGAATTTAATAGAGCAGTTCAGTCGTAAGGTGGTCTGTACTTTTTAAGCCTGCAGCTTTAGTTGTTGCAGATACTCAATAAGCACTGGACAACACTCCCGATCGACCATACTAAACTTTTGCTGCAGCGCCTGACGCTTAGCTGCAAAACGGTCGGATACAAAATCCTGTGCTATTTGCTCTAGCAACTGGTCGAAATTGTCCGCTGTGCTGCCAGCAATAAAATCCTCTTTGGCGATGGCAAACTGCCCCCGCACTTTCGCGTACTGCTCAATATCATAGATAAAATGCAGCACTGGCTTATTGCAAAGCAAAAAGTCAAAAGCTACGGACGAATAGTCGGTGATCAGTAAATCCGCATCGGCCAGCCAGGGGTAGACATTAAAACGTCCGGGGTAATGGAAAATCCTGTCGCAGCTCTCTTGCTGGCGTAACTCATCAAAAGGTGCCAGAAAAGGATGAGTTTTCATCACAAAAACGGCGTTGTGTTGAACAAGAAACTGCTGCAATGCATCCCAGTCGATCGGGTGATCGTTCTGGCCGTTATCCCTGTAGGTTGGCATATAAACGATGAGTTTTTTACCACTACATAGCTGCTCTAACTGTGCATAAGGCAAAGCATTGTGCCAGCAGCGCTTGGAAGGCTCCTGCACCAAGGCATCGTTACGCGGATAACCAAAATCCAGATAATGTCGGGCCTTAAACATGCTGGGAAATATGTACTGATTAAACCAGCTCGAGCTGGAGATAAAAGCTTCATCCAGAATATGGGCAAAATGTTTATTGCCCGCCAAATGCTTAAAAGGCAAACCATGCCATAGCTGCACCACTTTGGCCTGAGTGCGCAGACGGTTGAACAAAGGATCGGTGGATTCATGATCCAGCACCAGCACTTTGGCTCGTTGTAGTAACCATCGCACCTGCCAGGCTTGATCAATTTGCGCCGGATGAAACTGCCGCTGCGCATCTTTGACCAACAAATACACATCCTGCTGCTGTTTATGATGCTCAGCAAAAGCTACCAGCACATTGCTGTCGACGTATTTTTCGGCGTAATACACAATTTTTGTTTTCGGCAATAGATCCAGCAGCGAGGCAACAGTCTGCTTTAGCAAGGTTTTGAGCTTGTGAAGTGACGAACTTGCTTTGTAAGGCTGAAACTGCAAAGGGTTCAGGCTTTGGCAACACCAGATTTTTTTGGCGACAAAACCATTAGCCAGCATACCTTCCGCTATTTTTTGCTGAAAATCACTGATAGCTATCAGCACCGCATCATGAGGTTTACTTTGCGAGGCCTGATTACAGACATCAGCCCCCTGCTTTAAGTTATCCACCATGCCAAGCACAACAGCGCCTTGCTGCTTAAGCTCCAGCGCAAGGTGTCGGCCTGCCGGATTATCAGGCGCTATATAAAGACGCTGTCCTTGCCAGTCTTTGGCTTTGCGTACTACCGTCAATCCAGAAAATCCCGTTTCAGTTGCATAAAGACCTGAATAGCTTTTTTCAGCTCAGTGGAGGACACGTTGTCGGTACGGGGCAAATACACTACATCACAGTAAGGTTTTAAAAAATCAAACTTGCCCTGCCAATCAGAACCCATCACAAACACATCCACTTTGTGCTGTTGCACATCACTGATTTTTTGCTCCCAGTTTGACTCGGCTATCACCTCATCGACAAAACGCACCGAACGCACCAGCTCTACCCTATGCTCAAAAGGCATCAGCGTGGTTTTACCTTTGGTGGCATTAAACTCATCGGTGGACACAGCCACAATCAGCTTATCTCCCAACTCCCGCGCCCGTTTCAGCAAATTCAGATGACCAATATGGAACAGGTCAAAGGTGCCGTAGGTGAGTACTGTTTTCATCGTTTGCTCCAGTTAAATAAGCCTTACCTTACATTGTCACATAATGCAAAATTCGAGACTCTAACTGACGCTCGGACAATACATGCATTATTGTAAAGTAACTATCTCTCGAACATATAATGACATGCTCAATCATATGATCAGGAACTTTCGATAATTCAAGGCATGGCAGTCCTTTATATGTAGTGCCGTTATCTGATGCAAAACTATCAATAAAACCGACAGGCTGAACCCCAAAAGATTCTAACATTGCTAACCAATAATCTGCCCACATTCCAGTTCCCCACAACCAAAGCGCTTTACTTCCTGAAGCTTTAGCTAAAGCTTTTGCCAGTAGCACTCCGTCAAAGTAATGTGCAGCCAAAGGAGGACTGGCCGGGCGCAAAGCATAACCAGGCGGGGATAAAGTTTGTAAAGAATCTAGTTTCGCCTCAGACAAGAGTTGCTTCTGTAACATCCAAAACTCTTTTTCATCAACTTGTTTTGCAAGTTCAAAGCGACTTTGCACCTGAAGTAAAAATTTAGACACCATCAATTTCGATGACGCTATCGTCATTTGGCTAAGTGAGGGTAGTATTTTAATGAAACTATAAAAATCCTGACTTTGAACAGCCAATAATGACATTCCCTGCAACACATCCAACAGGCAAACCTGCGCCGCTTTAGTCGATACAACTATTTCAATCGCATTCAGCAGAATTCGGACATTCGCATCATGTATCTTTCTGGTATTCGATGAACGGCTATTCGCAAGTCGATGGTACAAAACACCAGTTTGGTGCACGGTAACAGCATCAACCCCGGCTAAAGCCAATCTAAAGTTAAAATCATAATCCTCCATAGCCTGCAATGTTCTTTCGGTTTCATCAAAACCTCCTACCATACGAACATCTTTTGTCCTGTACATAAAAGAATGTAGGGGAGCTACATTTCCCTGGAACAGAGCTTGTAAAAGAGTGTCGAACTTTGGAACACCTTTGATCCATTTATCTGCTTGCAATACCTTGTAACCAATAATAGATAATTCTGCCCGGGAAGGTTCTAGTGAAGATAGTTGTAGAGCACAGCATTCAGGAAGTAACTCGTCATCACAATCAAGAAATTTTATAAACCGCCCCTGTGCTTCACGGATACCCATATTACGCGCAGACGCGACACCACCATTGCATTTACTGAGTAAACGAAGAGTGACATGCTCAGGTACATCTAAGAGTGGTAATGTAATAGACGGTACCGAGCCATCGTCTACCACTATGATCTCCAGCGCCTCCACATGCTGTTGGAAACAAGAGAGCAGCGCTCTTTCCAAATAATGCTGTTGATTATAAACAGTAATAATAATACTAAGATCCATGCTGCCCCATTTCATCAAAACCGCATCACCCGCCGACTATCTGTAACTCACTTTGTATCGACCGATAAGTCTAAAACTGCATTAAATTTTTCCTGCAGTTAAAGTTCAATGCTGGCGTGCCGAAACAAAGCTAGGTATAAGATACTTTAATTAAGTTCAATATTCTTTCTCTTTAGCTCAAGAGTACCGTACTCATGGAACAGAAAAGCTCTCTTATTTCTCCTCAGCCGGGTTCTTACGGCAAGCATGAAAGCGAAGTGCCTGTGTTCAGTGTCGACCAAGCCTTAGAAAACTACATTCAGTCCAGAGTGCAAGCCTTATCAGAATTTGAAAAAAAAGCACCTGCTTTGCCAGAACCCTTGCCTGAAATTGATTTCAAATTGTTGAGAAAACTAGAGAAACGTTTCGTGCTCAAATCCAATATTCGATTAGTTATGGATCCAGTCATTGCAGTCATGTCTGACGGTGCTCTTGATCAACTGATGATTAATCTAGTAGCAAAATTATTAGAGGAATTTAGCATGAATGACGATTGGAATTCTCTGAACACAGCGATCAGAATGCTTGATGTATTAGTTCCTAAATATCTAGGAGCAGCATTAGTTCCCTCGCAATTGAGTGTTGTGCTCCATCGCGAATTATCGATTATGACCACTCTGAACGAATTCTAATATGAAAAATTTTGGCTTCATTTTGTTCCCAAGTATGAGAAGCTGGGCTTATTTACAAGTACTGCATAAGCTGCAATTAGAACCTGATTTGATTGTTGTGATGCAAAACACTAAATGTCCCGAACTGGCCACAGATATAGATGTGAAGTGGGTTACTGATTCGTTTTTTAATCCTGATTATCGTCTTGAACACTATATGTCAGCTCATAAAGTAAAGACCCAGCTGACAGCTTCTGAATCCATCAACGACACAGAATTATTACAACAGCTGAATAAAAGCGGTATAAAACGCTGGCTTTTCAGCGGTGGTGGTATTATCAAAAAGCACTTATTTGAACATGGTCACCAGTTCTTACATGTACACCCGGGCTGGTTACCACACGTAAAAGGGAGTACCTGTTTCTATTACAGTTTGCTTTGTGATCAAAGTCTGGCCGCAAGTTCATTTTGGATGACTCCTGAGCTGGACGCGGGTGAGGCATTGCACGTCAGTCATTTTAAAGTCAACTTGCCAAAAGAGAGATTGAGCCCGGGATTTGTCGATCAAATCCTTGATCCCTGGATAAGGGCTCGTTGTTTGCATAAGACATTGAAGCCAGGAGCCAAACTCCTGTCTGAGCAACAACTGTCTGTTCAGGCACCAAGCAGCAGACCTTGTTATGTTATGCACCCAGTGCTGAGAGCTCTTGCCTTACGCAAGACAATAAGCGCATTTAATAAGGACAAAGAGAGTGGAATCGTTGAGCTCTAAAACGCTACCTCAGGGAAAAGTACTTTGGTTAACCGGATTATCTGGATCTGGTAAGTCAACTATTGCAGCCCTCATTCAAAATCATCTGATTGAGTTAGGTAGATGTCCAGTCATGTTGGATGGTGACCAGATACGGGCCGCTATTGCAGACCCGCATTGGGGTTATGATAATGAGTCCCGCTTGATAGGTTCTTATCGTTATGCCCGGCTTGCATCGCTTTTTTCATCGCAAGGACATATTGTAATTGTACCAACTATAAGTATGTTCCATGAAGTACAGCAATGGAATCGTGCCCATACTCCAGGCTATTTTGAGGTTTATTTACGGACTATGGAACAAACTCGTCGAAGTAGAGACCCTAAAGTCTTATACCGACAGCAAAAGCAAGGACAACAACAAGAGATGGCAGGTATGGATTTACACATCGAAGAGCCACTGACTCCTGATCTGTTGATTGATAATGACGGTGATCAAACACAAATTGCGATAGTAGCGAATTTGATCATTGACGCTTTTCTTAATACTCCATGTACAGGACAGAGTGGAGGCCAAATTTGAATAACTCAGCCTCAGCCAATATGTCGAAATTAAGCAAAGCCCAAACGCTGGAGTTTTTCAGTACAAAACTGACAACAGCTTACGTATTACCGCAAATCGTGTGTACTTTTGAACAATGGATTGAAAACCGCGACGCCATTGTTCATCAGGTACTCCAACAACTCAATCCCCCTTATGTTGTTCGCTCTAGCGCGGGTGACGAAGATAAGCATGAGCAAAGTCTGGCGGGAGCCTATTTATCTTTGCTCAATGTAGAAGCCACATGCGACTCACTGATCAAAAGCGTAAACGAAGTGTTTGACTCTTATCAGCGCCAGTGCCCGGAAGATCAGGTATTTATTCAGTCAATGTTGCAACAGCCTGATTATGCTGGCGTCATGTTTTCGCAGGATCCCAGCACAGGAGCACCCTACTACATCATCAGCGTTGACCAATCAGGCTCGACCGATTCAGTCACCTCAGGGCGTGACAGCGAAGGTTCGACTTACGTTATTGCACATGAGAGCGTTGTCAGCCACATCTGGTTACAACAGTTAATTGATTTATATAAGCAATTACAACCCTATTATCCTGATACGGCTTTAGACATAGAATTCGCAATTAAAGATAACCTTGTTTATCTATTCCAAGTCCGGCCGTTGCAAACCCGCTCATTGCGTGATCTGCCTGTTGCGGCTTACCAGCTAGAACAACGTTGCATCTACAAAAAATTACATCGCCTTACCCAGCGCCATCCTTATCTGCTGGGTGCAACTGGTTTATATGGAGTCATGCCTGACTGGAATCCGGCGGAGATTATAGGGATCAAACCCAAACCTCTGGCCCTTTCTTTATATAAAGAATTGATTACGGATCATATATGGGCAGTTCAGCGATTTAACTATGGTTACAGAGATTTAAGGGGCTTTCCTTTGTTACTCGTCTTGGGTGGCACCCCTTACATTGATATCAGAGTAAGCTTTAATTCATTTGTCCCTTCAAAGCTCGACGCAGACCTGGCAGAGCGCCTAGTGAACTTCTACCTGAATAAGTTAAAACAGCAGCCACATCTGCATGACAAAGTGGAATTTCAAGTTGTTTACTCTTGTTACAGTTTTGACTTGCAGGAACGGCTCAACGAATTACTGGATGCGGGCTTTAGCCCCACAGATCTGCAAAAGATCAGTTCATCTTTACTGGAGCTAACGAATTCGATCATTGCTGATCAAAGCGGTGTCTGGCAGAGTGACTTAAAAAGTATTGAATCTTTACAGCAACGACAAGAGCAGATTCTGAACTCCGATTTGAATAAATTGGATAAAATCTATTGGCTACTGGAGGACTGTAAAAGGTATGGGACTCTGGCTTTTGCTGGTTTAGCGCGGGCAGGTTTTATTGCTGTACAATTATTAAATTCGATGAAAGGTTGTGGTTTGTTATCGGAAACAGAGCACAAGCAGTTTTTGTTGAGTCTTAACACTGTCAGCTCTGAACTAGTTAATGATCACGAGACTCTGGACAAACAAAACTTTTTAAATAAATACGGACACCTGAGGCCGGGCACGTATGACATTTTATCGGCACGTTATGATGAAGCACCTGAACTTTACTTTGGTTCTGCACAAAGTGGAGAGTATTCTCAACCTGGCTCCAGAGAATTTAGTATATCCTTAAGCAGACTAAACAGTTTAAATCAAGCGCTGCAACAGGCTGGCTTTCATGTAGATGCGATCGCTTTGTTTAACTTCATAAAAAAAGCAATCGAAGCCAGGGAATATAGCAAATTTGTTTTTACTAAAAGTTTGAGTGATACGCTCGTGTGTATAGAACAATTGGGAATGCAACTTGGCTTCAGTAAAACGGAACTTGCCTATACTGATATCAAAGATATATTAAAACTTCACTCCACCACTCTAAGTGCGCAGGAAACACTTCA
Organism: Rheinheimera mesophila; assembly: GCF_000986865.1. GTDB lineage: Bacteria > Pseudomonadota > Gammaproteobacteria > Enterobacterales > Alteromonadaceae > Pararheinheimera > Pararheinheimera mesophila. Next base: position 10,287 of record NZ_LAVS01000022.1, read on the forward strand.
CAGCTCTATTCAGTTAGGTATGAATTATCATGCGCTGTGTCAATGGATCAAATTACCAGTACTTATTTCCGATCCAGCTGATGCCGCTTGCTTTCAAATGCTGCCCGGAGAACCTAATTTCATTACCAGTCTTTCTGTTACAGCTCCATGTTGCGAAGCAGACCCCTATGCAGATCTTTCCGGCAAGATTGTTTTTATTGAAGCTGCAGACCCCGGCTATGATTGGTTGTTCTCTAAACACATCGCCGCTCTCGTCACTCAGTATGGGGGCTGTAATTCACATATGGCAATCAGAGCAGCAGAACTGGGGATCCCAGCTGTCATAGGTGCCGGAGAGAGGCTCTACCAGTACTGGAAACAAGCCTCCATTCTTCAGTTAGATTGCCATAGTAAAAAAGTGGCAGTGATACAATGAGAGTGATAGCTGTAAGTCAGAGAGTGGAAGTAATTCCAGTTTATAATGAAAGACGCGATGCATTGGATCAACGTTGGACAGCGTTTTTGTATCAGGCAGGATATTTGCCTTTATTACTCCCAAACCAAGCAGACGTCGCATTAAAACTCATGGCTTTGTACCAGGTGTCCGGATTATTACTGACGGGAGGAAACTCTCTGGAGAGCTATGGTGGAGATTCACCTGAGCGTGATCTAACAGAACAATTACTGATGGATTATGCGGTGAACCATTGTCTTCCGACTGTTGGTGTTTGCAGAGGAATGCAATTTTTACAGCAGTACTTTGGTCAATCACTCGAACCGGTGACAGGCCACGTCAGTGCTCTACAATCTGTCTATATTGGTAATGAAGTGCATCAGGTTAATAGCTACCACCATTTTGCGACCACCAAGACTAACGAGCACTGGTCATGTTTTGCTAAAGCAAGTGATGGAGTTATCAAAGGTATTATTCATAAGCATCTGCCTATCAGCGCTATTATGTGGCATCCTGAACGTATAGAACCGTTTCGTTCATATGACATTGAATTCGTTCAAAAGGTATTTAGATAAATGCGCGCGATCATCCTTGCAGCAGGTATGGGCACCCGCCTTCGTCCGTATACAGAACATTGTCCAAAGGCATTAGTTCCTCTCCTGGGCAAGCCTTTACTTGAGTATCAATTGGAAATCTTGCGATCTTCCAATATTACTGACATCGCTGTAGTCACAGGTTATTGTGCGGAGCAATTCGGGCCCTATCAATTGACTGTGTTTAATAATATGAAATATCAATCAACCAACATGCTATATTCTTTGATGCAAGCTGAAGATTGGTTAAATGGCGATCAGGATGTTCTGATCTGTTATGGAGATATTATTTACACGACAGAAGTTATCAATCGACTGATGGCTTCTGATGCTGAGATTGCAGTTTCTGCTGATTTAGACTGGCAACTGTTATGGCAGCTTAGAATGGAGGATCCGCTGACTGACGCAGAGTCTTTTATCTATAACGCCGAGACGTTATGCATCAAACAGCTTGGTAAAAAAATGACCCACATAAATCAGGCTCAGGCCCAGTACATAGGGCTGTTGAAATTAAGTTCTGCAATACAACCTGCCATCCGTGATGTCTACAACAAACTAGATCCAAAGCTTCGTGAAACGATGTATATGACTGATTTTATTCAAAAACTCATTGATATAGGCTTGGAAGTAAAAGCCTCATTGCATCAGAATGGTTGGCTCGAAGTCGACAGTGTACAAGACCTTCACAACTATGAACACATGCCTGAAAGTACTATAAATCAGTTAAAACTCGGTAGATTGTTACAAAAAAAAGCCTGACGATTCCGAAGCACCTTTTGTTGTTATAAGCCAAAGAAAAATACACCGTAGTTAACTCTACCACACTCGCTGTAATATATTTTGTAGTCCGGGACCCATTGTTTCAACAACGCCGGAACTTTGGAGTCTGGGTAATCTAATATGATAAGCTTAGGTTTGTATGTCTCAATAGTTTGACGAGCCCCCGTTACTACATCATATGCAATACCGATACGTCCACTTTCGATCAAAGTAGGAACAAAACCTGACTCTTTAATATAATCGTCGACTGAATAGGTAAAGATGGCAAGATCTATTTCTCCTGGCTTTAAGGGGTGTTGCTCGTCTAAAGCCAGCACGACACCACCTCCGGTATGTCCTTCACTGGCAAATGCAACCATACCAGTTGAAGACCATGCCCCGGCGCAGACTGGCCGCACTTGGTGCTGCATCTTCCAACTAACAATATTTATACACAGTTCCGCATAAGTGTAAGGATTTGCCTCTAAGCAATGAGCCGTAAACGAGTGGTTAGCACTCACAGCAAAAGCTTGCAGGGGCTTTCCAAGGTAGGGGCCAATACACAAAACCTTTTCTCCAGAGACAGCATGAACCTGTGGATGAGCGTACTGCTCACCAGCCTCATCAGAGAAACCTTCAATATAGAAATTCTGGTTCAACATCTGTTCTTGCTGAAACAAGACTCTCTTTGATTTCAGATCACAAAGAAGTTCAATGTTTTCCGAAAACGATTTTAGCTCATGCTTATAAATTGCAGATTTATGACGAATAACTTTATATTTTTCGGCCACTTTTAACGCCGAGTCACCGGTGAATAACATCAGGTCAAAATACAGACCAGCCTGAAGGTCTGAATCGCTTAATAATGCGAAATTACAACATAGGTCTCCTTCTGTGAGCAGACCTATTACTTCAGCTCCGTGCAATTTGATTTCATTTGCAACAAGTAGTGCTGCAGGGGCATTCCCCGCAACTATGACTTTCAGATGCTGACAATTTGACGCGGCCAAACTAATAAGTGGTGCAACAGGTAGTTCATCAATACGCTTTTGAAACAGTTCACTGTCCATATCCAATTCCCAAAGAAAAGACTTACAACGTCAAAAGAAAGGCGCCTGATTTTTTCCGGCCGCATTCGCTATAAAACACCCGATATTCAGGAACCCATTCTTTTACCTCCTTAAGCCAACTACAAGACGGAGAATCGACCAGTATGAGCCTCGGTTTTAATTGCTGGATAGTCTGTTTTGCCCCCTGGATAACTGCCCGCGCCAAACCTGGACGACCGCACTCGATAAGACTAGGCCTAAAACTTTGAGATGCTAAATAATCATCAAGTCTATACGCATAATAAGCCTCCCTCACTGTCGCTCTGTCTGCTGAGGCAGCTGTAATGATCTCGGGAAAATACATAGCTCCACTGTGCCCCATATGATTGACCGTGAGCAAACCTGACTCTGACCATATTCCGGCACACACTGGAACCACGTAAGGTTCAATATGCCAATGCAACAAATTCCGACATAATGCAGCATACTGATTGCTTCTCTCTTCAAAGCAATGAATACGAACCTGAGGACCCGCAGCCTGTACGAAATGTTTTAGAGGTCCTCCCAAGTGTGGATTAATTGAGACAATCTGCTCAGCAGTGCGGACAAATACTTCTGGATGACGATAAATACTTAACTGACCATCAATAGTCGAAAAGTTTTGCACGTAACTTTGTTGTTGCAGCAACTGAGAATGTTGTTGAAATCGCTGTTTAGAATCTTCATCAGCAAGCAGATGGAAGTTGATATCAATCATTAGTAGCATCCTGACTAAACAAAAAGTCTAACGGGAACAATAACTTTTGCTGCAACAGTACGTGCTCTATTGCCTCAACAACCAAGCGCCCGGCCAATGGGTAATGTTCTCAGCCAAATCACTTTCATTGAATGGCCAGACCGGCTGAGTCACCATGAACTGAGCATTTCTTGCAGCAAAATCGGCAGCAGCCCGGGTTGGATTATCTTTTATCCAATGCGGTTTACCGCGCGGCACATCAGTCAGGTCATACATAATTCCATCAGTTGCCACTATATATGAACCTTTACTTACCAACGAAGAGTATGCATCAAGCTCAGCGGTCACATGGTCATAGCTATGATCTGAATCCAATATAACCAAAACAAGATCGTCCGGTTTAATCAGGGATTTTACTTGAGAGACGATTTCTGGATCCGTAGAACTGCCCTCAAGCAAAGTGATACGGTGATTTAATGGATGTTCCTCAATTGCATGACGATTATGCGGTCTGATCTCGATGTCCACTCCAATAACTTTGCCTTTGCCTATAGCCTGCATAAGGCTGGCATAGAAAACAAGGGACCCGCCGTGTGCAACTCCAGTCTCTACAATCACGTCAGGCTTTAACTTGTAAATCACCTCCTGCATTCTGATCATATCCTCAGGTAATTGAATCACAGGACGACCAAACCAACTGAAACTGTATTGATACTTTTGGTCCCACCCTATTCTGACCCATTGTCTGGAGATAACCTCAAAAGCTTCGCGTGAATAAAGGGGTAATACAGCAGTACCACGTTCATCTGTTGTAGTTAAAGTAGCTTCGTCTGTATCTAAAATTAATTTCATGACGCACTCCATTCGTGCAAATTTATAGTGACTTGTAATTCTATGAGCAGCTGTTCGATTTCGGCTCTGTAATTTGGATTCATAAGCACAGCATTTCGTAGACCCAAAGTCTTCAGGCTGGCTGGAGAAATGATTGGATGACCACTTCCGGGAAGAAATTTGCCTTGCTTATTCGGGTTGACGTCGATAACAGCACTAATAGTTTGGACATTTGGGTCCAATAAATAAGCCAAAGTTGCACCTTTTGCTCCAGCCCCCCATAAGGCCACTCCTCCATTTTGACTCAAACGTGCAACAAGCTCTGCTAAGTTGTTCAACAATGCTGTCTCATCCTGTTTATAGCGCTGCGCTAAGTCTAACGTCAAAGCAGGAAAAAAATGCGGTTTAACATCTTGAGCAGGCACCGCTGTCAGCCAGAGATATTGGCCTTCGAATATATGGCGCACGTCTGTGACCTGAAAACCTGCCAGCTCAAAAGCAGTTGAAAGCGACTCTTTACTAAATAATGAACAATGCTCATAAAAAAAATCCCATACGACCTTATTTTTCAGAATCCAATTCACACAAGGCGTTTCAAAAAAAATTTTCGCATGAGGTCGGTTAGTAATAGCAGCGCGAACGCTGTGCAACAACTCCAAAGGCGAAGGAACATGCTCAATGACATGACGACAAATCACTACATCTGCAGCGACTTCAGCACAACTTGCATCATAAAATTGCCTGACAAACTTTAACTTTCCATCGAACAACTCTACCTCACCAACATAACTCGGATCAAAACCTATTCCTTTGTTATTCGCACCAGGGTAGCTAATCAATTTTTTGAGGAATACCCCTTTACCACACCCCACTTCAACCACTGTGCAGTTACGTACCCCCTGATTTTCCACCAAATCAGAAACAAGCTCGTCCATGTAACGCTCAAACATCGGCGAATGACTTTGGGTGTTATCATAATTATCGCCATAAGAAAGGGCAGATAAATCGAAGGCTCTATTGAATAAAAATCCACAAGAAGCACACAAGCTAAAATCAAGGTCTCCTTTATGACAAGCTTTGGCCTGCTGAACTGATGTCATGACAAGATTCTGATGCACAGGTATTTGATCCCGATGAACAAAACCTTTTAAATCATTAGATAAACATACTGGACAAAGAGTACTCATAAAACTTTGGATTCCGTAATGATGGAGCTAAGGCCTGCCAACAAACTTAGCTCAGGACGCCAACCCAGCTTTGATAATTTAGAATTGTCTCCTACCAACAAGGAGGAAGCCGAAGTTTCAGACTTTCCTAATGCGAGTAAAGCGGAAGCATCCTCGCAGAGCAGTTCTGCCATGAGCTTAATCAATGCAGAGATTGACGTTCCTTGCCCGGAACTCAGGTTATAAACATCGTGTTCGCCTGTCTGCAGTAAAACCCACAAAGCCTGAGCGATATCTTTTACATGAATAAAATCACGCGTGCTTTTCAGGTCTGTGGCAAAAGGAGGACGCTTACCAGAAAGAGCATCCAATACGGAAGGCACGATACGGCCTGGAGCCTCGCCCGGGCCATAAGGTAAAAAAATTCGTGCCCAACTGCATCTTAGCTGATGTATGCCGCCAAACGACATCACCAGACGTCTTGTAGCATCTTTAGATACACCATAAAGAGTGTGAGGTGCCCCATAGTCCTGATGCTCTACTAACATCTCGTCGCTACAGCCATATTCGGCACAAGAGCCAGCGAAAACTGCAGCAACACCACCCGCGTGCCAAAAAAGCGTTGTTAATCGGCAAGTTGCTGCGACCCAATCTAAATTATCCGAAGCATGCCAGAACTTTCCATGCTCAACATTCCATGCCAGATGAACCAGATGCGAGCAACTCGCTTGTATAACTTTGTCTTTAAGATCACTATCATTTAATAAGTCACAATAGATAAAACTTACATTAGGCAAAAGAGCTGGAGAGTGGCGCCCAAGAATAACAACCTCAATTCCATGACTGTTTAACAGACTCAAAAAAGCCTGGCCAATAAATCCGGTTGCGCCCGTCAGCAAAACTCTCATAGATAAGTTAACTCTGGAATAGCAACAATCAATTCTGTCGTGTTACTTAAAACTGGTCTTAACTGAGTTTTGATTTCTGTTGATAAATTCCATGGAAGTACTAATACCACATCTGGTTCATAGGCTGGTAAGTGGTCTGGATGCTTAATAGGAATATGGCTGCCCGGTAAAAACTTATCCTGTTTCGATGATGCAGCATCAAAGACAACTGGTAAAAGCTCAATACCTACACCAGCATAATTTAGTAAAGTATTCCCCTTAGCTGCCGCACCATAAGCAACAACTCGCCGCCCGGCATTTTTCTGTTTTTGTAAAAAAATCTTTAGTGAATCAGTAACTTGATCCACACACCTTTGAAAATCGCTATAGACTTCAGCAGTAGCTAAGCCAAAATCAATTTCTTGTTGCAGAGTAGATTCAACACTGCTCTCTATAGCTTTCGGGCAATCTTCCCGACAAGCCCAAACCCTTAAGCTACCGCCATGTGTGCTGAGCCGTTCTACTTTGTAAACCTTTAGCCCTGAGTGCAGTAAAATTTTTTGAACCGCCAGCAAAGACAGATAGGAATAGTGCTCATGATAGATAGTGTCGAACTGATGTTCATTCAGTAAATTCAATAGATGTGGAAACTCAAAAGAGCAGACACCCTGCTCAGCTAGCACAAGAGCTATACCAGCTACAAAATCGTTAATATCAGGCACATGTGCAAGCACATTATTAGCGATAACTAAATCCGCTTTGGGATAGCTAGTCGCAAGTTTTGCAGCAAGAGCCTTGCCAAAGAATTCGGAGATGATAGTAAGTCCCAAAGAACGTGCAGCATCAGCTGTCGCTTTCGTCGGCTCGATACCAATGTTGGGAATACCGCTCTGTTGAAAATTCCGCAGTAAATAGCCGTCATTCGCAGCTAACTCCATAACAAAACTTGAGGAGTTTAACTGCAAATCATCAATAGTTTTTTGTACATAGGAGGCGGCATGCAATAACCAACTACTGGATGTAGATGAAAAGTACGCGTAATTAGCAGTAAACAGTTCGTCCGCTTTGGCAAAATCTTCAGTTTGAACCAACCAACAATGCTGACAAACCAAAACTTTAAGTGGGTACTTCTTTTCTTTCGGAAACTCTTCTGTGCTAGACAAATAAGCGTTCGAGGGAGGCATACTGCCCAAATCGACCAGAGACAAATCTAAGCTGTGATGGCAATGCCGGCATTTCATACATAGATCCCGTTAAAATCTGGAGCCAATGAGACAAAACTGGCATCCCGTTCAGATAGTGTTGATATCGGCATTGGTAACTGGATCTTGAGACATGGATCGTCAATACGGCAACCGCCCTCAAAACCGGGTTGGTAATCAGAAGTGTGCAGATAGAGCAACTGGCTATTATCAACCAGCGCCTGAAAACCGTGCGCACAACCAGGTGGAATGAGCAACATTAGATCATCATACTCTCTCAGCCTGATACCAAGGTGTTGCAAAAAAGTCGTAGACCCAGCGCGTAAATCCACAACAAAATCCATCACTTCTCCACGGATACAACGAACCAATTTATACTCAGCGGCAGGTGGATACTGAAAGTGTAAACCTCGCACTACTCCTGCGTTGGTATTTACCGAATGATTGATTTGTCTTATTGCTTTTCCAAGCAGCAACTGATCCAGTTCCTGCTGACAAAACCATCTAGCAAAGGATCCGCGTTTATCTTGCCCACGAAGGGAGCGAACCTCGAATACTCCCTGGATAGATGTTTGGTTTAGTTGTAATTGAGTGCCCATGACAGACCTTGTTGTTTTGCGTCCTGACAGTATGACACCAACTGCTGTAAGCTAATCACTTGTTTTTGCTGATAATACTGCTGATACCACAGTGCAGTTTGTTCTGCCGTTTTGTGAAAATCCCAAACAGATTTCCACCCCAGTTTCTCATTCGCTTTTCGACTGTCCAAAGTAAGTAATTGCGCTTCTTGTACCGGCGTTGAAAAATCTTGTTGCCAGGTTAACTCAGGCCAGAATTTTTTCATTTCGAAGAGGACAGTAGCCACATTCTGCGTAGCTTCCGGAGAGGGCCCAAAGTTCCAGGCAGTGGCACAGGAATCTTTACCCTGCAACAATTCTGCAGCAATACATAGATAACCAGATAATGAATCTAAAACATGTTGCCAAGGCCTTACAGCAGATGGATATCGGACTATTAAGGGAGAACCTTGCTGGCAGGCTCGGATCACGTCTGGAATCAGTCTGTCCTGAGCCCAGTCTCCACCTCCAATGACATTACCAGCTCTTGCACTGGCCAGTAAAATATCTTGTTGTTGTAAAAAACTTCGCTGATAACTCTGAACAACCAACTCACAGGCAGCCTTAGAAGCGCTGTAAGGGTCATGTCCGCCCAAAGGATCTGTCTCAACATAGCCAACACTTTGTCCTACGTTTTCATATACTTTGTCAGTTGTGATCACCACCACCGCGCGAACAGAAGAAGTATGACGGCAAGCCTCTAATAAATTTACAGTCCCCATTACATTGGTTTGCCATGTATTAACTGGCTGCTGATATGACAAACGAACTAAGGGCTGAGCGGCAAGGTGAAAAACCAACTCTGGAGAGAAATCAGCTACTTTTTGTTGCAACAGATCTTTATTCGATATATCCAGCATTGAGCTTTCACAATCAATAGAACTCAACTTAAAATGTGAGGGGTGGGTATTAGCTGGTAAAGAGATACCATAAACAGCGGCACCTAGCTGCTTTAACCAAAGCGCCAACCAACTGCCTTTAAAACCTGTATGCCCTGTCAGAAGGATTTTTTTACCTGCAAAGGTTTGCCCAAACAACCTCATGACCATAACTTCCAGGGTGCTTCATTGTTTTTCCATAAAACATCAAGCTGATTTTTGTCGCGTAAGGTGTCCATTGCTTGCCAAAAACCAGAGTGCTGATATGCATTTAATTGACCTTGCTCCGCAAGTTGCATTAAGGGCGTTGCTTCAAATGCGTCTTCGTCAGAATGTAAGTAATTAAAAATCTGAGGCTCGAGTACAAAAAATCCACCATTAATCCACGCACCATCTCCGGCCGGTTTTTCCTGAAAACGTTGCACTGCATTACCCTGGATATCTAAAGCACCATAACGACCTGGTGGTTGAATCGCGGTTACAGTAGCTATTTTTCCGGCTTGTTTATGAGCGTTCAGCGTTTTTCTTATATCAATATCAGAAACGCCATCACCATAGGTAAAACAAAACGTATCGTTACCAACATAGTCTTTGACTCGACGTAAACGCCCTCCCGTCATACTATTTTCTCCGGTATCTACTAATGTAACTCGCCACGGCTCAACGTGTTTTTCGTGAACCTCCATCGTATTAGAGGCCATATCAAAAGTGACATCAGACATGTGGAGAAAATAATTCGCAAAATACTCTTTGATGATATATCCCTTGTAACCCAGACAAATCACAAAATCGTTAATCCCATGAGCAGAATAAATTTTCATGATGTGCCATAAAATTGGTTTACCACCAATTTCAATCATAGGTTTAGGCCGTAAATGTGATTCTTCGCTGATCCGAGTGCCCAGTCCACCAGCCAATATTACTGCTTTCGTCATCAAGCCTCCGCTGCTATACCCACACGCTAAAAGTGTAGCCTAACATCATCAATTTATTGAATTAAATAAGAATAAAATAGCGCCTTATATGTCCTACTGAAAATAAAAATTCTAATGCAACACATAAACCGCATTTTTTATACCAAGTTGGCGTCTAAGGTGATAGTCGATCTCCTCGGCATAAGCTCTTGAGCAAATAAGAATTGGCGCATTGTATGTCAGCAATTTTTCGGGTGGTTCAATGTTATATTCAAGAATTTTTCTGCCATGAAATTTTAAATTTGAGTCAACAATACAAAGAACATCAAATCGCTCTATAAAGGATAAGTTTGTGAGTAATGTTTTAGTTAACTCGCCGGCACCATAAATCAGTACGGGCCCATCATTTAATTGTTTTGACAAATCTCTTTGCGCTATGAACACAGGAACACTTGTAGACAATACTGGAGTACAATCAACTTCAGTCAATTGCAATAAATAGTGAAAAAGTGATTCTTCAGAAGAATATTTAGCGACCTTATTGGTTAAATAAAAACGACAATCAGCAGGCAGACTGAAAAACCACTTCTCCAATCCTGTCAAAACGCTCTTCTCCAGATCGTCTGTACGTTTATTCGATATCAAATGGAGTATCTGCTCCCAATACATCTCACTCAGCTGTCTATTAGAATAAATTGGAGTCCGTCCTAACGATTCTAATGCAGCGAGAAAAAACTCAGGGCAATCTGGAAATATTTTCAAAGCACGTAATGCGGTTTTATGAAAAGGCGACACACCAGCCATATGATATTGAATAACAGTGTGAGTATCGGCAGAATATTGATTATACAATTCAAAATACTGCCACTGTGGATGTCTTTTATTATCCAGAATATAATGTAACTGAGACACTAAGTAGTCCACTGAGCTGCCTGAGTTGAATACGTTATTATTCACAGTTACCTGCGCTTTTTCTGCTAATAACGATGATAACGCAGGTATCAGTTGCTCGATGGATTCTACCCTTACCTGTGCAGTGTTGGATTGAGAGCAAGGATCAAAAACCAGCATAGGCCTCTTGCTCGCTTGCACAAATAAATGTTCCGAATAATCTCTGTGGCATAACATCACTGCCCCCTTCACATAATCAGATATATAAGAAGGAGCACAGCTATATGTAAAATTCGGAAAATCAGAAAATTGTTTGAGTAATTGTTGAATAAATGGATGCTCCTGGTCTTCAGGAAAGGGTCTAAAGATAATGCTTCTGTCAGGAAAACTCCTTAACAATAACTCTAAGACAGGAGCTATGTAGCTAACGACTGACGGATTTTCAATCTTTAGATTGGACAGGTGATAAATAATAGCTTCCGGATAAGGATGTTCCTGACAAGCTTGAAAAAAACGATCATATTTAGGCATACCAAAAGGAATAGCACAACAAAAAGGCATAGAATGACAGCTCAAATCAGAGGTAACTAACCCAATATAAGCGTCATCAAAGACCGGAGTATATGAAACCGGACATAAAATGTAATCAAACTCCATTAAACCACCGTAATGCACCAATGTTTTCTTTAAAGAAATATCAGTACCGTGAGGACTTCCAATTTTTATAATATCCTTCGGATAAGTCTCATCATCCGCAAAATTTGTCTCCTGCAAAAAGACTATATTTAACCAGGACAAACTGCCAAAGTCCTCAGTAGAGAGATAAAGAAGTGGGAGATTTAGATCCCTCAGTAGTTGTTGCTGCTTTAAAGAAAACACATCGTTGGTATTAACAAGTCCGATACAGGACAGATGAGAATACCGGGAAAACTGTTCAAACTGATCAGTCATTTGGCTCAAAACTGCGCTAGGAAGCAAACGAAAACCAAGCTTTACTTTACCTTCATTAAGCGACAACCATTCAGACAAAGATACAGCTGTCTCACTATTATGCGCACCAATAGTGACTGACAATTGTTCAGTAGTTGACATCATACTCCTGAGCCAATTTTTTCAGTTGAGCCTTCTAGTAGCCTAGTACTGGCTAAATTATAGTGATAAAAGTATTGAACGGCTTCTGGAATTCCCTCTCCTTTTTGCAATACATTTTTTCTCGGAGGTGCGGTTTTCTCTAACCAGTGATATCGAGCGAGGGCCTCTGGGGTCATGTCCACAGGCATGCTTTGGAGCTTATCTAATCCCGAATGATAGATTTCATAAGGACAAGGCCCTGCATTTTTTAGCATTTCAAGATTTCTATCAATCACTAATTGCTCATGTGCAGAAAATCCAAACTTTTGAGTCATCAGTGCTTTTTCTAATTGGATCTTATCAAAGCGGCCGAAGTCTTTAACCTCATCAAAGTCTGCCAGCATCCAGCTTAAGAGATTCACTTTATCAATTTCAGTTGTCACTAAATGACCGTATCTGGCTTTGCGTTTTATTTGCTCATAATCATAAGCAATAAAACTATTGTGCCCAACCCAACATTCTTCGAACAAAGTATGCCTGGAAAATATATCTGCATCTTCACCATAACTTGCAAAATAACTCTCCATCTGAGCCAAAGAAATTTTTGTAGCATCTCCATTTGATATATTATCGGCGAAAACGACCATCATTAGGCTCTGACCAGCATCAATAGCAGTAGATGACTCATTCAGAATAGCGGCCATAGAACTAAAGTCTGGAATATAAGGAGAAAATACTCTACCAAAATGTGAACGAACTCTCTCTAAAACTTCGTTACGCACACAGCCTGAATATATTTTCCCATAACTATTTTTGTGTCTAAGTGGCCGATAAAAAGATGGAGTCGCAAAACTAAAACGTCGTTTTAATTCCAACATTGGATCATAAAAACTTGGAGGTAAAGGTTTCATCAAAGGATGATAATGGCCATTATCAAAATCACCTTCTGTAACCTCATAACGTTCAAACTGCCAAGTAAGTAAATCTGGTTCATTCTGAGCAATGATCTTTTCCAAGACCGACAATGAGTCAGGTCGAAACATAAACTTTTCACTCACAATAGTGACATATGTCCCTGTAGCAAAAGATAAAGCATATTCCCAATGATCTGACATATTCATATCGTGTGGCGGGCGAATATACTTGAATCGTGGGTCGATGGCATAAGCTGAAAACTCATAATCACAGAGTTCGGTGCTGCCATTGTCCGAGAGAATAACCTCAAAACTATCAAAGTCTTGTTGTGCAATACAAGCAAGGCAATGCCGCACCAATAAGGCTCTGTTTCGGGTTGGAATAACCAACGAGAACAATGGTTTCTTGTCCATAAATTTCCGTAATCTGTTGTTTTGATTTTACTATGAATCAAAAATGTACGATTTTGCTCACTATGTAATTAAGAAAACAAATAACTAACGCTAATTCCATCGCATTTAGTCGGATTTTCCAAATATTCTTGCTCACCAAGTTTCAAATATTCACGCCAAATCAGCATAACTTGATTGAAAGTCGTAACGAACTCATCACCATCGTCTCTGATATTGGCAGCAATTTTTGTCAAAATCCCTGAGATATAATTGGAGCTGCCGTGAAATAGACAAAACGTAATGTTTTTATCATCTACAGCAGTTTTTCTCATCAATAACCATTGATTTTTTATGAGCTCTTTTGCTTGTTCTGCAGTTTCTACGTCATATTCAATCAGGGCCTGCCATTCTTTCATGGTGCTTCTGAATTTATCGACAGAGAACTGTTGATAAATTTTATCTGCATACTCACACAATGCAGGGTAATACACTTGATTAATAAAGTTCTGTAATGTTAATTCCTTATCCGGCACAAATGTAGTTAACAAAATATTTTCTGGTTTTAACGAGACAGTTCCTTTGATCTTTACACCATCACTGCAATTGTATACTTCAAGTTTGCGACCTGCTTTTTGTATCGCCTGCTCTAACAATTTTCTTGATACATCAAATTCAGCTTTAGTGTATACAAGGGGTCGGAAATTACCGGGGGCAGGCACTCCGCCACCATGTTTCCATTGATAGTTATACACCTCTGAACCATCAGGCTTGAAATAAGCAGAGTGAGATGAGTGGTGTTTGGTAATATCAATAAAACCTAAATCGACACCAAACAAATATATCTGTGTTAAACCAAGCTTTATAATGTAATTCATAACCAAATTGGTTACTGTGGGATAGGCATAAGCTAAAGAGGCAATCTGAAAGCCATGTTTTTTCAGACCATTGTGAAAGACATAAGTAGATGCTTCACCATCCTTAAAACACAATAAGGTCTGTTTGAATAAGGATGCTGTATCAGGATGTATTCCGTTCACACTTAATAGGCGAATGTGGTTCAGATACTCTTTATCTTCAATTTGAGTGATCCAATCATAAGTAGCTCTGTTTTGTTCTATCTCAGCATGAAAATCAGGCTGAATACCATTTTTATACAATGAACGTAATGCTGTGCCGCAGCTGACGACTATTACTTGCTCTCGATGTTCTCTAATATAATCAAAACAACTATCTAGACTTGGCCCATTACCTACTACAAATACAGGAATACTCTGAGCATTATGATACTTTTGCTCTGCCAAATTTTGTCGCAAAAATAGCTGCCCCCGCTTCACACTCTCATAAGTATGAGCTATGCCGTATCTTGCATGGTCATAGTACTCACCCAATGCAAGAACCACTTTTAGTTCAGCACGCAAGTCAGCAATAGCTTTTTGCATCCCGACATTAAAGTACGTACTCAGCATATAAGTATCGGCTATAGAGTAGGCTCCAACCTGATAAAACTGAGCCATCAAATCATAAAAATAATGGCTACCATCACCGCCTAAGTTGAGATAGATTCGCCCCTCTTTTTCATCTGCGGCATGAAAAATAGCTGCCCAATCGGTTACCCATATACTTGCATAGAAAAAATCTAAGTTTGGTTCACAAATGAATAAATTTTTGATGTTATGCCGCAGAGATAATAATTCGAGATGTTTCCCTAGTCCGATACCAAAAATGATTAATGACTGGACATCAGAAGGAAGCTTGCTGTTGTCGTGTAGTGTTTTACTGATGAGAGGTTGAAGCCTATCAACCATTTTAAAATGAAGGAAGTCTTTGAGTTTACGTCCTGTTCTCTGACTTAACACCACATCATCCTTAAAGGGATGATTGACAAAATAGTCCACCAGTTCCGCCGATTCAGCAGCCAGATCCTGATGAAATAACGCATTACGCTTCTGATGGTAAAGATTAGGATTGCCTTGAGGATCAGTGACTAGTTGCCAAGCCCGGGTCTTGTGCTCCAGCATGGCTTTATGCACTTTCGGATAAAACTTTTGTAGTGCATCCATATTGGCGTTATACAAAGCCTGCGCCTGCTCTGTTTTGTAATCCTGAGGTTGGTAATCGCCTAATAAATTACCGGCACGTTCGGAGACATAATCCGCATAATCTTTGTATTCAGTGAATTGATGGCCGGTGTTAGTCAGTGCTTCTTTGTCACCTGAATGCTGCAGCAGGTAACGAATGACATCGTCCATCATCGGATGAAATTGATGACGGTACACAAAGATTTTGTCGAGTGTTTGATCAAACTCCAGTAACTCCGCTAATTCAGCAGGTACAGCAGTGGCATCTGAGCCTATTTGCAAAAAGATATGGGTGCCCATGCTGGTGGCCGTATCAAGCAACTGCTGCCAGTTATTGGCCTGAGCCGAACAGAGCAAGATGTCTACGTTAGGTTCATACACCACCAGATAGCGAATATGGCTATTCATCACTAGCTCGTTCAGGTGATAACCTAAACCCAAACCAAATACCAGCAGCACATCTACTTTGGCTGGCAACGCCTGATGGCGCCAGGTTAAGTCGTCTTTGTGCCCTTGCAAACTAAAATAAGCCGCATGCGAATAGTAATGCTGCACTTCGGCCATGACTTCTTGTTTTGCATTGCTCTGATAAAACACCCGGCCTGTTGCAAAATCGACGATATTCAGCTCAGCATCTTTAGTACAAAACAGGGAATACTGCTGTACTTCATGGTCGTTAATGATGCCAACTAAACTGGGGATATGCTGCCGGAAGGCGTCAATATTCTGGCGTATGTTTCGGCCAATAGTCACCGAAACTTGTTTTTCAAGAGCTTCTTGCTGGTCGTTATTATCGAGGATTTGATAGTTAATGTATTTCAGCATAAAGGCCCGGCACCTGCTTAGTTGTTGTCTCCGTAGCTTTGATGTGCCTTTTTGCCTTTGCGTAATTGCAACATCCTGGCAGCTACGACACTTCTTTCTGAAGTGACTTGTTCAGTGATAAGACTAACCCACTGCAAGTTATCTGCCAATATACTTTGTAAATCAGGTGTTTGTTGCGGGTTTTCGCAGAGTTGACGCAAGAGTTGATCAAACTCTTGCCAATAGAGAGTAAAGTGTTCGGTAGAGTATTCATCCTGCGCCAGCAATTGAGTGATCTGCTGGCGCTTGTCTTTCAACTGGCTGACAAGATGGGTCATTAAGCGGATGCCAAAGCAGATTGGCCCTGACGTTCAGCCAACATCTGGAAGCCTTTTTGTCGCTCTTCCACTGGAATAGCATCCCAGCCCGATTTAATTTTGATCATAATTTCAATCACATCGTCGACTTTCGCCGGGTTACTTTCCCGACTAGCCTGCATCAGATGATTGACCATAAAATCGTACAAGGACCAGAGATTTTGTGACACCTCGCCGCCTACATCCATATCCAGCGAATGTTGTAAGGCGGAAATGATGCTCATGGCTTTGGACACCGTACGGGATTTCTCAGCAAAATCCTTACGCTCCATCGCACCTTTGGCCTTCGCCATGTTCTCTAACGAGCCCTGCATCAGCAACTGAATAACGCGATGCGGGTCCGCTACTGCTAAATCGTCTTTGATACCTACTGATTTATAGGCCTTAATACCGTAACTCATGGCAAGCTCCTGTTAACTACCGAATTTAGGCAAGTTTGCCAACTGCTGCACCAGATAGCTGGATGTACTTTGTAACTGACCTAAAGTCGAATCCAAAGCTCCGTAGCGCTGACGCAGTGTTTCTTCGTAGCTCACTATATATCGTTCAAAAGCTTCACGATCTTTAGTATTTTTTTTCAATTGGTCTTTCAGTGAGGTTTCTTTGTTCACTAATAAACCATCACGGTCGGTAAATTGGGAAATGATTTTGTCCATTTCCTTGGTGATGCCGCCTGTACCGCCAAACAAATCAGCAATCTTGTCGTAGTTATTTTCCAGCGCCTCATCAAAACGCTCGCGGCCAGAATCGGCACCGTATAAACGGGTGCTGGAGATCTCCATTTTGCCCTGGTCGTTAAAGGTAATACCCAAGGCATATAAATTATTCAGCTCGGCACCGCCAGATGAAAAGGCGCTGCCCAAAGTTTTAGTCACCTGGCTCATAATACTGCGCACCATAGGGTCGCTACTCAAAGCTCCACCTTCTGAGAGCACGGTTTTCCCATCTTCACCTAAAGTACGGTTTTTAGTTAAGGTGTTTACTTCAGTCAACAAGCTGTTATAAGCGTCCATAAAGGCTTTAATTTTCTCTTCAGCCGCTTTTTTATCTGTCTCAATAGTTAAGGTGGCATTATTGCCATCAGGAGTCACGGCTGAAACTGTCAGCTCAGTATCCTGTATCGCATTTTTAAAGGTGTTGTTTTTGCTAAATACGCTGATGCCGTCGATCACGACTTCGGCGTCACCGGCCTCTACAGCCACATCAAGACCACCGGACACAGGATCAGTGCTGCCAAAAGCCTGAGTCGTCAGGCTATCCAGTGCGGCATTATCACCTGTGATTTTAAGTTCATTGCCATCACCAGTCACAGAAGAGGTCAGTACCAGCTTGGTCCCAACTCCGGAGCCTGCATTAATGATATTGGCGCTGACACCAAAATTACCACTGGCATTGTTTACCGCTTTACGGAACTCATCCAGCGTCATATTGGCTTTGACATTGACATCAAAAGTTTTACCGTCTGCTTCGAACGTCAGCTTACCCGCTGTGGTGCTAACCACCGCAGAGGAGCTGCTGTACGCATTATTTGCACTTTCAATCCGGCTGCCTGTCGCCAAAGACTTTACCTTGATGTCAAAATTACCCGGCGCTGCTGTGCTGCTGGATGTTGCTTCCAGATAAGTTTTTGTATCTGTGGGTTGTTTGATACTGGTGGTTCGGGCACGTAGTTTATCGTCGCCCAGAGCCGTTAATGTATCTTTAAATTTAGTTAACGCTGATTTGAGTTTGCCAAAACCAGAAAGAGATGAATCCAGCTCCTTTTTCGTGCTGTCCAAACGAGCGACTTTTGTGTTTCGCTCCACAGTAACTAACTGTGTCACCAGACTTTCAAGATCAAGTCCGGATGCTGCACCTAACGACCGGATCGCCATGATTCATCCTCTCTTTATATCGTTTTATCAAACATCAAACCTGTCGCCGATCCCAGGTCTTCCTGTAATTTCTTAATTGCTCTGGCCATGGTTAGTACTTCTTCAGACGGGATCTGCCGAATCACTTCTTTGGTCTCAAAATCAATCACTTTCACTACAGGTTTACCGGACTCTTCATCGACCGAAAAATTTAAAGTGCGCCCCTGAGAATTAACAAATTGATTGATATTCTCTACCGCTTCACCCAATTCCTCCGCAGTCACAGTTTGCGCAGCTTGTTGTTGCCCGGCACTGTTTTTAGAAGCTGGTAAAAGCGCCTCGGGCGCGGCTTTTTTATCGTTCAGCTCAACTGCGACGTTAGCAGCAGCTTGGGGGGCTGTTGGCTGATAACCAAAATTACCCGTAATTACTGAACTCATTTGCATCTACCTCTGTATCGGCAAAACTGGCGAAGACTTTAATTCAGGTCTTCGCCCCATTCACTCTTTACCCCAAAGGCTGGTATTAACCTAATAAGGATAGTGCAGTTTGAGGTCTGGTGTTAGCCTGCGACAGGATAGTAGTACTGGCCTGCTGCAATATCTGTGCCCGTGTCAGTTCAGCCGTTTCTTTAGCAAAATCGGTATCGCGGATCTGGCTGCGAGCAGCAGATACGTTTTCAACGATGTTGCTTAAGTTACGGATTGTAGATTGGAAGCGGTTTTGCAACGCACCCAAATCAGCACGTGCTGAGTCAATAGTTTTGATAGCACTGTCGATACTGGCTAGAGCCGCAGATGCACCACCCACAGAAGAAACAGATAACTTACTCAGGCCTAAACCTGAAGTACCGTAACCACCACCTGTACGGGACAAGTTAATGCTGATGGTTTGACCAGCGTTAGCACCGACCAGGAATTTCGCAGAGAAGTTACCTTTCAGTAAGTCGATGTTACCAAACTGGGTGTTCTGAGCGATACGGCTGATTTCAGTTTTTAACGCTGAAACTTCTTTCTGCAAAGCAAGACGGTCAGCAGAGCCGTTGATACCGTTTTGTGATTGTACCGCTAATACACGGATACGTTGTAATGAAGTTGTAATTTCATCCATAGCACCTTCAGCGACCTGAGCCACGGAGATGCCGTCGTTCGCGTTACTGATAGCCTGATTCAAACCATTGATCTGGCTGGTTAAACGGTTACTGATTTGCAAACCAGCCGCATCGTCAGCAGCGCTGTTGATACGGAAACCAGAAGATAAACGTTTGAAAGACGTATCTAAAGCACTGCCTGATGTTAATAACTGACGTTGTGCGTTTAACGCGGATACGTTGGTGTTTACTGCTAAAGCCATAAGTCACTCCTTAAAGCTGCGACGGGTCTGCAAACCCTGGCACAACCTTTATTGTTAAGCGGAACCCCGCAATTCTCGCCAAACTGCAATTTGGCTTAACTAGCTATCGGCAAGCAACTTCAGGACTTTAGGAAAAAAAGGCAATTTTTTTCCATCAGGCGGCAATTAATTTCACTTTTCCTTATTTTT
>NZ_LAVS01000023.1 GCF_000986865.1 Rheinheimera mesophila
TTTACATCGGGTAATGCCAGCAAAAACATCACTTCCAGCACGCCTAAACCACCGGGGGCGTGCGATAACAACGCGGCGGAAAACGACGCCAGAAAGATGCCTAATACCATAAAATAACCCGGGTTACTTTGCTCGGGCAGGGCGTAATAAATAATGGCGGCGGCCGCTAATAACTCCAGTGGCGCTACGACTAACTGACGGCAAATCAGCGAAAAACGCGGGTATTCCAGCTTCAGCTTCCATAAATCGATGCAGCGTCTTTTCATAAAGCTGCCCCACAAATACAGAGCAACTAAAAATAACATGCCAACGCCTAACAAAATCGCTACCCACTCCGGCAAGGCGCTGTGGAAGTGAGCGGGCAAACTGGGTTCAATCAGTAACACAATGCCACCCAATAAGATGGTGCCCAGTGCAAAAGTGAAGGAACAAAACGCCACCAGAATACCGACTTCGCCTGCGGTTAAACCTTGTGAGCGGTAAGCCCGGTAGCGCACTACAGCGCCGGAGAATACGGACGCGCCGAGGTTGTGGCCTATAGCGTATGCAGTGAAAGATGCGAAAGAAATAAAGGTCCAGGAAACTTTTTTACGCAGATGGGATAAAGCCAGCCGGTCATACCCCGCCAGGGCGATATAAGCAAAGACGGTCGCTAAGGCAGCCATCAGCCACCCTTCTAAAGAGATAGCCTCAAGACTGACGACAACATCTTCATAAGAAATATCTTTGAGCTGCTCAAGCAGCACATAAACCGAAAATGCTACAGCGGCCAAACCTAACAACGGCCAGAAGTAGTCTTTTTTTATCATCATTTCAATCCTTGTCTGATCGCTTGTTTTCGCGTTGCGGCGAAAAGGGCAACACAACCATGACGTGTCTCATGTGTCTTCTGTCCTCTGGTTCGCACTCCAGCAGGCAGTCGATCTGATGTTCTATGTATCACTCTGGGCCTATCTCAGCACTCAGGACGAGCTTTGGCAAGCAAAGCCGTGTTTTTTACTGTTTGGCCGCTTAAAACTACAGCAGATTGGCTCAAATCGGCGTGCAAAACCAGCTCGCCGGTGTGAGCCTGATGGATTAACTGCCTTTGATCGTCATGACGGCCACTATGGCAATCAGCACGGGCGAGACAATAGCCGCTAATAACCAGTACACTTTTTGCACTGCCCCCGGCACTTCACCAGCCAGTATGGCTTTAATTTGTGGCCAGACACGCCAGCCAACAAAAGTAGCAGCAAACATCCCGCCCAAAGGCATCAGCACATTAGACGCCATAAAGTCCATGGCATCAAATGGGGTTTTTCCGAATATGGTAAAGCTTTCCATACCGCCGCCAAAAGACAAGGCGGCAGGAATACCGAGAATGACATAGTTCACCACGGCGACCAGGATAGTGGCTAGTTTACGGTCCATCGCATATTCATCAATCAAAAACGCCACTACTGGCTCCAGAATAGAGATGGAAGAAGTCACAGCAGCAAACAGCAGCAAGCAGAAGAAAATCAAAGCCAGCACCTGACCCCCCGCCATTTGGGCAAAAAGTGCCGGCATAGTGATAAAGGTTAAACCAGGGCCTGCGGCTGGATCGACGTCAAAGGCAAAGACCGCAGGTAAAATCATTAAACCGGCCAATACTGAAGCCATAGTGGCTAAACCGGCAATCCATAAACCCGCATTTACCACTTTAGTTTCAGGGCTTAAATAAGAGCCATACGCCACCATTAAACCGGCGCCTACGGACAAGGAAAACACTGCCAAACCTAAGGCGTCCAGTACCATTTTAATGCTCAGCTTGCTCCAGTCCGGGGTAATGAAATACATCACACCTTCCATAGCGCCTGGTAAGGTCAGACTGCGCCATACCATCACCAGCATTAACACAAAAAGTGCTGGCATCAGAATTTTACAAATACGTTCAATACCAGCCTGAACACCGGCAATCACAATCACGGCAGTGATGATCATAAACAGTGCGGTGTAAATTAAAGAAGCGGTTGGGTTAGCAATAAAATGGCTAAAGGTATCACTTAATACTTTGGCATCAGTCGTCAGCACCGTGCCCTGTATGGTTTGCACTATATAAGCAATGGTCCAGCCCCCTACCACACAGTAGAAGCCCAGAATTAAAAACACCCCAAGTACAGAAAGCCAGCCGGCCACATGCCAGTAGCCTTTGCCTAAAGCACGATAGGCTGAAGTGGCTGATTTTTTTGCGGTGCGGCCTATCATCATCTCAGCCAGTAACATCACCACGCCCACTGAAAATACACAGGCCAGATAAACCAATAAAAATACGCCGCCACCATTGGCTCCGGCAACATAAGGGAATTTCCAGATCGCACCTAAGCCCACTGCCGAGCCTGCTGCTGCCAATATAAAGCCGATACGCGAACCCCAGCTGCCGCGTGTTGTAGAGTTAGTCATGCTTATCTCTTGTTTAGTTATAGTTTTTTCTTTTTGTATCTGCAGACCCACGGATACAGACAGGGCTCGTCTGGAAGTCACAGAAGTTACACCTTGGTGTGCAGCAAGATAGAGGAAATCTGTGTCAAAAAGCAACCAAAAATCCGTCACTGTCATTAATCTATCGTTAAACTCAGGTAAAACATTGAACGAAAATGGCGGATAGACCGTTCTATAGTAGGTAACAGCAGTCTGGCCGGGAGTCACCGATGCGTTTAAAACTGAAAATCTGGATTGTCATTATGCTTTGTAGTTTAACTTTTGGTCTGGCCAAGGCGTCAGCCCGCACCAATAGTGTCGAGTTTCCTGCCGGTTTACCCTGGTTAAATGTGACGGAACCACTCACTATGCAGCAGCTAAAAGGCAAGGTGGTGTTACTGGATTTCTGGACCTACGGCTGCGTCAACTGTATTCACGTCATTCCCGATTTACACAAGCTGGAACAGAAATACGGCAATAAGCTGGCCGTCATTTCAGTGCATTCCCCTAAATTCGATAATGAAAAACAACTCAGCACTTTAACCTCCATAGTGCGACGTTATGGTATGCAACATGCCGTGGTCAACGACGTTGATTTTCAACTCTGGCGCGCTTATGCGGTCAGAGCCTGGCCTACTTTTGTGCTGATAGGGCCAGATGGTAAATACGTCGGCCAAACTTCAGGCGAAGGCCGTTATGACATACTGGATCAAGCCATAGAACAGTTACTGGCAGAGTTTAAAGGCGAGCTTAACCTCAAGGCATTACCTATCCAGTTATTGGATCCGCTGAATACTGCATTAGCAGCGCCGGGCAGCCTGACTGTTGATGAGCGTTATATAGCGATCAGCGATACGCTGCATAATCAAATTGTAGTGCTGGACCATCAGGGCAAGCTGGTGAAACGTTTAGGCTCCGGCATCGCAGAGCTGAAAGATGGGCACAGCGACAGCAGTGCTTTTTCGTCCCCTCAGGGGTTGGTGCTGACGGAAAACGCCTTGTACGTGGCGGATACCGGTAACCATGCCATCCGCCGTATTGATCTCAGCACTTTTGAAGTCCGTACTCTGGCTGGTAATGGTGAACTGGCTCAAGGCCGGTTGATCCCCGGTAAAACGCCTACTCAAGTCTCGTTGCGCTCGCCCTGGGATTTAGCGTTGGACAAAACCACGTTATACATTGCGATGGCCGGTAGCCATCAAATTTGGACTTTGGATTTGCAAAGTTCTGAACTCAAAGCTTTCGCTGGCACAGGTCAGGAAGCCTTACTGGATGGCAAACGCACCGATGCAGCTTTTAACCAGCCCAGTGGTTTGGCTTTGCGGGGGAACAGATTGTGGGTGGCCGATGCAGAAGCCAGTGCTGTACGGCAAATTGATTTAAGTTCCGGCGACGTCGACACCCTAGTGGGGCAGGGCTTATTCGAGTTTGGTTTAAAAGATGGTGGTTTTAAACGAGCCTTGCTGCAGCACAACAAAGACGTGGTCTGGCTGGACAAAGATACCCTGGCGGTGGCCGACACCTATAACCATAAAATCAGGTTATTGGATTTAGACGAAGAGCAGGTGATGACGTTAAGTTTAGGCACTGAGCTGAATGAACCCGGTGGACTGGCGGTTTTTAACGGCGAGCTCTACATAGCGGACACCAACAATAACAGAATAGTGCGTTGGCACCTGAAGGAGCAAAAGTTAACGGAACTGCAAGTGCCTGCAGCGGCAAAACTGGAGTCTGCCCCCTGATCTGGTTACACTGGAAATAGAAAATCCAGGAAATTCAACATGCGTTTAGATAAGTTTATATGTGATTGTACTGGTCTGACCCGCAGTCAGGCCGGAAAAGTAATACGGCAAAAACTGGTCACAGTGAACGGCGAGCTGGCCAAACAACCTGCTTTGCAACTCAAAGCCACAGACAAAGTGTGTTTCGATGGTGAAGAACTGCAGTTGATTGGGCTGCGTTACATCATGATGCATAAACCTGCCGGGTATATTTGCTCAACCGAAGACCCGGATCACGAAACAGTGTTCGCGTTAATGGACGAACCTCTGCTGGAGCGTTTGCATACAGTAGGACGATTGGATCTGGATACCACCGGCATAGTGCTGATCACCGACGATGGCCAGTGGTCACATAAAATCAGTTCACCTAAACATCACTGCGCCAAAACCTACAGAGTCTGGTTAGCCGACCCTGTGCCTGAATCAGCTATAGCCCAGTTTGCCGAAGGTATAATGTTGCGGGGTGAAAAAACCTTAACTAAGCCTGCAGAACTGGTGATACTAGACCCACACCAGGCTTTGCTAACGATCAGCGAAGGGCGTTACCATCAGGTCAAACGTATGTTTGCTGCTATTGGCAACAAAGTGGAGAAGCTGCACCGCGAACAAATTGGCGACTTGCCATTGGATCCGGATTTAGCCGAAGGTGAATACCGCTATTTAACCCCTGAAGAAGTCGCCTTGTTCCGCTGATACCTCAAGCTGGTGCTGACCACATGGTTTACTGTGAAGCATGTGGTCTGACTCCTCCTAATTCATCTGCAATTCAGCGGCCCTGGTTATAATCAAGCGGCATACGGCAGCAGAAGCGTAAAACGGCATAGTCTGTTACAACTTTTAACCTGATGTATGAATACTTCGCCTTGGTCTGCAACCTGCTGTCCGCTACACTGTGCAGGTCTAATTTCACTTTGTGTTATGGAGTTTGTATGTCAAAAATGAAAATCGCTGTTGTTGCTTTGGCTCTTGGTGCTTTGATGTTGTCAGGCTGTTCTGCCACTCATACGGCGATCAGCAAAAGGAATTTGCAAGTTCAGACCAAGATGAGTGACACCATCTTTCTGGACCCTGTGGCAGATGACAAACGTACTGTATTTATTCAGGTACGTAACACTTCAGATCAGCAAGGTTTATCTATTGAGCCTCAGATCATCGAAGCTGTGCAGGCCAAAGGTTATCGCGTAGTACGTGATCCTGATCAGGCTAACTTCCTGTTACAGGCCAATGTATTGCAGGCGGGTCAAACTGACCTGCGCTCACAAAATGAAGCCTTTGGTAGCGGCTTTGGTGGTGCATTAATTGGTGGTGCTATTGGTAACCAGTTTGGTAGCGGTGGCGGTCGTGCGGCGGCAACTGTAGGTGGTGCTTTAATAGGTTTAGCCGCGGATGCGCTGGTGAAAGATGTTCATTACAGCATCATCACCGACCTGCAAATTTCTGAACGCGCGAAAAAAGGTGTTGTGGTGCTGGAAGAAAACAAAGCCAGCTTAAAACAAGGCAACAGTGGCTATAAAAATGTTAGCTCGACTGAAGAAACCGAGTGGAAACGTTACCAGACCCGTATTTTGTCGACAGCCAATCAGGTCAATATGGAATATGCCGAAGCTGAACCTGAGTTAGTAAAAGGCTTGATGCGTTCAATCTCCGGTATTTTATAACCCGTTCTTTTTACAGCCAGAGCGGCCTTGACACAGTGTTTTGGTCCGCTCAGCTCTTTCTATGATTTCCCAGTGGCCGCTGTGTTGTTGTCTGCAGTGGCCATTTTTTATGTTGTGCTGTCCTACAGAGCAGCCTTCGCTCCGATGTGCAAAATCGTTCCTGACGATTTGGTGTTCCGTTTTTTTGAAAGTTTTTCATTGATCGTCCTGTCTTGATTGGTTGTATCTATTGCTCCAATTCGAAACAGGACGGTGTATGAACAAAATTACCTTGTCGTTATTGCTGGCGTTAAGCCCGGCGTTGTCTGCAGCCGAACAGGCCACACCTAATCAATTTATCGATGTGTTTGCCAAAATTTTTGGTGAACATAAAGGCGAGCGCAAAGGACATGCCAAAGGTTTTTGTGCGGCCGGTACCTTTAAGGCGCTACCTGATGCAAAAAACTTCAGCTCAGTGGCCTGGTTATCCGGTGAAACTGTACCTGTGACTGCGCGTTTTTCGATGGCGGGTGGTAATCCAAAAGCGCCTGAAAACAGCCGTTCTCCACGCGGCTTAGGTTTACAGCTAAAAACAGCCAATGGTCAAATCCAGCATTTTGCCATGTTAACCACTCCTGTGTTTGGCGCTAAAGATCCGGAAACCTTTTTAGGTTTACTGCAGACTCAGATCCCAGATCCGGCTACAGGCAAGCCTGACATGGCCAAAATTCAGGCCTTCCGTGCGGCTCATCCGGACACTCAGGCGCAGGCCGAGTATTTAGCAAAAAATTCTCCGCCCTGGAGTTACGCCACCACACCGTACTTTGGTATTCATAGCTTTTTTATCAAAGACAACAGTGGTGTCGAGCAAAAAGTACGTTGGCAATTTGTACCTAAAGATGGGGTGAAAGGTTTAACTGAAGCTGAAATCAAAGCACCGCCAACGGAGTTTTTACAACAGCGTCTGGCAGAGCGGTTAGCCAAAGGCCCAACAGAGTGGACCATGCAGTTGGTCGTGGGAGAAGCCGGTGATACTGAAACCGATCCATCAGTGGTATGGCCGAAAGAACGTAAAACACTGGATGTCGGACTCTTGTCTATTACCGCAGAGGGCGGAGAAGCCTGTACCGGTGTTAATTTTGATCCCAATGTACTAAGTAGCGGCGTGCGTGCCAGTAGCGACCGGGTATTACAAATGCGGTCTGCCGCGTATGCCATCTCTTTTGGTAAGCGTTTAACTAACCAATAAGCCAATACAACACGAAAACGAATGCACTAATAGAGTGCATTCGTATGCAGTCTGGCCCTGTGGCTGGAATTTGACTAAGCTGGGTCAAACTCAAGAAACAGGGATCTACCAATGTTGAATAAATCAATGCTCGCGCTGGCGTTAGCTATAGCATTAACGGGCTGTGGCAAAGCGCCGCAACAAACGACCACCAGTAGCACTGCGGATACTCCGGCCGCTGTTCAGGCCACAGCAACAAAAGCCTGGTGGCAGGATGCGGTGTTTTATCAAATCTGGCCCCGCAGTTTTTATGACACCAACGCCGATGGCACGGGCGATTTCAAAGGCATCGAAGCCAAGCTGCCGTATTTGCAAGATTTAGGTATTAACGCGATTTGGTTAACACCTATCTTTGAAGCGCCTTCTTATCATGGCTACGACTTCACCGAATTTTATCAGGTAGAACAAGATTACGGTTCTATGCAGGATTTTGAGCAGTTGGTACAGGCAGCCAAAGCCAAAAATATTAATATCATCCTCGACTTAGTGATCAATCATATCTCCGATAAACATGAATGGTTCCAGCGCTCAGCCAAAGGTGAAGCACCTTACAAAGATTATTTTGTCTGGCGTGACGAACTGCCCACAGATGGCTGGGGACCCGCCTGGAGCACGGAAGTTAAACCTGAAGCGGTCTGGCATTACAACGCAGAGCGCAAAGCTTATTACTACGCGGCTTTTGGCGCATCACAACCGGATCTGAATTTAAAACACCCTGATGTCATTGCTGAAATGAAGAAAATGGCCAAATTCTGGCTGGATAAAGGGGTTGCAGGTTTCCGTTTAGATGCGGTGCGTTACGTGCAGGAAGATGGTCCACAACAAAGGGCAGATACCCAGGGCACGATCGATTACTGGGTCGACTTCACTCAGTATGTGAAAAGTGTCAAGCCCGACGCCTATTTGGTAGCGGAAGCCTGGGTTGATTTGCCGATAGCAGCCAAATACTGGGGCAATGGCAAAGGCCTGGATGCTGGCTTTGACTTTGAATTTGGTTACAAGGTGCTGGAGCTGTTGAACGCTGGCAAACAAAATGCCGAGTTTGGCACTATGCAGCAAGCGACCAGTCAGCAGGCAGACAATGTGCTGATGGCAAATTTACAGCAGCGCAAAACAACCTCAGCCCCAATGGAGTTTTTTAGCCCCTTCCTGACCAACCACGACCAGCCGCGTTTAAGCTGGCAATTGGGTCAGGACTTTAATAAAGCCAAGCTGGCTGCGGCCTTGCTGTTTAGCTCACCGGGCACAACGTACATCTATTATGGCGAAGAAATTGCGCTGACTCAGGCGTCAGACAAAGAGCATTTACACCGCCGTTCGCCAATGTTCTGGGACAACAGTGCTCAGGCTGGTTTTAGTACAGCGGAAAAAGTCTGGGTGCAACGGGACGACTTATTCCCGCCTCAGGCCGAAAGTGGCTGGTGGACGCCATTTTTAGCGGCGCAGCAGCAAGGACCAAACAACGTAGCGGCTCAGCAAGCCGACGCCAAATCTGTCTGGTCTTTGTATAAATTCCTGATCCAACAAAAAGCCAAACGTGCCGAGTTTGGTATAGCCGGAGACTACAAAGCGGAATTTTTAGCCGATGGTAAGTTGCTGAAAATTGTCCGCTCTTTAGCGGATAAACAAAGCCTGATGCTGCTGAACTTATCGGCTGAGACGCTGGCCGTCCCGGCTGATTTAGTACCTGCAGGCATGACAGTGACCTGGCAGGAAGATGAAACGCCAGAGCTGAATGCCCACCAACTACAAATCTGGCAAAACTAAAAAAGGGTCGGGGCTTTGGCTCCGCCCCTTTGATCAGGCTTATACAGCGCTTTAGTCTGATGAAGCAATCAATAGGGAGGCAGAGTCAAGACTCTGCCCCCGGCAAGTCGATATAAAAATTGCTACCAACACCTGCGGTGCTGTCAAAAGTTAAAGTACCACCGTGTTTTTCTACAATAGATTTGCTGATACTTAAGCCTAAACCTGTGCCGCCAACATTTCGTACATCTGAGGTGTCCGACTGACTAAAAGGCCTGAAGATCAAGGTTTTAAAGGCTTCGTCTATACCAGGCCCCTGGTCGCTGATGGTGATTCGGACCCGTTGGCCCTGTTGCTGCACCTGTAACTGAACTACAGAGTCAGCAAAAGAAAATTTAGCCGCATTGGATAACAAATTGGCTAAGACCTGCATCAAACGGTTGCTGTCCGCCCATACCCACAGCTCCTCAGCCACAGGCCCTAAGACGATGCTTACTTTATGCTGTTGGGCATAAGAGGCCATTTGGTCAACGGCATTATGCAGCAAGGGCGCCAGTTGTACTTTACTAAACTGAAAACTCATCTGGCCGGCTTCAATCTTTTGTATATCCAGAATGTCGTTGATCAACCGGATCAACCGCTGACTGTTTTGTTCGGCCAGTTCCAGCATAGCGCGTATTTTAGGCGTGGGTTCTCCCAGTGCATCCCCTAAAATTAACCTCAAAGCGCCGTGAATAGAGGTTAAAGGTGTGCGCAGTTCGTGACTGACAGTAGAAACAAAACGGTTTTTCAGCAAATCAAGTTGCTTACGGGCGCTGATATCTTCATACACTGCAATACCGAAGGTGAGTTCACCATGTTCGTTGTAGCCAGGTCGGCCCCAGGCCTGCATCTGGCGGCGAATGCCATCCCGCTCAATTTCTATATCCTCTGCCTGGCAAGTTTCCCCTGCCAACGCCTTGGTTGCAGGCATCTGTTCTGCCGGGTAGATCTGGTCTGTACCTGCAACAAAAGCCAGAGGTTGCGCCGGAGCCGGGCCTAATAATTCTTCAGCCGCTTTGTTGTTGTAATAAGGCTTTTGATCTTTCCCCATTACAACCACACCCATCGGCAAATCGTCTATCCACTGCCGGAACTGATGCTGAGTTGTAGCCTGTAAGGATTCGGTGTAGGTAATAAAAGTGCGGACCACCACAAAAAAGGCGATAAAGTTTACGATCAGATACGTGGCCCAGGAGGCGGGATCGGCCATGTAACGGGTCACGCTGACCGGGATCTGCAGATAACCCAACATAAACCCCATCGCCGTGCCAATCAGACTGACCAAAGTAGCGAACGCCAGTGCCATGGCGACTTTGGCGTTATACAGCACATAACCCACCACACAACTTAATACCAGCCACCAAACGCCGGGAGACGCAAAGCCAAAAGTCAAAGCCCCCGGCAAACCGATCAGCCAGAATACCAGGATCAGCAATACTCCTTTCGGATGCAGCGGCATCTTATGACAGACAAAAGCCCCTATGACTAAAGCCAGGCCGACCACCGCATGAACGGTATAAACTGGTAGCCAACCGGTATTGAAGGAGCGGACAACAGACAGAGGGACACCAATCAGCGCAATCAGGGCAAAGCTTCGCCATAACGAGTCGGTAAACTTGTGTCGGATAGCGCTGAGCTGACGTTGCAACTCGGTTGTGGAGGTGCTTTGGGACTGACTCAACAATCAGATACTCCGCATAGTGCATCAGTTCACTCTAAACCAGTGACACAACAAGGTGCAATCTATCCGTGAACCTGAGACTAAAATAAGGCGTAAAGATTAAAAATAAATAACCGGACTTAGGTTGCAACTGGAGAGGAATTCAGGCTACAACTAGAAAGTGCCTGTTTTCACAGCCGTAGTGTTGAACCAGAGCCACCAAGGAGTTTGCATGCACTATTTTTGTTTGAGTCTGCTGTTATGCTTCAGCGCTGTCAGTCTGGCGGCTGTAGACCAAGCCGATCAATTTATTATCGATGGTGTGCCTCATGACGTGGACAGCAGTCCACTGGAAAAACTTTATGCGGCTGATGAAATACGCCTGAAGCTGCCACAACCATCGCACTGTAAGGCCGGGCAGAAGGGCTATCAGGGCATCTGGGAATTAAAAGGGCAGCAGCTTTTTCTCAACACCTTACAACAACCTGACTGCAACAACTCTGCAGCCAGGGTCGATCCACAGTTGCTGTTCAGTGAAAAACAGTATCCGCTGAAAGCGCAATGGTTTACCGGCGCTATCAAAGTGCCGCTGACCGATAAAGATTACAAACATTGCCTGACCGATGAAGGCTCAGATGAAACCATTGGCTATTCCTATCTGGCCATGGTGTACGAGTTTATCGCTGGTAAGCTGGTGAAGCAGTCTGAGCAGATTGTCACAGAAAACTGGCAAAGACCACGCAATAACTGCGCTGACGTGCCGACCGCCAGAGTCTAGGCTCTGCTGGTGTCAGAAACCAAACATATCAGGGGTAGAACCTAAGTCAGCTTCGAGGTTTTGATCCGGTTTGCCGGCAAGCCGGGCGGCATCGCGCCGCGCTCTGCGCTGTTCCAATAGTTTCAGAATGCGCGAGCGCTCGGCCACAGGTTTGTTATGCCAGTTAAAGCGTTCATCACGCGAGCGCAAACAGCCAAGGCAATACCCTTTGCTATTGTTTTCGCAGACCCCAATACAAGGATTGGGTAAGTCAAACAGCTCTAATTGATCCATTCCACCAACACTGCACCACACTCTGGTTAAGATTCTGGCTTATTCTGCCTAAAATTGCAGCTTTTGTAATTTTTTTACGAAAATCAGCAAAAAGCAAAAATAGTTGTTGACTAAAGATGGTTAGACGGCTATTTCTATAGGCACAAATTTTCGGCACCTAACGTAAAAACACCGCCGAAGTAAAAAGATAAACTTAACCAAAGAGTTAACATTAAAAAATGCGTTTAGCTTCTATTCTGAACATTATTGTGGTCCTCGTAGTCGTGGTGATTAGTCACTGCGGGGGCTCGCGTTTGGAATTTTAAGCAGCAAAAAAATTCTCAACAAAACCCCCGCACCGAAAGGTCCGGGGGTTTTGTGTTTTAAGGTCCCCGGAAAGTTCGAAAAAGGTTTTGTTGGTAACCATATCAACAATAGAAAACAGATTGGCCAAAGTAATTGGTGTTGCAGCTAGGCGACAAGGAATTGAGACCCCAGGAGCATAGTGAACTATGTGACTGGGGCGAGAGTCCGCAGTCAACAACGCTGCAGCGCCAAGTACGAAGGCCAAAAGAGGGGAAGGACATGAAAGGCGCAGAACTGGTGATCAAGCTGCTGGAACAACAGGGAGTCGAACACATCTTCGGCTACCCCGGCGGAGCTATTATGCCAATCTACGACGCGCTGTATCAGAGCAAAGTCAAACACTACCTGTGTCGTCATGAGCAGGGTGGGGCTTTTTCTGCCATAGGTTATGCCCGCAGTTCAGGCAAAGTGGGCGTTTGTATGGCCACCTCTGGCCCTGGCGCGACTAACCTGATCACCTCCTTAGCCGATGCTTTATTAGATTCAGTGCCTTTAGTCGCCATCACAGGTCAGGTCTCCCAAGCCGTAATGGGCACAGATGCGTTTCAGGAAGTCGACGTGTTAGGTTTAAGCCTGGCTGTGACTAAACACAGCTTTATGGTGCGCGATGTTACCGAACTGGAACACACCTTAAACGAAGCTTTTGCGCTGGCGATGTCAGGCCGTCCGGGCCCTGTGTTGGTCGATATTCCTAAAGACGTGCAACTGGCCGAAGTGCAGTTTAAACCCCGTTTAGTCGAAGATACCGCTGCATCCCAGCCGCAGTTTTTACCGGCCGCCGCTTTGGATCAGGCACGCTTATTAATCCAGAATGCGAAAAAGCCAATCGCCTACATAGGCGGCGGTGTGCATATGGCCGACGCGGTAAGCCAGTTGCAGGACTTTTTAGCCCAAAGCCAAATGCCGTCGGTTACCACCTTAAAAGCTATGGGCACAGTGCCAGCTTCAAACCCTTATTACCTGGGTATGCTGGGCATGCACGGCACTCAGGCTGCTAATTTAGCGGTGCAGCAATGTGATTTATTGATCTGTTTAGGCGCCCGTTTTGATGACAGGGTGACTGGCAAGCTGGCGGCTTTTGCGCCGGACGCCAAAGTGATCCATATCGACATAGACCCAGCCGAGCTGCACAAATTACGCCGCGCCGAATGCGCCATGTTAGGCGATTTACGCCAGTTACTGCCAGCTATGTCAGTACCTACACACTGTGCCGACTGGTTACAACATTGTCTGGCGCTGAAGCAACAACACGGCTGGCGTTATGACCATCCGGGTGAGCGTATTTTTGCGCCTTTAATGCTGAAGCAACTGAGTGAGCGGATGCCGGACAACGCTGTGGTGTGCTGCGATGTAGGTCAGCACCAAATGTGGGTGGCGCAGCATATGAGCTTTAGTCACCCGCGCAATCATTTAAGCAGCGGTGGTTTAGGCACTATGGGCTTTGGTTTGCCCGCCGCCATAGGAGCACAACTGGCGCGGCCTAAAGATACAGTAGTGGCAGTCAGTGGTGACGGCTCTTTTATGATGAATGTGCAGGAACTGGGCACCATCAAGCGCTTTCGCCTGCCGGTGAAGATTGTGATTGTGGATAACCAGCGTTTAGGCATGGTGAAACAATGGCAGGAGCTGTTTTTTAACGAACGCTACAGCGAAACCGATTTGTCCGATAACCCGGATTTTGTTTCGTTAGCCGCTGCTTTTGCCATTCCTGGTCACAGCATCAGTCGCAAAGACGAAGTATTACCAGCGCTTGAAGCCATGTTCACCTGGCCAGGCCCTTACTTATTGCATGTACGAATCGACGAAACCGATAATGTCTGGCCCTTAGTACCGCCAGGAGCAGCCAATCAGGATATGTTAACGGAGAAAGCACAATGAGCAGCCATGTTTTAACCATCCAAACTAAAAACCAACCTGTGGTATTAGAGCGGTTATTGCAGGTCACCCGTTACCGTGGCTTTGAAGTGGCCGGTATGGAAATGAAGCCTTTGGCTGATTTCAGCGGCTTACTGGTGAAGTTGTCTATCGTCAGCGACAAACCGATCAGCCTGCTGACTAACCAACTGAACAAGTTATACGACATCGACTATCTGGATTGTGTGGAGTCTGAACAGACACAAGCCGAAGCGGGTTCAATGCGGGCTTAAGCCGCTAAACTTAAGACAAATTAAAAATGGGGTCAGACCCCATTTAACTAAACATAATTAATTTACCCCGAAGTGAAGCCGCAGCCAGGCGAAAAAGCTCAACAACGCTGCGGTTCCAAGTACGAAGGGGAACTGAATAAATTGGAGCAACAAAACCATGCCAAAGTTAAGATCCGCCACTACCACCGAAGGCCGCAATATGGCGGGAGCCCGTGCTTTATGGCGTGCCACAGGGGTAAAAGATACCGACTTTGGTAAACCTATTATTGCGGTTGTAAACTCCTTCACCCAGTTTGTGCCTGGCCATGTGCATTTACGCGATTTAGGCAAACTGGTGGCTGAAGCTATAGAAGAAGCAGGTGGTATTGCCAAAGAATTCAATACCATCGCCATAGATGACGGCATTGCCATGGGCCACGGCGGTATGTTGTACAGCCTGCCGTCACGCGAAATCATTGCTGACTCGGTGGAATATATGGTCAACGGCCACTGCGCCGACGCTATGGTTTGTATTTCCAATTGCGACAAAATCACTCCAGGCATGTTAATGGCGGCTTTGCGCCTGAATATTCCGGCCATTTTTGTCTCTGGCGGCCCTATGGAAGCAGGTAAGACCAAGCTGTCGGACCAAATTATCAAGCTGGATTTAGTCGACGCTATGGTCTCCGCCGCTAACCCGAATGTCAGCGATGAAGACAGCGAAAAAATTGAACGCAGCGCCTGCCCAACCTGTGGTTCCTGCTCTGGTATGTTTACCGCTAACTCGATGAACTGCTTAGTGGAAGCTTTAGGTTTGGGCCAACCGGGCAATGGCTCTATGCTGGCCACCCACAGCGATCGTAAAGCGCTGTTTATCAGTGCGGGCCAGCGCATTATGGACCTGACCAACCGCTGGTATAAACACAACGACGCCAGCGCTTTGCCACGTAATATCGCTAATAAAACCGCTTTTGAAAACGCCATGATGCTGGACATCGCCATGGGTGGTTCCACCAACACAGTGCTGCATTTATTGGCCGCTGCTATAGAAGCCGAAGTGGATTTTGGCATGAGCGACATAGACAGGTTATCGCGCATAGTGCCGCACTTATCCAAAGTGGCACCGAGCACACAAAAATACCATATGGAAGACGTACACCGCGCCGGTGGTGTGATTGCCATTCTGGCCGAATTAAACCGCGCTGGTTTGTTAAACCCAAATACCCCTCATGTGGCGGGTACTTCTTTGGGTGACGTGTTAGAACGCTTTGACATTATGACCACCAAAGATCAGCAGGTGTTAGACTTCTATCGCGCTGGCCCTGCCGGTATCCGCACCACTCAGGCTTTTTCGCAAAGCTGCCGTTACCCAACGCTGGACGACGACCGGGTTGAGGGTTGTATCCGCAGTAAAGAACACGCTTATTCACAGGACGGCGGTTTGGCTGTGCTGTACGGCAACTTAGCGCCCAACGGCTGTATTGTAAAAACCGCTGGTGTGGAAAAAGAAAACCTGGTGTTTAACGGCCGCGCCCGTATTTTTGAAAGTCAGGACAGTGCGGTAGATGCCATTCTGGCTGGCAAAATTGTCGCAGGCGACGTGGTGATTATCCGCTACGAAGGGCCAAAGGGTGGCCCAGGCATGCAGGAAATGTTGTATCCAACCAGTTACTTAAAGTCTATGGGTTTAGGTAAAGCCTGCGCCTTAATCACAGATGGCCGTTTCTCTGGCGGTACTTCGGGTTTATCCATAGGCCATGTGTCACCAGAAGCGGCCAGCGGCGGCGCTATTGCCTTAGTAGAAGAAGGCGACGCTATTGCCATTGATATTCCAAACCGCAGCATCGCCATAGGTGTCAGCGATGCCGTATTAGCAGAGCGCCGCACTGCGATGGAAGCCAAAGGCAAATTAGCCTGGAAACCGGTAGACCGTGTGCGCTCCGTCAGCCCGGCGTTAAAAGCCTATGCCATGCTGGCAAGCAGTGCCGACAAAGGCGCAGTGCGTGACCTGAGTAAATTGGAAAGCTTATGAGTGTGGTAGAGAAATCTTTTAAAACTGCAGCAGACTGGCAGCGCCCAACACCAAACCCAGGTTTGATGCAGCAATATTTACGGGAAATTTTATTGTCGCCTGTATATCAGGCGGCGATAGAAACCCCGCTGCAGGCTATGCCAAAACTCGGCCAGCGTATTGGCCAGCATGTGCTGTTAAAACGTGAAGATATGCAGCCTGTGTATTCCTTTAAGCTGCGTGGAGCTTTCCATAAATTACATAAAGTGCGTGAGCAAAAGCCGGGTGGAGACGTTGTGTGTGCATCGGCTGGCAATCATGCCCAGGGTGTGGCTTTATCCGCCAGCAAATTAGGCCTGAACGCCACTATTGTGATGCCTATCACCACGCCGGAAATTAAAGTAGCAGCAGTCAAAGCCCTTGGCGGCAAAGTGCTGCTGCACGGCACCGCCTTTGACGAAGCCAATAAGTTTGCCATGGAGTTATCCCAGACTCAGGGCGCCACTTATATTCCACCTTTTGACGATGCCGACGTGATCGCAGGCCAGGGCACTGTCGCCAAAGAGCTATTGAGCCAACATAACAAACTGGATGCGGTATTTATTCCGGTCGGCGGCGGTGGCTTATTGGCTGGTATGGCGGTGTATATCAAAGCCGTAATGCCGGGTGTCAAAGTGATAGGCGTAGAGCCGGACGACGCCGCCTGCTTAAAAGCCGCAATGGATGCGGGCGAGCCTGTTACGTTAGACAGAGTAGGGCTATTTGCCGACGGTGTGGCGGTAAAACGTATAGGCAACGAGACCTTCAAACTGGCGCATTTATACTGCGACGATGTGATCACAGTCTCCAGCGACGAAATTTGTGCGGCGATAAAAGACATCTTCGACGACTTAAGAGCAGTCGCAGAACCTGCAGGTGCTTTGGCTTTAGCTGGCCTGAAAAAGTATGCGGCAACTGCCGATCAGACACAGAATTTAAGCGCAGTACTGAGCGGCGCTAACCTAAACTTCGATACCTTACGTTATGTGTCGGAGCGCTGCGAACTGGGCGAGAAAAAAGAAGCGGTTTTTGCCGTGACTATTCCGGAAGAAAAAGGCAGCTTCCGCCGTTTCTGCCAAACCTTAGGCGGCCGTGCCATCACCGAATTTAACTACCGTTACGCCAGCGACAACAAAGCCCATATTTTTGTTGGCATCAAACTACGGCACGGCGCAGAAGAACTGCAGCAGGTGAATCAAGCCTTATCGGCCGCAGGCTACGACTATCAGGACTTATCCGACGACGAACTGGCCAAACTGCACGTCCGCCATATGGTCGGCGGCATGCCCCCGCGTTTAGTGCAAGAGCAGGTTTACCAATTCAACTTCCCGGAATACCCAGGCGCGTTAATGAACTTCCTCAATACTCTGGGCGAAAAATGGAATATCACCTTGTTTCATTACCGCAACCATGGTGCCGCTACGGGCGATGTATTGGCTGGCTTTGAGATTGCTGATCATGCGGAAATTGCTGAGCATTTGGATACTTTGGGCTATGAGTATCGGCTTGTTACTAGTAATGGGGCTTATAGGGTGTTTTTGACGGCGGATTAGAGGCTGGAGCGGTAGGGGCGACCTTGGTGGTCGCCCGTGTTTAATTTCAAAGGTTACTAAGTTGATATTCCGCACTTACCCATTCGCAATATCCCACAGCATCTTCTGTATTTCTTTTGGCTCTGGAAACTTCTCAAAGCTCACGGTGCCGTCGCTGTTCAGCCAGTGTGCACTCTTCAGATAACATTCATAGACGACCTTGGTTTTGGTATCTCTGTAAGGATAAACACTGACGTTGGTGACGTATTGCATATCGCCTTTTTTCAGGAAGATAGACGCTGTTTTTTCAATCAGATCATGAAGATGATTTCACTTCCTCCACTCGAATTGTCTCAAGTATTCCTAAAATTTCTGACACTTTTACAGAATAAACACTATCTAAACTGTTAAGAGATTGCTTAAGCCGGTTAACTAAATATGGTCTCGCTGTAGGGTTTTTTGATTTAATGAGCTTTTCTAAAGTTTCCTTTATTCTTTCAAGGACGGTATCCACGCGATAGCCATAATCACTACCTAATTTGATAGCAGCATCTAAACCTTGCGTTTGAGTTAATAAAATGTTTTGGGTAACACCTTTAATATCCCATACCCGTTCTTCAACATGCAGCATACTTCCTTCAAGATGGATTTGACCGACACTTAAAATCGATATCTGACTAGCCATAGACTCAACATTCATAGCTAACTTTTCGTGAAGCTTTTTCGATTCAGAAAAAATTTTCTCAAGCTTATTGTCAAAAGACTTTTCTACTTCTCTTACCTGTTCGTCGATGCGAGTAAGCTTATTGTCAAAAGACTTTTCTACTTCTCTTACCTGTTCGTCGATGCGAGTAAGCTTATTGTCAAAAGACTTTTCTACTTCTCTTACCTGTTCGTCGACGCGAATAAGTCTATTCTCAATAGTCTTAGCCTGTTCGTTTATTACATCTGCATTATCTGACTTTATCTTGATTTCCCATTCACCTAATAAGGTAGCGATTTCCTGCTTAAGTTGCTGTTTATCTTTTTCATGTATCTTAGAGTTCGACCACCATCCATAACCAATTAGTAATAGAGCAATCCCCCCCATGAAACTCAAAGACCAGTGTACAGTTGATAACAAAGAAGATTGATAATTTTCAAGCAAGTCGTTTCTAATTTTCATTTCTTGTAGTTGAGCTTTTAGCTCGATTACTACTTTATTATTTACATCTGCCGTTTCTTCAGTTTTATTTTTAGGAGCAACTTCCTCTGCATGAATTCCAATCGGAAAAACAAAGGTAAGCATCAATATTATTACTCTCAGCAATTGTAGTACCTTTAAAATTATAAAAATTTACCGCAAGGTCAAATCTTACCCCGTACCCCAGTTAAATTTAAAACCAGTGTCAGGTCTTGCCCTGTGCCCCAGTTAAATCTGAAGTTACGAAAGAAAAAATTGGTGTCAGGTCTTGCCCTTTGCCCAGTGAAATTTGAAGTCGCATAAGAAAAGCAGAAAGTATGAAGCGTGAGCTCTAAAGGCTGAAACGCCAAGAAGAACTGAACTGCCAAACTCCCTTTTCCGGCAACTTCGTTACAGTTGTAACTCGTTTAGAACCAAGGTAAATCACCTTTTCAGAAACGGCAAGCTGTTTTTCGGGACTTGCGGCGGATCAAAGGCTCTAAACTTAGATTTTGTCTGTGCTTGGCCTACCTGGATTTCCCACAACGAAGCCTGATTTCTGCACGTTGTTTTATCGAATCTGGTATCTGGATAGTTTCTACCAGTTTTTGCTCTGTTATTTTATAGCTTCTTTTTTCATCCCATTCAGAGCCTTCGTTATCAGCAAAATGTAGCTCGACAGAGATTTCGTTGTTGCTAATGACCCGAATTGATTTCACTGTAGCTATTTTTTCCCAATAACCAAATGCGTCGTTATCTATATGAATTGAATCTATATCATCAGTGACTTCACAGTTACTGTTCCAAATACCTTTAAATGCTTCGGGCAATACATTCGTGGCTTGAGCCTGAGTGCTCATCAAAAAGGTGCTTAATATAGCTAGAGCTGCTATTCGTTTCATAAAACTCCTTGACCAAAAAAACGAAAATCAGTGTCAGGTCTTGCCCTGTGCCCCAGTTAAATCTGAAGTTACGAAAGAAAAAATTGGTGTCAGGTCTTGCCCTTTGCCCAGTGAAATTTGAAGTCGCATAAGAAAAGCAGAAGGTATTAAGCGGGAGATCTAAAGGCTGAAACGCCAAGAAGAACTGAACTGCCAAACTTCCTTTTCCGGCAACCTATGTATGGTTGTAACTCGTTTAGAACCAAATTAATTCAGCTTTTCAGAAACGGCAAGCTGTTTTTCGGGACTTGCGTCGAATATCAAATGATGGATGGGTAAGTTGTTGTTTTTATAACTTTTTCAAGGTGACTACTTATAAAGGTTTTGACTCTGTCAATACTGTAGTTCTGACTTTTTTTGGTAAAGCATTGGGTGTCAAAACATCGACCTGAACTTTAAGCAGTTTCAACAGTTTATGGCGGATAGCACCTATGTCGAGTAGGGTCATTTCTGGTGTGGGGTCGACCAGCAAATCCAAATCGCTTTGTTCTGTATCTGTGCCCCGCAACACTGAACCACAAACCCGGGCGTTGCTGGCATGGTGGGCCGCAACGACTTGACGGATCTCTTCGCGGTGTTTAGTTAAAGCATCTGAAGGTTTCATACCAATATCACTCCTTCACCTAAACCCATCAAAGCTAAAAATCTGTTCTACCGGCACTTCAAAATAACGGGCCATTTGCAAAGCTATTACGACAGAGGGCGTAAAACGGCTGGTTTCTACTGTGCTGATGGTTTTACGCGATACGCCTATGGCGTCGGCCAGTTGCTGCTGCGACAGGCCTTTGGCGGCGCGCAGCTCTGCAATTCTGTTGTACAGGGGTTGCTCTTCCATCAGTTGCTGTCCTGCGCCGTTTCGTCTTGTTCATCCAGTACTGTGCGCAAACTCAGATAAAAACTGATGGAGCCGGCAAAGATGGTCAGTAATAAAAAGGGCTGGAAGCCAAGCCAGTCCGGGTTGCCGTTTTTGTTGATTAAGTGGGTTGTGACATAACCTGAAAACGCCACCACTATAGTTAAGTTATAGGCCAGCGTAGTTGCGCGCTGAAAACGGCTGCGTAAGTATTCGTCCTGAAAATCGCCGCAGATCTCGCGGATTTTCCAACCGTAGGACAGCAGCTTAGGTTGTTTGGTTACTTTAACCAGAAAATAAACCACCGAAAACAGCACGCCATAACTAAAAGCATCACTGACTGCTTTTAGCTCAAACCAAAACAAACTGATATCTCTTAACAATTGGAAGCCTGTCAGCAGCGCAAAAAACAGTGCGCCGGAGATAGCAGCTTTGACACAATTTTCCTGATCTTCAATAGTCCATCTAGCCATAATGATTGTTCCTTTTTAGTGACTTTAGATACCTTGAGGTATCAATATGAAACCTTTAGGTATCAGTGTCAAGTTTTTTTTGATACCCTAAGGTTGCATTTGTGTGGTAAGACAGAGCATCGGTATCAGGTTTTACCTGCCTTTAGTTTTCCTAAAAAAACTCTGCCGTCGCTGGCGAAAATGGCCTATACCCACTTGATGTTGCGCCGCTTTGGCCCTGCTTTGCTCTTTTGTTCTGTGGGCGTTTTTAAAAGTAAAAAGCAGGCTATTGTTAAGTCGCCCTTCACAAATAAAGCAGCACTCTTTAGCTTGCCTCACTGTTGTTTAGTGGCGTGGTTTTTTTGTCGCAGAGGCTGTATTTCAGGTGATGGTGGCTAAGGTGGTTGCCCTGTAAAAAGGCGGTCAGAACAATTAAAGGATAATCTGGATGAAACTCAGAATCACGTTGCTGGCGGCGTTAAGTGGCCTGTTGTGTAGCCCTTTGCAGCTTATGGCTTTACCGCTGTCCAGTTCAGAGCCTGGCACTGTGCTGTTGGTGGAGTCGTTGCACTGGCAGCTGGACGGGCCTTTTGCTCAGCGTCATCTGGAGCTGCGTATTCAAAATGCCGGTACTCAAGTGCTGGAAACCACCTTGCAGTTACCTTTGGCCGCAGATGAGCGGCTGCAAAGTTATGCGCTGGATGTGGCAGGGCAGTACCGACAAGCGGTGCCAGTGCCGAAAGTTCAGGCCCGCGCTGTGTTTGAAGAAACGGTGCGGCGGCAGGTAGACCCGGCTTTGGCTGAAAAAGCGCCGGGCAATAGTTACAGTATCCGGGTGTTTCCTGTACCAGCCGGTGGTGAGCGCCGGGTTCGGCTGACCATCGCCAGTCTGGCCGAGCGCACAGACTGTGGCTGGTTGCATCAGTTAAAGGCTGATCTTCCGCCCGGCCCCTCGTTAAAAGCCTCGGTCACTATCCACGAAACGCAGCGATCTTCTGTAAAAACCTCACTGCAACTGACTAAAAAAGCCGGACAGTTACAAGGCCAGTGGCCGGTGAAAGCCGGTGCTGCGCAGTCCCTC
The DNA here is from genome assembly GCF_000986865.1 of Rheinheimera mesophila. Classification (GTDB taxonomy): domain Bacteria; phylum Pseudomonadota; class Gammaproteobacteria; order Enterobacterales; family Alteromonadaceae; genus Pararheinheimera; species Pararheinheimera mesophila. The sequence continues at coordinate 22,190 of NZ_LAVS01000023.1, forward strand.
TGCCTGAAAGCGCCAGCAGGCGACAGCAGTTTTAGCCAGAGTTTTGCTGATGGTTTACAGATGCACTGGCTGGAAGTGCCAGCGCTTGAGCAGGCAGAAAAAGCCCGGCCGAAAACTCAGACGCGGCATATCGAGGTGGTGTGGGATTTGTCGTTAAGCAGCCACCAGCAATCGCGTCAGGCGGAGCTGGAATTGTTGGCGGCTTATCTGAAAAACCGCAGTAGCACTGTCACTCTTACCTTGTTGCGGCAGGATCTGCAGCGTCAGCAGCTTTCCATCAACACGGCGGCAGATATTCAGGCACTGGTGCAACGCCTCAGTGCTGAACCTGCCGATGGTGCCACCAACCTTGCGGGCTGGACTGCACTGGCAGAGGCAGATGAAGTGCTGCTGTTCAATGATTTGAAAAACACTATGCCAGCACAGCAATGGCCTGCGCCGTCTAAACCTATTTACAGCATCAGCAGCAGTCTGACCGACCCGGCCTTAGCGGCCTGGTTGAGCCGCGCAGGCGGGCGCATTATTGATTTATCCCGCCATAATGCACTTGAAGCGCTGCAGCTGTTAACTACCTTGCCTGCACTGCAACTTAGTTTAACACCGGGTGATTTATCCTGGTTCAGCCAGAGCCATACGCCGCAGCAAGGTGCTTTGCGTGCCTGCTATATCGCGCCTTCTGCTGGTCCGGCCGCATCTGCCATTACTTTACCTGTGCTTTATGCAGGCGATGCCGGGCTGAAACAGCATGCACTGAAACAGGGGCGCAGCAGTGAGCTGGCGACCTTCTGGTGCGCCAGCTGGTGGGCAGAAAGCCTGGCTTTACAAGGCGCTAAACACAGCACTGAACTGGCGCAGTTGGGCAGTCGTTTTGGTATAGCGACCACGCACAGCAGCCTGCTGGTATTAGAGTCTGAACAGGATTATCTGCGCCACGCTATTATGCCGCCTGAGGCTGACGCCCCGTTGCGGCAAAAAGTGCTGCAACAGGCTGAACTGCTGGCGCAGCAAAAAGCGGCGCAGGCGATCAGCAACAGAGCCGCTATTGAAGCCGGTTGGCAGGAACGTTTGGAGTGGTGGCAACGCAGTTTCCCGAAAGATAAACCTCAACCTGTGAAAAACAGCGCTGAGCAGGCCGCAGCTTCAGAACGACGCGCTATGGCGCAGCGCAGTGCGTCCGAGCAGCGGATGGAAGTAGCCTCAGCCACACAAAGCGCTTACGAGGCTATGGCGGTGGCCGCTCCGGCTGCACCACCGCCAGCCTCGGGTTCAATCCCAAATACTGCAGCGCCACAGGCGGACCAGAGCATTGCGATGCAGTTGCAGGCGGTGAGTATGGAGTCGCCTTATTTAGCTGAGCTGAAACTAGCCAGTTCTGCACAGGCGCTGTATCAGCGTTATCTGGATTTACGCACGGCTTATGCGCAAAGCCCGGCCTTTTATTTTGATGTCGCGCAGCGCTTGTATGAACTGTCTGACTCTGCTTTAGCGCAGCGGGTGCTGAGTAACTTGCTCGAATTGATGCCAGAGCAACACTCCACATTAAGATTAGTGGCCTACCGTTTACAGCAGGCAGGCGATGACGAGCTGGCAAAGGCTCTGTTGACTAAGGTAGTGCAACTGGCGCCGGATGAGCCGCAATCTTATCGCGATTTAGCGCTGGCGCTGACTGCTGAGGCGGAATGTCAGCAGGCTTTAAACTTGTTGCAGCATGTGGTTGAAACGCCATGGCACGACCGCTTTGCCGAGATTGGTTTAATTGCGCTGGGTGAATATCACGACAGAGCCAGCCGTTGCCAGACAGCCAAGCCTGCGCAGTGGTCAGGCGTGATGAAAACACCTTTGCCTGTTGAGATGAGGGTGGTGCTGGCCTGGGATTTAAACGACACAGATATCGACCTGCATGTGATTGATCCCAATGGCGAAGAAGCTTTTTATGGCCACAGAGCCACCTATCAGGGCGGCCGGATGTCAAAAGATTTTACCGGTGGTTATGGCCCGGAAGAGTTTATTCTGCGCTCCCCCAAAGCGGGTGAGTATCAGGTGCTGGTGCGTTATTACGGCAGTCAGCTGGCGCGTTTAAGCCGGGGCGTGATGCTGGACTTAAAATTACAAACCGGTTTTGGCAGTCCTGCTCTGCAGCAACAGCGGGTCAGTATGAGATTGCTGGAAAAAACCGACAAGGTGTTGGTTGGCAGTTTCAAAGTAACAGCTTCGGGCAAGTTACAACTGAGCAAATAACGGAAAACATGGGGCGGCTCTGAGGCAGTGTGGGCGCAGTGCTTTACTTAAAGCCTTGCTGCTACAGCAATTACTGGGTAAGTTGTTGCTGTCGTGCTTAGCCTTGTTATGGCCTGTTGTGGCTTAGCGGGTTCTGCAGTTTCCTGTTAAACAACACAGGGCTGTCGCCTGTTTGTGCAGCGGTAAGTGTCAATACACTGTCACAGATCAACAGCTAAGCTATGGGATCAGGTTATGCTGCCGCTGTTTAGTTGATATGGAGCTTGTGTTGTTAAAAATTCTTTGTGGCGTTGCCCGCGCCAACTTTCTTACTCTCACTTTAGTCTGTATAGCACTGGCCGCTGTCGCTAGCTGGCAGGCGGGTCATCCGCTGCAGGCTGGTTTAGCCGCGCTTGTCACCCTGATTGGGCTAGCAGCTCATATCAGTGTGAATGCCTTTAACGAATACTTTGATTTTAAATCTGGTCTGGATTTTTTAACCGAACGCACTCCTTTTAGCGGCGGCAGCGGCACCCTGGTGGAGAATCCTCACGCCAGCACTATGGCGCTGGTTTTGGCGCTGCTGAGTTTATTGGTGGTGATAACCGGGGGCTTGTATCTGGTGTCGCAGCACGGCTGGCCTTTATTGCTGATTGGCATTCCGGGTGTACTGATTATTTACGCCTATACCCAGTATCTGAATAAACTGCCGCTGGCTTGTTTACTGGCACCTGGGCTGGGTTTTGGTGTGCTGATGACACTGGGCGCTTTTTGGGTGTTTGCCGGTGAATTAACAGCCGGGGCCTGGGTGCTGGCGCTGATTATCAGTTTGCTGGTCAGTAACTTATTACTGCTGAACCAGTTTCCGGACCTGGAAGCTGACCGTCAGGTTGGGCGTCGGCATTTGCCTATTGTGATAGGGCGGCGGCGTAGCGCCAGTGTTTATTGTCTGCTGGCGCTTGGCAGTTATCTGTTGCTGATCCTTGCTGTGCTGATGCAGCTGTTGCCGTGGCAAAGTTTACTGGGGCTTTTCAGCCTGCCGTTACTATTAAAATTACTGCCGGGCATTTTTAAATATGCCGACCGTCCGGACCAGCTGCGGCCTTATCTGGGCATGAATGTGTTGTTATGCCACTTGTACCCCTTGCTGCTTAGTCTGGGTTTATATTGGGCTGGCCCGCTGGCGGGCTGATGTCCGGCCTTGTGCTTTGAAGGAGCAAAGATGCAGATCATACAAACTGACGTGGTGATTATTGGTGGCGGAGGGGCTGGTTTGCGGGCCGCTATCGCTGCCGCTGAGGCCGACCCAGAGTGCCGCATTGCCTTATTGTCCAAGGTGTATCCGATGCGCTCGCATACAGTGGCGGCCGAAGGTGGTGCCGCAGCGGTCACCCTGCCGGAAGATAGTCTGGAACAGCATTTTCAGGATACAGTCGCAGGCAGCGACTGGCTGGCCGATCAGGATGTGGTGGATTATTTTGTCAGCCATGCCTATCAGGAGCTGGTGCAACTGGAACGTTGGGGTTGCCCCTGGAGCCGCAAAGCGGATGGCACTGTGCAGGTACGGCGTTTTGGTGGCATGAAAACCGAACGTACCTGGTTTGCCGCTGATAAAACCGGCTTTCATATTCTGCATACCTTGTTTCAAACCTCGCTGAAGTATCCGAATATTCAACGCTTTGACGAATTTTTTGTACTGGATTTGCTGGTGGCTGAGCAGCAGGTGGCCGGTGTGCTGGCGATGCAACTGAGTACCGGCGAGCTGTTTCACATTCAGGCGAAAAGTGTGGTACTGGCCACAGGCGGCGCTGGCCGGGTGTTTCATTACAACACCAATGGCGGCATAGTCACAGGCGATGGCATGGCGCTGGCGTATCGTCATGGCGTGGCGCTGCGCGATATGGAGTTTGTGCAGTATCACCCAACAGGTTTACCCGGTTCGGGCATTTTAATCACCGAAGCCTGTCGTGGCGAAAGCGGCGTACTGCTGAATAAAGACGGTTACCGTTATTTGCAGGATTACGGCTTAGGGCCAGAAACCCCGCTGGGCCAACCAGAAAACAAATGTATGGAGCTGGGACCACGCGATAAGTTGTCTCAGGCCTTCTGGCACGAACAACAAAAAGGCCGCACCGGCGACTATCAAGGGCACGCTGTGGTTTATCTGGATTTACGCCACTTGGGCTGCGACAAACTGAACGAACGTCTGCCTTTTATTTGTGATCTGGCGAAATCTTATGTCAATGTTGACCCGCAGCATCAGCTGATCCCAATACGCCCGGCTGTGCATTACACCATGGGGGGCATACAAACTGATGTGCAGTGCCATACCGCTATTCAGGGCTTATATGCCGCGGGCGAGTGTGCCTCTGTTGGCTTGCATGGCGCCAACAGATTAGGCTCGAACTCGCTGACGGAATTGCTGGTGTTTGGCAAAGTGGCAGGCATGGAAGCAGCCAGACATGCCAGACAAAGCCGAGCCGTACCAGAAGCTGCGCTAAAGGCCCAATGTCAGGAGCAATTGCAGCAGCTACAGGCGCGTTTTGGTGAACGGCAAAAAGACACTGTGGCTGGGCTTCGCCGCGAAATGACCATGGCGATGGAGCAAGGCTGCGGTATTTACCGCGATGCAGCGGGGATGCAGCAGTGTCTGGATACACTGCAGGCGCTGAAACAGCGCTATCAGCAGTTGAAAGTAGGCGATCGCAGTAAAGTATTTAATTATGAATTGCTGCAGCATTACGAGCTGGGCTTTGGGCTGGATGTAGCCGAAGCCATGTGCGCCAGTGCGCTGGCAAGGCGCGAGTCGCGTGGATCCCATCAGCGCCTGGATGCCGGCATGAACAGCCGCAATGACAGCGACTATCTGCAACATTCGCTGGCCAGTTATCAAGCCGATGGCTCGGCCCGGATTAGTTATCAGCAGGTGAACATTACTAAATCTGCGCCTGCGGCCCGGCTTTATGGCGCGGCACAGTCGAAGGAGGCCTGAGCATGGAAAAAACTCTGAGCATAGTGCGTTATAACCCCGAACTGGACAGCCAGCCTCACAGCCAAAGTTATCAGGTGCCTGTTGATAACAGCACGTCGGTGCTGGATGCGCTGCTGTATATTCAGGAGCAACTGGACCCGACGCTGGCGTTTCGCTGGTCGTGCCGGATGGCGATTTGTGGCTCCTGCAGCGTGATGGTTAATGGCATTCCGAAGCTGGGCTGTAAAACCTTTTTGCGGGATTATGGCGACGAAGTGCTGCTGGAACCTTTGGCTCATTTCGCAACGGAAAAGGATTTAGTGCCTGATATCAATGTGTTTTTGCAGCACTTGCAGCAGGTAAAACCTTATCTGATCAATCCGGAACAAAGTGAGCAGCCACATAAACAAAGCCCGCAGCAACTGGCGAAGTATCGTAAATTTGCCAACTGTATTAATTGTGGCCTGTGTTATTCGGCTTGCCCGCAGTTTGGCTTAAACCCTGAATTTCTTGGTCCGGCGGCACTGACGCTGGCGCAGCGTTATAACCTCGACAGCCGCGATCAGGGCAAAGCCGAGCGGATGCCCGAGCTGAACGGCAAAAATGGCGTCTGGGGCTGCACCTTTGTTGGCTTTTGTTCTGATGTGTGCCCGAAACACTTAGACCCTGCCGCAGCGGTGAATCAGGGCAAAGTGGCGTCGGCGACTGATTTTGTGATCAGCATGTTTAAGCCTTAGGAGTGCATCATGACTGAGCAAAAAGTAAATTCGTCATCCACCCCTAAGCCCTATCACAGCGAGCTAAGCGCCTTCTGGTGGTTAAAACACCGTTATTACCTGCTTTATATGCTGCGTGAGGCGACTGTGCTGCCGTTGTTATTTTTTCTGGGCTGTCTGATGTATGGCTTGTACAGCCTGAGCCAATCTGAACAGCACTGGCTGGGCTTTGTGGCCTTTATGCAGCAGGGTTGGGTGATCGCGCTGAACCTGCTGGCTTTTGTCGCCAGTTTATTTCACGCCAAAACCTTTTTTGAGTTGTTTCCGCGCGTGATGCCGCTGGCTCCGGCGGCCCTGATGATTGCAGGCCAGTGGCTGGCAACTTTAGGGGTTGCTACGGTGCTGTTTTTAATGCTGGGAGCTGGGTGATGAAGCCTGTAAATACGCAACCCAAACGTTCAGACGAGCCGATCTGGTGGGCGCTGTTCAGTGCCGGTGGTGTTTGTTTTGCCGTGTTTTTACCGGGGTTGATGCTGCTTTTAGGAGTGTTGTGGCCGCTGGGTTTTCTCGAACTTTCGCCGCTAAATTATGCCAGTTTGCAGCAGTTGGCTGCTTTTGGTTACGGTATACCGGCACTGGCGCTGGTTGGGGCCTGTATTTGCCTGCCGCTGTTTCACGCCGCACACCGTATTCACCACGGTATGCACGATTTGAAACTCAACACAGGCTTAGCCGGAAAATTACTTTGTTATGGTCTGGCGGCTTTATTAAGTGCCACGGCACTTGCTTTGTTATGGTGTGTGCTGAAACAGCCGCTGGTTTAACTGCAAGGTGGATAGTTGGTAGCCTGATGTGTTTTTTCCAAAAAACAAGCAGACCCTAAGGTCTGCTTCTGTAGATCTACGCTCTGGGAGCTGAGTTAGATTTTGGTCAGCCAGCCATGAGTATCAGCCGTTTTGCCCCACTGAATATCGTTCAGCGTCTGGCGTAACTTGGCTGTGGTGCTGCCCGGTTCGCCGTTGCCTACTTTGTATTCTTTGCCTTGATGGATCAAAGTGCCAACAGGAGCTAATACAGCCGCTGTGCCTGAAAGCGCAGCTTCTGTGCCTGGTTTGGCGGCGCGTTCTAACAGTTCTTCCACTGTCAGTTCACGTTCGGACACTTTCATACCTAAATCACGGGCCAGCGTCAGAATAGTGTCGCGGGTAACACCGTGCAGGAAGGAAGCATCCAGCGCTTTGGTGATAATTTCGTTACCATCAATCAACAGGAAGTTGGCTGCACCAGTTTCCTGCACATCGCCATTCGGGCAGAACAGCACCTGATCGGCCTGGTATTTAGCTTTGGCTTGCATAGTTGGGTACAAAGCACTGGCGTAGTTACCACCACTTTTGATCATGCCCATATGAGGCGCACAGCGGGCATTGTCTTCCATCAGCAGACGTAAACCACGACTGCCGCCGGCAAAATAATCACCCACCGGAGATAACAATACATAAAGCAAAGAGGTCAGGGTAGGAGTTGCGGCTTTACCAATAGCTGGTTCAGTGCCTATATGAGTAGGGCGGATATACATAGAACCCGGAGGTGTTGGTACATCGGCAGCATAATGACGCACTATGTCGATAATCATCTGGCTGAGCAAAGCAGCGTCAAACTTAGGTAAAGACAATAATTCTGAGCTTTGCTGCATACGGGCAATGTTTTTGTCCATACGGAAAATGGCCACAGAACCATCTTCATGGCGGAATGCCTTTAAGCCTTCAAAACAAGTGCTGGCGTAATGCAACACATGAGCGCCCGGGTGCAGACTGATGCTGTCGGACGGCACTATTGCCGATTGACCCCAATTTGCACCATCAAAACGGGCCATTGCCATTTCAGGCATAAATACACTACCAAAAGCTGCCATTTTTTCTTTCCTGCTGATGTTCTAAGGCCCAGTGTAGGCTGGCCTGATTAAAGTTGAATGCGTTTTGTTATATGGGTTGGGGCATTATAGCGGCTGCCAGAGCGATACTGTGCCACGGCCTTGGTAAATGAAAAACATAACCCTGAGAATTATCAACGCGCGGCTATTGTACTCAGGCTTGCTGTTTTCGGCATCAACTAATTGCCCGTTTCATGTTCTGAGTGCTGGATATTTAAAGCTTTACTGGGTTTGGTGAAGCATAGCTTTGCAACACAGCAATGTGGCAATCCTTTTCAATACAGCATCCTTGTTGTCAGAGCCTTGTTTTTATCCGGAGCTGGCTTTATATCCTGTTCAGGTTTTTTATGGATATATCTATGCAAAGGACAGGCTTGTTTCGGTTTATGCACCTACTGCTGGCAAGTTGTGTTTTGGTCTGCTTGTTGGCTTTTTTGCATACTGAGCCCGAGGTGGCTTCGCACGGCCCCGCGTATGAACAGCTTTGGACTGCGCCTGCCGATACAGGCGAAGCACCTTTGTTGCAGCAGCTTAACCGCAGTCCTGCTGTATTGTTTTTGCATCAGAAACAACAAGCGGATTACCAACTAGTGCTGGAGTTTGGCAAGCAGGTTTTGGCTTTAATCCCGCTGATACTTCCGTTGTGTTTTCTGCTGTTACTCTGGTTTATTCGCGCAGGCCCAGGCCGGCGTTTCAGGCTGTCGTTATGGCACGACGCTAATCTGCATAAAAAACGGCTTTATTATCAGCTTTCGCTCAAATCACTGAATTTATAGGTTTTACAGAACTTTTATCAGTCATTTGAGGTAGTTATGATTACTTTATTAAAAAGGCGGCGCCTTGCTCTGGTGCTGCTTATCGCTTTTGTTTTTTCATGTTTTGTTCAGGCAAACACCCCTCTTTCTCCAGCAGAACGTGCGGCCAGTATTGAGGGTGTGAGCCGTATTTTAAACGAACAGTATGTTTTCCCCGACACTGCGCTAAAAGTCAGCGCGCTTTTGCAGCAGCAAGAGCAAAAAGGGGCTTTGGCGGATATCACCAATCAGGAGCAGTTTGTCGAAAAAATCGGCGCTTTGCTGCGCCAGCATAGCGGTGATGGCCACTTGAGTCTGGCGTTAATCACTGAACAAGGTGGGGTTTCGCATCGATTAAAAGAGACTGATCCGCTTAAAACCAATAACTTTGCTTTTGAGCAGGCCCGTATTCTGCCGGGCAATGTGGGTTATCTGAAACTGCATAAATTCTGGCAGGCGGACGAAGCTCATAAAATCGGGCACGCCGCTTTAGTGTTTTTAAGTCACAGTGATCATCTCGTCATAGACCTACGAGACAGTGGCGGAGGTTCACCAGAGCTGGTGCAATATTTAATCAGCCACTTTGTTCCTGAAGATACCTTGTTATGGGACCTGTTTGACCGAAATGGTAAAAGCACAGAACAAGTACGAAGCCAGGCCGTGCCTGACTCTGAGCTGCTAAAAACTAAGCCACTTTATATTCTGCAAAGCAAAGAGTTGGTCAGTGCGGGCGAGTTTTTTAGCTACACACTGCAGCAGCTTGGCCGCGCTGTAGTGATAGGTGAAACCAGCGCTGGTCTGGCTCATTACACAGGCGCAGCCCGGGTCAACGACTGGCTTTTTGTGCGCATTCCCATGTTCAGGCCGGTGAACCCTGTCACCGGCACTAACTTTGAAGGCGTTGGTGTGCAGCCGAATATCAGGGTAAGCGCAGAAATGGCGTTGTATACGGCTTTGAGGGTAGTGAATAAAGGCCGTTAGAAAGTGAAGGGCCTGTAGTTGCTTTTGTGATTGCAGACTTTCTCGACTTTGACCTAGAGTGCTGCACTAAACGGTCTGAAATTAGAAAACTGAGTACAGACAAAACGCAAAATTTCAAATTTGCGTTTTGTTATTTGGATGCACAGGCAGTTCGTTGTTTTAAATGTGTTTTTGGTTTTTTCCTCTTTGCGTTTTCTCCGGTTTTTCCTGCGACTACTTACGACAAAACTCAATTTTAAAAATTATCTTTGGATCTATGTCTACTAAAATGTCGTGCCTCAATCCGGTGCCGTTTTGCACCAATTCAACGCAAGCTTTTGAGCAATGCCAGCACATAAATTGATCATTACTCAATAAAATCAGCCAGTTAATAAACTGGCACTCTTTGTGCTTTTGTATCGCCAGCAACACCAGCGCAGACTGGTGCTGACACAATTTGAATTGAGGTGCAAAGCTTAGCTCTGCACGGGCAACGAGGCCCAGGTTCTGACCATTGTTGAAGTGGTTCAGGCCTGGGCTTTTTTTATGGGCAAAATTTGGTGGCTGAGTCAGCCACCAAAAGCCTTAAGGACATAAAAATGCAGCAGACCAAACAAATTCTGGTGATTGGCAACGGTATGGTGGGGCACCATTTTATCGATCAATTAAGGGCCAAAGACCCATTGGCACAAATTACTGTGCTTTGTGGTGAAGCTCAGTTGGCGTACGACAGGGTGCATTTATCCGGCTATTTCAGTGGCACCAGTGCGGAGCAACTGGCGTTGACGACAGAACAGGCCTATCAGGCGGCTAATATTCAGTACCGCTTAAATTGTTGGGTGGAGCAAATCAACCGCGAACAGCAGTTGGTGGTGACCAGTCAGGGCGGCCAGTTTTATTACGACGAACTGGTACTGGCAACAGGCTCTTACGCTTTTGTGCCGCCTATTCCTGGTAATGATCAGCCGCATTGTCTGGTGTACCGCACTTTGCAGGATTTGGATGCGATAGCAAAAAGTGCAGCAGTCAGCAAAGTGGGTGTGGTGATAGGTGGTGGTTTGCTTGGGCTGGAAGCGGCCAATGCGCTGAAACAATTGGGTTTACAAACTCATGTGGTGGAGTTTGCGCCCCAACTGATGGCGGTGCAGCTGGATCAAAACGGCGGTCAGATGCTCAGCCAGAAAATTACACAATTGGGTGTGCAAGTGCATACTGGCAAAGCCACGCAAGCCATAGTAGCGGGCGCTGAATGCCGTTATCAGTTGCAGTTTGCCGATGGCGAAAGTTTAGAGACGGATTTAGTGTTGTTTTCTGCCGGTATCCGGCCTTATGACCAGTTGGCGCGCAGTTGTGGTTTAGCTGTCGGCGATCGGGGTGGTATTGTTGTGAACGATCAATGCCAGACCTCTGATCCACATATTTATGCCATAGGTGAATGTGCTTTATGGCAGCAAAAGATTTTTGGTCTGGTCGCACCCGGTTATCAGATGGCGCGTGTGGTGGTCAGTCAACTGACAGGCGGCGGGCAAAAATTTAGCGGCGCTGATATGAGCACCAAGCTAAAACTGCTGGGTGTGGAAGTCGGTTCTATTGGTGATGCGCATGCCAGAACGCCCGGCGCCTTAAGCTATGTCTTTACCGATCCTCGGGCGCAAGTCTACAAAAAAATGGTGGTAAGCTCCGACGGCAAACGCCTGCTGGGTGCTGTGCTGGTGGGCGATACCAGCAACTACGACAGTCTGCTGCAATATGCCTTAAACGATATGTTGCTGCCAAAACAGCCAGAGCAACTGATTTTACCTGCAGCGTCCGGCGCACCTTTAGCAGCTTTAACTTTACCCAACAGCGCGACCATTTGTTCCTGCCATAACGTGGCTAAGGGTGACATAGTGGCGGCTATGGACTCTGGCTGCTGCGATTTAGCTAGTATCAAAAGCTGCACTAAGGCCAGCACAGGCTGTGGCGGTTGTACGGCGTTGCTCAAATCCGTCGTGGATGATGAGCTTAAAAGCCGTGGTGTGGAGGTGAAAAATCACCTCTGCGAACACTTTGCCTATTCCCGTCAGGAATTGCTGCATTTAGTTCAGGTGGGCGGTATAAAAACCTTTGCTGAACTCTTGAGCCGCCATGGTCAGGGTTTGGGCTGTGATATTTGTAAGCCGACTGTGGCTTCTATTCTGGCGTCAAGCTGGAATGATTATGTGCTGAAAAAGCCGCATGTGGGTTTGCAGGACACCAACGATACCTTTCTCGCCAATATGCAAAAAGATGGCTCTTATTCAGTGGTGCCGCGTATTGCCGGTGGCGAAATTACCGCAGAAAAACTGCTGGTGATAGGTCAGGTGGCTTTGGATTTTAATCTCTACACCAAAATTACCGGTGGGCAGCGGATCGACTTATTTGGCGCCCGTTTAGAGCAGTTGCCCGCCATTTGGCAGCGTTTGGTTGATGCTGGCTTTGAAACAGGCCATGCCTATGGCAAGTCGCTGCGTACTGTCAAATCTTGTGTTGGCAGTACCTGGTGTCGTTATGGTGTGCAGGATAGTGTCGGTCAGGCTATAGCTATTGAGAACCGCTACAAAGGTTTACGTGCACCCCACAAAATCAAAATGGCAGTGTCGGGTTGTACCCGCGAATGTGCTGAGGCGCAAAGCAAAGACATAGGCATTATTGCCACAGAAAACGGCTGGAATTTGTATGTCTGCGGTAACGGCGGCATGAGGCCACGCCACGCCGATTTATTTGCCACCGACCTCGATACCGAGACCTTAATCCGCTACATAGACCGCATTCTGATGTTGTATATCCGCACTGCTGACCGTTTGCAGCGCACCTCCGTCTGGATGGAAAAGCTCGATGGCGGCCTGGACTATCTGCGTAAAGTCATTATCGATGACGAGCTGGGAATAGGTGCAGAGCTGGAAAACCAGATGGCTGCCTTAGTCAATACCTATGCCTGTGAGTGGAAAGCCACCTTGGAAAACCCACAAGCGCTGAAACGTTTCCGCCAGTTTGTAAATAGCCCGGACGCGGATGAACACATAGTTTTTGTCGAAGAGCGTGCGCAAATCCGCCCGGCTACAGCCGAAGAAAAGCGCCAGTGGCAACAACAAATCCCTATTACCCAGCTTTCAACATCGGAGCTGCCTGTAAAGGCTTTAGCAGAGGAGAACTAACATGGCCTGGACTGATATTTGTGCTTTTGAAGACTTAGTTGAAAACAGCGGTATTTGCGCTTTGCTGAATGGTCAGCAGGTAGCAGTGTTTTTGTTAGAACTGCAAGGCGAACCACTGGTATACGCGATCGGGAATTATGATCCTTTGGGTCAGGCGAATGTGCTATCGAGAGGGATTGTAGGTTCTATAGGTGAGCAAATCGTAGTGGCTTCACCTTTGTATAAACAGCACTTTGACCTGACGACTGGCCAGTGCTTAGAGCAACCTGAAGTGGTGATCCCTGTGTATGGCGTCAAGCTGCAACAGGGCAGGGTATGGCTGAATGCGGTAAAACAAGATCAACAGGCATCAGCGGCCTGATCCAAATAGAAAGGGCAAAGGGCAAGGGGAGATAGTGTATGAGTGTAGTCAGTAATTTATTGCGTTCACCCTGGACAGCGCAGTGGCTATCCGGCTGGAACTGGAAAGGTGAAACCGCAGCAACAGATCAGCAAAAACCAGCGGGTAAAGGTCAGGTCGTGTTGATTGGTGCAGGGCCTGGCGATCCTGAGCTGCTTACTGTGAAAGCTCAGCGTTTATTGCAGCAGGCTGATGTGCTGCTGTTTGACTCTTTAGTGTCGGCTGAGCTGCTTGCACTGGTGCCACGGCGCTGCAAAAAAGTCTTTGTAGGTAAAAGAGCCGGCCGCCATACGATGCCACAAATCGAGATTAACCAGTTGCTGGTTGAATACGGTCAACAAGGTGGTTTAGTAGTGCGGTTAAAAGGCGGCGACCCGGCGATTTTTGGCCGGGTGTCAGAAGAAGCTGCAGCTTTGCAACAAGCCGGTATTGCTTTTGCCATAGTGCCAGGCGTGACCAGTGCCTGCGCTGCTTCAGCTTATTGTGGTATTCCGCTGACCGCCCGGGGTTGTGCAACTTCAGTACAGTTTTTAACAGCACAGTTTGCTGATCCGGCCAAACAACCCGACTGGTCTGGTTATCAGTACAGAGCCAATGGCTCTAACCCCACTTTGGTGGTCTATATGGGACTAAACCGCTTGCAGCAACTGTGTGCCGGTTTAGTGTCGGTCGGCTGGCCGGATCATACACCAATAGCGCTGCTCGATCAGGTCAGCACAGCTCAGCAAAGTCAGCTGCAAGGCACTTTGGCTGATATCAGTGATCGTCTTGCAGCTTTTCCACTCACTGGCCCAACCCTGATAGTGGTGGGCGATGTGCTGAAGCAGCGGATGAAAGTGGATCTGAGCTTGTTACAGCAAGTGACTATAGAAAATTGACTAAAATTCCATTCGTTTTGCTCTCTGGCTGCTTTAAAGCAGTCAGCTGGCGAAGCTTTGCCAAAAATAAAAGGAATACTGTATGCGCTATTACTCTTTACCCGCTTTGGCTGTAATGGCCGCTTGCTCTTCGATTTCAGTCCATGCGGCTGATACTGCATCAACTGCTTTGCCTGCGCCACAGCTCAATATGCTGTTTCGTTACCGGCTGGAAGCTGTGGATCAGGATGGCCTGGCCGAAAATGCTTTGGCCAATACGTTGTTATCGCGTTTTAGCCTGACGCAAAACCTCAGCCATGGCTGGTCAGCAGGCGGCGAATTTGATTATGTGGCGGCAATAGGTGATAAAAATTACAACGACAGTATTAATGGCAAAACAGCCTATCCTGTGGTGGCAGACCCTGCTGGAGCTGATTTAAATCAGGCGTTTGTGATGTATCAAAGCGACAGTCAGAGCCAGACGCTAAAAATTGGCCGTCAGCGTATTAACTTAGCCAATGAACGTTTTGTTGGTGGCGTAGGTTGGCGTCAGAACGAACAAACCTTTGATGCAGTGCGTTATCAGGCCAGTTTATCTTCTGAACTCAAACTGGATTACAGCTACAGCAGTAAAGTAAACCGGGTGTTTGGCAGCAAAAGCCCACAAGGCGACTGGAGTTCGGATTTACATCTGCTGGATCTACGTTATCAACCGAACGCTAATCATCAGCTCGGCGCTTTTGTCTATCAGATGGAATTTGACGACGCACCTTTAGTGTCCAATCAAACATTAGGGTTGGATTATCAGTACAGTCAGGCTTTCTCTCACAGTAGTCGTTATACGCTCTATGGCTCTTATGCATTGCAACAGGACGCTGGTGATAACCCCAACTCTTATGATGCAGATTATTGGACTCTGGAAGCCAACCTTTGGCTTGGAGCCTGGCAAAGTGGTGTCGGAGTTGAGGTCTTAGGTTCTGATAACGGCATAGGTTTTGCGACACCACTGGCTACTTTGCATAAGTTTCAGGGGTTTGCCGATAAGTTTCTGACAACTCCGGCCAGTGGCGTTGAAGATAAATACCTCAAACTTGGATACAAAATGGACCAGCTGGAGCTGATAGCCTTTTATCATTGGCTGGATGCGGTTGAGGGCGAAGCGGACTATGGCAAAGAGCTGGATCTGCAGCTGAGTTATAACCTGAATGCTCAGCATGCCGTATTGCTGAAATATGCCGATTATCAGGCCAACAGCTTACACACAGACACCAGTAAGTTCTGGTTACAGTGGTTGGCCAAATATTAGAGTAAACAAAGCAGCAGCTCGCTAAGAACGGGCTGCTATTAACCATAAAATAATCAGCGCCTGCCCTACGCAAAGGCATTGCCAGAACCAAAGCGGGTGCCGTTCAATTAAACTCAGAGGTTTTTGAAATTCGGCATTGGGGTGGCGTAAGTCGTATAAAAACTCTGACAAGGCCTGATAACGTTTGTTCGGATCGACTTGCAGTGCTTTTTCTAAGGTTAAATCCAGCCAGATGGGTAGTTCGCTGTTTTTGTTGAACACAGACTGATAACGCAATTTCCTCTGCGCTTTGATGCTTTTAGCACGAGCCACATCAGCGCCATAAGGATAACGGCCGGATAATAGCTGGTACGTAAGCACCGCCAGCGAATATAAATCGGAGCGTTCTGAGCCTGCGACACCTAAAAAATACTCTGGCGCTGTATACAAAGCTGTGCCTGGAATATCGCCTGCTACTTCGTCATCTGCCTGCAAACCTGCCAGTCGTGCCGCGCCAAAGTCGATAATTTTCACTATGCCCTGGGGTGTGATGATCAGGTTGTCGGGGCGAATGTCCTGATGCAGAATTTCACTACGGTGCAAGGCCTGTAGCCCTTTGCCCAGCTGTTCAATAATGCTTCGTACTTGTTCCAGAGTAGGGGTTGGGTGATCCAACTGCCACTGTTTTAAAGTCTGGCCTTCAACATACTCAAACAAGGTATAGAGCGCAGTACGAGGCTTGTTGATACTGGCAGGTCGCACTACATGGTTGCTGGTTACTCTTTTGGCTATCCACTCTTCGCGCATTAACCGTTCCAGATAATCCGGCTGTTCGGCTAAATCTATGGAGGGGGCTTTGAGTACCAGCAACTGCTCTGTCGTTTTGTCCTGCATCAGATACACATGGCTACGGCTGCTTTGCTGTATAGCTCTGATCACCTGCAAGCCATCCAGCATATCGCCTTGTTGCAATAGCGGTGGTAAAGCTAAGTGCTGATCCAGGCACAGAGGCAGATTGTTTTCGGCAGGCAAGCCATCAATACGGACTAACTGCAGCGTGATGTTATCCTTGCTGCCTGCAGCTAAAGCTGCTTCGGTCAGTTGCAGTGCCAGCAGGGATAAATCGGCTTCTGATCCCAGCAACCTAATCAGCTCAGAGGCTGGCAAAACCTCAAATAAACCATCTGTGGCCAGCAGAAACAAATCGCCCTGCTGCAAAGCCATGCTTTGATAATCGGGTTCCAGTACAGCGCCAGAGCCAAGTGCCTGACTTAAAAAACTGCTGCTACCACGCCAGAGCCGATGATCCCTGGTTAATTGCTCCAGTTGCTGATGACGCAGCAGGTAAATCCGGCTGTCGCCCACATGCAGCAGATGGGCGTGGCGTTGTTTTAAGATTAAAGCACTAAAAGTACAGACATAACCTTTATCAGGGTCTGAGCTAAAAGGGCCATTACGATTTTGTGCATACAACCAGTTGTGACAGGCTTTGAGCACCTGCAAGGCAGCGTGCGGTACAGACCAGGCCTCGCTGGTGCAGTAGTAATCAGCCAGAAAACTTTTTACTGCAGTGTCACTGGCAATCTGGCTGACTGTGCTGGTGCTGATGCCATCGGCCACAGCCAGTACTATGCCTTTGTTGCTTAGTTCCGGCTCTTTTGGCAGATAAGCGCCAAAGCTGTCCTGATTAAATGCTTTACGGCCAGCAGTGGAGTGCTGGCCTATGGAGACTTGCAAGGAGGATCCTGGCAACATCATCAGGCTTTGGCCAGAGTTGCTGTCGGGCTTTCCGCCGCTTTGGAAGCCAATTGACGTTTTGGTGCTGTTTTATAGTGAGTGCTGTAAAGGGTTAAACCGGTAAAGGCTAAACCACCGACCAGATTGCCTAATGCCGTTGGGATTTCGTTCCAGATCAGATAATCCATCACAGAGAAATCACCGCCCATCATCATGGCAAAAGGGAACAGGAACATATTGACCACTGAGTGCTCAAAACCCATAAAAAAGAACAACATAACGGGCATCCACATCGCCAGTACTTTGCCGCTGACATGAGTAGAAATCATAGCGCCGACCACACCCATAGATACCATCCAGTTACATAACATGCCACGCAGGAATATGGTCATCCAGCCTGTGGCACCATGTTCGGCATAACCTAAAGTACGGGCTTCACCCACACCAGCCAGTTTTTGTCCGACAGCATCGGGTTCAAGATGAAAACCCATGGTTAATACAAAAGCCATCATGGCCGCTACTGTTAAAGCCCCGAGAAAGTTGCCGGTAAATACCAATCCCCAGTTGCGTAATACACCTTGCACTGTCACACCTGGGCGGCGGTCGAGCAGGGCCAGCGGAGTTAATACAAAAACCCCTGTCAGTAAGTCAAACCCCATCAGGTACAACATAATAAAACCGACCGGAAACAGCATAGAGCCGACTAAAAACGAGCCGGTCTGGACTGCAACCGTGACGGCAAATACAGCTGCCAAAGCCAGAATAGCCCCCGCCATATAAGAGCGGATCAGCGTGTCGCGGGTCGACATAAAAATTTTGGATTCGCCGGCATCGACCATTTTGGTCACAAATTCGGCTGGAACTAAATAAGCCATAGGTCACCTCTTCCTGTTGTTGCTATTGGTTTGTTCAGGTGCTGTTTTTTAAAAAACAAAAAAGGCGTCCGGATCATTCTGTTGCCAGAAGATCTCGGGACGCCTTTGTCCTGAATATCATTTTGTAAGGTACTGTATGTTTCTATGTTGGGAGATGCTTACCATCTCTGCCTTTTTGATAGAGCAACTTTAATGCCAGCTGATGCTTTTATATCAATGCATTGATTTTGTTTAGTTTTCGCAAAACTGCTTCTGGAGGGCTGCCACGGCAAGGTGCCATTGTTGTGCATTTTCTGCACCGTTACGGGGCGTTGCTGCTTTGTGCTTCTCAGCAAAAATACGAATTTATTCTGACAATCCAGCATTAACACGCTATGGCAGCCGTTGCTGCACGCGTGGAATAACCATTGCTAGAGTTTCGTGATGTAAAGCTCTGTGAGTGATCCATGAATCATCCAACGGCACTCTTTCTGCTGGCCGCTAAACAAGCCGAAATTAAAGCACTGCAACAACTTTCGACCAACTGTTTACTGGTCACCAGTATCAGCGAGCTGGTGCACCAGCTGCAGCGTGAGCGTGGTATCAGTAATATTTTCCTGGCTTCGGGCTGCGAGTTATTTGCTTTGCAGCGTCAGCAACAATTATTGCAAAGTGTTCAGGCCGAGCAGCAACTGCGTACCGCGTTGAACAAACAGTACCTGCAGGGGGAAGAGCCTTGTCATAGTAGTCGTTTACTCAGTGGTATCTCTTTAGCTTTGCAGGGAGTCGATCATCTGGCCGGATTGCGTGAACAAATACAGCAGCAGAAAATCGCGCCATTACAGGCTACCGAAGCCTATAGCCGTTTAATTGCTGCATGGTTAGCTGTGGTACTGGAGTCTGCCGATTTGGCTTGTGATGCTGGCATTACCCGTTTTCTGGTCGCTTTATTTAACTTACTGCAAACCAAAGAATACGCAGGACAGGAGCGGGCATGGGGGGCTATGGGCCTGGCTTCAGGACAGCTTACTACTGAGTTGGCTGAGCGTTTATTGTTGCTGCAACAGGCGCAGCAACACAGCGCTGCTGTATTTCTGGAATTTGCCACAGTAGAGCAACAGCAGCAGTGGCACCAGTTGGACCAGTCTACAGCCGCAAAACAACTACGCCAGTTGCGAACTATGATCCAGCAACTGTCTGGTACTGCAGCACCTGTGCCTGCGGTCAGTGATCTCTGGTATCAGTTTGCGACAGAACGTATGGATGAAATGCATCTGTTGCAGGCAGGACTCACAGCACAATTGCAGCAACTGACATCAGCGACAGTAGAAACAGCACAGCAGAAGTTAAAGCAACATCAGCATAAACTGACAGAATTAAGCGAATTGACCGGACTGCCCACAAGTTCAGGCTTAACTTTGTTAATTGACCCCAGTATGCCGGGTTTGTACGGTGCTTCTGTGATGCCCGCAGGCCAGGCCGAACCCACAGTGCAGGCGCCCAGCAGGTCTTTTTATCAGTTATTGTCTGAGCAGGCGCAACATATCCGCCAGATGCAGACAGAGCTGACGGATGCCCGCCGCGCTATCAGTGAACAAAAGCTGATAGACAGAGCTAAGTTATTACTGATGCAGTACAAAAAATTGACTGAAGAGCAGGCCTATCGCCAATTACAGCAAAGTGCGATGAAACAACAATGTCGTATTTCCGATGTGGCCGATGCTGTGGTGAAAGCGTTAAATCCTGTGAAAACTTCGCCTTAGTACCCCAGTTGTGGGTCAAACCACAGGGCTTTGTTTTGCAGAGGTGTTTCGGCAGGAAGTATAGGGTTTTTTAGTTCAATCACAGTTCTGGATTTTAAATCGGCCTGCTGTATAGCACTGCTGAAATGTTGTAAAAACAGCTGCTGCATACTGCCATCTTCAATAGCCCGTAACAGCCCAATCTCTATAGCATTGGCCAGTTCGATATTGTCTTTTTGCACAAAAAAATACAACGCAGCCGGGTAATGCAACACCCACTTCGGCGCAACTGTCAGCGACATGCCTGTTTTTTGCTGCAGTTCTGGCCAGATTTCTGTGATGGATCGAGGGAAATAATCAATACGTTTCGCCTGCAGCATTTTAAACATAGCGTCAAAGTCGCCGCTGCCTAATACCCGAAAATGATTGGCTTTTAAAATAGGGTAATCCGGCCAGTCACTGCCCTGAATAGAGGGGCTGGTTTTTAATTGTTTTTCATCCAGTTGCTGAATTTTTTGTTCGTTATCGTTATGAATAAGCAACAAACGCCAGCCAATTAAACCTCTGTCTATTGGGATACGAATGGGCCGTAACTCCTGTTCCCGCTCTGGTGAGGTCATAGTCCAGACCACATCCAGGCCAGTGTTCGAACCCAATTGGCGTAAGGTTCTGTGCTGGGTCATCACTTGTCCGCTCGGC
>NZ_LAVS01000024.1 GCF_000986865.1 Rheinheimera mesophila
TTTTCCAGTAAGTCGCTAAAATCATCGGCTATCTCGCTGATTTCATTGCCTTTTTGCTCTAAAGCTGCAAAATGCGGTCTGTGGCGTTCAGTAATTTCGTGAATTTCCTCGGCTAATTTGTGCTGTTCTGCCATTTTCGCTTTATCGATACGAATACTGTGGTCATCTTCCTGATGCACAAGATCGGAAAGCTCAGCCATACGTTCGCTGTGTTGTTCCATTTCTGCTTCAAAAGCTTTCATGGGCAAATGTAATTGTTCCATTTCCAGTTCAACAGCTTCTAAGCGTTGGTATGCAGCAAACTCATCCGCAGTCATAGCGCGCTGCTGTATCACCTTGCAGTTTTTAATAAAAGCGACTTGCGCAGGTTTTGCAGTTGAATGAGCTGCTGCAGTATCAGCCTGAGCTGTACAGCCCAGAGTTACGGCCATAGCGGCAGATAATAAGGTGAAGGTTAATGATTGTTGGAATTTCATAACAGGCTCCTATGGTTTGGTTATAACTAAGTCGGAGCAGCAGAGAAAATAGTTGGAGGAAAAAAACGAAAAAAGTTGGTTTAATCGCTAAAATATTGATTAAACCAACTTTTTAGTTAGTTACTTTGCGTTCGACACGCAAAGAATTTAATGACCACTGACACGTTTGTATTGACGATATTCCGGGATCCAGAAATTACGCTCAATTTTTTGCTGCAGTTCTTCGTCACTGATTTCAAGCGCAAAACCTTGTTTTTGCGCAATTTTAGCCACTTCAAAGGCAATTTTCTTACTCAGTTCTGATAGTTCAGACAGAGCTGGTAGCAAGGATCCCTGCCCTGTATTGGCTAAAGGCGAAGCCGCAGCTAAAGTTTCGCTGGCAATACGTAACATATCATCGCTGATGCGACTGGCTTTGACTGCAACGACACCTAAACCAATACCCGGGAAGATGTAAGAGTTATTGCACTGAGCTATGTGGTAAGTCTGGCCTTTGTAAGTCACTGGTTTAAATGGACTACCTGTGGCGATAATCACCTTGCCTTCTGTCCACTTAATCACTTGTTCAGGCGTAGCCTCAACTTGCTTGGACGGGTTGCTTAACGGGAAAATAATTGGCAGTTCACAGTGCTTTTTCATCGCTGTGATCACTTGTTCAGTGAATAAACCTGGCTGACCAGACACACCAATTAAAATATCTGGCTTAGCGCAATTCATCACATCTAATAAAGAGGCATAATCTCCGCTGTAAGCCCAGTCAGCCAAATCGGATTTTTTCTGCATCAGCGCTTGCTGGAAATCACGTAAATCGGCCATGCCTTCAGTCAATAAGCCAAAACGGTCCACCATATAGACTTGTTTGCGGGCAGTGGCGTCATCCAGACCTTCGGTTTTCATTTGACTGATAATTTGCTCGGCAATACCACAGCCGGCTGAGCCTGCACCAACAAACACCACTTTTTGCGATGACAGTTTTACACCTTTGCTGCGACAAGCGGCCAACAATGAACCCACTGTCACAGCGGCTGTGCCCTGAATATCATCATTAAAACAGCAGTACTCATCACGGTAGCGTTTTAAAATAGGCATCGCATTCGGCTGAGCGAAATCTTCAAACTGTACCAAAGCTTCTGGCCAGCGGCGTTTCACCGCTTTCATAAACTGGTCGATAAAAGCATTGTACTCTTCGCCGGTAATACGCTTGTGTTTAGAGCCCATGTACACAGGGTCATTTAGCAGCTTTTCGTTATTGGTGCCTACATCCAGCATCACAGGTAAGGTATAAGCCGGGCTGATACCACCGCAGGCTGTATATAAAGATAACTTACCGATAGATATACCCATACCGCCCACGCCCTGGTCACCTAAACCCAGTACACGTTCACCGTCTGTGACGACTATAACTTTTACTTTTTTCTTGGTGACGCTGCGCAGTATGTCATCCATATGCTCACGTTCGCTGTAGGAGACAAAAATACCACGGGCGCTGCGGTAAATAGCGGAGAAACGCTCACAGGCGTCCCCTACTGTTGGCGTATAAATCACCGGGATCATTTCTTCCAGATGCTCTTTCACCAGACGATAAAACAAAGTTTCGTTTTTATCATGAATCGCACGCAGGTAAATATGTTTGTTGATTGGCTCAGCAAAGCTGGAGTACTGCATATAGGCACGGGCCAGTTGCTGTTCAATAGTTTCATAGCGTGGAGGCAATAAACCAATCAGGTTGAAGGCAATACGTTCTTCTTTGGTAAAAGCGCTGCCTTTATTTAATAACGGAGTTTCTAATAAAGCTGGACCTGCGTAAGAGGTATAAAGAGGTTGTTTTGTACTCATGGAGATCTCTCGAGACTAGCCTGATGGCTCAACTGCGCCCGATCATAACAGGTCTGACTGGGGCAGCAACCTCACAAGGGGTAAAGTGTTGTTAAATGACGATCATTTGATGCTGGTCAGACCTGAAAGTGCTGATTTGAGGCGTTATCTTTTGAATTTAGTCTCCAAAATCACCGAGGAGTTGGTACGCTCTACCCCATCCAGATTACCAATTTCATCCAGAATATGACTTAACTGCTCGGTGCTTTGTGCCTGGACTACCGCTATCAGGTCATACTCGCCACTGATTGCATACAATTCCGAGATCTGGCTTATTTGCTTTAGTTCAACGTTAGTTTTAGTCGTCAGCTTTTGTCGTACTTTAATAGCGACATGAGCCGACACTAACTGGCTTAAAAAGGCACTACCATATTCCAGCACATAGCCTTTCACCACCCCGCTTTGCTCCAGTTTCTGCAATCGATTCTGTACTGTACTGCGCGAGACGTTTAAGGCTCTGGCTAAATCAGAAATGCTAGCCCTGGCATTGCGCCTGAGCATACCCAGCAGTTTTTCATCCTCAGAACTTATCATTTTGCTCAATCACCTTATCAAAACGTCAGAATTAACTGGAATATTGTTAATAATGCTACTGCATATTGGTAAGTCTGGCCAATATAATACTTGAGATTTCTTCTTTTCCCTGGTCGCAGGGGCGTCAACACAGCATATAGGTAAAATAACAATGCAAGTCAGCAGATCTTTATTTGATGAAGTCATGGTCCCTAACTACGCTCCATCTGCAGTGATCCCAGTCAAAGGTATTGGCTCCAGAGTCTGGGACCAAAACGGTCGTGAGTTTATCGACTTTGCTGGTGGTATAGCCGTGAACTGTTTAGGTCACTGTCATCCTGCATTAGTCAGCGCATTAAAAGATCAGGCGGACAAGTTATGGCATTTATCCAACGTCATGACCAACGAACCAGCTTTGATACTGGCGCAAAAACTAGTCAACGCCACTTTTGCTGAAAAGGTCTATTTTGCTAACTCAGGCGCTGAAGCCAATGAAGCGGCGTTGAAACTGGCGCGTCGCTGGGCTAAAAATGAGTTTGGTGAGCATAAAACCCAAATTATTGCCTTTAAACAAGGTTTCCACGGTCGTACTTTCTTTACCGTGACCGTAGGCGGCCAACCGGCTTATTCAGACGGTTTCGGTCCTAAACCTGCCGACATAGTGCACGCCGAATACAATAATCTGGCAAGCCTCGAAGCGCTGATTTCCGACACCACTTGTGCTGTGATGTTAGAACCTCTGCAAGGTGAAGGCGGTATCATCACCCCAACCCCGGAATTTATCCAGGGTGTAGCGGCTTTATGTAAAAAGCATAATGCGCTGATGATTTTTGATGAAGTGCAATCTGGTGTGGGCCGCACAGGCCACTTGTACGCCTACATGGGGCTGGGTGTAGTACCGGACATTCTGACCACAGCTAAAGCTTTAGGTGGTGGTTTCCCAATAGGTGCTATGTTGACTACCACGGCCATCGCTAAGCATTTAGTGGTGGGTACGCACGGCTCTACCTATGGCGGTAACCCACTGGCTTGTGCCGTAGGCATTGCCGCTTTTGATACAGTCAACACGCCTGAAGTGTTAAACGGTGTGAAACAGCGCGAGCAGTTATTCCGTGATGGCTTGCATGCCATTAATGCCAAATACGATGTGTTCAGCGAAATTCGTGGTCAGGGTCTGTTAATAGGCGCAGCACTGAATGAAAGGTATCAGGGCAAAGCCCGTGATTTTATGCTCGCTGCAGCAGACGAAGGCTTAATGATGTTAGTGGCGGGTTATAGCGTGATTCGTATGACGCCTTCCCTGATTATTCCAGAGGCCGACATTGCTGAGGGTTTTAAACGTCTTGATAAAGCAATCGCAAAGCTTGCGCAGGCCTGAGGCTAACCCAGTAGGTTCCATCAAAGGGAATGACAGGGAGTTCGCTGAGCTCCCTGCTGTTATTCAATAGCTACACTGCAGGAATAGAGAATTTATGTTGTTGATCCGTCCTATCCGACAATCGGATTACCCTGTCCTGATGCAAATTGCCATTGAATCAGGCGCTGGTTTTACCTCTTTGCCGGTCAATGAGCAAAAGTTGCAGGCAAAAATTGCCCGTTCTGAGCAAAGCTTTGCAACGAATGTTGAGGCGATGGGCGATCAGGGCTACCTGTTTGTATTGGAAGATACCAGTACAGGCGAAATTGTCGGCACCTCTGGTATTGAGGCCTCAGTGGGTCTGGAGACCCCTTTGTATCACTTCCATAAAAGCACAGTGGTACACCACTCTAAAGAGCTGGATGTATTTAAACAAGTTGAAGTGCTGACCATGTGTAACGACTACACCGGAGTTTCTGAGATTTGTACGCTGTTTTTGCGTGAGCCTTATCGCCAGGGCCTAAATGGCCGTTTTTTGTCTAAAGTACGATTTTTGTTTATGGCCGAACATCCAAAACGGTTTTCCAACATGGTGATTGCAGAAATGCGTGGTGTGGCTGACGAAACAGGTTTACCGCCGTTCTGGAAATGGCTGCAGTCGTATTTTTTCAGCATCGACTTCCCTACCGCCGATTACATGATTGGTGTGGGTAACAAAGGTTTTATTGCCGATTTGATGCCACGTCATCCGATTTACGTCAGTTTACTGCCAGAATCTGCCCAGCAGGTGATAGGCGAAGTGCATGAAAATACCAAACCTGCGCTGGCACTTTTGGAAAATGAAGGGTTTTTCCACCGCGGTTATGTCGACTTGTTTGACGGTGGCCCCACCGTAGAATGTCAGCTCAGACAAATTAAATCGGTGCGCAACAGCCATAAAGTCAAAGTGCTGGTCGCGCCTGTTGAAGGTGCCGCCACACTGTCCATTTGTAATACCCAGACAGCGAATTTCCGTGCTGTGTTTAGCCGGAATGCCGCGCTAAATGACAACCATGAACTGGTGATCAGCCCTGAATTAGCAGAAGCCTTGCTGGTTAGCAATGGTGATTTTGTGCGTTACCTCTCCTTAGAAAAGGCAGTGAAATGAACGAAGTGAATACAAAAGCTGCGGTGCAGTTTATCCAAGGTCAATGGCAAGCTGGTTTGGGTTTAGCCTTTGAGTCCATCAACCCGGCGACGGGCCAGGCCATTTGGCAAGGTCATAGTGCTGATGAAACTCAGGTACATCAGGCTTTACTCTTTGCACGCCAGGCGTTTTATCGCTGGTCGGCGTGCACCTTGAGCGAACGGTTGAACGTTGTTGAAAAATTTGCTGCTTTGCTGCAAGAAAACGCTGAAACTATGGCTCGTATTATTGCCGAAGAAACTGGCAAAGCCTTATGGGAAAGCCGCACCGAAGTGGCGGCCATGACGGGTAAAATTGCCATCTCCAAACGGGCCTATGAAGAACGCACCGGCACAGTAGAAAATTCTATGCCGGGCGCTAAAGCCTTTATCCGCCATAAACCTCATGGTGTAGTGGCCGTATTTGGTCCTTATAACTTCCCGGGCCATTTGCCAAACGGCCATATAGTTCCGGCTTTGATTGCAGGTAATGTGGTGGTATTTAAGCCATCTGAACTGACACCTAAAGTGGCTGAATACACAGTGCAGTTATGGCAGCAAGCGGGTTTACCTGCTGGCGTATTAACTTTGTTGCAAGGTGAAGTAACGACAGGCAAAGCTCTGGCGGCGCATCCAGAATTGGATGGTTTATTTTTCACCGGCAGCTCTGGGACAGGGCATTATTTGCATCAACAGTTTGCCGGTCAGCCGGGTAAAATTTTAGCACTGGAAATGGGTGGTAATAACCCGTTGATTATCAAAGACGTGGCTAATGTTAAAGCGGCTGTGCATGACATCATTCAGTCCGCTTTTATCAGCTCTGGTCAGCGCTGCACCTGCGCCCGCCGCTTGTTTGTGCCCAACACCGCCAATGGTGATGCGATTTTGGCAGAGCTGGTCACTGCAACGAAAAACATTAAAGTGGCCGATCCATTTGCTGCTGAACAACCTTTCTACGGTGCTATGATTTCTGCCAAAGCGGCACAAGGCATGGCCAAAGCTCAGCAACAATTGCTGGATTTGGGCGCAAAAATTTTAGTTGAACTGACATTGCCTCAAGCCGATGGCGCTTATGTCACACCTGGTATTCTGGACGTGACAGGTGTGACCGGTATTCCGGATGAAGAACATTTTGGCCCGCTGTTAAAAGTCTATCGATACGATGATTTTGAGCAGGCGATCCAGGAAGCCAATAACACCAAATACGGTTTATCTGCTGGCTTACTGGCCGATGCGGCTGAAGATTATCAGCTATTCTTCCAGCGTATTCGCGCCGGCATAGTGAATTGGAACAAGCCTATTACCGGGGCCTCCAGTGCTGCACCTTTTGGTGGTATTGGTGCCAGCGGCAATCACAGAGCCAGTGCCTATTATGCGGCCGATTACTGTGCTTACCCTGTGTCTTCGGTAGAAGCTGAGCACGTGGTATTGCCAGCAACATTAAGCCCGGGTTTAGTGCTATAAAGCTGAACCAGATCAATACAATAAGCCGGTATAGTCATTACACTTGCCGGTGAGAATACCCTAATCAACAGAGCAGGACTCGTTATGCATACTGATGTGAAAGAACTGTTTAACCAACTGTGGGCGAACTACCTGGAAGTGACCCCTTCGGCGAAAAAAATTCATGCCATTTTAGGCTCGTCCCAACAAGACGATGTGATCAACGACCATATCGCACTTCGTACTTTTAACATTGAAAAAGTTGGCCTGGATAAACTGGCGGCTCACCTGCTCGCATTGGGCTACACCGAAGGTGGCGAATACCATTTTGAAGCCAAGAAACTCTATGCCAAACACTTTGAGCATAAAGACCCAACACTACCGAAAGTTTTTATCTCTGAATTGCTGTTGGAAAAGTGCTCTGAAAAGCTGCAAAGCATAGTGCGTTCATTGGTTGATCAAATTCCTGCAGACGCGGTGACAGCAGATAACTTCCTCTACTCAGGTCGGCACTGGACTATTGATCAGCAAAGTTATGAAACCTTGCTGGCCGAAAGTGAGTATGCGGCCTGGATGTCGGTCTGGGGCTATCGTGCCAACCACTTCACCGTTAGCGTCAATGCGCTGAAGAACTATGAGACCTTAGAGGCGGTGAATCAGGCGCTGAAGGATGCTGGTTTCCCACTGAATACCTCAGGTGGCGAAATCAAAGGCACACCTGAAGTTTTACTGGAACAGTCGTCGACCTTAGCAGACGAAGCACCGGTGCACTTTACCGATGGGACTCGCACTATTCCAAGCTGCTTCTACGAGTTTGCCCGTCGTTACCCTATGGCCAACGGCCAGCTCTACAGCGGTTTTGTTGCCGCATCTGCGGATAAAATTTTTGAAAGCACCAACGTGCGTTAATCACTCAGGTAAGCGTCAACGTCTCAAGGCCGGATAAATATCCGGCCTTTATTTTTTGCCAAAACTGCGCTGCTGCCTCTGGCCTGTATCCCTGAGATAACGGGTTCATAAAACCATGAGGATAAGATACAAGATTTTGTTTTAAATAGGGTTTATCTGATAGTTTTTGCATAAGTTCCGGCACGGAAAAATGTGTTTCTTCGGCAAAAATCAACTCTGTTGGATAAAGCGGTTGCAGCTCGGTCAGGTGACGGATTTGCCCGCCATAAAAACCCAGACAATGTTTTATCGGCAGATCCTCAGTTACCAGATTTGCCCAACAGGCCGCAGCTCCGGCACTAAAACCCAGTAAAAACACGGGCTGACTCAGCATTTGCAGTAGGTCCGCCAACTTATTGCAATAGGCTTCAAAGCCGCCATGCGCTAAAAAATACTGATAAGCTTCAGCATCATCGACAAACACAGGGGGCTGATGATCGTAAGGTTGCAAACAACCATACTCCAGAGTCAGCAGGTCAAACTGTCTGAGCATCTCTGGCTGAGTACCAAAAATATCAGTCACAATAAGCAGTTGCATCTTTCGCTCTTATCGAAACAGATTCACAGGTAGCTTTAAATACACAGTGCCGTTGTCTTCCGCTGGCGGAAACTGCCCTGCCCGCACATTCACCTGCACTGAAGGTAAGATCAGCTTAGGCATACTCAGAGTTTTGTCTCTGGCTGTGCGCATAGTCACAAATTGCTGTTCGCTGATGCCGTGTTTTAAATGAATGTTCTGCGTCTTTTGCGCCGCTATTGTGGTTTCACAGACAAACTGATCCCGGCCCGCTGCTTTGTAGTCATGACATAAAAACATCCGGGTGTGATCCGGCAGTTGATACAACTTTTGCACTGACTGATACAGGGTTGCCGCATCACCGCCCGGAAAATCACAGCGGGCTGAGCCATAATCCGGCATAAACAAGGTATCTCCGACAAAGACTGCATCCCCTATGCAGTAACTGACACAAGCTGGCGTATGCCCCGGAGTATGCAAAACGGAACAGCGGATGGTGCCGAGCATAAACTGTTCGCCATCGGCAAACAATTTGTCAAAAGCCGAACCGTCTGTTTTTAAATCTTTGAGGTTAAAGACTTGACTAAAAAGCTGCTGGACTTCGGTAATACGGGCACCGATACCGATCCGGCCTCCCACCTGCTGTTTCAGATAAGGAGCCGCAGACAGATGATCGGCATGCACGTGAGTTTCCAGCAACCACTGCACTGTCAGGTTGTGCTGTTTCACCATGGCGATAATCTGATCGGCAGAACTGGTACTGGTGCAGCCGGAGGCCGAATCAAAATCTAACACCGGATCAATCACTGCCGCCTCTTTACTCAGCGGATCCCAAACCAAATAACTGTACGTAAAACTTTGAGGTTCAAAAAACGCCTGGATCACAGACTGCTGCATACGTCACCGCGACTCGTCGACTGGTTGGATAATGGCTTATCTTAGCAAAGCTTTTTCATTCCATAAAGGCATAAGCTTATTACATAAAAACTATGTAAAGACTGTTAATTCAGCATCCACAGCCATAGCGCCCGAATTGTCATAATTTTGCAATCAACCAACTCTACTCTGCCTGTGCCTGAAACCTAGTGGAGATAGCTGTTGTATGAATATCGCCAGAAAATTGACCGTTGGCGCCGGAGTGCTGACCATTATGGCAGTGATCTTATCTGCCAGCACCAGCGGATTATTAGCTTTAAAAGACAGCTCGGATGCTGTGCATCAGAGTGCAGAGCAACAGTTTCAGGCATTGGCCGCAAGTCGCCATACCATGCTGCAAACCCAGCTCGACAGTCAGCAGCAACTGCTGAGCGTTCTGGCCCATAACAGGCTGACGCAAGAAGCCATTTATAGCTTTAAAAACCCCTTTGTCTCCTACCGCTACGAAGTCTCGGCACCTGATCTGAATAGTCTGAAACAACAAATGGGTGACTGGTATACAAAGCACTATCAGCCTTATGTTCGGACTCAGGCAGCAGGCTTGTCGGTGAACACCAGCCAATGGCTGGAGAAATCGAAATTCGAAAGCTTATTGCTGCAAAAATTCTATGTCGCTGAAAATCCTCAGCCTTTGGGTAAGCAACAACTACTGGAGGATCGCGGTGATGGCTCAGTCTATGGCCAGCAGCATAAAAAGTATCATAGTAGCTTCAAACAAATAGTGGATCGTTATGGCTTTCAGGATTTACTGCTGGTAGACGCCAATAGCCTGGATGTATTGTACAACGTCAATAAAGGCCCGGTATTTGCCAGTAATTTACAAAACGGCGCCTTTGCTGATACAGAACTGGCAAAGTTAGCCAAAAGCTTACAGCAAAAACCGAAAGCGGGTTTGCAGATCTCGGCCATCCGCGCTTTTGAAGGATATTTTCAGCAACAAGTGCTGTTTTTTGGTGTGCCCGTGTTTCATCCAAATAACGTTGATACTCCGGTAGGTTTCTTAATAGCTCAGTACCCTGTCAGTCGTTTCACTGATTTGATGACTGGAAATCAAAACTGGCAGGATTTAGGCTTAGGCCAGAGCGGTGATCTGTATCTGGTGGATCAACAGCAAACACTGGTGACTGAATTACGGCCTTATTTAACAGATAAAGCGAATTTCATCACAGAGTATCCGCAGTTTAAGGCTGGACCTTATGGTTTAGGGGGGCACGCGACCCTGCAGTTGCCGCAGATTAAACAGGCATTAGCAGGAAAATCAGGAGTAGCGGAGGCTGAGGATTATCGCGGTATCGCCTCACTGCTCAGTTGGCGCCCGCTGCAGATAGGTCAGCAGCACTATGCCTTGATAGTGCAGCAAGATCTGTCGGAGAGTATGGCGGCTGTCAGCACTATCCGTACCAATCTGATCCTCAGTACTCTGGTCGCTGTAGTGATATTGGCTGTACTGGTTGTGATCCTGGTGTATGTATTAGCCCGGCGTTTCGCCAAACCTATGCAGATCTTGCACCAGGGTATTGAACAGTCGGCAAAGTCTCACGATTTATCCGCCCGTTTTGATTTAACCACTCAGGATGAATTGGCAGATATAGGGGCAGCGCTGAATACGTTATTTGGATCCTTCGGCGCACTGGTCTCCAGACTGATCAGCACCTCAGAGCAAAGCGCTTCTGCGGCGACGCAAAACTTACAGATCAGCCTGGAATGCAAAAGCTCCGCCATGCAGCAAGGCACTGCCATCAGCCATTTACAGCAACAATCCCAACAACTGGATCTGCAGTTACAGCAATCGGCACAACAGTTACGTAGTAGCGCCAGTCAGGCTACCTATGCGAATCAGCGGGCGGATGCCGGTTTTCAGGCGGTGGATCAGGTGGCAAGCTCCATGCGTCATCTGGCCGAACAGGTCAGCTCCTCCAGCCACAGTATGGAAGAGCTGCGCTCCGCCGCTACTGCTATAGTTACTGTACTGGACACTATTCAGGGGATCTCGGAGCAAACCAATCTTCTGGCACTGAATGCGGCTATTGAAGCGGCGCGGGCTGGCGAACATGGCCGTGGTTTTGCGGTCGTCGCGGATGAAGTACGACGTTTATCAGGCAGTACCCGTCAGGCGACCATGGAAATTCAACAGATGTTGAACCGACTGATGACCACAGTAGATGAAACAGCCCTGGACTTAGCCAAAGAGCGTCAAAGCGCCGAACTTTGTGTCACAGGCTCAGAGCAGGCACTGCACGCCTTAACCGAGATTAAACAGTTGATTGCACAGGTCAGCGACGCCACATCTGGTATCGCCTGCGCCAGTGAACAACAGGTCCAGCAAAACCAGCAAATGCGCGACGAATTGAGTGCAGTGCAGGCGTTGGCCGCCCATACCGAGCAAGCCATGACGGAGCTTCACTTTACCGCAAAACAGCAAGAGCAACTGGCTACTGAGTTATTACAAAACGCCAAAGCGTTCAAGGTCTGAATGAACAAAACAACATAAAACAACAAAGCCCCAGTCTGGGGCTTTGTTACTTCAAGATAGGTATTAATCCTGCAATTCGTCTTCAGATTCCTCGTAAGGGATCTTTTGTGCCAACACTTTGTCCACCCTTTTGCCATCCATATCGACGATTTCTAATCGCCAGCCGGCGATTTCAACCAGATCAGCCGTTTGTGGAATTCGGCCCAGTTCATACATCAGCAGACCATTCAGGGTTTGATAGCGCCCTTCCTCCTCGTCCTGCAGTTTTCTGATATCAAGCGCATCTTTTAAATCAATAATCGGAATTAAACCGTCCAACAACAAAGAGCCATCCTGACGACGGATCACCATCTGATCCTCTTCGTCATCCTGGGCAAACTCACCGGTTAATGCATCCATCATATCCTGTAAAGTCACCATACCTTTCAGATCGCCATATTCGTCCACCACAAACACCATTTGCGAACCACTGCTTCGAAAATGCTCCAGCAGCTCCATACCAGACAAACTATCCGGTACGTAGTTACAGGGTTTGACTAAAGACGCGATATGAATTTCTTTACCTGAGATTGATTGTGCCAACAGTTGTTTGGCCGATACTACCCCTACGATATCGTCAACGTTGTTACGGCAGACCGGAAAACGGGAATGTGGCGCCTGCATCACCACCCGTAAGTTATCCTCCAGCGACTCACTGACATCTAGAAATACAATGTCAGAGCGTGGCACCATTAACGAAGAAATTGAGCGCTCGTCCAGCCGGAACACATTCTTCACCATAGCGTGTTCGTTATGTTCAATGACACCAGCAGAGGAGCCTTCTTGTAGCATCGCCTGGATATCTTCGTGTGTGACATTGTCCTCCATCTGATGGTTAAAGCCCAATGCGCGCATCAGACTATGGGTCGACCCCGATAACATCCAGACAAAAGGTTTAGTGGCAATAGCCAGCACCGTCATAGGCTTTGACACCAGACAGGCAATAGTTTCGGCGCTGATCTGACCAATACGTTTAGGCACCAGCTCGCCGATGACGATGGACACATAAGTCACAATAATGACCACCAGTACGGTCGACACCACACTGCTGATCTCGGCTGACATGCCAAAACTCTGCATCCAGAGCGATAAAGGCTCTGCCAGGATAGATTCACCAAAAATACCATTTAGAATACCAATAGAGGTGATACCGATTTGAACCGTGGACAAAAACTGAGTGGGGTCTTCCGCAAGTTTTAATGCCGCTTTGGCTGTGCTGCTGCCGCTGTGTGCCATTGCCGTTAAGCGGGATTTCCGCGCTGTGACAATAGCTATTTCTGACATTGCAAATAAGCCATTGAGCACAATCAAACCCACAAGAATAAAAATTTCCATAAATTCGTATTTAAACTCCGCTTGTTTGATGAATACAGCCTACATCCTGTAGCTGTGTATGAAGTGGGTAGAGTATCCGGCGCTGCGGTCTGGCGCAGACGAGACGGATATCAGACTTATCTTAGTGATTTAACTACTGCAGTAAAACAACTTTTTCTCTGGCTTGGTCAAAACAGCAGCAGAAACTGTCGGACAAAAAACAAAACGGCCCTGCAGTACACCACAGAGCCGCTTTGCCGAACAGAAAATAAGCTGGGCATTTCAGCCTTCGAGTCAGCCCTCGAGTCAGCCTTCGAAAGAACGGCTTTGTAATGCCGCAATACGTTTTTCCAGTGGCGGATGGCTCATAAAAAGCTCTGAAGCCGCTGGTTTAGTGGCTAAACCAAAGGCAGTCATCGAACCTTGCAACTGACTTTCATGGTTGCCTTTTAAGCGTTGCAATGCAGCCACCATACTGGCTGAGCCTACTAAACGGGCTGCACCGGCGTCGGCTTTGTATTCGCGCTGACGGGAAAACCACATCACGATCATGCTTGCCAGTACCCCAAAAATCATTTCCAGTACAAACACGGTGATCATGTAACTCAAACCGCCGCCCTGACTCTCTTCTTCGTCATTGGAGCGAAAAAAGTTATCGATGATGCCGGCTACAACACGGGCAAAGAAAATCACAAAGGTGTTCACAACCCCCTGGATCAGCGTCAAGGTCACCATATCGCCGTTAGCAACGTGGGACACTTCATGAGCTAATACGGCTTCCGCTTCCTGTTGTGTCATCGCGTGCAGCAAACCTGTACTGACCGCCACTAAGGCATTATTACGGCTCATACCTGTGGCAAACGCATTGATTTCCGGTGAGTCGTAAATTGCCACTTCCGGCATGGCAATACCCGCTTGTTTTGCCTGACGCTGCACTGTATTGACCAGCCAGTGTTCTGTTGCATTAGCAGGTTCAGTGATAACCACAGCACCGGTCGAGCGTTTCGCCATCCACTTGGACATGGCTAAGGAGATAAAAGAGCCACCAAAACCAAATACAGCCGCGAATATCAGCAAGCCACCCATACTACGGTTATCAATACCAAAGACTTTAAACACAATACTTAAAACGATACTCAGCACTAACATCACAGCTAAGTTGGTGATTAAAAATAGCACTATACGTTTCATAACGACCTCTGTAATTCTGGAAACCTACTAAGTTCTATACCTAAGTAATTTGAAGTTGCAGCGAGGCGACAAGCCAGTGAGCGCCCGGGAGCATAGGTCACCTATGTGACCGGGCCGAGTGGCGTAGTCAACAAAGCTGCAGCTTCAAGTACGACGGTATAAACGCCTGTTGCTAAAAAAGCCCCTGTTTCATTGCTGTAACAGGGGCAAAGGGCGGATTATTTACCACAACAAGTACGTATTGGTTCTGCCCAACCCGATAGTGCTTAGCGCTTCTTATCGGGTTATTCAGGGAACAGCGCCATCATAAGCCGGACAAATATATAAGGTAAAATCGAATATAACTTCTAAATTGGAAGTTTATAGCTGATATATATCGCGTATTCACACAACAACAGAGTAATAAAAAAGCCTGTCGGGTTTCCCCAACAGGCTTATAACGCCGACCTTTGATACTAAGGTATAAACTAACCTAACAAACTTCTTAGCATCCAGGCATTTTTCTCATGCACCTGCATACGCTGGGTTAATAAATCCAGAGTGGGTTCGTCTGACGCTTTATCTGCTACAGGCACAATAGAACGGGCAGTTTTTGCTAAAGCTTCCTGACCTTTGACCAGATCTTTAATCATCTCCTGAGCAGCAGGAATGCCATCGGCTTCTTTAATGCTGGTCAGTTTGGCGAATTCTTTATAGGAACCTGGTGCAAATTCACCTAAAGCACGAATACGCTCAGCAATTAAGTCCACCGCCAGCGCCAGTTCAGTGTATTGAGTTTCAAACAGCACATGCAATGTCTGAAACATCGGGCCTGTGACGTTCCAATGATAGTTATGAGTCTTCAGGTACAGAGTGTAAGTGTCGGCCAATAAAGTCGCCAGGCCATGGGCTATGGCTTTACGATCCTCGTCTTCAATTCCAATATTAATTTTCATAAGAAACTCCGTGTTGCGGCAAAGAATTCAAATACCCTATCACAATTCAGACAAGGCGCTCAAATATCCGTAGGTATAAGCTGATATAGATCAATGGGATTGAAGATAAGATAAAACAAGGGGCGGTTCCGATAGTCTTGGTTTTGTCACACTACGCCAGTTACAATGCCTGCTTTAAATCCTTATTTTTGGTTTGCCGGAGAGTGTTGTGGAAGCTATGCCAGCAGGTGTCAGCGCCTTTTTCATCCAGTTATTAGTGATATTGGCTGTCGCCCGCATAGTAGGATGGCTGGCTATTCAGATCGGTCAACCGCGCGTCGTGGGTGAAATGATCGCCGGTATTTTATTAGGTCCAACCTTATTTGGTGCGCTCGCGCCAGAACTTCAACAGCAGTTATTCTCTGCTGATCAGCGGCCTTTCTTATCTTTCGGTGCTCAGGTCGGTATTGGTCTTTATATGTTTTTAGTCGGTCTTGAGTTTGACACCAGCATGTTTAAAAGCCGGGCCCGCAGCGCTGTGGCGATTTCAGCCTCTGGTATAGTGGTGCCTTTTGTGATGGCCTGTCTATTGGCCAGTTGGTTATTGAGTTATGGCGGCTTGTTTGCCGATAATCTGAGCTGGGCTGAAGCCACCTTATTTCTGGGCGCCTCTATTTCTATTACCGCTTTTCCGATGTTGGCCCGGGTGATCCAGGAGCAAGGGTTAGCCAATAGTAAATTAGGTACTCTGGTATTAGCCGCTGGCGCTATTGACGATGTGGCCGCCTGGTGTCTGATGGCATTATTGTTAGCCAGCTTTGGTGGCGATGGCAGCTTATTTTACAAAGCCGTGATAGGCGCCGTGGTATTTGCCTTTATTATGCTGAAATGGGTGCGTCAACATGCCGCTCAGTTGGAAAGTTGGTACCAACGCGAACAACGTATTAGTCCCCGCCTCTTTCTGGTGATTTTGGTGTTATGGGTCGTCAGTGTCAGCACCACAGAATGGATAGGTTTGCATGCCGTCTTCGGCGGCTTTTTATTGGGGGTGGTGATGCCCCGCGGTTTATTGGCCGAACATTTAATTAAACGGCTGCAACCTTTGGTACTGATTGGTTTGGTGCCGCTGTTTTTTACTGTGTCTGGTTTAAAAACCGATCTGTCAGTTCTGGCACAAGGCACCTTGTGGCAAATTGCCTTGGCTGTGATAACCGCTTCTATTTTTGCTAAGGCTGTGGCCTGTTATCTGGCGGCCCGCTTTTGTGGCGAAAACCACCCTATGGCGCTGGCTGTCGGTATTCTGATGAATGCCCGTGGCATGATGGAACTGATTTTATTGAATATCGCCTTGCAAAATGGCGTGATTAAAGCAGATTTATTCTCTGTGCTGGTACTGATGACCATAGTGACCACTATGATGGCGACGCCGCTTTTTAACTACCTGCAAAGACGCACTTCGTTCCGTAGTCAGTTGGATTAACCCGCTTTTCATTCAGTGACAAAAAAGCCGGCAAACTTGCCGGCTTTCTTCAATAAACACCATGCTTTACGAACGAGCCGCTAATTCAGCTTGTTGCACTAAATACTCATCATAAGTACCAACGAAGTTACGTACACCTTTATCGGTCAGTTCCACGATACGGGTTGCCAAAGAGGAGACAAACTCCCGGTCATGGCTGACGAACAACAACGTGCCTTTGTACATTTCCAGCGCCATGTTTAACGATTCAATAGACTCCATATCCAGGTGGTTGGTCGGTTCGTCCATCACCAGAATATTGGGCCGTTGCAGCATCAGCTTACCGAATAACATCCGACCTTTCTCACCACCGGATAACACCCGTGTTGGCTTGCTGATTTCATCCTGAGAGAACAATAAGCGACCTAAAATTCCACGAATCGCCTGCTCGTCGTCAGACGGCTGTTTCCACTGACTCATCCAGTCGAACAGCGTCATGTCTCTTTTCTCGTCCGCGAACTCGTATTCGTGATCCTGAGCGTAATAACCAATATTGACGTTTTCAGACCATTTGACGATACCGGATTCTGGCGCTACGTCACCGACCAGACATTTTAAGAAGGTCGATTTACCTATACCGTTGGTACCAAGAATGGCCACTTTTTCACCTACTTCAATCGTCAGGTCAAGGTTTTTCAGCACATGTAAATCGTCAAAGCTCTTGTTTAACCCGTTCACTTCCAGGGCTAAACGATAGAGCTGTTTCTGCTGTTCAAACCGAATAAATGGATTGACCCGGCTGGAGGCTTTGACTTCAGCTAACTGAATTTTATCAATTTGTTTGGCACGGGATGTCGCCTGACGCGCTTTTGAAGCGTTGGCAGAGAAACGGCTGACGAAAGTTTGCAGCTCAGCTATCTGAGCTTTTTTCTTGGCGTTATCGGCCAGCAGACGTTCACGAGCCTGGGTCGCTGCCGTCATGTATTCATCGTAGTTACCAGGGTAAACACGCAATTCGCCGTAATCTAAGTCAGCCATATGAGTACAAACGCTGTTTAAGAAGTGGCGGTCGTGCGAAATAATAACCATGGTGCTGTTGCGTTCCGCCAGCACTTCTTCCAACCAGCGAATCGTATTGATATCTAAGTTGTTGGTCGGTTCGTCCAGTAACATAATTTCAGGGTCAGCAAATAAAACCTGAGCCAATAACACCCGCAGTTTCCAGCCCGGCGCTATCGCAGACATAGGACCAAAATGCTGTTCAACCGGAATACCCACACCTATTAACAATTCACCGGCACGGGATTCAGCGCTGTAACCGTCCATTTCGCCAAAAGCCACTTCTAAATCGGCCACCCGCATACCGTCTTCTTCGCTCATATTTGGATCAGCGTAGATACGGTCACGTTCTTCTTTTACAGCCCAAAGCTCAGCGTGGCCCATGATCACTGTATCAATGACACTGTATTGCTCAAAAGCAAACTGATCCTGATGCAGCTTGGCGACACGATGGTTAGGTTCAACAAAAATGTTACCGCCACTTGGCTCTAACTCTTTGCTGAGGATCTTCATAAAAGTTGATTTACCGCAGCCGTTGGCGCCAATTAAACCATAGCGGTTGCCGTCGCCGAATTTAACGGAGATATTTTCAAAAAGCGGCTTAGCGCCAAATTGCATCGTAATATTTGCGGTAGAAATCACAGTGTTTTTGATCCAACAAAGAGTCATATATAAGCCTTGCTGACAACTCAATGTCATCAGCAAGGCCCCAAAAATAGCGCGCTACTATACGCTTTTTCCTCATCAAACTCAAAGTATCTCTGTGTTCTATGAAGCTTTTAGTGTTGGTAACCTAAGAGCTATCCAAAACGCCGACCCAAAGCTATACAGGCCACCACAGCCAAAGCCAATAGCCAGTGGAGCCACTGCAAAGGTTCTGCCAGTAACAGCGCAGACAAAGCCAGACCACTAAAAGGCGATAAAAGCTGTAACTGGCTGACTTTGGCAATGCCACCTATCGCCAATCCTTTGTACCAACAAAAGAAGCCGATAAACATGGTAAAAACAGATAAATAGCCCAGCGCCAGCCAGGACTGCAGCGACACGGCGGCATAATCCGGCTGATAAGCCCAGACCCAGGGCAGCAGCACTGGAATAGACATCACCAGCGCCCAGCAGATCACCTGCCAACTGCCAAGCTCTTTGGATAAAATAGCCCCTTTGGCATAACTAAAACCGCATAAAAAACTCGCTAACACCAGATAACCATCAGCGAGCTGAAAAGGGCCAGTGCTGTGTTGTAACGCATAAAGCGCAACACACAAAGCCCCCAGCAGTGCAAACAGCCAAAAGCCTATACGTGGCCATTGTTTAGTTAAGTAAGCGCCAAAAAAGGCAGTAAAAAGTGGCATCACACTGGTGACCAGAATGCCGTGGCTGGCACCGACCTGCTGCAAGGCCAAAGCAGATAATACCGGATAGGCAAACACCGAGCCCAAGGCCACTAAAGCCAAACCCCGCCATTGTGACAGCGTCGGTAATGTTTGCCGTGTAACGAGCAGTAACAGCAAAGCTAAAAGCGCAGCTATTAACGCCCTGCCCGCACCGACAAAAACCGGTGGCATATCCAGCACCGCCATCCGGGTGGCGGGTAAACCTGCGGAGAACATCAGCATGCCTAAACCACCAAACCACAAGCCCTGCACCAGTGGTTTTTGCCAAAATGGGAAGCGGATTGGATCCCCGGATAATGCAGAAACAACAGACATGGCAGATACTCCCTGAAACTGGCTGGACAGTCAGCCAACTTCAGTTAGTATACAAAGTTAAATACCATGACAATCAGGACAGTTAGCGCTAAAAGCAACTGAACTGTACAGGTGAAAATTCCATGACAATTGCAGTCACTCAGTGGCAGCTGGATAAAGCCAGCAAAGAAAGTTTCAGCAGTCAGCTTTATCTGCAGGCGCAGCAGGCTATTCAATCCGGCCGCTGGGTTGCAGGGGCGCGACTGCCCTCGATCCGGCTTTTAGCGGCACATTTAGAGATCAGTAAATTTACTGTGTCAGAACTGTATGAAAAGCTTGCTGCCGCTGGTTTTGTCCGCTCTCAGCCCGGTAGCGGGGTTTATGTCAGCCGGTTAACCGAACAACAGCAACAACTGGAATCCAGCGCCAGTCAAAGCAGCAGACAGCAGGATGTGGCCCTGATGCGCCAGACCTTGCTACGTGAACCTCATTGGATCAAAGCATCCGCGGGCTGGCTGTCGCCGGATTGGATGCCGGATCAGGAGATACGCCAGGCGATGCGCGATTTAGCACGCCAGCCGCAATCCTTAACAGACTATGGCCCGGCTCAGGGCTATTTCCCCTTACGTCAGTATTTTGCTCAGCGTTTATCACAGTTGTCCATCACGACTGAACCCGCGCATATACTGCTCACCTACAGTGCCTCACATGCTTTGGATTTAATCTTTCGTTTGTATCTCAAACCCGGCGATTGGGTGATGGTGGATGATCCGGGTTTTTATAACTTTTTTGCCTTGTTGCGTTTGCATCAGGTGCAATTGCTGGTGGTGCCACGCACCAAACAAGGACCGGATTTGGCTGTGATGCAGCAACTGGTGCAACAGTACCAGCCCAAAGCTTATTTAACCAATTCGGTGCTGTCGAACCCTGTGTCGTTAAGCATCCATCCGGCCCGTGCTTTTGCCGTATTACAATTGTTGCAACAGCATCAGTGCCTGTTGATTGAAGATGATATTTACGCCGACTTTGAAACCCAGCCGGTCTCGCGTTACGCTTCGATGGCCGGGTTTCAGCCGAACAATGGCTTTGAAACCATCTATTTAGGCAGTATGTCGAAAACTTTATCCGCCGATCTACGGGTAGGTTTTATTGCTGCAGCACCTGCTACTATTGCCGCTCTGACCGACTTAAAACTCATTAGTGGTATATCGACCTCCAATACCATGGAGCGTCTGGTGTATGCGCTGTTAACAGGTGGTGGTTATCGTCGTCATCTTGAGCAGTTAAAGCGGCGCCTGCAGCAGGCCCGTAGTCTGGTGTTTTCGAAATTAAAACAACTGGATTGTCAGTTATGGGCTGAACCATCGGCAGGTTTTTTATGTTGGGTCAAACTGCCACAAGGAGTTAGTAGCAGCGTGTTGTCTGAGCGTTTGCAGCAACGTCAGGTAGTACTGGCGCCGGGTTCACAGTTCAGCACCCTGCCAGATGCAGATCTGTACACTAGGCTGAATGTGGCGCAATGTCTGGATCAGGAGTTTTGGCAAATACTGGAAGAAGAATTACGCCAGCTAAAATCGACTTAAGTCGCACTGACAAATCCGTTGTATTCTGACATGGTAAAGAAAAAGGATGCGGTATGGCCAAAACATCAGAGAAATCACCGGCAAAGTCACTGGACTGGAGTACGTTATTGCAATCCGGCAATCGTATTTTTATTGGCTCGCATGCCGCAGCACCACAAGCCTTACTGGCCGATTTAATGGCTCGTTGTAAAAACCTGCACGATATAGAGCTGGTGCAACTGATGGTGCTGGCGGATAACTGCTGGGCCGAACAACGTTACAGTGATTTATTTAAAATTAATGCACTATTTATTGCCGGTGACAAAGTCCGCAGCGCGGTGGCAGAAGGCCGTGCCGACTATACCCCCTGTTTTTTATCTGAAGTACCGGCGCTGTTTAAAAACGAAATTCTGCCGTTAGATGCCGCTTTAGTGATGGTGAGTCCACCTGATGCGTTTGGTTATTGCTCTTTGGGCGTGTCTGTTGATGCAGTTTCAGCCGCTGTGCGTTCAGCCAAAAAGGTGATAGCGCAAATTAACCCAAAGATGCCGCGCACCAATGGTTATACCTTTATCCATCAAAGCCAAATTCATGCCTTTATCGAACAGGCCGAAGATTTGCCTGAATTGCCAGCGCCCAAACTGGATGAAGTGACAGAGCGTATTGGCCAGTATGTGTCGATGCTGATTGAAGACGGCGCTACCCTGCAGTTGGGGATCGGCAAAATTCCGGAGGCCGTTTTACGATATTTGGGCAACCACAAAGATTTAGGGGTGCATTCTGAAGTCATTTCAGACGGCGTGATGGAGCTTATCACCAAAGGCGTGATTAATAACCGAAAGAAAACCTTTCACCCCGGCAAAACCGTCACCAGTTTTTGTATGGGTAGCAAAGCCTTATATGACTTTGTTGATGGCAACCCTCATGTTGAGTTTTACCCCAGCGAATATGTCAATTCGCCCACCAATATAGCCCGTAACGATGCGATGATCGCCATTAACAGCGCCATTGAAGTGGATCTAACGGGTCAGGTGGTGTCGGACTCTATTGGACACAAATTTTACAGCGGCATTGGCGGTCAGGTGGATTTCAGCCGTGGTGCCTCGATGAGTAAAGGTGGCAAACCTATTATTGCCCTGCCGTCCACGGCGAAAAACGGCACTGTCTCACGTATAGTCGCCACTATCACTGAAGGCGGAGGTGTAGTCACCTCCCGTGGCCATGTGCATTATGTGGTCACAGAGTTTGGGGTTGCGTCTTTACGCGGTAAAAGTATCCGTGAACGCGCGCTGGAGCTGATACGGGTCGCCCATCCAAAGTTTCGTAAACAACTGCTGGATGAAGTCCGCACCCATTATTGGGTGCCGCATTATCAAAAAGATTACCCCAAAGATGTGGTGGAGCTAGGTAAAGTTGGGGTCAAAACCTTAACCATAGCCGGCGAACAGTTTGATTTAAGGGCTTTAAACCCGGCGGATGAACGCAGGTTGCAGGAGTTTTTTTACTCTCATACCAAAGAAACCTTGCTGCTGCGCTACAACCACCATCCCAAGCAAATGAGCAGGGAAAAATCCTGTACTTTGGTCAGTGTCGATCAGTCGCGCGATTTAGCACTTTGTATTGTCAAACAACAAGGCTCAGTGTTAGAAATTCAGGCGGTAGGCCGCTATTACCTGAATGAAACCGACAATAGCGCTGAGGTGGCTTTTGTCACCCGCGAGCGGCATCATGGCAAAGGTATGGCCAAACGGCTGCTGGAAGAAATGATTAAAATTGCCCGGATGCGTGAACTCAACCGGATGTTGGCTTATGTGCGGGCCGACAATAAGCCAATGCAAAAAGTGTTTGAAAAAGCCGGCTTTAAGCGTATTGCCAGCGGCGATCCGGATGAAGTCTATTTAGAACTGCCATTAAAGGCTGTTGAACCAGAGAAGTAGTCAATGAGTGTAGTGATCTTCAGCCACGGCCGTTGTTTGTCCTACGATGTAGGCCAGGATCATCCGGAAGCCGCATCCCGTATTCACGCTGTACAGGACCAGTTATTAAGTTCAGGCCTGGACTATGTGGTGCAGCAACGGGATGCTACGCCTGCCAGTCTGGAGCAATTGTATCTGGCGCACGACCCGGCTTATGTCGACCATGTATTCGCTGCGGTGCCTGACACCGGCCATATCTGGCTGGATGATGATACCCAGGCCAATGCCAAATCCCTCAATGCTGCGTTGTATTCGGCAGGTGCCGGTATCAATGCGGTCGATTGGGTAATGCAACAGCAGGGTGCGCAGGCGTTTTGCTTAGTACGTCCGCCTGGTCATCATGCACAGTACAAAGCGGCCAAAGGCTTTTGTATTTTCAATAATATTGCCATAGCCGCAGCCTATGCCATGCAGCAGTATGGATTGCAGCGGGTGCTGATCGTGGATTTTGATGTGCATCATGGCAATGGCACTGAAGATATTTTCCAGCATGAGCCCAGGGTCAAGTTCTTCTCCTCGTTTCAGCATCCGTTTTACCCCTACACAGATCCTGTCAGTCACACCCCATCCATAGTCAAAATGCCTTTAGCTGCAGGCACAACAGGCGCTGTGTATCAGCAGCGCTTCACGCAAGAGTGGCTGCCGCTGATGCAAGAATTTCAGCCAGAGCTGGTATTAGTCTCAGCCGGTTTTGATGCCCATATAGAAGATGATATGGGCCAGATGAAACTCACCGAATTGGATTATTTGTGGCTTGGGCAGCAGTTAAAACAGATTGCGGATCAGCATTGCCATGGCCGTTTAGTTTCGATGCTGGAAGGTGGCTATGAACATAGCCCGCTGGCACGCAGTGTAGTTGCCTACCTGAAAGGCCAGATTTAGCCTTTCACTGTTGAAACAACTATATTCGTTTCCCCTAAGTAATTGGAGTTGCAGCGCGACGACATGACAGTGGCGAGCCGCGCAGTCAGCAAAGCTGCAGCTTCAAGTACGACGGGGATAAATCCTTATACAATCTTTATAACCTGCCCTGACTCAAAGCCTTAAAATTTTGCTGTCGTTTCACGCCGGATTAAATTTTATGGCCGCCACTATGCTGTTAGGTGCTGCAGCAAAAAGCTCAAGTCGTTACCTGATGTATAGGGTACTAGGGCATTTGTTACTGATGTTGTCTGTGGTCAAGCTGGTGGCTATGACGGTGTCTATTCTGTATAACGAAAGCAGCTTCTGGATGTTTTTAGGATCCGGCTGTTTTACCGCCGCCTTGGGCTATACGCTGATGTATAAAGGCCGTGATGCCAAAGACATTAAACACCGGCAGTTGTTTTTACTCACCAGCTTAAGCTGGCTGACACTTTGTGTGTTTTCCGCCATTCCGCTCTGGCTGATTGTCCCCAATTGCACTTTAACAGATGCGGTCTTTGAAACCGTCTCTGCGGTAACCACCACAGGTTCAACTGTGTTTGCTGGTTTGGACAATATGCCCAAAGGC
This sequence comes from Rheinheimera mesophila, assembly GCF_000986865.1. Classification (GTDB taxonomy): domain Bacteria; phylum Pseudomonadota; class Gammaproteobacteria; order Enterobacterales; family Alteromonadaceae; genus Pararheinheimera; species Pararheinheimera mesophila. The sequence goes on from NZ_LAVS01000024.1 coordinate 24,397, forward strand.
GTTCTATTCTGGCGCGCTGTACTAAACTGGATGGGCGGTATAGGTATTATCGTGATGGCGATTGCCATTTTACCCGCACTGAAAATCGGCGGTATGCGACTATTCAAAACCGAAAACTCCGACACCTCCGACAAAATTTTACCGCGCAGCTCTAGGTTATCTTCCGCTATTGGTTTTGTTTATCTGATTTTAACATTGTGCACCATGATTACCTATTATCTGGCCGGTATGACAGGTTTTGATGCAGTGACTCATGCCATGACCACAGTGGCAACCGGAGGTTTTGCCAACTACGATTCGTCTTTTGGTATTTATAAAGAGTCACCGCAAATTTTCTGGTTCAGCAGCTTTTTTATGATGCTGGCCGCTATGCCTTTTGTACTTTTTGTAAGTTTCGCCAAAGGCGATAAAAGCTCCTTGTGGCGCGACCCTCAGGTACGGGCCTTTGTGGTCATAGTAGTGTTTTGTAGTCTGCTTTTAACGGTATATCAGGTGGTCCATAACGACAGAGCAGTATTTGATGCGTTGACCCACAGCCTGTTTAATGTAGTGTCTATTATCACCACCTGCGGTTATGCCTCAGAGGACTACACGTTGTGGGGCAATATGGCCATTATGTTGTTTTTTTATTTAACCTTTGCCGGTGCCTGTTCTGGTTCAACGTCGGGTGGTTTAAAAATATTCCGTATTCAACTAGCTGCTATGTTGCTGATCAAACAGTTAAAATTGCTGGTGCACCCTAAAGCTGTCTGGAGTCAGAGTTATGGCGGCAAAAAAGTCGATGATCAGTTGTTGGGTAACGTTTTGGCCTTTTGTTTTATCTATTTTGCTACCATAGCTTTTATTGCCATGGCCTTGTCTTTTTGTGAGCTGGATTTAGTCACAGCAGTGACAGGCGCTGCAACGGCTGTGGCGAACGTCGGTCCTGGTCTTGGCAGTATTATTGGCCCTGCGGGAAATTTTTCCACATTGCCAGATGCGGCCAAATGGTGGCTGTGTTTAGGAATGTTAATGGGGCGGCTGGAAATTTTGACTTTACTCATTTTGTTTACCCCTTCCTACTGGCGGTACTGATATGGCCAAAGTATTAAAACTGCCTTATTTGCCTGAACTGGCTGGTACCTTGCTGCTGCCTTTAGTGATAGTACTGCTGTGTTTACCGCTACGCGACTGGATCAGCCCAACCGACGTTGCCATGCTGCAATTATTGTGGGTGGCCTGGCAGGCGCAGCACTACGGCTGGCGCTGGGCCAGTGGCACCACCTTGGTGTCTGTGCTGCTGCTCAACTGGTGTTTTGTGCCGCCCTACTACACTTTTGACGTGCACGACGCCAGTTTCTTTATCAGCTTTGTGGTCATGGTGCTGTTGGGGTTGCTGATAAGCCTGTTGTCTGATCATTTGAAACAGCAAGTCAAACGCCTGCGTTATGCCATGTCGCAAACCCGTGGCATGTATATGCTGGCCAAAGGTTTAGGTCAGCGGCCTGATTGGCAACAACAATGTAACTACACAGCCAAATTACTCAGTCGACGTTTAGGCTGCGCCGTGCAGGTGATTCAGGGCGAGCAGCCGCCACAGAGCACTAACGCAGTATTAGCAGTCGGCACTCCCGCCAGAGCCTGGATTGTGGTGCCTGACGCCTGTTTAACCAGTCACCCGACGCTATTGCATACCGCTCAGTCCTTGCTGGCACAAAGTTACGCCAGGCTGGAGTTGAGTGAAAAAGCGCAACAAGACAGAGTAACAGCGCAGTTGGAGCAACAAAAAGCCATGTTGTTACGGTCGTTATCGCACGATTTACGCACGCCTTTAGCCACTATTATGGGCGCGTCCAGCATGCTGGCCGATCCGGAATTGCCGCTAAGTACAGAACAACGCCAGCAACAGGCGCAGAATATTTACCAGCAAAGCCAGATTTTAAATCAGCATTTTGAAAAAGTACTGGAGCTGAGCAAAGCCCAACTGACCACTCATCAAATTCAGCACAGCGCGTTTAGCTCTGACGATTTAGTAGCAGGAGCACTCGCCCGGCGTGGTGAACAGGCAGCAGAACTCAGTGCTAATTTGCAGTGCAGCCCCTCAGCGCCTTTAACAGGCGATTTAGAACTGCTGGAAATAGCCCTGGCCAATCTGTTGGAAAATGCCTTGCGTCACGGCACAGCTCCTTTTGAATTAACTATGGGCCAGCATGCTTCAGGCTATTTTATAAAGCTCACTAACGGCATTAAATCTGCCGTGCCAGCAGCCCGTGATAAAGGCCATGGTTTGGGGCTGAATATCTGCCAGGTGGTTGCTGCTTTGCATCAGGGCAAGTTTGACCTGCGCATTGACGAGGCAGCAGAGAAAGTAACTGCAGCTATGGAGTGGCCATTATGATTAGTACAACAGCCTTACCCATTCAGTTATTAGTGCTTGAAGACGCTCCGGGGTTACAAAGCTTTTTACACACCCTGCTGCAAAGTCAGGGCTATCAAAGCATGATCCAGGCTGAAGGCCAACAAGGTTTTGCCCTGCTAAAAGATCATAGTTTTGACTTAATTCTGCTGGATTTAGGTTTAGCCGATATGGATGGCATTGAGTGGCTAACACAAGTACGTACCTGGTCTGATGTACCTGTGATTGTGATTTCAGCCCGGGGTAAAGAGCAGGACAAAGTCAGGGCGTTAGACTCTGGCGCGAATGACTATGTGACCAAACCTTTTAGTTCAGCCGAGCTATTAGCACGTGTTCGGGCCACATTACGACAACAACAAAAAACCGCTAAGCCGCTGGCGTTTGCCAACATTAAACTGGACCCGGTGCAACGCCTCGTCACCAAAGCGGGTGAACAGGTGCATCTGACCAAAACCGAATACGATATTTTATTGCTGCTGGTGCGGCACTTAGGTTCAGCTTTAACCCATAACCAGATTTTGCAGCAAGTTTGGGGCGAACACTACCAGGACAGACCCGAATACATTCGGGTGCATATGGCACAGCTACGGCAAAAACTGGAGGACAATCCTTCAGCGCCCCGGCATTTAAAAACCGAGGCTGGCGTGGGCTACAGGCTCTGTGAGTAAGAGTTTGAACAATACCTGCTCTGGAAAAAATTATTGCGATGACCTTAGTTTCTGGATAACTTATCCAGACAAAAATTCCATTGTTGCGATACAACTTGTTAGCTGCCATTACTTGCTACCTGTTCTGCAATTTGACCTGTTATTGAGAAGTGAACCGCAATATCAGTAGGTTCAATATTAGACAGTTCATATTTACCACCAAGCAGCCAAGGTTTCGTAAGGCTATAAATTTGGCCGTTGTTGAGCTTTTTACCTGAGTGAATTAAATCTCCAACCATTTGAACGGCGAAGTACTCGATTACAAACTCTTTGTCTGAGAGTAGCTTGTTAAATTCTTCAGGTGAGTCAGCTACTTTTGAAAACTCTGCACCTGCACTATCCAACCACCAAATTTCGCCATTAGAAAGATGTTGAACAAAAGCATCACCGCAAGCTGAAAGCAGAATAGGCAAGTAGTCGCCTTTTAAAAGCCACTCCCAATCTTCAAGTAAATTATCTCTGTCCAAATGAGAGAAATTTATAGTTAAGTCATTTAACGTCACCGACACTCCACTGGCAGCTAACGCCCGGCTTTCGGGCGGACTTGGAAAGGCCGTCCCAGCCCCGAAGGGGCGACAACAGCCGATTGTTAGCTCTCAAAAGGAAGACTCAGTTTTGGAGCCTCATTCGGAGCCAGCGCAGCAATAATTGCCAAGCTTTGTTCAAGTACAACCTTTGTGTCTTTTTTGCTTTTGAATTTGCCTGCGTGAGCAACGCCATTTCGATGATTGTTTAACGATTCAATTTTCTTTTGCAATGTTTTCAACGTAGGCCAAGTACCAAGATGCTCAGCAGCAGGTTTAATTAAGCGCTTGAACTTACCATCGAGGCCATTGGCTGACATGAGAAGCGCATCTACAAAATTCGGAGGTAAGTCATGCTCAACTTGAAGAAAGTGACGAATGTAAATATTTGCTGCAATTTCTGCAGATGTTGCAGCCCGAATCACACACGCTGACCAATCTTCTCGCTCAAACTGCCTTTTCGCTTTCTTCCAGTTCGATTCCAACTTTTGATCGTCAGTACGCTCATCATATGGAATTTTGGTTATTTCAGAATTACCCATCAATCTCTCCAAGGAGCTAACGCTTCAATCAGCCGACGCGTTAGCGGTCGGCTGCATTGACTTGTTAAGTGTTTTCTATGAGCTTCCTGGAAGCATCAAGCCTTGCTTGCTTTTTTCTTTTGGAGATAAAGCAATAGCTAACTGATTTCGGTATGCACCATTTAGCATATTGTAATTTTCCCATAGACCATCAACCACATCTTGCGGGGCATTGTCTGGCAGGCTCTTTATACGATCCAAGACTTCATTGCATGCAATTCGATTCTGAGCAATCATTTTTTCTAGCTTTATTCCATTTCGCCCTCTATATACAAGAATGCCTCCGATAATGCCGAGAGCTGTAAGTGGAGTTGAAAGTAATAGCGCGGATAGAGCAATGTGCGGTGCAATCAAAGTGCCTGCCAGCGCCCCAATAATTCCGCCCGCGGCACCAAACAGCGTGGACGAACTACTAGCACCTGCTTTTTCCGATGCTTGTATTAATTTGTCTAGGGCTTTCTCCGTGTTGCTTGTGATGTTCTCAAGGTCAGAAATTGAAGACTCAATATCTTTTTTCATCGAGTCTCTCCTCTGAATAATTTAGTACCTCTGCGGCTCTATCTAATGCCTTTCGTTGTTGATAGATATATCCACTTACCTGCATTAGGATTGCTCTATGCTCATAGAAACTTGATGAGGATTTAAAAACAAAGTAGCCAAGAAATACACAAACAGGGCCTAAAAATTGATGAATCTCAGGGTTAACTAAGATAGATCCATTTGGGTGAATTAATATAAACAACGTTAATAGTAGCAACGAAAAAGAAAGGAACAGCGCAACCAATGAAAACATGGTTTTAAATCTTTCTTTTTCCTTAATTCCGTATAGGCCAGATAACTGCTGCTCGGACTTATTCAAAAGATTATTTAGCCAATCTCTTTTTGAGTAGATCTCGTTGGGATAATCATTGTCTATCATTTCATTCCTCACTATCCACAGATGGTTACCGCACACTTAACGCCAAGCTTTGGGGCGGCTGAAGCGCAGCGTAAGCCGTCCCAGCCGCGATAGCGGCGACAACAGCGCCTTGTTAGAAAACCTTACCACGTTACATCTACTACGATTTTTCCATTCGCATCACGCTGTTCAACTGATTGGGTGCGATTGAAGCCTTTAATTGAAGTGTGATCCGTATGGACTACAGAACCTACTTTGTTCCCGCTTGAATCCAAAACTGCATATGTCCAGATATCGGTCTCAGCCATAGTACCTTTCGAACGATGGCTTTCTTGCTTTAAGGTTTCGCCTGGATTCAACTTGATTCTATCTTTCAATGCTCGATCTCCATCGGTTTTCTAACGTCCCGCGCAAGCGCGCGAACATGTGAGCGTCGCCGCAGCCGAAGGCTGCAAATGACGCGGCTTGTTATGTTTTATGGTGTAGTTCACAAACGATTACCCTTTGCTAAAGATTTTAGTAAGCGCCACTTTGGTACAAGGAAAAATGGCTGTAAAAAAACGAATGTAAACAACCAGACCTTAAACGAGACCCAAAGATCGTACTTAAACAAATGGATTACGCCTAAAAACAGACATAAAACAAAAGGGGTCATTTCAATCCAAATCAAAGCTTGGAAAAACTGTTTGCTAAACAATGGCCCCTCTCAAACATAACGATATAGCTCAATGGCGCGTTTAGCGTCCATTGCAGCGTCTTGTTCTGTCTTTGGTTTGCGGTGGATCACCATTCCCTTGGCTCCTTATCAATCAAGCAGTAAAACAATTGCCGACGCGAAAACTCGCCGGTGTTGGGGTTTGTGACCTTACTCGAAGCTTGTGCGCGCCATCCGTCTGCATGCTCGCATCAGCGGTGACGCGAACGCTTCGAGCGTTGCAGAAAAACACAAACTTTTCAAGATTAGTTTGTTCTCTAAATCTGGACATTATGCCGCGCCGATCTAAAGCCCTTAACCCGGCGAGACAGAACAATTTAATAGAAGGTTTTCTGCCCGCAAGTCGAACATTTTTCTGCCTTCTTTCCTGATTTTTACTCATACCAAACTAACGCTGATGTATCTCTATTTCAACAACTTTTTCTAAAATCCATAAATTTATGCCCGACAAAATCTATACAGCCTGTACGCTAGTTGTTCATATTTTTACTCGGGATATACCACTGTCATTTTTCCCAGTGCTTTGGGGCTGTCATGTAGTTGTACTTAGCCTTGCTCTACTCGGCTAAAAATCGGCTCAGTTAATTTTCCATGGCTTCAAAAAACCATAAAAAAACCCGACCAAAGCCGGGTTCCTTCTATCAATCTTCACCGTAAAACGGCATTACTTCTGCACAGTTTTCGCTTCTTCCACTGCGGCTAAACACAGCTCAGTAATTTTATGCCATTCTTTGTTTTTAATGGCTTCGTCCGGCACTATCCAGCTACCCCCAACGCAACGTACATTAGGTAAGGCCAGGTATTCTTTGAAGTTTTTCTCATTAATGCCGCCAGTTGGGCAAAAACGTATATCAGAGAATGGGCCGTGAATGGATTTTAAGGTTTTTACGCCACCTGCAGCTTCTGCCGGGAAAAACTTAAAGTGGGTGTAGCCTACCGCTGTGCCTTCCATCAGCTCGGAAATGCTGGCGATACCAGGGATCAGCGGAATAGCACTGTCTTTACCTGCCTGCAGTAATTCACGGGTAGAACCAGGGCTAATGGCAAAACGTGCGCCTGCCGCTATCACCTCGTCCAGTTGTTTGGCTGTAGTCACAGTACCTGCACCTACTATGGCATCCGGCACTTCAGTGGCTAATAAACGTATGGCATCCAGAGCCACCGGGGTACGTAACGTCACTTCCAGCACTTTAATGCCGCCTGCTACTAAGGCCTTTGCCATAGGAACAGCGTCAGCTAAATCTTTGATCACAATGACGGGCACCACAGGGCCTTGTGCGAATAAAACGTCAGGTTGTAGTTGCCAATTTTCAAATGCCATAGTGTTAACTCGCCATATGTTGTTTTAAGTAGACTGCACAGCCGGTTAAACCTGGTTGCTCTGCAGTGACGACAAAAGTTGCAATACGGCGGTTAAAATCGGTAAACCGGCCTTTTGCTTCAAATCGGCTTCTGAATTCGCTCTGATTCATCAGCCCCAGTAATTTTGGTGTAATACCACCCGCGACAAACACGCCGCCAAAAGTGCTTAAAGTCAGGGCTAAATCGCCCGCCAGGCCACCTAAACTGGCAAAAAACTGCTCAATAACGGCTTTGCATAACACGCAGCTACCGTCCAGCGCTTTACCAGCGATTTGGGCGGCGTTTAATGGCTCCACAGTTTTGTTAGTAAACGCAGCAATGGCCAGATACAAATCTTCTAAGCCTGGGCCTGATAACAACCGCTCCGGGCTGACATGGCCGTATTTGTTGGCAAGGAATTTTTGAATAAACCATTCCTGTTCGGTCTGCGCGGTAAAATCAACATGACCGCCCTCACCCGGTAATGGCAAATAGCCTAAAGCGGTCGGAATTAAATGCGCAACGCCTAAACCAGTGCCAGCGCCTAACACTGCCATAGGTTTAAATTGATCGGCATGGCCTTGGCCAATTTGCACCAGCTCGGTTTGTTTCAGCGCAGGTAAGCTCATGGCCACAGCGGTAAAGTCGTTTAACACGATAAATTCGGCTAAGTCCAAATCGGCTTTCATTTGGCTGACAGAAAACTGCCAGCGGAAGTTGGTCATTTTGACAAAATCGCCTGTCACCGGACAGGCAATGGCCAAGGCCACATGCCGAATGGCTGTTAAACCTTGTTCGTTGCGGTAAAACTGCAGCGCATCCGCCAGGGTGTCAAAATCAGCGCACGGGTACACAGCCACTTTATCTAAATGCAGGCTGTCTAAATCAACACGGCTAAAACGGGCATTGGTGCCACCAATATCAGCCACAATAGCGAACTGAATATCAGCCATGGTACTGCTCCTCTGTATTAAACAGACTGCAGGCCCCTTGTTCTGCCCCAGTAATCACAGTACGCAGGCCGCCAAACATTTCACGCCCCATCCCCCAGTGACTGTCCGTCATATCACGGGTTGCAGCTTCACGTTTCGCCAGCTCTTCATCAGACACCAGCACTTTTAATACGCCGTTAATGCCATCTACCAGCATCATATCGCCGGTTTGGATCTTGGCAATCATGCCACCGTCTACCGCTTCCGGTGTGACATGGATAGCAGCAGGTACCTTACCTGAAGCGCCAGACATACGGCCATCTGTGACTAATGCCACGTGGTAACCACGGTCTTGCAGCACCCCCAGTGGCGGCGTTAATTTATGCAGCTCTGGCATACCACAGGCACGTGGGCCCTGGAAACGCACCACCACCACACAGTCTTTATTTAACTCACCGGCTTTAAAAGCAGCGTCTAATTCGTGCTGACTGGAAAACACTACAGCAGGGGCCTGAACAATTTCCGTGCCTTCACGCAGTGCTGAGGTTTTAATCACACCACGGCCGATATTGCCGGATAATACCTGCAACCCACCATGCTCCTTAAAAGGTTTGGTGGCACTGGTCATTACGCTTAAGTCAGAGGACTCCGTCGGACCATCCACCCACACCAGTTTGCCATCCTGCAATACCGGAGTTTGGGTGTAACGACGTAAACCAGGGCCTGCGACTGTGTTTACATCCTCATGCAGCAAACCGTTATCCAGTAACGTGCGGATCAGGTATGCCATACCACCTGCTTGCTGGAAGTGGTTGATATCGGCCTGACCGTTCGGGTAAATCTTGGTAATTAAGGGCGTGGCATGGGATAAGTCAGCAAAGTCGTCCCAGTTGACAATAAAACCGGCAGAACGGGCAACAGCTATTAAGTGCATGGTGTGGTTGGTAGAACCACCAGTGGCCAGCAAACCGACAATGCCATTTACTACCGCTTTGACATCAACAATTTTCGAAATAGGTAAGTAATCAGTACCTAAGTCTGTTAAACGGGTAACCTGACGGGCGGCCGCTTTTGTCAGTTCATCACGTAAAGCCGTACCTGGGTTAACAAAAGACGAGCCTGGTAAATGCAACCCCATCACCTCAACCACAAGCTGGTTCGAGTTCGCAGTGCCGTAGAAGGTACAGGTCCCAGGGCTGTGGTAAGAGGCAGACTCCGAATCTAACAATTCGTCATGGCCTACTTTGCCTTCAGCATACAGTTGACGTACACGGGCTTTTTCTTTGTTTGGAATACCGGACGGCATTGGCCCTGCGGGCACAAACACAAAAGGCAGATGACCAAAACTCAAAGCGGCCATCAATAAACCCGGTACTATCTTGTCACAAATACCCAGCATCATGGCGCCATCGAACATATTGTGCGACAGCCCCACAGCGGCTGACATCGCAATAATGTCGCGGCTTAATAAACTCAGTTCCATGCCTGGCTGACCTTGGGTCACACCGTCACACATCGCAGGTACACCACCGGCAAACTGCGCCACACTGCCCACTTCGGCCACTGCTGCTTTAATGATGGCCGGATAAGTTTCATAAGGTTGATGTGCCGACAACATATCGTTGTACGAGGAAATAATGCCGATGTTTGCCTTGGTTAAACTGCGTAAATCAGCTTTTTCCTGAGCAGAGCAAGCGGCGAAACCATGAGCCAGATTGCCACAGGCCAAAGCTCCGCGATGCGGCCCCTTGGCACGAGCCTGTTCCATCCGCTGCAGATAAAGCGCACGGCTTTTTTCACTGCGTGCCGCTATTCTGTCTGTGACCTGTTGTATAACCGGATTCATGTTAACCTCGTCTTGTCGATTAATTCGCTGTGAACATTACATGCACAGGGACCTGCTGCTGTTGCAAAAAGGCCCGTACAGGCATTTGCAAAGGGTCCTGACCTGCCATGGCCTGTTCCAGAACGGTCAGCTTCTTCGGGCCAACCAAATGTAAATAAATCACAGCGCTATTGAGTAAGCGTGTTTTGCTTAAACTCAAACGCTGATATGGCGCAGTAGCTGGCGTAACCGCCAAAGCCACAGGTGCATCAGCAGCCAAACCTGCCTGAATTTCTTTGCTGCATGGAAACAAAGAAGCGGTATGGCCATCTTCACCCATGCCTAAAATCAGCACGTCAAATACCGGAAGTTCGGCCACACGAGCCGCTACTACCGCGGCACCTTTGTAGGCGTCATCAGGATAAGCACTGTCAAATAAGCTGATAAAACGTGCTGAAGCCGCTTTGCCTTGTAACAGGTTGGCTTTCACCAAACCTTCGTTGCTGTCAGCATGCGTCTCTGGTAACCAGCGATCGTCCGCCAGCGTAATAGTCACACGGGACCAGTCCAAATCAGTTTCAGATAAAGTTTTAAATAATGGCAAAGGCGTTTTGCCGCCTGACACCACTAAAGTGGCCTCGCCCTTTTCTGCAATAGCAGCAGCCAAACGGCTGCTGATTTCAGCAGCAAACTGCTGATTTAACGCGGCACTGGAATCAAAGGTATGAAGCTGCATAGTTATTCGTCCCAATTTCTGTCTTCGCGCGCTAACAACGAAATAGCAGCGACTGGCCCCCAGGTGCCCGCTTGATAAGGTTTTGGTGGCTCGTTGGTGACTTTCCACGCATCCAGAATGCCATCGACCCATTTCCAGGCTTGCTCGACTTCATCGCGGCGCACAAACAGATACTGGTTGCCTAACATAGCTTCAAGTAATAAACGCTCATAGGCATCAGCAATACGCTGGGTTTTAAAGGTTTCGTCGAAACTTAAGTCCAGTTTGGTTTGCTGCAACTGCATAGTCTCACCCAGACCAGGAATTTTATTCATGATTTGAATTTCTACGCCTTCGTCCGGCTGCAGACGAATAATCAGCTTATTGGCGGGTAACTGTTTATAAGTTTCGAAGAAAATATTGTGTGGCTGCGGCTTAAAGCAAATCACCAATTCGCTGAGCTTTTTCGGCATACGTTTGCCCGTTCTTAAATAGAAGGGTACACCGGCCCAGCGCCAGTTATCGATATCCACTTTAATAGCGACAAAAGTTTCGGTTTTGCTGTTTGGACGGGCATCTTCCTCGTCCAGATAACCCGGCACAGGCGTACCAGCCACATAACCACCGGAATATTGACCCCGGACAGTTTTTTCCTGCACATTGGATACATTAATAGGACGCAGCGCTTTGAGCACTTTGAGCTTTTCATCCCGGATACTATCCGCATCCAGACGAGCCGGTGGCTCCATCGCAATCAGCGACAACACCTGTAACAAGTGGTTTTGCACCATATCACGCATTTGACCGGCGTCATCGTAATAGCCCCAACGGCCCTCAACCCCCACTTCTTCAGCCACTGTAATTTGCACATGGTCGATGGCGTTATGGTCCCAGTTGGCAGCAAAAATAGAGTTGGCAAAACGCAGCGCTAACAGGTTCAGCACTGTTTCTTTACCTAAGTAATGGTCGATACGATAGATTTGGCATTCGTTGAAGTATTTGGCCACTTCATCGTTAATCACTTTCGAGGAGGCTAAATCATGACCAATAGGTTTTTCCAGCACCACACGGGCAGGTTCAGCCGACAAGCCGGCAATAGACAAGCCTTTACAGATATTACCGAACAGCGAAGGAGCAGTCGCAAAGTAACTGACTGGAATACGTTTTTTAGGATCAGTGACCTGCTTTAACGCTTTATAGGCTTCTTCTTTGGTCAGGTCGACCTGGACATATTCTAATTTTGCCTTCAGACGTGCCAGCACCTCAGCATCCAGAGCTTCTTTGATAAATTTTTGTAAGTTGGTTTCAACCAGCTCTTTATAGCCATCCAGCGTTAATTCGTCGCGGGCTACGCCTATCACTTTACTGTCGGCGTGTAACAGGCCGGATTTTTCTAATTGATAGAGAGCTGGCAATAACTTACGGCGCGCCAGGTCGCCTTTGGTGCCAAAGAGAATCAGATCACAGGCTTTGTTCAGTGGTGCTGTTGTTGTCATGAATGACCCTTGATTAGATGTAATTTTACAACACTTAACCGCATACTAGCCGAGCAAAAGCCAGATGTAAACCAGATAAGTTGTAATTAAATTACAGAGAAGCTAAAGTTTTGACTATTCTCATATAATAAGGCAGCCTAGGCAATGAATCAGCTGCTTTGTCGTAACTTTATCACTATTTTGCAGTGGCACCAGGTTGTATAACAAAGCGAGTTACAACATTTTGCACTGTGTTGTTCAGTGTTTTTCAGTCAGGACTATCCGATGAATGTGTTGGAAAAAATAATTAACAGCGTCAACAGCTTCAGTAAATCAGAGCGCAAAGTCGCCGACGTGATCCTGGCCAATCCGCAAACCACTATACACAGTAGTATAGCGGCTCTGGCCAAGATGGCCGATGTCAGCGAACCTACGGTCAACAGGTTTTGCCGCCGTCTGGATACCAAAGGTTTTCCGGATTTTAAACTGCATCTGGCGCAGAGTCTGGCCAATGGTACGCCTTATGTTAACCGCCATGTCGAGGAAGATGATGGCCCGGAAGCGTACACAGCCAAGATTTTTGAATCTACGATGGCTGCATTGGATGCAGCACGCCAAAACGTTGATATTCTTACTATTAATCGCGCTGTGGATGTGCTGACTCAGGCCAAAAAGATTTCCTTTTTTGGTTTAGGCGCTTCAGCTTCTGTGGCTCATGATGCGCAGAATAAATTTTTCCGTTTTAACGTGCCTGTGGTGTGTTTTGACGATATTGTCATGCAGCGCATGAGTGCTATTAACAGCGCCGAAGGCGATGTGGTGGTGTGTATCAGCCACACAGGCCGGACGAAAAATCTCTGTGATATCGCCGCTATTGCCCGTGAAAACGATGCCACAGTGATAGGTATTACTGCCTATGACAGCCCACTGGCCAAAGAATGCACCCTGGTGTTGTCGCTGGATGTGCCGGAAGATACCGACATGTATATGCCGATGGCGTCCCGCGTGGCACAACTGGTATTAATTGATATCCTGGCGACAGGTTTTACCTTGCGCCGTGGTACCAAATTCCGCGAGAACCTGAAAAAGGTCAAAGACAGCTTACGTGGCTCACGTTTTGATAAAAAAGACTTTCAAAACTGATAAGCGGTTTTAGAACTTATCTGTAATACCGAGGGGCTTTTTGTAAAAAGCCCCTCTTTTTTTAGCTTTTTCTGGCCTTAACAGGTCGGACAAGCCTGAAAAGCTGAAAGTTTTATTCAAACTGCGGCTATATTCTGTAATAAAATTACATTACACTTAAACCGACCCATCCATAGATAAGCTTTCAGGAGCTCTTGATGCCCAGAAGAACTAAAATAGTCGCAACCCTTGGCCCGGCAACAAATTCACAAGCCACGATCGAAAAGTTAATCCTGGCTGGTGCCAGCGTGTTTCGTTTCAACTTTTCTCATGGTAGTGCCGAAGATCATAAGCAGCGTGCAGAAATGGTACGTGCTGCTGCAGCCAAAACCGGTGCGCATGTCGCCATTCTGGGTGATTTACAAGGCCCGAAAATCCGCGTCTCTACTTTTAAAAACGGTTCTGTGATTTTAGAAGAAGACCAACACTTTGTTTTAGACGCTGATTTGCCAAAAGGTGAAGGCGACGAAACTCAGGTAGGTATCGACTATAAAGAATTACCTGCAGATGTGCAGCCTGGTGATGTGCTGTTGTTGGATGACGGTCGCATCCAGATGATCGTCGAGCACGTGGTAGGCCAGCGTATTCATACTAAAGTGTCAGTGGCTGGTAAACTGAGCAATAACAAAGGGATTAACCGTTTAGGCGGTGGTTTGTCGGCTCCTGCCCTGACAGAAAAAGATAAAACAGATATTTCCTTAGCCGCTTATATAGACGTGGATTATTTGGCGGTGTCTTTCCCACGTTGTGGGGATGATCTACGGGTGGCCCGTGAATTAGCCCGCGCTGCAGGTTCTGAAGCTTTAATAGTCTCTAAAGTAGAACGTGCCGAAGCTGTGGCAGATGATGAAACATTAGACGACATTATCCGTGCATCGGATGCTGTGATGGTGGCCCGTGGTGACTTAGGCGTTGAAATTGGTGATGCCGAGTTAGTGGGTCAGCAAAAACGTATTATCGCCCGCTCGCGTCAGCTCAACCGTGTGGTGATCACTGCGACTCAAATGATGGAGTCGATGATTGAAAGCCCAATGCCAACCCGCGCTGAAGTGATGGACGTGGCCAACGCTGTGCTGGATGGCACAGACGCAGTGATGTTATCCGGTGAAACCGCGGCCGGTAAATATCCTGTTGATACAGTAAAAGCCATGGCCCGTGTGTGTGATGGTGCAGAGAAGCACCCAAGAGTACAAAGCTCAAAACACCGCATGGACGTCGCTTTTACTGAAATCAGTGAGACCATCGCTTTATCTGCGATGTATGCAGCCAACCATTTAACTGGTATTAAAGCTATTATTGCGCTGACCGAGTCAGGCTATACCGCCAAGTTAATGTCACGCATTACTTCTTCTCAGCCTATTTATGCGCTGTCGCGTCACCAAAAGACCTTAAACAAAATGGCGTTGTACCGTGGTGTCTATCCGGTGTTTTTTGACAGCACTCAAACGCCGGGTCAGCAGAAAGTATCGGCAGCCGCTATTGAAGCTGTGCAGGATATTGCTCACTTAAAAAGTGGCGATTTAGTGATTTTGACCTACGGCGATATGATGGAAACAGTAGGCGCATCAAACACTTGTAAGATAGTACAAATCAACTAATTAAATTGGGGGCAGATCACATTTGTTATGCGTGACTAATGTGATTTGCCCCGATTTTTATAGCCGGTTTTTTAACATTGGCGCTAACGCCGTTAACATTGAACCTATCACCACCAACGAAGCACCAACCCAGGCCCAGACATTCAGTGATTCGCTGGGAAACTGCGGATAGAAATACGCCAGTAACTGTGCAAATCCTATAGTCAACAGCGGAGTAATAGCCAATACGGCACTGACATTGGCCGCTTGCCAATGTTGCAGGGCTTCAGCGAAAGCACCATAAGCGACAATGGTATTCAGGCAACAAAACAGCACTATACCCCATTGCCAGGCCGATAAATGCGCCAAAGGGGCAAGGTCTGCAGAGGGCAGAAAACACAAAGCGCCCGCCACATAAATCAGCCACATAATTTGCTGGGAGTTAAAACTAAGCAATAACTGCTTTTGCGCTAAGGCATAACAAGCCCAGGCGATTGCAGCGATGATCACCAACAGCACCCCCACAGCCTCAGAGCCAAACTGCGTCAACAATAAGGCCAACCTGTCGTTAAAAAACAGCACTAAACCGATCAGCAACAACCAGGCCCCCACTTTTTGCCAGAACAGAAGCCGTTCTTTAAACAGATAAACTGCACCTAACATCATCAAAAATGGTGCCAGTTGGATCACCACCTGCGCTGTTTCCGCGGTTAGCAAAAATAACCCTTTCAGATACAAAATGTAATTTAACAACAGACCTGCGATTGCCAGGACGATCAATAGTTTCTTTTTTACACTCAGGCCCCTAAACGACGGGAGCTGCCTGCGAGCCAGTAACACCAACCCCACCAGTCCGGCGGCCGCGACAAAACGGATCCAGGTGATGGTTGCCGCCGACATTGAATTTAATAACCATTTCAGCGCTATAGGTAATAAGCCCCACAACACTGCAGTAAGCAGCGCTAAACTAAACCCCAAACCAACCCGGCCAGACGACTGATGCATACCCTCTCCTTTTTAAGGCTGCTATTATCCTTCAGATGTCGGACTTTGTCTGTGAACAGCGACCTTAGGTCAGGAAAATAAGTCAGAATGTGACCCAGCTCTTGTCCCAGATCAATACCATGGGGTACGGCTGATTTAACATGAAACCAATACAACCCCGGAGACTGCACTATGAAACGGATCGGAGTACTGACCTCAGGAGGCGATGCGCCTGGCATGAACGCCTGTTTAAGAGCTTTGGTACTGACAGCGCATGCCAACGAGCTTGAGGTGGTAGGTTTTCAGTATGGATTTAACGGGGTCATCGAACAGCAGTATCACCACTTATTGCCTTACCATGTCAACGGTATCATTCAAAATGGCGGCACTATCTTAAAAAGTGCACGCTGTGAAGCCATGCACAGCGCAACAGGTTTACAGCGCGCAGCGCAAAATCTGCATGATCTGCAGATAGATGCTTTACTGGTGATAGGTGGCGACGGTAGTTTCCGTGGCTGCGTTGAATTGTCT
>NZ_LAVS01000025.1 GCF_000986865.1 Rheinheimera mesophila
ACGCAAATAATCCGACACAAAAGCCCATTTTTTTGCAGCAAAAGCCTCTTTAGCGTACCTGTTGTTTAAAGTAGCAAAACGCTCATTATTCCATTCAATGATTTCATAGTCCGGCAAAAATTTTTTCCAACTGGCAATACAACGCAAAGCCAGCTCTGTTTTCGGGGCTGTACCTACCCAAACATAATGAATAATTTTTGGAATAACTTTTGGATTAGCCATAGGACACTGATTTAACATGCGACTTTGCTCGTTAGTTTATGCTTCTGCCCAACGCTGACTGTAATCATTTGTAACTCTTTGGTAACAAACAGAGCTTGGACGGCGCGGCATACTAGTTTTTTTGCTTCAGAATAACAAGACATTATTAACCTTAAATTAACAGGCAAGAATAAGCGAATGACAGTGCGTGCAGCAGAGGCCCAGTCGGCATCAAGTTGATTTACTCTTGTTTTGTATCAGGAAATCCCAACTCAAAAGCTGGAGCGAACAGACTTATGTGATAAACTGCCTCCATTGCTACGAGAGTGAGCTAAGTTATGTCGATTGAATCTTTGGTCACCAGGGCCCGCCATATTTGCGATGTGAATGGTGCGCGCTTTACCACTATTCGTGAAAAAGTATTTCGTTTGTTGGCGGATACTCACGGTGGTATTGGTGCATATGAATTACTGGAACAATTAAAAGCCAGTGAGCCGGCGGCAAAACCTGCCACTATTTATCGGGCTCTGGATTTTCTGACCGAGCAGGGTTTTATTCACAAAATTGAATCGACCAATGCATTTTTACTCTGTCATCACTTTGAACAGCATCATCCTGCACAACTGCTGATCTGTGATCAATGTGGTCACGTGGAAGAACTGCATTCATCGCCATTGCAGCAAGAATTTGTCAAACTAGCTTCTGAAAAAGGCTTTTTAATTCAACGGCAAACAGTGGAAGCTCATGGCAGTTGCCAAAGCTGTCTGAAAAAAGCGTCAAACGACTGAATCCGCTTGACGCCTTTTGGTTATAATGGCTATTTTAGTGACCAGAACAGCATAAAATTGTAAATATTTTAGAAAAATTCATACCAAAACAATAAGCTAGACTTGTGTTATGCAACATAGCCACCTAATCTTGAAGTTGGCGATGTAATCAGGTCCAGACTCCGAACAGGCTAATTAAATGAATGTTGAGTATGTAAATCCGTTTCTCTCTTCGTTAGTCAATGTGTTAGGTACCATGGCCAATACGAAGATTGTGCCGGGACAGCCACGATTAAAGAAAGACGAACAGGCTCGCGGTGAAGTATCAGGTTTGATCGGCATGATAGGCCCCACCACCAAAGGGTCGTTTTCTGTCACTTTTGAAGAGTCGTTAGCACTGGAAATCATGGCCAGAATGCTGGGCGAAAGACCTGATAAGATTAATGAAGAAGTCACAGATATGGTGGGTGAAATCACCAACATGGTGACAGGCGGAGCCAAGCGGATTTTAGGCGAAAAAGGTCATGAATTCAGTATGGCAACACCAGTTGTGGTATCAGGTAAAGGCCATACCATCACTCATAAAACTACGGGTGCAAAAATTCTGATGCCTTTCGATTCAGATTTCGGCAAAGTATTTATTGAAGTCAGCTTCGACGAGTAATCTGGACTGAATGTACAAAAGCCGACTTTTCAGTCGGCTTTTTGCTGTTCTGCATTTATATATCTGAATTCGACCCTGCTGGTAATATTACAGAGCAACTCGTAAGGAATAGTCTGTACATGCTCCGCAATTTCCTCGACAGGTAAATCAGCGCCCCATAACAGCACTTCGTCACCAATCTGCACGTCAGCCTTGCCAATATCCACTGAGGTCATATCCATAGAGACCCGACCAACAATGGGATAGCGCTCACCTTTAATCAGCACAGGGCAGCCATTACTGGCCGCTCTCGGGTAACCATCACCATAACCTACTGCTACTACAGCTAAACGGGTATCTGCTGGCGCTGTCCAGGTACCGCCATACCCCACTTTGTCGCCCTTTTTTACCTCACGCACGGCAATCACACTGCTGCTAAAGCTCATCACGGCTTTTAACTGATGGTGCTCTGCTCTGCCCTGCTCCATAGGCGAAACCCCATATAAAGCTAAGCCAGGACGGATCCAATGGCCATGGCTTTGTGGCCAGGCCAGGGTGCCTGCAGAATTGGCCAGACAAAGCTCGCCAGCCAGGCCTGCAACCGTGTTCATAAAAAGATCGATTTGCTGCTGGGTGCTATCAACAGCCAGTTCATCCGCGCTGGCAAAATGCGTCATCAGGCGCATCGGCTGGATCACATTCGGACTTTGGCACAACTGCTGATAGGCCTGCAGAAACTGCTCCGGTAATAAACCTAAGCGGTGCATACCACTGTCCATTTTCAGCCAAACATGGACGGGCGAATCCAGCTCTGCCGCCACTAATGCTTCAACCTGACTTGGATGATGCACCACCACTTGTAAGTTACTGGCCACCACCTGTGGTAATTCGTCGGCATGAAAAAAACCTTCTAGCAGCACTATAGGTTTGACTATGCCACCAGCGCGTAACATCAAGGCTTCGTCGATACGGGCCACACCAAAAGCACTGGCATCTTTCAGTTGTTCCGCCACGTTCAGTAAACCATGACCATAGGCATTGGCTTTGAGTACTGCCAACACTTTGCTGTTGGGAGCTGCAGCGCGCAACTGTTGTAAATTATGCAATAAGGCCGCTAAATCAATACGGGCCTGGGGACGACGACTCATTAATACTCGTCCTCAAAACGTGCTGTTCCGGCATAGTTGTCAAAACGTGAATAACGGCCATGGAAGGTCAAGCGAATACGGCCTATCGGACCGTTCCGCTGTTTGCCTATAATGACTTCTGCGGTGCCTTTGTCCGGGCTGTCATCGTGATACACCTCGTCACGGTAGATAAACATAATTAAGTCGGCATCCTGCTCGATAGAACCAGATTCACGTAAGTCGGAGTTCACCGGGCGCTTGTCTGCACGCTGTTCCAGACTACGGTTAAGCTGCGACAGCGCTATGACCGGCACTTTCAACTCTTTGGCTAAGGCTTTGAGTGAGCGCGAAATTTCGGCAATTTCTAAAGTCCGGTTTTCCGATAAGCCTGGCACTGTCATTAGCTGCAGGTAGTCGACCATGATCATACTCAGACCACCATGCTCACGCGCCACACGACGGGCACGGGAACGCACTTCGGTTGGTGTTAAACCAGAAGCGTCGTCTATATACATTTTGCCTTTGCTGTTCAGCAGCTCGATGGCCGAAGATAAACGCGCCCAATCTTCATCGTCTAGCTGACCAGTCCGCACTTTGGTCTGATCAATACGACCTAAAGACGCCAACATCCTCATCATAATTTGTTCGGACGGCATCTCTAAACTGAAAATAAGCACAGGCTTGTCGCTGGTAATGGCAGCGTGTTCACACAAGTTCATCGCAAAAGTGGTTTTACCCATAGAAGGGCGGGCCGCTACGATGATCAGATCCGAAGGCTGCATGCCGTTGGTCATTTTATCCAGATCTACGTAACCTGTAGAAACACCGGTTAAACCGCCGGAACTGGGGTTACGAAACAGCTCGTCTATTTTGTCGATCGTTTTCGACAAAATGCTGTTAATAGGCTCTGGGCCTTCATTGGCATTGGCTCTTTGCTCCGCAATTTTAAAGACTTTGGTTTCAGCAAAATCTAAAAGCTCTGCACTGTTGCGGCCTTGTGGATCGTAACCTGCATCGGCAATATCATGCGCTACCGCTATCATATCCCGCACTACAGCGCGTTCACGCACTATCTCGGCATAGGCCAGAATATTGGCTGCGCTGGGGGTGTTTTTTGCTATTTCACCTAAATAAGCAAAACCACCAACGTCCGCTAACTGCTGATTACGTTCCAGATCTTCAGACACCGTAATTAAATCGATCGGCTGGTTGGCCTCTGCCACACGAGACATCGCAGAAAAAATAAAGCGGTGTGAGCGCAAATAAAAATCCTGCTCGACCACTTTTTCTGAGACTTTGTCCCAGGCTTCGTTGTCCAGCATCAAGCCGCCCAACACGGATTGCTCGGCTTCAATGGAATGTGGCGGCATTTTTACCGCAGCAACTTGTTTGTCTCTTTGCTTATTGTCCATAACACCAGAAGTTCTAGAAATTGCGACAGGCTAATACCTGGGGTAGTACAGCTCTGCATGGGAGCGATAGCCTAACATTAAAGCATGATTCAGGGGGTGGAAAAATCAGTAAAGCGGAAAATTTTTAATACGAATTGAAGGTCAAACAGGAAAGGATTGGGCACACAAATTTGTGTGCCCAAAAGGCTGATTAAGCCTCAGCAACCACTACTACTTTGATAGTAGCTGTTACTTCTGCGTGTAACTGCAGAGCGATGTTGAATTCGCCAGTTTCACGGATAGTACCGTTAGGTAACTTCACTTCAGCTTTCGCTACTGCAACACCTGCAGCAGTGATAGCGTCAGCGATATCACGTGTACCCACTGAACCGAACAACTTGCCTTCGTCACCCGCTTTAGAAGCTAAAGTCACTTCACCTAAAGCAGCGATCTTCTCAGCACGAGCTTGAGAAGCTGCTAAAGTTTCGGCCAGTTTGGCTTCTAACTCAGCGCGACGCTGTTCAAATTTTTCGATGTTAGCTTTGGTCGCTGGAACTGCTTTTCCTTGTGGGAATAAGAAGTTACGAGCATAACCAGATTTAACAGTTACGTTGTCGCCTAAACCACCCAGGTTAGCAACTTTGTCCAACAGAATAATTTCCATTGTAATACCCTCTCTGTATACGGTTTAACCAGTCGCTGCTTAGCTGTGTGAATCGCTGTATGGTAACAAGGCCAGGTAGCGGGCGCGTTTGATAGCGCGGGCTAATTGACGTTGATACTTAGCGCTGGTACCAGTGATACGGCTTGGGACAATTTTGCCACTTTCAGTGACATAATTTTTTAACGTAGCTGTATCTTTGTAATCGATCTCAATCACGCCTTCTGCAGAGAAACGGCAGAATTTACGGCGACGGAAATAACGAGCCATGAAATTTCTCCTAACTTAATATTTCAATCTGTTGGGCATGCAGCACCAGTTTAGACTGACCGCTGCGGCTCTGATGGCGGTTTAAAAAACCTGACACCCGAACTTTGTTTCCCAGTTTCAAATTGTGAGTTTGTTGCGCTAACCCGACTCCGGCACAGACCACTTGGAGTCTGACATAAGCCTGACGGTTAAAACCGGCTTCCTGCTGCACCGATTGGTGCTCAATCACGAAATAACTGTGAGGAATACCGGCCGGACTTTCGCTGTGGTCGACCTGACGGCAGATAGTGCCAGTCACGACCAGGCTATTGTCCATCTGCAAATTACTCGTCGTTTGCTACCAGCTCATCTGAATCACGAGGAGCACGGTCACGACGTTCTTCACGTACCTTGGCCATTGGTGATGGCTCAGTCACTGCAGTGTTAGTGCGCATGATCAGGTTACGCAATACAGCGTCGTTGAAGCGGAAGTTAGTTTCCAGCTCGTCAATTACTGCCTGTGGCGCTTCTACGTTCATCAGAACATAGTGAGCTTTGTGCAGCTTTTCGATTGGATAAGCTAATTGACGACGGCCCCAGTCTTCTAAGCGGTGAATTGAACCACCAGCTTCTTTGATCGCGCCAGTGTAACGCTCGATCATTCCTGGAACTTGTTCACTTTGATCTGGGTGAACCATAAACACGATTTCGTAATGACGCATTGTAGCTCCTTACGGTTAGTTAGCCTCGGGTGAGCTCGGCCAGACTCGCATAGAGGCAAGGAACGTTCTGGATGGCCGAAGGGGCGCTATTCTAGGGGTTTCTTGCTGTTAAAACAAGCAGCAATACAGATTTTTATCAGGCCAGAGCAGCAATTTAGCCTTGATGTTGCTTTTTATCTGAAACGGCCTCATAACCTTGCTACCGGGTTAGAAAAGCAGCAGAGGTCAGGTCATGAGTTTCAGAACAGAACGCGACAGTATGGGTGAAGTGCAATTACCTGCAGAGGTCTTGTATCAGGCGCAAACACAACGGGCTTTAGATAATTTTCAGATCAGCGCTTTGACTATGCCTCCGGCCTTTATTAAAGCGGTACTTAGAATCAAACAAGCGGCAGCAGCCGCCAATCTGGAGCTGAAGCTACTGCAGCCAGAGATTGCTTCGGCTATCACTTCTGCAGCCGAGCAACAACTGCTTGAACTAGATATGTCGCACTACCCTATTGACCTGTTTCAAACCGGCTCGGGCACCAGCACCAATATGAATGTGAACGAAGTACTGGCGACTTTAGCCAGCAAAAGTTCCGGCCTTCATATCAGCCCCAACGATCATATTAATCTGGGGCAAAGCAGCAATGATGTTATTCCAACCGCTATTCATTTAAGCGCCGCTTTGGCCAATCATCAGTTGATGGAGACGCTGACTCAGTTGGAAGCTGTGATAGCCACTAAAGCAAAGGAGATTGGACACCTGGTCAAAACAGGCCGCACTCATTTAATGGATGCGATGCCTGTGACTTTTGCGCAGGTGTTATCCGGCTGGCAAGCGCAAATTGCCCATGCCCGGCAGCAACTGGAGTTCGCCCAGCAACAGGTAGTGGCCTTGGCTCAAGGTGGCACTGCTGTGGGTACTGGTGTGAATGCTCACCCTGATTTTGCCGCCTTGTTTTGTCAGAAGCTCAGTCAGCAAACAGGTTTAAACTTCAAACCCAGTGCTAATTTCTTTTTCAGCTTAGGCTCACAAGACGCTATTGTGGCTTTATCAAGCGCCAGCAAGGTACTGGCTGTAGCCCTGATGAAAATAGCCAATGACTTACGCTGGATGAATTCAGGCCCCTTGGCTGGGTTAGGCGAAATTGCCCTGCCGGCATTGCAACCTGGATCGTCCATTATGCCTGGCAAAGTCAATCCGGTGATCCCAGAGGCTGTAGCCATGGTAGCGGCACAGGCGATAGGCAACGATGCCACTATTACAGTGGCTGGCCAGTCCGGTAACTTTGAGCTGAATGTGATGTTGCCTGTGATAGCCCATAACATCTTACAAAGCCTGGAGCTGTTAAGTTCAGCAAGCTCTGCTTTAGGCGAAAAAGCCATAGCGGGATTTAGGGTACAGGAGGACAAAATAAACGAGGCCTTGTCGCGCAACCCTATTTTGGTAACAGCTTTGAATCCATTGATTGGGTATTTAAAAGCCGCAGATATTGCCAAACAAGCGTACAAAGAAAAACGGCCCGTGATTGATGTGGCAGTGGAGCAAACCAGTTATAGCAGAGAAGAATTAGAAAAGTTACTAGACCCAGCCCTTTTAAGTCAGGGTTAAAGGCTGGGGGCAGTCTGCAAGGTCTGCCCCCCAACAGATTACTGGCGCTGACGCACGGCTTCAAATAAACAGATACCTGTCGCGACCGACACGTTTAAGCTCGACACTGAGCCAAACATCGGAATTTTCATCAGTGAATCACAGAGCTCACGGGTCAGACGACGTAAACCATCGCCTTCAGCGCCCATAGCTATGGCCAGTGGGCCATTTAGTTTGGTTTGATAAATGGTCGTTTCAGTTTCACCTGCAGCGCCTACCACCCAAATACCAGCATCTTTTAACTCACGGATAGTACGGGCTAAGTTAGTGACTGTAATAAAAGGTACTACTTCTGCCGCACCACAGGCCACTTTACGCACCACTGGGGTCACTTTGACTGAGCGGTCTTTGGCGGCCACCACGGCATGCACTCCGGCGGCATCAGCACTACGTAAAATAGCCCCTAAATTATGTGGGTCGGTAATGCCATCTAAAATCAGAATGAAAGGACTAGATTGTTCAGAAACAATACGGGCTAAATCCTGCTCGTTGCCGGACTGCTGAGCCCGGGCTTTGGCGACCACGCCCTGATGCTGCGCACCATTCACCTTTTCATCCAAAGCCCTGCGGTTGCAGTACTGCACTGACACACCAAAATCACGGGCGAATTTCAGCAAAGGCTGTAAACGCTGATCGTCTTTGTCTTTTAAGATAAAAAGCTCAAGAACATCTTCCGGCGCCCGTTCAAATAACGCACTTACCGCATGAATACCAAATACAAAATCTGCGCTCATCGCAACCTCTTTGAAAATGACCGAGCCCGGCAGTACCGGGCTCAGTTAAACTTGACGCTAGTGTAGCAAAAACACCAGCCTATTGCTTTTGCTACTTACGCTTACGTGGTGCTTTACCAGGCCGTGGACCAGCAGAACCTTTTGCTGCGGGTTTGCTACCCGCAGGCTTTTTCGCTGCAGGTTTTCTGCCGGCTTGCTTTTTACCCGCCTTCTGAGGAGGCGTTTGTTCAACACCAGCTTTACGGGCACCTTTCTTACGCATTGAGGCTTTTTCTTCCGCTGGCGTCATAGCGGCTTTTTTACTGGCGCTGATTTTACGATTCGACGTCGTGCGTTTTTCCATACCCACTATGCCTAAATCAATTTTGCGCGCTTCCAGATTGACCGCCAGCACTTTGACTTCGATTAAGTCGCCCATGCGGTATTGCACATTGCTGTGCTCACCACGCAGTACCTGACGCTCGGTATCAAAGTGGTAATAGTCATTTTGCAAGGAAGTGACATGCACTAAACCTTCGATATACAAGTCGGTGATCCGGACAAACAAGCCAAAGTTAGTCACAGTAGAGACCACACCTTTAAAGCTGTCGCCAATATGATCCTGCATATACTCACATTTCAGCCAGTCCGCTACTTCACGGGTGGCATCGTCAGCACGACGTTCTGTCATTGAACATTGTTCACCCAAAGGATGAATTTGTTTTTCAGTGTAGGCTTTAGCGCCCGTAACTTTCTGGCCCTGAGTCTGCAAAATGGCTTTAATAGCCCGGTGCAACACCAGATCCGGATAACGCCGGATAGGCGAGGTAAAGTGCGCATAAGCTTCTAATGCCAGACCAAAGTGGCCTAGGTTGTCGCCCTGATACACAGCCTGCTTCATCGAGCGCAGCATAGTGGTTTCAATCAGCTCTTTATCCGGTCTGTCCTGCAGTTTTTGCAAGGTCAGCATCAGATCCAAAGGGGTCGGCTCTGGCGGTAGATTGGCTTCAATACCTAATTCCGCCAGAAACCGTCTGAAGTTAGCAAAACGGTCGCCATCTGGCCGTTCATGCACACGAAACAGCGCAAAAGCTTCATGTTTTTCAATCAGCTTAGCGGCCGACACGTTGGCTAAAATCATACATTCTTCAATGATCTTATGCGCTTCGTTGCGGTGAATCGGTACGATTTGTTCGATTTTACGGTGGCTGTTAAAGATAAAACGGGTTTCAACCGTCTCAAATTCAATAGCGCCCCGCTCAGCCCGTACTTTCGCCATTTGTTTGTACAGCGAATACAGGTTGTCGATATTAGTTAAGTTAGCTTCGTACTGCTGACGTAACTTCGGATCGCCTTCTAAGATGGCGTGTACCTTGTTATAGGTCAGACGGGCACTGGAGTGCATCACAGCTTCATAAAACTGATAACCATCCAGTTTACCTTGTTTGCTGATATGCATTTCAGCAACAAAACACAGCCGATCTGTATGTGGATTCAGTGAACATAAACCATTGGATAACACCTCAGGCAGCATAGGCACCACGTGATCGGGGAAATACACCGAGTTACCACGCTCCAGCGCTTCTTTATCCAGCGGCGTATCGGGCTGCACATAAGCGCTGACATCCGCAATGGCGACCCATAAATGCCAGCCGCCATCGGCTTTGCGCTCACAGTACACCGCATCATCAAAGTCTCGAGCATCTTCACCATCTATGGTAATTAACCCCAGCTCTGTCAGATCCACCCTGCCCGCTTTAGCTTCTTCCGGCACTTCAGTGCCATAACCTGCCACTTGCTGCTCAACAGCTTTAGAAAACTCATGGGGGATCTGGTGGTTACGAATAGCGATTTCGATTTCCATCCCGGGCGCCATATGTTCGCCCAGCACTTCAATCACTTTACCTACCGCATTAACTCTTTTGCTTGGTCGCTGGCTGATTTCAACCAACACCACCTGACCGTGACGGGCTGCACCTTCTTCACCTGGTGGTATCACTATGTCCTGGCTCAGACGAGGGTCGTCTGGCACCACTACACCTAAGGCAAAATCTTTAAAGTAGCGGCCTACTATAGGCTCATTGCGGGCTTCTAAAATGCGGACTATACGGGCTTCGATTTTGTCGCGGCTGGAAAAATCACTTTTTGAGGCCAGCACCACGTCGCCATGCAGCAGACGTTTCATTTCAAAATTCGGAATAAACCAGTCCGGGCCCCCTTGTTCCAGCTTTAAGAAGCCAAAACCATCACGGTGCCCTAACACAGTACCTTTGACTAAATCCAGGTCGTCGACCAGACCATAACGTTTGCTTTTGTTAAACAGCAATTGGCCGTCACGCTCCATAGCGCGCAGACGTTTTTTCAGCGCAAACAGCGCTTCATCGTCTGTCAGCTTTAATTCAGCGGCCAACTCTTCAAAGTAGGCAGGTTGTTGCCGCTGCTTTAAGTGTTCGAGGATAAATTCCCGGCTTGGGATGGGGTTTTCATATTTTTCTTGCTCACGCGCAAGATGCGGATCTTTGACCGTCATGTTTTCTCTTTTTTACTCATTCAGCCTGCAGTGTAGCAGTCGCAGGTGAATTTTTCACTACAATGGCTTTTTAGCCCTCGTTAGCGCAGCACCCGGCATTTTAGTCGCTAGCTGAGCTAATAGCTGTTGCACCTCTTGGTGCGTTTTAGTGTCGGCGATCACAGAGTGATGCAGCCAACGGTAACAATCTTCCATATCCAAAGGACTGGCGTCGCCTTGAATTAACATTTGAGCAAAGCGTATCTGTGCTTTTAAATTACCCAAACCTGCCGCTTCACGTAGATAAACCACAGCTTTTGCATTATCCTGCTGTACAAAACGGCCGGTATGATAATAACGCCCAACTTGCTCTAGCGCTTCCGGCAAGCCCTGAGACGCTGCTTGTTGCATTAAATCCCAGCCGCGCTCGACATCTTTTTTCACACACACACCAAAGGCCAGCATATCGCCATACAAAAACTGATAAGCCGGTACTTTCATCACATCGGCTCTGGCCTGAATATCACTGACCAGTTGGCATTCGTCTTTTTGCACCCGCTGTAAATGGGTGTTTTGTTTAATTAAATCCAGTAGTTCATCCTGAGTATAAAGCTGCACTACCGCCACTTCCTGCGTTTTGGCAGAAAAACTAAGCAGCACAAGCACTGAACTTAAGACAAAAAAACAAAACTTCATAGTTACCCCGGGCCATCGATATTTATACACTTAGATAAAAAACATACAAAAATCAGGCCATCACAAAAGACGGTGTTCTGACACCAGCATATCCTGTTTAGTTCGCAGAGCAAAATAGCTCCTGCCACGGATAACAAAAAGGTCGGGAACCTTTTTCACTCACATCATCCATGATGTTCGCCTTCGGCAGCTAAAACTGTGCAAAACGGCTATCCTGCCGTTTTATCACTCACATCATCCATGATGTTCGCCTTCGGCAGCTAAAACTGTGCAAAACGGCTATCCTGCCGTTTTTTGAACAACGCGCCAGCGTTGGCCTGGAAGGCATTTTACAGGATAGTAAAATGTAAAAAACGCTGCACCAGGCAGCGTTTTTTCGATTTACCGCAGATTAAACGGCAAATGGATGACGCAGCGTAATGGTCTGAATACGATCCGGGCCTGTTGAAATAATATCAATAGGTACACCTGTCACTTGTTCCAGACGAGTGATGTAGTTACGGGCTTCCACTGGCAAGTCTTCCAGTTTTTGTACCCCAAAAGTACTCTGAGTCCAACCTGGCATTTCTTCAAATACCGGAGTAACCACTTCATAACCTTCGGCCGCCATTGGCGGTACGTCAGTCACAGATCCGTCAGCGGCTTTATAACCGACACAAATTTTGACAACACTTAAGCCATCTAAAACGTCGAGCTTAGTTAAGCAGAAACCAGAGATACTGTTTAACTGCACAGCACGTTTGACTGCCACAGCATCAAACCAACCACAACGACGTTTACGGCCAGTGGTGGCGCCAAATTCATGACCTTTGACACCTAAGTGTTCACCGACTTCGCAGTTCAGTTCTGTTGGGAACGGACCTGAACCCACACGGGTGGTGTACGCCTTCACAATACCTAACACATAGTCTAAGTAACGTGGGCCAAAACCTGCGCCGGTCGCTACGCCACCAGCAGTGGTATTCGACGACGTCACGTAAGGGTAAGTACCGTGGTCAATATCTAATAAAGTACCCTGGGCACCTTCAAACATGATTTCTTTACCGGCTTTACGGGCTTTATCCAGTAAATCGGTCACGTCTACCACCATAGGCTTTAACACTTCAGCGATAGCTAAAGCGCTGTCTAAGGTGCTTTGGAAATCAATCGCATCCACTTTGTAATACTGAGTTAAAGTGAAGTTGTGTAAATCCATCAGCACTTTCAGCTTTTCAGCGAACAGTTCAGGATTAAACAAATCACCTACACGCAGACCACGGCGCGCTACTTTGTCTTCATAGGCTGGGCCAATACCACGACCTGTAGTACCAATTGGCTTATCACCACGGGCTACTTCGCGCGCTTTATCCAACGCCACATGGAAAGGCAGGATTAACGGACAAGCTTCGCTTAACAACAGACGCTCTTTGACCGGAACACCTTTTTGTTCCAGCATCGCCATCTCTTTTAATAAAGCTTCAGGGGATAACACCACACCGTTACCTATCACACATTTTACGTTGGAGCGCAAAATGCCTGATGGGATCAAATGCAATACCGTTTTTTCACCGTCAATTACTAAGGTATGACCTGCGTTATGGCCGCCCTGATAGCGCACCACATAGCTGGCTTTGTCAGTTAATAAATCAACGATTTTACCTTTTCCTTCGTCACCCCATTGGGTGCCGAGCACGACAACGTTTTTGGCCATGGTTCCTACATCATGGAGAAAAATTAGGCGGGGATTCTACCAAATTAACAACCAAAGTTCAGCGCGATCCAGAAAAAAAAACCAGATATTTTCTTTCTGGTTCTTTTTCAATAACTAAGGCTGCCTAAAAGGCTTTATGGTGCAAAGAAAATCAGCAACAAAACTCCTGCTATGACCAGTATTCCACCCAACTGCTGCATTTGCGCCGTGGGCTGTTCGGCGATTTTTTTAAGGTAAGAACGCCATCTATTTGGAAATAACAGCGGTGCCACTCCTTCAATGATCAGCACCAGCCCTAACACTGCCCACCAGTAATCGGCCATTTAGCGAATATCCTTCAGGCAAGACAAATTATAATCTGCCGCATTGTGGTACAAAGCAAAACCAAAACGCAGTCGATCGCCACGGTAATCCGTGATAATGCCCTGCTGTTTCAGTGCAGCCGCTATGCGCGCCACCTCTTCAGCGGCAAACCGAAAGGTTAAAAACTGGCCTTGTTGCTGAGTTTGTTTATCCACTAAGTGCTGACGATTTAACAGCGGATGTTGGATCTCATCTAGCATCGCCAGAAAAGCCTGTTGCAGCTTCTGTACGTAGGTCTGCACTGTTTCAACCGTCAGTCCTTGCTGTTGGTAGAACTCAAAGACCGCCAATACCCGGTATAAAGCGGAACAATCCATAGTAGCACCGGCAAAACGATAGCCGTTATTGGCGTATTGCACCTGGCCTTGTTTGGCATGGGCTAGCTCGCCAAATTCTGCAAACCAGCCCGTATAAACCGGCCTATGTTCACTGCCTTGTGGCACAGCGAGGAAACAGCAGCCTTCGCCACCCTGAGCGTATTTATAGCTGCCAGCCAGATAAAAGATGCGCTCTGCTATTGCCGATAAATCCGTCGGTACCGCCATAAAACCGTGATAACCATCGACCACTATCATCGCATCCGTGACTTTATCCAGCGCCTGTACCAGGCCCGTTAAATCTTTAACGCCTACGCCAGAGTTAAAAAACACCTGACTAAAAAACACTAAGTCTGTTGGTTGAGCTGCGGCAGCTTCTCCAAAACGCTCTGGGAAAGTGGCAAAAGGTTCAGTTGGCACCCGGATCACCCTGACGCCTTCTAATTCAGATAAGCGATTGATTTGGCGATGAAAACTATGAAATTCGCTGTCTGTCGTCACCACGGTCAGAGGTTTTGACCAGTCAAAGCAGCTTAATAAACGCATGACAAATTCGTGCGTATTGGGTGCAAATACAATCTGCTCTGGTGCAGGTAACTTTAACAGACCGGCTATATGCTGTTGGACCGCAGGTACTTTTTCACCAAACACCAGATCCCATTTAGCATCCACCAACCTGGCACTATCATCCCAGTAAGCTAACGTAGCGTCACGGGTGACATCAGGCCAGTAGTGATGGGAGTGGCAAGCGAAATGCTGTTTACCTGGGTTGGCGTTTAAAAAGTGCTGATAAAACTGCTGATACATAGGACTATCCTTACGAGAGACAGAAGCAGAGTAACCGAAAGTAGTTTACATAGAAAAGGCCCTGCCGGGCCTTTTCTAACTAGTGAAAAACAATGCTGCTGTCCGCTTAGTTTTGCACTTTATCCGACTTCATGTATCTGAAGAAATCATTATCCGGTTGCACAACCAGCACGTCGTTTTTGTTTTGGAAGCTGTTTTTATAGGCTTCTAAACTACGAACAAAACTGTAGAACTCACCATTTCTGCTGTAGACATCTGCATACACTTTTGCAGCCGCCGCGTCACCTTCACCACGAACAGTGCGGGAGTTACGCTCAGCGTCAGCCACCATAATAGTCACACGGGCGTCGACGTCGGCTTTGATAATTTCTGCTTGCTCCATACCACGGCTACGGTGTTCTTTCGCTACCGCAGTGCGTTCAGCACGCATACGCTGGAAAATAGAGTTGCTGATTTCATCCGGTAAATTGATTTTCTTCACGCGCACGTCAAGGATATCAATACCTAACTCTTTTGAGCCTGCTGCTGCTTGTTCCATCGCACGTTGCATCAATTGAGTACGCTCACCTGAGACTATTTCCTGAATAGTACGGCTACCAAACTCAGTCCGTAAACCGTTGTTGATGTACTGCTTTAACAGCACTTCAGCTTGAGACAAATTACCGCCTGTGGACAAGAAATACTTACCAAAGTCGGCAATACGCCACTTCACATAGCTGTCGACCAACAAGTCTTTTTTCTCCGCCGTGACAAAACGGTCAGATGACGGGTCGGCTAAGGTTTGAATACGGGCATCCAGTTTGCGCACATTTTCAATCAGCGGTACTTTAAAGTGCAGGCCAGGTTCAAACACCCGCACCTGTTCTGCATCATCACGCTGGATCTTACCAAAACGAATCACTATACCGCGTTCGCCTTCAGGTACTACAAACACCGAAGACACCACACCAATACCCAGGATAGCAATTAAGGCTAATACTAAATTTTTCATCATTTAACCTCTGCCTGTTCTGGTGCTGTCAGCACGGTTTGTTTCAGGACGCAGATCCGGAGTTCTGCCATCACTGCCATTCGTTCTGTTTGGTGCTAATGGATTGATCGCAGGAGCCTTGGTATCGCTGCTGTTATTGATCATTTTATCCAAAGGTAAATACATAATATTATTACCATTTTTCACATCAACCAGGACTTTGGAGCTGTTGCCATACACCTGCTCCATCGTCTCTAAGTACATACGATCGCGGGTCACTTGTGGCGCAGCCAAATATTCAGGTAACAGTTTCTCAAAACGAGCCACTTCACCCTGGGCTTTTAACAAGGTCTGTTGTTTGTAGGCTTCAGCTTCCTGCATCATCCGATTCACCTGGCCACGGGCGCGAGGTTCAATTTCACGGGCATAAGCTTCCGCTTCACGGATATAACGTTGTTCATCTTCCTGCGCCGCTATCGCATCATCAAAAGCTTCTTTCACTTCTTCTGGCGGACGAGCATCACGGAAGTTGACATCCACCAACTCTAAGCCCATAGCGTAAGGAGAAATAATTTGCTCCAGCTCAGTTCTGGTATTTTGACGGATCACTTCGCGGCCTTTGGTCAGCACGTCATCCATGATGGAGTGACCAACCACGTAACGCAGAGCTGCATCTGTGGCTTCACGTAAACTGCTGTCCGCATCTACCACAGAGAACTTGTAAGCACGGGCATCAAACACCCGATACTGGATTTCAAAGGTGACACGAACCAGATTTTGGTCCTGAGTCAGCATAAAACCATCGGTACGTAATGAACGCACACTGGTCACATCCACTGGAGTCACTGTATCGATAAAGGTTGGTTTCCAGTGAATACCTGGCATCACTTCAGAGTGATACTGACCAAAACGTAAGATCAACCCCCGTTCTGATTCTTTGATAGTGTAAAAACCACTAAAAGCCCAGACCAGTAAAGCAACCACAGCGATCAACAGCAGTGCGGCGGAGCCACCACTATTGTTGCTGCTGCCGGTGTTTTTATTGCCACCAAAGATACCACCGAACTTTTTGCTTAAGTTACGGAAGACTTCATCTAAATCGGGCGGGCCCTGATCACGACCACCTTGTTTCCAGGGGTCGTTATCTTTGCCATTATTGCCCGGCTCGTTCCAAGCCATGCTTCACTCCATCTCTAGTTGTGATATTGAAACTAATGTAACAAAAAAAGCGCGGTACTGACGATAAAAAACTAAGGGTTGACGATATAGTTTTGTAACAGTCCATCACTTTGTTTCAGTAAACGTGCCCACTCCGCTTTGGATAAGGCGATTCTGAGCTGAGTTTCGCCCAGTTCAGTAAAAGATTCTGTCTGCACCGCAGAGAGCTCGTGTAAGCGAGCGCGCCATATGGCCGCATCAGCAGGGAGCTTCAAATCTAACTGCGTAAAGTCATCCGCCAGTCGTTCACGGATCACTTGCAGCAGCAACTCGATACCAAGGCCCTGTTTCGCTGAGACATAAACAGCCACAGGCTCCGCCCGCTCATTGTACTCTATACGGGCTTGCTGCTCAGTCTGGTCAATTTTATTAAAAACCAATAACTGTGGCACCTGATCGGCGTCAATTTCATGCAACACCAGTTGTACTTGTTTGATGTTATCAGCCATGCGCTGGTCGGCTACATCTATCACATGCAGTTGCAAATCTGCATCGCGGCTTTCCTGCAAGGTGGATTTAAAGGCTGCAACCAGATCATGAGGTAAATGCCGGATAAAACCTACTGTATCGGCAAAAATAACAGAGCCAAACTCAGGCAGTTTCACTTGTCGCAATGTCGGGTCTAATGTGGCAAATAGCTGGTCAGCAGCGTACACATCGGCACTGGTCAGACGGTTAAACAAAGTCGATTTACCGGCGTTGGTGTACCCCACCAAAGACACCACAGGAATTTCGGCACGTTGGCGGGCTTTGCGGCCTTGCTCTCGCTGCTTACTGACTTTATCCAGCTTCACTAACAAAGCGGTGATTTTCTCCCGCACTAAACGCCTGTCGGTTTCAAGACGGGTTTCACCCGGACCTCTCATCCCTATACCGCCCTTTTGCCGCTCCGCATTATCCCAGCCGCGAACCAGACGAGATGACAGGTGCTTAAGCTGCGCCAGTTCGACCTGCAACTTACCTTCGTAGCTACGGGCACGCTGGGCGAAAATATCCAGGATCAGTGTGGTACGGTCAATAACCCGGCACTGACACAGCAGTTCCAGGTTACGGGTTTGAGCCGGGGTTAGAGCGTGATTAAAGATAATCAGATCGACCTGAAGCTCAGCGACAGCTTGCGCTAGTTCTGCCGCTTTGCCACTGCCAAGAAAAAACTTAGCATCGATTGTACTGCGGTTGGCCGTCATCACAGCACGTGATTGAACTCCAGCCGAGGCCACAAGCATCTCCAGTTCCTGCAAATCTTCACTGGCGCTGTCTTGTGAAAGATAGATATGCACAAGGATCGCTTGCTCGGCCACCATTTCGCTGTCAAACAAGCTGAAAAATTCCCGGTTATTCCATCTCGTCCATTTCGCCTGCACCAGTACCATGGCTGGCCATAGTATTGACAGCACGAGCTGGCACTACAGTAGAAATGGCATGTTTGTAGACCATTTGGCTGACTGTGTTTTTCAGAAGGATCACAAATTGATCGAAAGACTCGATTTGCCCCTGCAATTTAATACCGTTCACCAAATAAATCGACACTGGGATACGCTCGCGTCTTAAAGTATTTAAAAACGGGTCTTGTAACGATTGGCCCTTTGCCATTTTCGCTTTCCTTATTTCTAATTATGTTTCTCAATATG
Source organism: Rheinheimera mesophila (assembly GCF_000986865.1). Lineage (GTDB taxonomy): Bacteria > Pseudomonadota > Gammaproteobacteria > Enterobacterales > Alteromonadaceae > Pararheinheimera > Pararheinheimera mesophila. Next base: position 18,312 of record NZ_LAVS01000025.1, read on the forward strand.
TGGATTATTATATTATTTTCAAGTCGTTAAATAACAACTTTTTTTCAATTATCTTTAACTAGCTTAGCGAAGTTAAAATGGCTTGCAAGTTTTCGGCCTGTTTGTCTTCAGTTTTTAACCAATTCAGTTCAGGCCAACTACGTAACCAGGTCAGTTGCCGTTTCGCCAGTTGACGAGTGGCCGCGATGCCCTGATCAATCATCTCCTGCTCAGACAATTGTCCTTGCAGATGCAACCACATCTGACGATAACCCACACAACGCATCGAGGGTAAATCCAAATGCAGGTCGGGTCTTTGCATCAGCGTTTTGACTTCCTCTGCAAAACCAGCGTCCAGCATTTGCCGGAATCTGACAGCTATACGCTGATGAAGTTCAGAGCGATCTGTTGGATTGATAGCAAATTGTTGCACCTGATATGGAAAAGGCTCACCTTTTTGCTCTGTCAGCTCAGTCAGACTCTTGCCGGTTAATCGATACACCTCCACAGCCCGGTTGACCCGCTGCGGATCGTTCGGATGAATACGAGCCGCCGACACCGGATCAAATTCTGCCAGTTGCTGATGCAAATAGCCCCAGCCATGCTCTGCTGCTTCAGCCTCTATCTGCTGCCGTATTTGTGGATCGGCTTCAGGCAAAGGCGATATACCCTGCAACAAGGTACGGAAGTACAACATAGTGCCGCCCACCAAAATAGCGGTTTTCCCCTTGCTGTGGATATCAGCAATAAGTCGTAATGCATCGGTGCGAAAATCTGCGGCTGAATAGGCTAACGCAGGGTCAAGAATATCAATAAGGTGATGGGGTGCCTCTGACAGCTCTGCCGCTGTAGGTTTGGCTGTGCCTATATCCATGCCTTGATAAATCAAAGCGCTGTCGACACTAATCAACTCAGACGGGATGCTTTTATACAGCTCGATAGCCAAGGCAGTTTTACCACTGGCGGTCGGCCCCATTAAAAAAATAACTTTAGGATCCATCTGAGTCCTGTAATAGCTGAATAGCGGCTGTTAAGTCCAGCGGCACAGCGTGCCAGTGCGGTCCCTGTTGACTTAATAGCGGAAAATGTTTCTTTAAAACAGCAGCCTGCAGTACTCCAGAGTGTAGCAACTGGCGTAGTAATGAGCTTAACAGTTGTGCATCTTGCTGCTGTAACCAGTCTTGCCACCATAGAGGCAACCACTGCGCTACGGCACTTTGCCGCAACCAGGCGGGCACAGCCCTGACAATCAAGGTTTGATTATTGACTAAAAAATCAAAACCTAAATGGCTTAATAAATCGGCGTTGCTGAGCAAAAACTCCTGTTCTGGCTGTTGCAACGCCAGTCGTACTGGCATTAACAAAGGCAAAGGCGAGGCGCCCTGCTCCAGCCACAATCTGGCCGCGCTTGCTGCAATATCAACCACCCATACTTGATCTGAACCAGAACAAAGCAGATAACGATTCTGACTGATTAGAGCATTGTCTTGCAGGGCAGAAGCTGCAGGCTCCGGACTCTGAACTTTTTCCGCAAAAACCGGCCAACTTTGTGCTGCAGGCTGTGCCACTGCAGGCCGGTAAGGCTGGCCAACATAAGCCGAAGGTCGGGCGGCATAAGCTGAAGGCGGGCTATAGCCTGATGCAGGTTTAAGCGCCGGAGCTTCCGGCATAGAGAAATCCGACGATGCTGCTGGTGCAACAGCCTCAATCCTCTGTTGCTGTGGTTCTAACTGCAACAGCGCATTGGTTAATGCTGATGCGACAAAGTCGTGTACTAATCGGGCCTGATGAAAGCGGACTTCGTGTTTGGCCGGATGTACGTTGACATCAACCTGCCGGGGGTTAATGTCCAGATACAACACAAAAGCGGGCTGCTGTTCAGCGCTTAACATAGAGCCATACGCCTGACGGATCGCATGATTGAGCAACTTGTCTTTCATCATACGGCCATTGACATAGCTGTACTGGCATTGCAATTGTTCTTTGCAGGCTGAAGGTTGCAACAGCCAGCCCCAAAGTTTTAAGTCGTCATAAGCCACTTCAACAAAAGCAGCTTGTTCTAAAAAGTTCTTGCCACATAAAGCGGCTACACGTTTTTGCTGCGCTTCGCGGCTATCGGCTTTTTTCAGTTGCCGGACTGTTTGACCGTTATGGCTTAAGGTCCAACTGACATCAAAGCGGCTGAGTGCCAGCCGTTTCACTAACTCATCAATATGCGCAAACTCAGTTTTATCGCTGCGCAAAAACTTACGCCGCGCCGGTGTATTAAAAAACAAGTCCAGCACTTCGATGCTACTGCCATCCGGATGCGCTGCAGGTTTAATTTGTACCTGCATATCACGGCCTTCAGCATAGGCTTGCCAGGCTTTATCCTGAGAGGCAGGTTTAGAGGTTAAGGTCAGACGGGAAACCGAACTGATAGAGGCTAAAGCTTCACCGCGAAAGCCAAGACTAACAATTTGCTCCAAATCATCCAGAGAGCTGATTTTACTGGTGGCATGCCGGCTTAATGCCAGGGCTAACTCCGCTTCCGGGATACCAGAGCCATTGTCCCGAATCAGGATTTTTTTACTGCCACCACGCTCAATCTCAATCAAAATTTGATCAGCACCCGCATCCAGGCTGTTTTCAACCAGCTCTTTGACGACAGAGGCAGGACGTTCTACCACTTCGCCTGCGGCGATCTGGTTGGCCAGTTGAGCGGGTAAAATTCGAATAGGCATCAGGGGATCCGAAGTGTCTGGCCAATCAGGATGTTGTCACTTTTCAGATTATTATGCCGACGAAGTTCAGCCATGCTGACGCCATACTGCTTGGCTACTTTGGATAACGACTCTCCCCGTTTGACCTTGTGGGTACGACCCCTACTACTGCTGGTAACGGCCGTGCTATTTTGCTGAACCGGTAATACGGTAGGCAAAGTGCGTCCATTAGTTTTGTGGGCGGCAAACAACGAGTCAGCAGGAGGCGATTTTTCGAAATATCGTTTCACGGCTCTGAAAATCGCCTGCGCCAGTTTGTGCTGATGATTCGGATCTTTCAGTAAACGTTCTTCGTTATAGTTGGAGATAAAACCAGTTTCTACCAAAATAGACGGAATATCAGGCGCTTTTAACACAGCCAGACTGGCCGCTTGCGGCTCTTTTTTATGCAAATGCGCCACAGTCGACATTTCACGCAGAACTTCTTTGGCTACTTCAAACCCTGTAACCATCGAATGATTCATCGACAAATCCAATACGGTTTGTGCCAGATAACGCTCATTCGCAGAGTCTTTAATCACCTCAGCGACGCCGCCTAATAACTCCGAATGTTGTTCGGTTTGTTCCAGCATCCGCCCCACTTCAGTAGTTGCCCGGCGCATCGACAAGACCCAGACAGAAGCACCATGAGCTTTACGGTTTTGCACTGCATCTGCGTGAATAGAGATTAATAAATCAGCCTGTTTTTGCCGTGCGATCTCAGGTCTTTTATTTGGATGGATATAATAGTCACCAGTACGGGTCAGCACAGCTTTTAAACCAGGCTGTTGATTAATCATCGCTGCTAACTGCCGTGATACTGACTGAGTAATCACTTTTTCATGGGTGCCTTTGGGTCCAACAGCGCCTGGGTCTTGGCCACCATGACCTGCATCAATAGCGATGATAATATCCCGGCCTGTAGCTCTGCTGCTCAGAGCCCCTGGTGATGCCGACTGAACTGGCGGAGAAACAACAGGAGCTGCAGCCGATGAAGTGATTGCAGCCACTGGCGCCGCCTGCTTGCCAGAGGATAGCGCCGCCTGAGCTTTTAAATCTACCACCAACCTATGACCGTATGGCGGTGACGGAGGTAAAGAAAAAATACTGTCATTGACCGGAAACGCCAGTTCTATCACCACAGCAGTGGCAGCACTGGGTGTTCTGCTGGCATACACACGCTTCACTAAAGGCGAGTCACCACTGATGGTACCAATATTCAGGCTATTTACACCTGCCAGCTCTATTTCCAAACGACTCGGATTACTTAAGCGTTTCACTTTGTGGGAGGGGGCATTGGCCAAATCCAATACCAGTCGGGTATTATCAGGCGCATGCCAGATCCGCACACCTTTGACACTGTTCACTGCCCAGCTCTGGCTAGAGGCAAGCAGCAGCATCAGTACAACAGCCCTCAGCATCAGACTCATTGAGCCTGCTCCCAGCATTGCTTTATTGCAGTTAACCAGGACTCAGCCTCAGCATGGTTCGCTCTGACCTGCAACTGGCGTTGATTTTGCTCAATCTGTAACTGCAGCTCCAGGTCAGCGTCTGCCAATAACCCATAACCTCGCTCAGGCCATTCAATCAGGCACAAGTTGCCTTTAGAGAAATAGTCACGAATGCCCATAAATTCCAGCTCTTCCGGATCGCGCAGCCGATACAAGTCAAAATGGAAGATGTGCTGATCAGCAATAGTGTAGGGTTCGACTAAGGTGTAAGTCGGGCTTTTCACATTGCCCTGATGCCCCATAGCCTGCAATAAACCACGGCTAAAGGTGGTTTTACCTGCCCCTAAATCGCCCTGCAAATACACTACTGCTCCGTGGCGTAAATGGGGGGCAAATAAGGCGGCTAATGCCAAAGTAGCGGCTTCATCCGCTAAATGAAAAATGTAGCTTTGAGCTGTCATCTGTACCTAAGCTGAGTGTTCTCAGTCGTCACAATTTTTTAAGCGCACGTGCTGTTTTAATCCAGCAGAAGAATTGAGCGTTATGCTAACAAAAACAGCGCAGTGCAGCCAGTTTCTTTCTATGTCCTTTGTCTTTGAAGCTGCAGCTTGAATTAATTTGGCTCTACACACGGGACAAAGTAAAACCGGATCGGCTTTTATGCTAAAGTGCGCGGCGAAACTCAGTGGATCTCAGTATGACCAGCACCATTAATTGGCAGCAGCTTGCAGAACAAATTAAAGTCTGGGGCCAACAACTTGGCTTCCAGCAGATAGGTATTACCGATACAGATTTAACCTCGGAAGAGCCTAAATTGCAGCAATGGCTGGATGCTGGTTTTCACGGTGAAATGGACTATATGGCCGCTCATGGCATGAAAAGAGCACGGCCTGCCGAGTTGCACCCTGGCACTATCCGGGTGATCAGTGCACGGATGGATTACTTACCAGAGCATGCGCAGTTTGCTGCGAATCTAGCCGATCCTTCGATGGCTTATATCAGCCGTTATGCTTTGGGACGGGATTACCATAAACTGATCCGCAACCGCCTAAAACAGTTAGGCGAGCGGATAGAAAAAGAATTGGGGGCTTTGGGTTTCCGGCCTTTTGTCGATTCAGCCCCTATTCTGGAGCGGCCTTTGGCGGTGAAAGCTGGTTTAGGCTGGCAAGGTAAACATAGTCTGGTGTTGAATCAGGAGGCTGGTTCCTGGTTTTTCCTCGGCGAATTGCTGGTTGATATTCCGCTGCCTGTTGATCCTGTGCATACAGGGGACTGCGGCACTTGTGTCGCTTGCCTGACTATCTGCCCAACTCAAGCCATAGTTGCACCTTACACAGTGGACGCCAGACGCTGTATCTCTTATCTGACGATTGAGCTGCAAGGTGCTATTCCGGAAGAGTTCCGGCCTTTATTGGGCAACCGTATTTACGGTTGTGATGATTGCCAACTGGTTTGCCCAGTCAACAGAGCAGCCAAAACCACCCAAGAGCAAGACTTTCAGCGCAGGCCACAGTGGCTGAATACATCTTTGCTGGAGTTATGGCGCTGGAGCGAAGCTGAATTTCTGCGTTATACCGAGGGTTCTGCCATTCGCCGGATCGGCTATCAGCGTTGGCAACGTAACATTGCCGTGGCCTTGGGCAATGCACCTTTTGATCCTGTGATTGTCGATGCGTTAGAGCAACAACTGGCGCAGAGCTCTGAATTGGTGGCGGAGCATATTCGGTGGGCTTTGGGACAACAGCAGAAAAAAAGCCTGTTGCAAAACAATCTCTTAAACCGTCAGACCGACCGATTAATTCGGGTTATTCAGAAGGGGTTACCACGGGATGCCTGAGGTCAAACTGTGGCTTAGCTGCCAAACGCCGCTGTGCCTCCTGTAAAATCTGCAGCTTCTGACTGTGGCTCGCAGTGTGCCAGTCTTTAATTTCCTGCAAAGTACGGCCACAGCCCAAACAAACATCCGCGTGATTTAAACAGCATATGCGGTTACAGGGTGATGCAGGCATAGAAGTCTCCGTTATTGGGTTAATCATAGCCTGCCACAACGATTCCACACTTTATTTTCTTTGCTTAGGTACCCAGGCCCAGACAAACTCTGCGATCACAGGCTCCACATTCAGCTCATCGGTGATCGTAACCAAAATCCTGATATCGCCTTTTTCGGTGTCGCGAATAAACTGAATTTGCTCATCTGTCAGTGCAGTGGTTGCCACCAACTTGCCCGTTGCTCGTTTGACGTAATTCAACTGCATCGACTTTAACAGCGGAATACGATCGTCTGGTACATGCAAACCCACTAAAAAGCCGCTGGCTGACTCGCCCAGCAAGGCCATAGCCGCAGCATGCACAGACCCAATATGATTTTGCACCTTGGTTTTATTGGCCAGACTTAACTGCGCCTGTTGAAAATTTAACAGATCAACTTTGACCGAAGCCGTACCGGCAAACTTCACCGCTTTACCAAATAACAAGCTCAATAAAGGCGAGTGGAGCCAGGGCGAGTAGTTATTAATTTTGGCGACATAACGGCCAAGTTTATTGATGGCTTTCATACTGGTCTTACCTCATAACTTATTTCGGCAAAGATAGCAGTAATAAAATCAGGCAGCAAGTTGGCTTCAGGGCAAAAAAAGCTGTTATCAAGAATAAAATCAAAACAGGAGTTTTACACATAAGCAGAAATTTTGGAGCGGGCAACGAGGCTCGAACTCGTGACTTCGACCTTGGCAAGGTCGCGCTCTACCAACACAACTATGCCCGCATGGGTTTGTATTGATTAGATTAAGTTTATTACTTGGGAAATATAAATTTGGAGCGGGCAACGAGGCTCGAACTCGTGACCTCGACCTTGGCAAGGTCGCGCTCTACCAACTGAGCTATGCCCGCATGGATGTGTTCTTTGATAAAACTTGTTGTTGGTTAACAAGTTTTAATTTGGAGCGGGCAACGAGGCTCGAACTCGTGACCTCGACCTTGGCAAGGTCGCGCTCTACCAACTGAGCTATGCCCGCTTCCTGTGTTAGTACTCTGTGCTCTTTATCTTGGTTCTAAAGAAGAGTACTAAAAACACCGCTTCAATCGATTTTTCGTTCGAAGCGGCGCGCATTTTACAAAATTCCTTGGCCTTTGCAAGAGATTTTATTCAGGAATTTTGAAAAAATGTTTTTTATAAACTGCTAATTCCGCAATAGATTCCCGGATATCATCAAGCGCCAAGTGACTTGATGACTTTTTAACCAGCTTAGTCACTTCAGGATACCATCTTCTGGCTAACTCTTTTACCGTGCTGACATCCAGATTACGGTAGTGGAAAAAGGCTTCAAATTCCGGCGCATACTTGACTAAAAAACGTCTGTCCTGACCAATGCTGTTACCACACATCGGAGACTTGCCTGCGGAAACATAGGCAGACAGGAAATTGATGGTTTGCGCCACAGCTTCGGCCAAATCCGTTTCACTGTCCAGACAACGTTTCGTCAGACCACTTTTACCATGAGTTTCAGTACACCACTCGTCCATCGCATCTAACACTGCTTTTGGTGTTTTAATGGCGAAAACCGGGCCTTCCGCAAGAATATTTAACTGGCTGTCGGTCACTATAGTGGCCATTTCTAAAATTACGTCTTTTTCCGGATCCAGGCCAGTCATTTCCAGATCGATCCACACCAGATTATTGTCGTTACTTGCCATGCTTTATACCTTTGGTTAGATGCAGCCAGTTTTGCTGCTTTGTAACTTGCCCGAATAGCGGTATCATACTATGCCTTAAGCAAAGTAAAAACCGCCGCAGTCAGGCGACAGTAAAGGCACAAGGCCACAGTGACCAAAAAAAAGCACCTCAATCAACGCCAGCATCAACGTATAGCCGCCAATCAGGATCGTCGTTTAGCCCGCGCTCAGACGAAAGCCAGCAAACCAGAGCTGGATTCTGACTTATTAGCGGAAGCTGAACATGGGTTGGTGATCAGTCGTTTTGGTCAACATGCCGATATTGAAGATAGCTCAGGCCAGATTTTTCGCTGCAATATCCGCCGCACTGTCAACTCCTTAGTGACAGGAGACAAAGTGGTGTTTCGCCGCACTAAAGTACCGGGTGGTGGCCCTGAGGGTGTAGTCGAAGCGGTCGCGGAGCGTGAATCTGTATTACTACGCCCCGACTTTTACGATGGCTTAAAACCTGTAGCGGCTAATATAGATTTGATGATTATTGTCTCTGCCGTTCTACCTGCGTTTTCACTGAATATAGTCGACCGCTATTTAATAGCGGCCGAGGCCATGCATATCAAGCCTCTGTTATTACTCAATAAAATCGATTTGTTAACCAAAGAACAGCGAGCAGAAGTTGATCAGCAACTGGCGATTTATCAGAAGATTGGTTACGAGTTTTTATTATTGAGTGCCAAAACAGGTGAAGGTACAGCTCAGTTGGACGCTTATCTGAAACAAGGCGTCAGTATTTTTGTCGGTCAGTCTGGCGTTGGCAAATCTTCTTTAGTGAATAACCTGCTGCCGGATATTTCTGCTGAAACACGCGAAGTCTCCGAAAACTCAGGTTTAGGCCAACATACCACTACCACAGCACGCTTGTATCACTTGCCGGATGGCGGCGATTTAATAGATTCGCCCGGTATTCGCGAATTTGCCTTGTGGCATTTGGAACCAGAACAAATTGCTTTAGGTTATCCTGAATTTAAAGACTGGCTGGGCCGCTGTAAATTCCGCGACTGTAAGCATTTGAACGATCCGGGCTGTGCTTTACAACACGCCGTCAGCATTGGTGAAATTCACCCGGAGCGTTTTGCTAATTACCATAAAATCCTGCTGAGTATGGCGCAGGACAAACCGAATTATTTTCAACCCTGAGGTTTAAATCCACTATGGATAAAGTCAAAATCGCATTGCAATACGTCATGCCAAAGCATTTATTGTCCCGTCTTGTTGGTTATTTGGCGGCCGCCCGTTTAGGTTTTATCAGCCATGCACTGATTAACCTGTTTATCAAAGCCTACAAAATTAATATGGCTGAGGCGAAGTTCGAAAAAGCGTCAGACTATGCCAGCTTCAACGAGTTTTTCACCCGACCATTAAAGGATGGCATACGTCCTATTGCTACTGATGCAGATGTGGTTTGCCAGCCGGTCGACGGTGCGATCAGTCAGTTGGGTGATATTGTCGACGGTAAGCTAATTCAGGCGAAGAACCATAACTATTCCTTGCAGGCTTTGTTAGGTGGTGATGCCGCGACCGCAGCCCCTTATGCTGGTGGTAAGTTTGCCACTATTTATTTAGCCCCCAAAGATTATCACCGTATCCATATGCCGATAGCCGGTACCTTACGTGAGATGATTTATGTGCCTGGTGATCTGTTTTCAGTCAACCCGTTAACCGCAGAAAACGTGCCGGATTTATTTGCCCGTAACGAGCGAGTGGTCACAATCTTTGACACCGAACTGGGCCCTATGGCTTTGGTATTAGTAGGCGCAACTATAGTGGCCAGTATAGAAACTGTGTGGGCTGGCACTGTAACGCCACCTGCAGGTAAAGATGTATTCCGCTGGACTTACCCAGCTACAGGACCCCAAGCTGTCACTTTAGACAAAGGCGCTGAAATGGGTCGCTTTAAATTGGGGTCGACCGTGATCCTGGCATTCCAGGCCGGTCAGATTGAATTTACCGACAAGCAATACCCAACAGCAGTCACCCGTATGGGCGAACCTTTTGCCGAAATCGTATCGAAAGATTGATGACATCAAGCAGAGCCTGGCTCTGCTTTTTTATTCCCCACAATTGTGAGTGCCGGAACGCGGAGAATGCCGATGCAGATTATTGCTCATCGTGGTGCCAGTGGCTTTTACCCGGAAAACACCTTGCTAGCTATAGAGCAGGCCTTGCTGGCCAAAGCCGATGGGATTGAAATTGATGTGTTTTGTGTTGATAACACCTTAGTGGTGATCCACGACGAGGATGTCAGCCGCACCACCAATGGCACCGGCTTATTGCAAAATTTGACGCTACAACAAGTACAACAACTGGATGCAGGTTCAGGCCAGCAGGTGCCTACGTTATGGCAGGTGCTGCAATTGGTGAATAACCAAACCTTACTCAATATCGAACTCAAAGGTGCTGATACCGCAGAGCCTTTATTAGAACTGCTTAAAAAAGCTGAAACCGAATTGGGCACAGAACCAGAGAAATTACTGCTCTCCTCTTTTAATCATCATCTGCTGAAACAGATCAAAAAACAAAGGCCTGACATAAAACTCGGCGCTTTAACGGCCTCGTTACCGCTGGATTATGCAGCTTTTGCATCAGAACTAGGGGCCTGGTCGGTACACTGTGACAAAGGTTTTATTGACCAGCAGATGATACAGGACGCGCATCAACGTGGTTTACAGGTATGGGTCTACACTGTGAACGATGCAGCTACAGCCCAAAAACTGCAACAGTTGGGTGTGGATGGAATTTTTTGTAATTATCCGCTGCAGGCCAGAAGCTGGTAGCTATTGAGTGTCGCTTAATGCTTGTGGCTGTCGCAGCTATGGCATTTGTTACACAGACGAATATTCAAGACGTGAGCCAAAACAACGAAAGAGGCGCCCACAATCAAAATATAGTGCTCGTAGTCATGGCCAAAAATGTCTTTTTGCCAATAGATGAAGCCGCCTAAAAACAGCGAATAAAAAGGGTAAATCTTTTTATGGTAACGGTGGAATCCGGCAAACAAGGTAATAAATCCAAGCACCATAGTGATCAACAAAATAATTCGTTCAAAGGCATGATTATGCCAGGCACTTAACCCCAGCAATGGCAACACAGGTAATAACACAGGCAACATAATGCAGTGAATAGCACACAACGATGTGATGGCTATGCCCACTTTATCTAATGTATTACGAACCTGACTCAGCACGAACAGACACTCCGGTTTTTTGAGGGGTGAGATAATATAACAAATCAAAAGAAAAGCAAACCGCCCTATTGATTGTTTTGCCACAAGGAACAAAAAGCGCTGACGCTTCATCGGCATCTGCACCGGGCTGTGGCATAATGCTGAAAACTTTCGGGAGACAAAAACGTGGATCAATTACTGGAACAGTTGGATCAAAACTTAAAAGATTTGTATCGCAAAGCTTTGGATGCCGACGCCATTCTGGAACAGCTCCAGCAGCAAGGCCATGGCAAATATCAGACTATTTTCGTCAACGGCAAAAGCTTTCAGGTCAGCAGTGACAGATTTATGCCTTATTTAAGTGAAGTGGCAGAGCAAGTAGCGGCTATGCGTCAAACGCAGCAGTTTAATACAGCAACCTTGCAGCGGGTGGTCAAACAAATCCAGTTATTGCATAAAACCCTGGCAAATTTTCGTCAGGCCATCACTAAATAGCTTATTTTTTAAGCTTCTTATAGAAAATTATTCTAACGACAAAGGTCGGTTGCACTACTCTAACTAAACACAAGGAGTACGCCATGGCCAGCTTAACCACTTCACTCGACAGTATCAGATCAGAAGCGCGACAATTTGCCTTGTCAGGCGCTTCTGTTCGTTCGAACCCCGGAACTGCATTAGCCCGGGAATTGGAGCCTGCGGTACAACAAAGTAAACAGCAGCAAGTGCTGGAGAACCTGCCGCAATCAACACCACCAAAAGAAGAAGTACGGCAAGATTCTATCCGGGTTACCAGCACTATCGGAAAAGCAGCATCCAGTGGTCAGTTGAGTCGGGAGGAAGCGGTTGCCATCTACAGGGAGATCGCTAACCTGCTTTAACCTGAGCCTGTTGATGTGCGACGACCGCTGGCGCTAAGCTATCCTTGAACCAACGCTCTAACATAATCTTCTCATGTTCCAGAGGTTGATCTGCTCTGGTATTACTGATCCTGCTCATAAAGCCCATATCTTTGAGTTTCAGATCTTTTTCTTCCGCAACCACAGCTTTGTTTTGGTCCACCAGGGTATAGCTAAAATGAATACGTGGGATGAAGATGTCTTTAATCACGCGGATCTGCTGGCCTGTCTGCGTAAACATATGATTCACATCACCTGCCAAATCTATATCGGTGACCACAACATTCCAGCTATAGCCCTCCGGTAACTTTTTCGCTAAATCCGCAAAAATCTTATCAAAGTTAGCCATAGTGCGTTTTTCAAAGCTGCCACGAGGTTCATTGGCTGGTTTCATATCCGTAAACTTTTTATAGTCTTTGTATTCCACCTTCACTTCTGCCGCTGCGGCTACTCCAGCGAGCAACAGAGAAAGCATCAGCACACTAGTTTTTACAAAACGCATCATTCACCTCTTCTTATTGCGATCAGCCACCAGAGCAATGCCATTGCTCTTAACTCATCCGGAACACAGTAGTTATGTTACTCCTACAGACATCACTATAGCTCAGTAAGTTGCCTTGTCTGAAGTGATTAATTGTGTGTAGACGTATGCAGATGTAATGCGCTCCTGACGTTGCTTTACAGAGTATCGCGGCCATCCTTGCTCTTCCCGCAATAAAAAAACCGCCTTGCGGCGGTTTTTTTATTGTCATACAGACCATTAAGCGCGGCTGGCGCGTTTACGATCGTTTTCTGTTAAATGACGCTTACGAATACGGATAGACAATGGCGTCACTTCAACCAGTTCATCGTCATCGATAAATTCCAGAGCCTGCTCCAGAGTGTAGCGGATAGGCGGAACCAGGTTGATCGCTTCGTCAGTACCAGACGCACGAACGTTAGTTAACTGTTTACCTTTTAAGCAGTTTACAGTTAAGTCGTTGCTGCGGCTGTGAATACCAATCACCTGACCTTCATACACTTCTTCTGCGTGACCGATAAACATGCGACCGCGCTCCTGCAGAGAGAAAATTGCATAACCAGCAGCTTTGCCCATCGCATTAGAAATCAATACGCCATTGGTGCGCTGACCTATAGTGCCGCCTTTGTAAGGACCATAGTGATCGAAGCTGTTGTACATCAGACCTGTACCAGAAGTAATAGTCATGAACTCAGTACGGAAACCGATCAAACCACGGCTTGGCATCAGAAAGTCCATACGAATACGGCCCTTGCCATCTGGTTGCATATTGGTCATTTCAGCTTTACGCTCGCCCATTTTCTCCATGATAGAGCCCTGGTGCTGCTCTTCCACGTCGATGGTCACGTTTTCCATCGGCTCCATTTTTTCGCCATCAATCACTTTCATGATCACTTCAGGACGAGATACAGCCAGTTCGAAACCTTCACGGCGCATGTTTTCAATCAGAACACCTAAGTGCAGTTCACCGCGGCCTGATACTTTGAACTTGTCACCATCTTCAGTTTCTTCAACACGTAATGCAACGTTGTGCTTCAGTTCGTTGTTCAGACGCTCTAAAATCTGACGTGAAGTAACAAATTTACCTTCTTTACCAGCAAACGGAGAGGTGTTGACCTGGAAAGTCATAGTCACTGTTGGCTCGTCAACCTGAAGGGCTGGCAATGCTTCCAGGTTCGTCGGGGCACAAATGGTATCAGAGATTTTCAGCTCACCTAAACCAGTGAAGGCAACGATGTCACCCGCGTTGGCTTCAGTCGCTTCAATACGCTCCAAACCTAAATAACCAAAAACCTGACCGACTTTACCGTTACGCTTCGAGCCATCAGCACCTAAGATAGTCACTTGTTGGTTTGGCTTTAAGGTACCACGTTTGATCCGGCCAATACCGATAATGCCTAAGTAACTGGAGTAATCCAACTGAGATACTTGTAACTGAGTATCACCATCCAGTTCAACCGCAGGAGGAGCAACGTGCTCTACGATAGCAGCAAACAGATCGTTGATATCTGATTTAGGTTCGTTGTAATCCAGAGTTGCCCAGCCATTAATGGCTGATGCATAAACGATTGGGAAATCTAGCTGCTCGTCAGTGGCACCCAGGTTGTCAAACAGGTCGAATACCTGGTCAATCACCCAATCAGGACGTGCGCCTGGACGGTCAATTTTGTTCACCACAACGATAGGCTTTAAACCGTGGGCGAAGGCTTTTTGCGTAACGAAACGAGTTTGAGGCATAGGGCCTTCAACCGCATCAACCAATAACAATACAGAGTCAGCCATAGACAATACACGTTCAACTTCACCACCGAAATCGGCGTGGCCTGGCGTATCCAGAATGTTGATGTGGTAACCGTTCCAGCGAACTGAAGTGTTTTTTGCCAAAATAGTGATACCACGCTCGGATTCCTGAGCGTTGGAGTCCATCACGCGTTCCTGCAACTTGGCACGGGAGTCAAAAGTACCTGATTGTTGCAGTAACTTATCAACCAAAGTTGTTTTACCATGGTCAACGTGCGCGATAATGGCGATATTACGCAGTTTTTCTATTGCTGAAGCGGTTCCGCTCATTTGTATTTCCTCTGTGGCACTAGCTGACCATAAACCTGACCACTAGGCATTGACTAAAAGTTGCTCGAATTCAAGGGCGCGTATTCTACTCTGTTTTTACGCAGAAAGAAAAATTAACTGTGATCAAAAGCAGCTTATTTTTACATCCTGACCACCGGCCCGCTTATTTCATCGTTTTTCAGTGACAGCGTGATGAAACTTGCTATTTTAACTGCGGTGCAGCTAAAAAAAGCACCAAGCTGGGGCTTTTGCCTCATAATGAGGCAGCATTGCACCAAATGAATGCAAAACCCTGCATCACCATGAGGCCCCTTTACAAAAAAACCATATAAATCAATACACTAAATCTTTGGCACAGGAATCGCATTGGAATGCGCAAAGCTTTGGCCTAAGCCAGCATTATAAAAACAGGTGCCTGACCGCACCCGTCAACAGCACAAACCGGAGGAATGCATGTCTGCATCTACAGTACTGAGTTTTATCAAAGAGAACGACGTAAGATTCGTTGATTTACGCTTTACAGATACCAAAGGTAAAGAACAACACGTGACTATTCCAGCCAGTCAAATCAACGAAGATTTCTTTGAAGATGGCAAAATGTTCGACGGTTCTTCCATCGCCGGCTGGAAAGGTATTAACGACTCAGACATGATCCTGATGCCTCAAGCAGACACTATGCTGCTGGACCCGTTCTCTGAAGAGACCACTGTTAACATTACCTGTGACGTAATCGAACCAAGCACAATGCAAGGTTATGAGCGTTGCCCGCGTTCTATCGCTAAACGCGCTGAAGAGTACCTGAAGTCTACCGGTATTGCTGACACTGTCTTGTTTGGACCTGAACCAGAGTGGTTCATGTTTGACGACGTGCGTTTCAAAAACACAATGTCTACTGCTTTCTTTGCTATTGATTCTGCTGAAGCAGCCTGGAACTCAGACAAAGTCTATGAAGGCGGTAACAAAGCGCACCGTCCTGGCGTGAAAGGCGGTTACTTCCCGGTACCACCAGTCGATCAACACCACGATATCCGTAGCGCTATGTGTGTCGTGTTGGAAGAAATGGGTCAGGTGGTTGAAGCTCACCACCATGAAGTAGCTACTGCGGGTCAGAACGAAATCGCTACCCGTTTCAACACCTTAACTAAGAAAGCTGACGAAATTCAGGTTCTGAAATACGTGGTTCACAACGTAGCTAACCTGTACGGCAAAACTGTCACCTTTATGCCAAAACCATTGGTTGGCGATAACGGTTCAGGTATGCACTGTCACCAGTCCCTAGCAAAAGACGGTGTAAACCTGTTTGCTGGTGATAAATATGCGGGTTTGTCAGAAACTGCTCTGTACTACATCGGCGGTATCATTAAACACGCGAAGGCAATCAATGCCTTCACTAACCCGTCGACTAACTCGTACAAGCGTTTAGTGCCACACTTCGAAGCTCCTGTAATGCTGGCTTACTCAGCCCGTAACCGTTCAGCCTCTATCCGTATCCCACTGGTACCAAGTGCAAAAGCACGTCGTATCGAAGTGCGTTTCCCGGATCCGGCAGCGAACCCGTACTTAGCTTTCGTAGCTCAGTTAATGGCTGGTTTAGATGGTATTCAGAACAAGATCCACCCAGGCGATGCGATGGATAAAGACTTGTATGACCTGCCACCAGAAGAAGAAGCACTGATCCCTCAGGTCTGTGGTTCTTTAGACGAAGCTCTGGATGCACTGGATGCAAACCGCGCTATCTTCACGAAAGGTGGCGTCATGTCTGATGCGATGATCGATGCGTACATCGAACTGAAACGTGCTGAAGCCAAACGTGTTTCTATCGCAGTTCACCCACTGGAATACGAACTGTACTACAGCGTATAACATCGCCTGTAAAATGCCTGAAAACCCGCGCTTGCCGCGGGTTTTTCTTTTTGGCTATTTGAGATCAGGCGCAGGACGGATTAGAGTAATAACATCCCTGTCGTCAGCACAAGGCCGATATGACTAGACTGCTTTGTTGTTTTGCATTGTTCTGCAGCTCATTGCAGGCACAGCAGGTTTATCTCAGCATCGATAAAAATGGTGTGCCTCTGTACTCAGACCAACCTGTTGCCGGTGCCAAAAAGTTGGAACTTAAGGTGTCGCAGCAAAGTCAGTCCCCACCACAAGTGACACCCATTCAACCCTTAGCTGCCCCTACTGAAACGGCTATTCCCTACCAACTGAGCATCGTCACCCCGGCAATGGACGATACAGTGATCTCCAATCAGGGCGAAGTGATCATCCAAACCGAAGTCAGCCCGGCGCTGGCAGAACAACACAAACTGCGTTTAGTACTGAACAATAGTCAGCAAAGCCCACTGCAGCGCCAAGGCAACTTCCGTCTGCTTGGTGTGGAACGGGGAGAACATCAATTGCAGTTACAAGCGCTCGATCAAAACGGCAAGCTAATTGCAGAAAGTCCTGTCACAACCTTTTATTTACGTAAAACGACAATAGCTTCACCAAAATAGTGCAATTTGACGGTAGTCCGTCCTGTTTTACAGTACACTGTGAAAACAGGGCACCATTTTGGTGCAATAGGTGAGCGCAGTGACCCAACAATCAAAGACGATGGATTTTTCCACCACCGACTTTACCGATCAACTCAGCACCGCTATTTTGGTGCTCGATAGCCAGTTACAGGTGCAGTATTTTAATACCGCCAGTTCGGCGATGTTTGGTGTGGGCGAAAAACGACTGGCGCAGCAGTATTTTTTTACCTTGTTTCAATACACAGATTTAACCTCCAGTTTCTTTTTAACCGCCCTGCAAAACCGGCAGGGGTTTGGCATCAGCGACGTGCAGGCGGTATTGCTGGATGGCCGGCATATTTTGCTGGACGTAACCGTTAACCTGATTGAACAACCCCATTTAGCCCTGATGCTGGAATTACGTCAGGTCGATCAACAGCGCAAAATCAGTCTGGAAAGTTTGCAGCAGCACCAGCATTTAGCAGCACGGGAACTGATCCGTGGTTTAGCTCATGAAATTAAAAATCCTTTAGGTGGCCTGCGGGGCGCAGCTCAGTTGTTGGAGGAGTCTTTAAATGACGATCAAAAAGAATACACTCAGTTAATTATTGCCCAGGCAGACAGACTACGAAATCTGGTGGATCGCTTATTAGGCCCTTACAAAGCGCCGAATAAAAAACCATCCAATGTGCATCAGGTGCTGGAAAGAGTCAGCCAACTGGCACAAATGGACAACCCGACTCAGGTGCAGTTTGTCAGGGACTACGACCCCAGTATTCCGGATTTTTCCTTTGACCCTGAGCTGATAGAACAGGCCCTGCTGAACATTGTAGGTAATGCCCAACAGGTACTGACAGAAGGGGGGCAAATCACCTTGCAGACCCGGATTTTAAATCAGCATACCATTCATGGCCGTCGTCACCGTTTAGTGGCAGCCGTTAAAGTGACAGATAACGGCCCTGGTATTCCGCCAGAAATTAAAGACACCTTATTTTTCCCTATGGTCACAGGCAAACCCGGTGGTACAGGTTTGGGGTTGTCTATCGCTCAAACCTTAATTCACCAGCATGGTGGCTGGATTGACTGCGAAAGCTGGCCCGGGCAAACCGCTTTTACTTTGTATTTACCGCTCAATAACTCTGGAGAAGAACAATGCAGCAAGTAGTCTGGATTATTGATGATGACAATTCGATCCGCTGGGTGTTGGAAAAAGCATTAGCCCGGGCTGATATTGCCTGCGAAAGTTATGCTTCGGCCGATTTAATGTTGCAGCGCCTGCAGTATGAACAGCCGACTGTTGTAGTGTCCGATATCCGGATGCCGGGCACTGACGGTATGGCTTTGCTGACCAAGTTGCAGGAATTATCGCCTGAGCTGCCAGTCATTATCATGACAGCCCATTCAGATCTGGACAGCGCCGTCAATGCCTTTAAAAAAGGCGCTTTTGAATACCTGCCCAAACCTTTTGATGTCAACGAGGCGGTATCGCTTATTCAGCGTGCTTTGGCCCATAGTCAGGCCAAACAACCGAAACAGCAAACTGTAGCGCAAACCGAAGTGCCGGAAATTATCGGCGAAGCCCCTGCCATGCAGGAAGTGTTTCGGGCTATTGGCCGTTTATCGCGTTCCAGTATCAGTGTGCTGATCAATGGTCAATCCGGCACGGGCAAAGAGTTAGTGGCTCATGCACTGCACAAACACAGTCCTCGTTCGGAGCAGCCTTTTATTGCGCTGAATATGGCCGCTATTCCAAAAGATTTAATCGAATCAGAGCTGTTTGGTCATGAAAAAGGCGCCTTTACCGGCGCAGCCAATTTGCGTAAAGGTCGTTTTGAACAAGCCGATGGCGGCACTTTGTTCCTCGATGAAATTGGCGATATGCCGCTGGATGTGCAAACCCGTTTATTAAGGGTATTGGCGGACGGTCAGTTTTATCGGGTCGGTGGTCATCAGGGTATCAGTGTCGATGTGCGTATTATTGCCGCGACGCACCAGAATCTGGAGATTTTGGTGGCGGAAGGTAAATTCCGTGAAGATTTATTCCACCGCCTGAACGTGATCCGCATTCAAATTCCGGCACTGAAAGATCGCAAGCAAGATATTCCGAAACTGGCACAACATTTCCTGCAACAGGCGGCTCGCGAGCTGAATGTGGAAGCGAAAAATCTGGCGCCTGAAACCGAAAAATTTTTAGCTCAGCTCGACTGGCCCGGTAATGTGCGCCAACTGGAAAATAGCTGTCGTTGGCTGACCGTGATGGCCAGTGGCAAACAAATTCTGTTATCGGACTTACCGCCAGAACTCACCACAGCACCTAAAGTGGTGGTGAGCGCTACGGCCGGTGGTCAACAAAGCTGGCAGGAGGCGTTAGCCGCCTGGGTTAGTCAAAAGCTTAATGCCGGTGAAGAAAATATCCTGGCCGAAGCCGGGCCGGAGTTTGAAAAAATAGTGTTGCAACAGGCGTTGCATTACACCCATGGGCATAAACAGGACGCAGCGAAGCGTTTAGGCTGGGGTCGTAATACGCTGACGCGTAAACTCAAAGAGCTGAATATGGAATAAGCAGGAATGTGCCATTCCTGACTTTAAAAAAACCGGCCAGATGCCACATCGACACATCAGGCCGGCAGGAAATTAATCGGTAGTCTTACAAGCTTTCCAGAGCTATTTCTATATTTTTGTAATACAAGGAGGTTAAACCTTCATAACCTGAGTCGGTGCCAATAAACACCCAGACTCGTCCCTGACCGTCACTGTAGACAGGAACACGTTCACTGGTGGTGGTTTGTACTGTTTTTTCAGCAAAGTTAGAGCCATCGCAGGCTGCCCCCGTAGTAGCGACATTGCCGATCACTTTGGCCTGAGTGCCGGATTGGGATTGCTGTCCTTTATCCAGATTCAGGTAGTAACCTTCTTGCTTAGGTTCTTTATCACCATAACCAAACTTCAGATACACACTTTCTCCCGGCGCGCCTCCCACTCCGGCGCAACCTACTCCGGCATTGGATAAAAACGTCAGCCTGACTCTGGCGTAATATTTAGTCGAGGGTTCAAGCCCAGAGAACTGGTTCTTGATATACATAAATAAATCGTCACTGCGATTCATTCCAGACAGATAAAAAGCTTTTTTACCGGCATTCCCTGGCAGAACACGCAGCCCCGACTCTAACTGATAAATCTCTGCATTATCTGCCGGGTAATCTGAAAAGCCTGCAGTCCAGCCATGACTGCCTGTATTGAAATCAAAATTAAAAGCCTTATCAGCGCTGAGCAACTCCATATTGCATCCAGACAGCAGCACACCACTCAAGCCTATCACTAAAGCCAAATGCTTCATCACAGATCTCCTTCAGTTATGCCTAGTCTAAGAGCAACGAGGAAAAACCCTGTGACCATTTGTAATGGTTCGGTTGACAAAAGTTACCGAATATCAGGAAAAGGTAAAACCAGCCACACAAAGTGGCTGGTTCGAGAAAGAGTGGTCCGCGATGGATTAAAGTGGGAAGGGTTGCTCTAAGCTGATGGCGGGTTCAGTAAACCAGCGTGGACCGCTGGCTGTCATATAAAAATGATCTTCAAGCCGTACGCCAAATTCACCTGGTACGCAGATCATAGGTTCGTTACTAAAACACATCCCCTCAGATAATAGTGTCTGTTCATTTCGCACTAAATAAGGCCCCTCGTGGATATCCATGCCGATGCCATGGCCTGTTCTGTGTGGTAAACCAGGCAAAGCATACTCTGGTCCTAAGCCATAAGACTCAAGCACTTCCCGCGCCGCAGCATCCACCAGACCACAAGCTACGCCAGGTTGTGCCGCAGCGAAAGCTGCCGCCTGCGCGGCCTTTTCTGCGGACCAGATTTCACGTTGACGGGCTGTCGGCTCACCAAAGACATAACTTCGGGTGATATCAGAGACATACCCCAATAGACGACATCCCGTATCAATCAGCACCATATCACCTTTTTCAAGGTTTTTCGGCGTTTTCACCCCATGCGGAAACGCCGAATCTGGCCCAAATAAAACGATGCAGAAATAGGAACCGCTGGCGCCGACTTTACGATGGGCTTCATCGATAAAAGCTTCCACTTCCGCAGTACTGATGCCGTCATACAAAATACTGGCTGCAGCTTTGTGCACGGCCAGCGTCATGTCCATAGCACGCTGCATAATGGCTAATTCAGCCGCCGATTTTTGTGCCCTGCAACCTTGTGTAATGACTTTACCACTGACGATCTGCTGCTGTGGATCCGCCTGACGCAAGCCTTCAAAAATAAAAAATGCACTGCTGTCATCCAGCGCCAATACCGGTTTGGCTTCAGTGCAGCGTTGTTTTAACGCACTCAGCAATAGCTCATAAGGGTTTTCGTGCTCATGCCAGCCCAAAACCTCCCCCTGGATCACCTGAAAACCACTGAGCGTAGGGATCTCAAACACTGGACTGATATAGACTAACTCGCCAGTAGCTGGCAGCAAAGCGCCGACTAAACGTTCGCTGGCGTACCAGACTGTACCGGTGAAGTAAGCTAAATTGGTACCGGCATTCAGATACAAGGCATCAATCCCCTGCTGCCGCATCAACTGCTGTGCTTTGTTAATTCGGGCTTGGTACTCAGCGGCGCTGATGACCTCGACACCTGCGGTCATAGGTTCTAAGCTATCCAGCGCCTGTTGTTTGGTTTTACCGCCGATCTGACTCATTCTTTGCTCCACTCTGCTGTTCATAGTTCAAAGTATGCAACCCTGCCTACATGAATTAAAATGATATAAATTCAACACATCATGAATTGGATTCATCCATGTTACCTCCACTCAAAGCATTACAAGCCTTCGAAGCGACGGCACGACTGAAAAGTTTCAGTAAAGCGGCAGAGCAACTTTATGTTACGCAAAGCGCCGTCAGTCATCAGGTGAAATTGCTGGAGGATTTTATTGGTCAGCCTTTGTTGCTAAGACAAAACAAAAGTGTGGAGCTGACGCAGTATGGCGATATGTTGTATTCAGTGGTGCGGGACTGTTTTGTCCGACTGAATTCTGTCACTCAACATTTACTCAATCAGCCGCCTGTACAACTCAAAATTCTGGCACAAACCTCTATCGCAGTAGAATGGCTGGCCCCTCGTCTGGAGCTGTTTAAACAACAACATCCAGAGTTGGATACCTTATTGGATATGGCTTCGATGGCCAATAATGCCGACCCGGAGCAGTACGACATAATACTAGGCACCTGGCCTGCTCCGGCTGGTTTTGTCAGCCGGCAACTGCGCACCGAGTTCTGGTATCCAGTCTGTGCTCCAGCTCAGTTTCAGTTGTTAACCAGCGCTGATGCTGCAGAATTATTGCACTACCCGCTGTACAGCTCGGAAACTGGCGAAGATTGGCAGTTGTGGTGCCAGCACCAACAGTTACGCAGCCCGGCAGCTATGCAACTGCGTTATGTCAATCTGGCGTTATTGGCAACAAAGGCTGTCACAGCAGGCAGCGGCTTTGCCTTGTCGAATGACTTTATCGCAGGGCCAGCTTTAGCCAGCGGTCAGTTGGTGGCATTACGCCAGTTCAGCTATCAGCTACCCTGGGGGCAATATCAGTTGCATTACAAAACCGATAGTGTGCAAAGTACTGCTGTGGCTCATTTTATTCAGTGGCTGACAGAACAACTACAACCAGCGTCTGGCTAAAACCCGGTGCGCTGTGCATAAGCCCGCCAAAACATTACGCCACAGACGAAGAACACAAAAGCCAGCACCAGGGGCAGACTGTTCCATTTATTCATCACTATGATGTTATTGTCAGGCCACAATAGTTTTTTATTGGTCGCTGCAGTGCGCACCCCATGGATCAGAAAGTCACCCACTTTATTTTCAACAAAAAATATCAACTGATTTTCTCTGTTTAAAAACCCATATAACTGCTGCGTATTGTCGCAATCCTGCCTGCCCTGTAGCGGCAACCATTCAGTCGACAAGCTACTTTTTAAATAAATAGTGCCTTTGCCACCCAAATCAGCATCACAGTTCATGCCACTGAGCACCGCTGGCACCTGCAATAAGTCGGAGCCATCGCTCTGTACTGTGTATTTTGGGAAAAATACAAACACAGCCACTGCAGCAGCCGCTAACACAAAACTGCCTAAGCTGGTCCACTTTAACTGCCCAAGGCTCCAATTAAGATACGACAGACTTTTTTCCATAACTCACCCCAGAGTACAAAGAGCGATAAGTTACCAGTGTCATTCAAGTAAGGAAAGCAGAGAGTGATGATGCCCTTTGTAGGCGCTGCACCTAAATGACAGACCTGCTGGTGACTACTGATCGGTTCTACTGGAAATGACTGACCAGGCTACTGGTGGTTTTGTGCAGTTTTATACTCCCAAAAGCACTGAATAATTCAGTGTCCTAGTTGCCCATATTAAAAAGCGTGATTGTTGCGACACTTGCGATTAAATCATTGCGTGAGGGCATGATTTTAAAACACCGAAGCTCGACTTATAACCCAAATCAGCAGTTATAAAAAAGCCCCACTTCACCAGTAGGGCTTTGGGGAGTTATTTTTTAGACTTATTCCATCCATAAATAACTGAAATTGATAGCACCAACATTCCGACACATAAAAAAAGAATTGTACTGTTTTCCGTTCTCTCAA
>NZ_LAVS01000026.1 GCF_000986865.1 Rheinheimera mesophila
TGAAACTAAAAAAAACGAAATGGTTAATAAGGCTATAACTTTGAACATTTTAGAAATTCCTTTTATGTTTTTATTTTTAAAAATCTGAGTCTGCACCTGAAATCGGGAATTCAATTTAGCAGCGTAAGCCAACGTTAGTAAATGATTTTCGGTGTTAGTAGGTGACTATTTTATCTAGGAAAACTCAAGCATGAAATTGAAGCGGCTGAAGTAGGGCAAATGTTCAGAGTGCCTGCTTTTCACACAAAGCGACGATGCAAAGGAACTTAGAAAACGGACGGGCTACTACGTTAGCAGACCCTGTCCAGCATGGATGCTGGACAGGAGCCTACAAGGATGTATTTACGGCGTGTCTGCGTTGTAGTTGCCCGCTCCGTTTTGAGGCAGAAGCACGAGTCTGAATCACTCCGACTGCAGCAATAACTCTTCCAAGCAATGCTGCTGTATCCCGTAAAACGCTTTGATCTGCTGAACCTGGGCCAAAATCTGTTCGCGGCTTTTAGGCTTTTGGCTTTTTACCGCCAGGATCATTTTATTTTTGCTGGTGTGTTCCAGTGAGATAAATTCAAACACCTGAGTGTCGTAGCCATAAGCTTCCAGCAGCAAGGCGCGTAAGCTGTCGGTGAGCATTTCAGCTTGCTCACCGGCATGAATACCGTGTTTGAGCATAGGTTGTAACAGTGGCGGGCTGATCAGTTGCGGTCGTAGCTGTTTATGGCAACAAGGTGAGCACATAATCATCGAAGCGCCGGTGCGAATGCCCATATGAATAGCGTAATCCGTCGCTATATCGCAGGCATGCAGCGCTATCATCACATCTATGCCTTTGGCCTGAAAATGCTTTACATCGCCCTGCTCAAAGCCAATACCCTGCAAATTTAAATCACAGGCCACGCTATTGCATAAATCCACCAGTTCCTGGCGCAGTTCGACGCCCGTCACTTTGGCATTAAGCCCTAACTGATGTGTCAGATAGTCATGCACCGCAAAAGTCAGATAAGCTTTGCCGGAGCCAAAATCAGCAATATGCACTTGAGGTTTTTGTTTTAAGCCGGTTTGGTTTAACGCCCGGTCGAACACTTCAACAAACTTATTGATTTGCTTCCATTTACGTGACATGGCGGGCACCAGCTTATGGTTAGCATCCGTCACACCAAGCTGCTGCAAAAAAGGCCTGTCCAGCGTTAAAAAGCGCTGCTTTTCTTTATCATGAGTGAAGGCCGCAGAGCTCGCAGCAGCCTGTTTAATAGCTTTAGTGCTGCTTAACACTTTGCCTTTTTTGCTGATACTGAGCTGTGTTTCGCTATCCAGCGCTGTGAAATGAGCGGCTTTAAAATCAGTGCCTAATAAGGTTTGAATAAGCACAAGCCCTTCAGTCACCACGAAGTTTTTAGTGATATCCCGCGTTTTATGCCGGTATAAAAAACTTAAATGCGGGATTTCTTTTAATACCACAGGCCGCACTTCAATCCGCACCAATGTGCTGTCTTCGCCCTGATAACTGCTTAAAACCAGCTTTTGCCAGCTATTGTGTTCAAGTTTTTGCTGAAGAAGTTGCATAAAGGCGCTGAAATCTGAAGTACTCACGGAAATTCTCTGCAATTAAAAAAGGCGGTTAGTATAAACCTGACCACGCATCGCCCCTAGTGCTTTATGGCGCTGACGGAGTTTTTGTCTCTGCCAAAGCGTCTGAATCAAACTCAATCTGCGATTTTTCGACAAAATACTCCGGCAGCTCCGCCTGTATAGCCGGAGTTAACTCTTTAAATTCATTGACCTGTTTCACCAGGTTCGCCCTGCCCTTATACAGTTGGCTTTCCGCGGTTTCGTAGGCTTCCTGCGCCTTGTTCAGGCTTTCTTTCACCCTTAAAAAGGTGGTCAGGAAAGTGCGCAGTTTGTTAAACACCGCATCGGCGCGTTTGGCGAGCTCTGCCGTGTGCTTATGCTGCTCCTCGTAGCGCCATAACTGCCGCACAATATTCAGGCTGGTGAGCAACGTAGTCGGTGTCGCTACCAATACATTCTGATTCAGCGCTTGCTGGAATAAGCTTTCATCGGCTTTTAACGCTTCAACAAAAGCCGATTCAATAGGCACAAACATAAAGACTAAATCCGGAGAATTCAGGCCAGGTAATTTATGATAATTACGGTCGGACAGCTCTTTAATCCGCGCCGCCATGGAAGCCACATGTTCCTGTAGCGCCAGTTTACGCTCCGTATCATCTTCTGAATTGATATACCGGCTGTAGGCGTTTAACGACACTTTGGCGTCAATGATCAAATGTTTGCCCTGCGGCAAAAACACTACTAAATCAGGCCTTAACTTATGGCCATCTTCCTGAGTGACCGAAAACTCGCGCTGGTAATCCTGGCCTGATCGCAAGCCGGAACGCTCCAGTACATTTTCTAAAACTAGTTCACCCCAGTTGCCCTGAGTTTTTTTTTGGCCTTTCAGTGCCACCGCCAGTTGATGCGCTTCTTCGGTGATTTGCTGGTTCAGCAGTTTTAAATGCTGTAGCTCGTGATTGAGGAGCGCCTGCTGCTGACTGTCTTTGAGGTGAATATCTTCGACTTTGCTTTTAAAGGCATCCAGTTGCAAACGGAATGGATTAAGCAGGCTATTTAATGCCTCTTGATTCGAGGCCTGGAAACGGCTCGATTTTTCTTCAAAAATTTGCTGCGCTAGCTGCTGAAATTCAAGGCTGAGTTGCTGCTTGCTTTGTTGTAACAAGGCTTGCTGCTCGGCGAAATGCTGCTGTTTTTCTTTTAAGCTGATTTGCAAGGCGCTGTGTTCACGCTGCAACTGCATATAGTCGTGCTGCTGGCTTTGATACTGCTGTTTTAATTCAGTCCAAAGTTCCGATACCTGCTGATACTGGCTTTGGCTGCGCGCCAGCTCGGCAGCATATTTTTGCTGCTGGTAACTTAAGTCTTTAAAGTCGTCCTGCGCCTGTTGTAGCTGCTGCTGAACCTGCTCAAGCACTAGCTTATCGTGTTGATTTTGTTGGGCTTGCAGTTGGTTAGCGCTTTGCAGTAACAGCAATTCCTGCTGCTTTTTCTGCGCTTCTCTGTACCAATACCATAGGCCGCCAGCACAACACAGCATCCCCACAGCGCAACACACCAATAAAATAAACGAAGCTTGTGGGGTCATGGTCCTCTCGGTATCTGGTTATTTAGCGGCTTGGGTTACCTATAGCGCATTTATGTTCAATACAGGCGCTGACGGGTGGCAGCATCATCTGGCAGGTTGACATTAAGCCAAGCTTTTCATTTTGCTGCTTTTTTAGCTTTTGGTAACGTTCACTGGTGTAGCTTAGCATTTTTTCATCCGTGTGCAGTGTCGAATAAATCAGATACTGATCCGGTCCTCCACAAGGCCGGGCTCCTATACCTATAACTTTGCACTGATTGTCCTGCTCACAGCCTTTATTCTCAGTCAGGCGCTCCAGCCGCATTTGCAATTGGCGGGTGTCCAGTTGCAATTGAGCTAAAGGGCCATCTAACTGGGTGGTCAGGTTGTCTTTGTCTGCAGGTACGGTAGCGCACCCGGTTAATGACAATACAAGCAAACTCAGAGTTAACGTTTTTTTCATTTTTTATCTCCTGAACAGCTTGCCCGCCCAAATGGCGAAAAGCCCTGCAACAGCGCATGATGCGCCTATCTTAGAGATCGAACGCAACGCGGACAAGAGAGTTACAGCAGAAATTTGTAAGCAATTTATTAACTTGAGTAAAGAGAGCGAAAAAACACTCTCTTTACTCCGATCAAATGAAGGTGAACATTAAATCTTCGCTTCGAGCTCAGGCAGGATAGTAAACAAGTCGCCGACCAGACCGTAATCGGCCACCTGGAAAATAGGCGCTTCAGGGTCTTTGTTGATCGCCACTATTACTTTGGAGTCTTTCATCCCCGCCAAATGCTGGATGGCACCAGATATACCCACCGCAATATACAAGTCTGGCGCTACAATTTTACCTGTCTGACCAACCTGCATATCGTTTGGCACAAAACCCGCGTCTACTGCAGCGCGTGAGGCACCAATAGCAGCGTTCAGCTTGTCGGCTATACCATTTAACAGCGCAAAGTTTTCGCCATTTTGCATACCACGGCCGCCTGAGATAATCACGCGTGCTGCAGTCAGTTCCGGGCGCTCAGATTTGGTCAGCTCTTCACCAACAAAACGGGATACACCAGCGTCTTTTGCCAGGCTGATAGTTTCAATCGCTGCACTATTGCCTGTTTCCACCGCATCAAAAGCGGCAGAGCGTACTGTCAGCACTTTGATGGCATCGCTACTTTTTACTGTCGCTATCGCATTACCGGCATAGACTGGGCGGACAAAGGTATCGGCGCTTTCAATGGCAATGACATCAGAAATTTGTGCCACATCTAATAAAGCAGCAACCCGGGGTAAAAAGTTTTTACCATGGGTGGTCGCACTGGCGACAACATGCTGATAATCCTTTGCCAGTTCTGTCACCAGCAAACTGATATTTTCTGCCAACTGATGCTGATACACGGCTGAATCTGCGTGCAATACTTTGCTGACACCCGCCAAAGTCGCCGCTTCAGCCGCTACTGCAGCAGAGTTAAAGCCTGCTACTAGCAGGTGAATATCACCACCAATCTGACTGGCGGCTTTAACGGCTTTATGGGTATCGGCCTTCAGGCTCTGATTGTTGTGTTCGGCTATGACTAAAATGCTCATCAGATCACCTTCGCTTCTTGTTTTAATTTGGCTACCAATTCATCAACTGAACCCACCACTACACCGGCTTTGCGGCTTGCCGGGGCTGTGACTTTCAACGTAGTGACATTGGAGTTTAAGTTCACACCGTAGCTGTCGGCCGCTTTGACATCCAAAGGTTTTTTCTTCGCTTTCATAATGTTAGGCAGTGACGCATAACGAGGTTCGTTTAAACGCAGATCGGTCGATACCACGGCTGGTAAGTTCAATTCCACCTGCTGTAAACCACCGTCAATTTCGCGAGTCACATTGACTTTGCCATCGGCCACAACCACTTTAGAGGCAAAAGTGCCCTGGCCCATACCCGTTAATGCCGCCAGCATCTGACCTGTCTGGTTATTGTCTGAATCTATGGCTTGTTTACCCAAGATCACCAGTTGTGGCTGCTCATCTGCCACCACTTTGCTTAATAACTTCGCCACTTGCAGTGAATCAAGGCTTAATTCAGTGTCAATTTGCAATGCACGGTCTGCACCTAAAGCTAATGCAGTACGCAGTTGTTCCTGCACTGCGGCAGGCCCAATAGACACCACCACCACTTCAGTGGCTACGCCTGCTTCTTTTAAGCGTACTGCTTCTTCGACTGCGATTTCACAAAACGGATTGAGTGCCATTTTTACGTTGGCTAAATCCACACCGCTTTGATCGGCCTTTACCCGTACTTTGACGTTGTAATCTATGACCCGTTTGACCGGTACTAAAATCTTCATAAAAACCCCATTCGGCCGCTATACTCAGCACTAAGTTGACGTTAAGGTAAAGCTGATTCGTTTCACGCCAACAATCTACTGACTGTTGACGTTAACGTCAACCTGAAATACCCTAGCGCACAGCAGAAGTTCTAAATTTTATGTCAAGATAAACATCCATCAGCAGAACAAGGCAAAACGCCAGACAAAAACGATGGATAAGTTGAGGTTGTTGTGGTTGAACGTGAGTCGATGGAATTTGATGTAGTGATAGTAGGTGCGGGCCCTGCAGGTTTATCGACCGCTATCCGCCTGGCTCAGCAAGCTAAAACCGCTGGCACAGAGATCAGCCTCTGCGTGGTGGAAAAAGGCTCAGAAGTGGGAGCCCATATTTTATCCGGTGCCGTATTTGAACCCCGCGCTTTAAACGAGCTATTCCCTGACTGGCAAAAGATGAACGCTCCCGTAACCACATCGGTTACGCATGACCATATTTATCTGTTAAAAAATGAAACCGATGCACAAAAATTGCCTAATTTTCTGGTGCCTAAAACCATGCACAATGAAGGGAACTACATTGTGTCGATCGGCAACTTATGTCGCTGGCTCGCCACACAGGCGGAACAACTGGGAGTCGAGATTTTCCCCGGTTTTACTGCCGCAGACTTGCTGATCGAAGATGATGTGGTCAAAGGTGTAATTACCGGCGAAATGGGCGTAGCCCGGGATGGCAGCCAAAAAGACAGTTACGTGCCCGCCATGGAGCTGCGTGGTAAATACACTGTGTTTGCCGAAGGCTGCCGTGGTCATTTAGGCAAGCAACTGATTGCCCGCTATGAACTGGATAAAGGCCGCTCTCCGCAGCATTATGCGTTAGGTTTTAAAGAAATCTGGGACGTACCGGCAGAGCAGCATCAACAAGGTTTAGTGGTGCACAGCGCAGGCTGGCCATTACAGGACGACACCAGCGGTGGTGGTTACTTATACCATGCCGAAGGTCAGCAAATTGTGGTGGGTTTAATAGTGGATTTGAACTACAGCAACCCACACCTGAGCCCCTTTGAAGAATTTCAACGTTACAAACAGCACCCTGTGATTAAGCAGTATCTGCAAGGCGGTAAACGGGTGTGTTACGGTGCCCGCGCTATTGCCAAAGGCGGTTTGAATAGCCTGCCAAAAATGACCTTTCCCGGCGGCGTATTGGTCGGTTGTGACGCCGGCACGCTGAACTTTGCCAAAATCAAAGGCAATCACACTGCGATGAAATCCGGCATGTTGGCGGCAGAAACTATCTTTGCAGCCTTGCAACAAGACAAAGCTGGTGCTGATCTCACTGAATTTGCAGCGCAGTTTGAACAAAGCTGGTTATTTGATGAGTTATTCAGAAGCCGCAACTTTGGTCCTGCCATGCATAAATTTGGCTCCTTCTGGGGCGGTGCTTTTAATACGCTGGATCAGAATATCTTTGCCGGCAAACTGCCCTTTACTTTAAAAGATGAGACTGTGGATCATCTGACGTTAAGACCAGCAGCCGAAGTGCCAAAAATTCAGTATGCCAAACCAGACAATGTCCTTAGTTTCGACCGTTTGTCTTCGGTGTACTTGTCCAACACCAATCATGAAGAAGATCAGCCCTGCCATTTGAAACTGGCGGATGCTGCTATTCCTGTGTCAGTGAACCTGGCTTTATACGATGAACCTGCACAGCGCTATTGCCCCGCCGGTGTTTACGAAATTGTTGAAGAGAATAACCAGCCGCGACTGCAGATCAATGCGCAAAACTGTATTCATTGCAAAACCTGTGATATCAAAGACCCACGCCAAAACATCACCTGGGTGACGCCTGAGGGCGCCGGTGGTCCAAATTATCCGAATATGTAGTGCTCACTAGGTAATAGTCAGGGGGAGATGGGATCAGAAGCAAAAAACTAAAATCGACAGCTTCTGATCCCATTTATTTGCAGCGAACTGCCATATTTTTCAATTTTATTTTTCTGTTTATCAAAAAGTTCAATTCTCTGCGATGATTTTGCTGTACTGTTCCAGATGCCAATTGTAATAATAGACAGCTAAGTCTATGTTTATGACACGAATAGATTGCAGCTCAGAACAATAAAAATAGCCCGGAAGGTCATCCATGAGTACAAAAGTGATAAAAAGCAGCGCCAGTAAAGACGATGTCAGTGTAACAGTGCGTCCATTCTCCGCCACTGAAACTGAAGCTGACCTGAATTTTGGTTCGGGCCGCTACATGTATTTCACTGAACGCGACCTGAGCCGGATTTTGTCCAATCTGGATGCTTTACGAAATAGTGTATTCCCCGTTACCGCCTCAGAAGAAGAAGACTCCAACAGACGCCAGCAACAATTTCCTTCGGTTTGCTTAATAGGTTTAGGCCGTTGTGGCTCCAACATAGCGTTGGATGTGGCCTCTCTTGTCTACAACGCCCGTAGCTTCTATATGAATGAATTTAATATTGAAGAACGTCAGCAAAAAGAGACTGAATACCGCCCGGTGCGCTGGATTAAAAAAGGTTTAAATCTGGATAGATCACATCAGGTTAAACCTGTGTTCCTGATTGAGCCGCTGGTGATGTTGGGGGATTTGGATAAGGACATTGAAGGCCGTATTCGTTTTTCACACAAAGGCGAAAAGTCCAATTTCCTGCAGGATTACAATAAAATGAAAATCATGGACTTGTCTGAAGTCCATGCCGGTGGTGCAGGTAACGCCCCTATTCTGGGCCAGTATTTAGCCAAAATCATTCTGAATAAAGACACACAAAAGTTCTCCAATCAGGACTGGAAATTTATCCACTCTTATCTGATTGACTCCTGCGGTATCAAAGCCAACCAGTCGCGTTTGTATTTCTATATTTTCAGTGCCGGGGGTGGTACTGGTTCTGGTATGGCATCCGAATTTGGCCTGGCGCAGCAATATGCCTATATGGCGAAAACCTTTGATACCAGACCGGAAACGGAAAACGAAGCTAACGCGGGCCACTCTTTTGTGTTCGAGCCTATTTTCACCAGTGGTATCTGTATTCTGCCGAATATTACCGACCACGGCGTAGAAATGTCAGAA
Source organism: Rheinheimera mesophila (assembly GCF_000986865.1). Lineage (GTDB taxonomy): Bacteria > Pseudomonadota > Gammaproteobacteria > Enterobacterales > Alteromonadaceae > Pararheinheimera > Pararheinheimera mesophila. The sequence goes on from NZ_LAVS01000026.1 coordinate 8,526, forward strand.
GCGCTGCATATCAACTCAGGCCGCTTGTTGTGTAAATACCTGGCGGAAGAATGGGATTTCTCCTACAACCTGGAAAATGAAGACAGCGCCGAATCCAGCGTGATGCACCGTATCCGGCCGTGGAATGCGATGATGCTGATTTCTAACGATATTATGCGTTATGCTGAAGAAACCGATGATGGTGAAATTCAGCACATCGACGTGAATGCGATGGAAAAATATGCCAACCAGTATATTTCGCAGCAAATTTTCAACATTTTAACAGCACAAGCGGTCACCACAGACTACGACGAGAATTACTTCCGTCGTGCCGGTATCGACATTGGTGAAACCATACGTTTAGACGCCAACGACTTGTTTATGAGTCTAGCCGGCCCCGTGGCTGTGGCTTATGCCGAATCGGTGATCCCTAATGCGCCTGCTGCTGTGGATAAACTGAAACTGTTCGACAAAAACAGCAACAGCGGTTTGAATATAGATGATCTGTTTTTCCGCTCTATTGACCTGCCCCACTTTAATAAAGTGACCCAGGCCATTGAGGGCATCAGTTTATTACCTATCGAGTCTGGTCGTTACCGTGAAGCTTTAGCCTCCTATGTGAAAAATGGCTACGATCCAAAGGATTTAAAAGACCTGCACTTCTTTAAAAACTGCTCGTCTGTGGTGTCTATCATCTCGTTACCGAAAGACTACAAACTGTCGTACATGGATTTAAATCGCCTGAAGAGCCATTTAAATACCCTGTTCCCGAACACTACCTTAAAACGTTATGCATTGGTGATTGGCGCCTCAGCCAATATCTCGCTGACCACATTGATTGTAAAAAGTCCGTGTTTAAGTGACGATTTCCTGACCTTGATCGTGTCGTTTATCAAACGTTGTTTCGCCAAAGATGACTACCGCTTTAACGATTCACTGGACAAAGCCATGCTGGACTTTATCCGTGATGAGCACTTTGACGAAGAACGTTTAGACAGCATGCTGCACGAGTTTGAAAATCCAGCGAAAATTCTCGATACCAATTGGTATGCGATCAAACCTATGTACGAGAAAAAATACCGTGAACTGATCCGCAACAGAGACAAGTTTGTCTCTATTAATGACATCCGTTTATCCCGTGACAGTGTGAAAAAATCTATTCATTACCTGCGCGAGATTTATCGTCATAAGATCAGTAAAACCAAGGTGATTTCTCTGAATAATTTGTCGGACAAATCGTCTGACAAAGCAGCCAAAGCCGATCCGGCTGCGGACAGAGCCTGAATCTGAAGGCCTCCGCAGCGCGGAGGCTTTTTTCTATAAAGAAGTACCGCTGTTCTTTTAATCTGCTAACTGTTCCTTTGGAGTCTCTGATGAAATTCTCTGTATCTTCGCTGCTCAGCGGCCTGCTGTTGTGTACTTTTGCTTCGCAAGCCGCACCTCATGACAATATGAACGCCACCTTGTGGTATCAAACCTCAGCCGAATTTAAAGCCAGTGCTATTCAGACTTATCAAACGGCCGCTTTACAGTTGCCGCATGCTATTGCAGATAAAAACTGGACAGCCTTACCAAACCAGACCCACAACTACCAGCAGTTACCTCTGGCCATTATTGTCGATATTGACGAGACTATTCTGGACAACTCACCCACCGCAGCACAAAGCGTGCTGTTAAACGCCGGTTATGATCCAAAACGCTGGGATCAATGGGTGGCGCTGGCAGCCGCCAAAGCTGTGCCAGGTGCTGTGGCTTTTGTCAATAAAGCCGAAGCGGCCGGGGTGAAAGTGCTGTATATCAGCAATAGGGAGTGTGAAAAACGTGCCGGTTCCAATGAGAGCTGCCCACAAAAAACTGACACGCTGCGTAATTTAAAAGCTGTGGGTATAACAAAGATAGACGCTTCTCAAATCTGGTTAAAGTCAGAACAACAAGACTGGAGCAGTGAAAAAGAAAGCCGCCGTCTGCTGGCCGCCAAAGATTTCCGTATTTTAATGTCGATTGGCGATGACTTCGGGGATTTCCTGCCGGACGTAAAGAAAAATATCACGCCTGAACAGCGCTCAGCCTTAGTCGACAAGTTCCAGGACTACTGGGGCGCCAAATGGTTTGTGTTAGCCAACCCAACTTATGGTTCCTGGCAGACCATTTTAAAGCAGCCCAACCGTCAGTATTTGCAGTCCGTGCCTGCAACTAAGTAATTAATTTTAACAATAAAAAAGGGCCGGCAGGCCCTTTTTTATTCCACCGGCATTAAGGTAACGCCTTGCCTCTGGCTGCCACATATAGCGCATACCAGTGTTCACGGCTTAAGTTCACTGTTAAAGCCTGCTGGCAAGCGGCAATACGTGAGGGTGACGTTGTGCCTATCACAGGCTGGATCCCGGCCGGATGTTTCAATAAAAACGCCAGAACTATAGCTTCAGCGCTGGTTTGATAGTCCGCGGCTAACTGAGCCACCAATGCCGCTGTCGCTTGTTGTGCGGCAGTTTCAGGTGTACGGCCTCCGCTAAACAGACCTTGGGCCAGGCTACCCCAGGCCTGCAGTTGCACCTTATGCAACTGACAGTACTCGACTGTACCGTAACTGTAATGATGAGCTGCGCCTTCTGGCATAGCGGTCAGCACATTTTGCTCCAGCCAGTTCACATCGTTCAGACTCATTTGCAACTGATTAGCCACCAGCGGCTCAGGCAAAGCGGATTGCAATAACTGCAGTTGCGGCCAGCCAAAATTCGACACACCAAAGGCCTTCACTTTACCCTGCTGTTTCAGCTCAGCAAAAGCTTCGGCCACTTCGTCTACCCACATCAGTTGATCCGGTCTGTGCAGCAATAAAATATCTATGTAGTCAGTTTGCAGTCGTTGTAACGACTGATGCACTGAATTCAGAATATAATCTTTACTGAAATCATAGCGGCCAACGGCTGTTGCATCAGCAAAGCGGATGGCACATTTAGTTTGCAGTAGTAATTGTTCACGTAAACCTGGCTGCGCTTTCAGATAGTCGCCAAACACAGCTTCAGCTTTGCCGCGGGTATAAATATCGGCATGATCAAAAAAGCGGATACCAGCCTCCAGCGCGGCCTCTATCGCGGTGTAAGATAAATCCCGCTGCTCTTTACTGGTGGTGGCATGATCCCAACTGCCACCCAGTCCCATACAACCATAAACTAAGGCATCGGCTTTGGGAAAATAGTGCTGAATAGGTAACATCAGTGGTCCCTTTTAAAAAGTGAGCAGCAAGTTTACCTGATCTGCCCGCCTTGCCAAGACCCGGCTATTTTTCTGCGGTAAAATAAATACCAGCCTTGCCCCTGATGCATTGTGCACCTAAACTATCGTCCTTTTTCAACTGCCGGGTGTTGCGCTTTGGAACAAACAACATTGTTTCGTTTAAATAAATTTATCAGTGATACAGGTTTTTGTTCACGCCGTGAAGCCGACAAGCTGATTGAACAAGGTCTGGTAAGCGTCAATGGCCAGCCCGGTACGCTCGGCACCAAAGTGACAGAGCAGGACCAGGTACTGGTCAATGGCAAGCCTTTAAGAGCCAAACCCCGCCGCGTCTATCTGGCGTACCATAAAGCTGTGGGTATCACCTGCACCACAGAGCTGGATGTCAAAGGCAATATTATCGACGCTATCGGCTATCCGGAGCGGATTTTCCCGATAGGACGGCTGGATAAAGAATCGGAAGGTTTAATTTTTCTGACCAACGACGGTGATATCGTCAATAAAATTCTGCGCGCTGGTAATGAGCACGAAAAAGAATATGTAGTCACTGTCGACAAGCCCATTACAGAGCAGTTTCTACGCAAAATGGCGTCAGGAGTTCCGATCCTGGACACCATCACTTTGCCTTGTCAGGTTAAACAAATCTCCCGTCAAACCTTTAACATCGTGCTGACCCAGGGCCTGAACCGCCAAATTCGTCGTATGACCGAGTTTTTAGGCTTTAATGTCACCAAACTCAAACGGATTCGTATTATGAATGTGCGGCTGGCTGAGCTAAAAGCCGGTCAATACCGTGAACTGACCCAAGCTGAAATGGCACAGCTGGAAAGCAAATTATTAAGTTCAAGCAAAACCGAAGAAGCCTCAGTGCTGGCAGCAAAAACCAGTGCAAGGGTAAGACACAACAGATGAGCAAACCGCGGCGTTGGTTGCTGTTGCTCTGTGGTTATTTGCTGGCTGTGATTCTGGCCGCATCCGCCGCTCAGCATTGGAACTATCGGCAACTGACAGTCAAAGCCCAGCATCAGAGCGACAACCTCGCTGCTTTTATTCGTTACGAAATAGGCCGATACGCTGATCTGCCTAAACAAATTGCCAGTTCTGAGTTGTTACAGTCGCTGCTGAGCCAACTTCCCGACAGCACAGAGCAACTTAATCAATACTTGTTTCAACTGCAGCGCAGCGCAGATGTTGCCGATCTTTATCTGGTCAACCCGGCCGGTATTGTGATCGCTACTTCTAATGTAAACGAAAGAGTTCATTATCTGGGCCGGGATTTTGGCTTCAGGCCTTATGTACAGCAAGCTTTAGCAGGTCAGGATGCTCAGTATTATGCCTTGGGCCATACCAGTGAGCGGCGCGGTTATTACTACAGCGTGCCAGTGCGTATAGAGGGCAAAATCCTCGCCGTGATGGTGGCTAAAGTGGATCTGGAACCGATAGAACAACATCAGCAGCAAATAGCGGGGTTAGCCGACAGCCATTTTATGGTCACAGGGCAAAGTGATGAGGTATTTTTATCTGACGTGCCGCAGTGGCGTTTAACCAGCCTGACCGGCCAAGCTTTAACCTCAGCCGAGCAACAACGATATATCACTCAGGCGATAAAACCTCTGCAGTATGCGGTGGGATCCGCTTTGCTGGCGCCGTCCTATCCACTCTGGCATTTACCTCTTGGCGATAAAACCTTAAGTTTTTTGCCCTACCAACGTACTTTAGCTGAGTTCGGCTGGACTTTGACTGTACTGGCCTCCCCTGCGGCGCATCGGGCCGCCTTATGGTCAGCCTTGTTGTTAGTGACTTTACTCTACAGCTCTGCCGTACTGGCAGTCTGGGTGCGTCGTGAGCGAAAAAAACGTCATCAACAGTTACTGCAGCACAATCAGCAGCTCGAGCAACGAGTGATAGCACGCACCAAAGATTTAGCCGAAACCAACCGGCAGTTGATACGCCAGATTGAACGGCGCGAACAAACTGAAACCGAGCTGGCGCAAACCGAGCAGCATTTGGTGCAGGCGGCAAAATTAGCCACCATAGGGGCTTTGTCTGCCTCATTAAATCATGAATTGAATCAGCCGCTGACCGCTTTGCAAAGTTATGCGCAAACGACAGAAAAGCTACTGGACAAAGGCTATCTGGATGATGCTAAAACCAATATTCAGGCCATGCGCCAGCTTATGCAGCGCTTAAGCGTGATCGTGGCGCAGTTTAAAGATTTTAGTCGCAAAAGTTCGGGCAAAAGTCAGTTGGTGCAGGTGAATAAACTCATTCTGGATGCGTTGGGTATAGTCCGGCACCAGTGCCAACAGCAAGGCGTCAAGCTGAGGTTGCAGTTGCCTGAGCAATCCCCTGTGGTGCTGGCGGACGGCATTCAGTTGGAGCAAGTGCTGGTGAATATCCTGACCAATGGTGTGCAGGCCATGACAGGACAAGCCGATGCTGCGTTTCATATTGCCGTCAAAACACAGGCGCAGCAGGTCAGCATTCATATCCGGGATCAGGGCCCCGGTATTGAACCTCATCATTTAGAGCGCATTTTTGAAGCCTTTTTTACCACCAAACAACGGGATGGCCTGGGCTTAGGCCTTTCCATTTCGCAGCGTATAGTGCAATCTTTTGGTGGTCAGCTCGAAGTACGAAATTCGCCACAAGGCGGAGCTGAATTTATTATTGTGCTTTTGACTGCGACCACAGGATGTTAAATGACCACGCCAGAACAGCAGTTTCCCTCTATCCTTTTTATTGATGACGAAGCAGATATTCGCAGTGCAGTCAGCCAGCTATTTAAGCTGGAAGACTTGCCTTGTGTCAGTACCGCTAACCCGGCAGAGGTGTTCAGTCGTATTAGCCCAACATTCGCAGGCATCGTGATCACCGATATGCATATGCCAGCGTTAAACGGCCTGGAGTTACTGCAAAAAATTCATGCCGTTGATGCTGAAATTCCGGTGGTTATGCTAACGGGCTATGGTGCAGTCTCACTGGCGGTGAAGGCTATGCAACAAGGTGCTTATGATTTTCTGGAAAAGCCGTTTGATAATGATCATCTGGTGGAAGTCAGTCGCCGCGCTTTAGAAAAACGTCATCTGGTTCTGGAAAACCGCCAGTTAAAAGCAGCAGTCGAACGGGAACAGCAACCCGGCTTGCGGATCTTAGGGCAAAGTCCGGCTATGCAGCAGCTTAGACGTACTTTGGATGCGGTGCTCAATGCGCCTGCTGATGTATTGATTTACGGTGAAACCGGCACGGGCAAAGAGCTGGTCGCGCGTTACCTGCATGAACAAAGCCACAGACGTCAGCATAATTTTGTCGCCATTAACTGTGGTGCCATCCCGGAGCAGTTGATTGAAAGTGAACTCTTCGGCGCCGAAGCCGGAGCTTTTACCGGCGCGGACAAAAAACGCATTGGTAAGTTTGAGTTTGCCAACGGCGGCACTTTGCTACTGGATGAAATCGAAAGTACACCTTTGTCTTTGCAGGTGAAACTGCTGCGGGTGCTGGAGGAGCGCAAAGTCACCCGCTTAGGCTCCAATCAGGCAATTGAGCTGGATATCAGGGTGATAGCGGCCAGTAAAGCAGACTTAAAGCAGTTAGCGGCCACAGGAGAATTTCGTAGCGACCTGTATTATCGCTTGTCTTTGGTTGATGTTCATCTTCCGCCGCTACGTCAACGCAAAGACGATGTATTTTTGTTGTTTGCCCATTTTGCCCGTATTGCTGCTGCGCGTTTTCATAAAGAATATATTCCGCTCCAAAGTACAGAGTTACAGCAACTGGCGCAGCACCCGTGGCCTGGTAATGTGCGGGAGTTACGCAATATGGCTGAGCGTTATGTATTAATGGGTGCGGATATCGCTTTTAATCAACAGCCACAGAAAGCGGAGCATGGCATCAGCGGCAGCATGAGTTTGCAACAACGGGTGGAGTACTACGAAAAAATGCTGCTCGAAGAAGCCCTGAACCAGCATAAAGGGGCGATAAAAGCCGTGATGGCTGAACTGGATTTGCCGCGTAAAACCTTATACGACAAGATGGCCAAATATCAACTGACCCGCCGCGATTTTCTGGATAAAAACGAAGACTAATCAGGCTTTTGTGTGGATTTGGTGACAGACGTTATAGCGCGCTGTGTGGAAATCCACACAAGCTTTCATCCACTGCCGCAAAAAAACAATATAACCTTATGTATTTAAACGATATTATATAAGTTCAAAAGCTGGCTTCCTCTTTGCTATTGACTGTCTGACAGGGAGATTTTCTCCATACTCAGAGAGACAATAACAATGAAAAATAAAGCCATAAAGCTGTTATCCAGCCTGTATATCCAAGTGTTACTCGCCATCAGTATTGGTATCTTTTTAGGCCATTTTTATCCGGAGCTTGGCACCGCCATGCAGCCTCTGGGTACCGCCTTTATCAAGCTGATTAAAATGATTATCGCGCCCATTATCTTTTGTACCGTGGTGGTGGGTATAGCGGGTATGGAAGATATGAAAAAAGTGGGGAAAACCGGCGGCTACGCCCTGCTCTACTTTGAAATCGTCTCGACCATCGCTTTAGTGATCGGCTTAGTGGTGATTAATGTCGTCAAACCTGGCGTCGGTATGCATATAGATCCCGCCAGTCTCGACCAGCAATCCATCAGCAAATACACAGCGCCTGATCAAATGCACAGCACCACGGATTTTTTACTGAACGTGATCCCCAGCAGCGTATTTGATGCGTTCGCCCGCGGCGATATGTTGCAAGTGCTGTTTTTCTCTATCTTATTTGGTTTTGCCCTGCAGCGTTTAGGTGGGCGGCAAAATCTGATTTTTGGTTATGTCGAAAAAAGCTCTGAAGTGTTATTTGCCATAGTGCATATGTTGATGAAAGTGGCTCCTATCGGTGCTTTTGGCGCCATGGCCTTTACCATAGGTAAATACGGCATTGCGACTTTATGGTCGTTGGCTGGCTTGATGGCGACCTTCTACATCACCTGCCTGTTGTTTATTTTTATCGTGCTGGGCGCTATTTGCCGCTACCACGGTTTTTCCATCAGCAAATTCATCCGTTACATCAAAGAAGAATTACTGATTGTGTTGGGTACGTCGTCCTCTGAATCTGTGCTGCCACGCATGATGGCGAAACTGGAGAAGTTGGGTGCGACCAAGTCTACAGTAGGTTTGGTGATCCCAACAGGTTATTCCTTTAACCTCGACGGTACGGCGATTTATCTGACGATGGCCGCTGTATTTATCGCTCAGGCGACAGATACACCGATGGATTTAACTCAGCAACTGACCCTCTTGGCAGTGTTACTGGTCACCTCCAAAGGGGCCGCTGGTGTCACAGGCAGCGGTTTTATTGTATTAGCTGCCACTTTAGCTTCGGTAGGCTCGGTGCCTGTGGCTGGCATAGCCTTGATCTTAGGCATAGACAGATTTATGTCTGAAGCCCGGGCTTTAACCAATCTGATAGGGAACGGAGTTGCAACTTTGGTGGTATCAAAATGGTGTGGTGAACTGGATATGGCGCAACTGGACAGAGAACTGGCCCAGGGAGCGACTACTGCAGAAACCACTACGGCAGCCAACTCCGCGACTGCGGAGGTCCAGCATGGCTAAGTCGTATTTAACTGCAGCTCTGTGTACTACTATTGCTTTGAGCCCTGCTGCCGATGCTTTTGAATGGGATTGGTATGGCAAAGTTGAATTGCAGGCGCTGGACGTCGACAAGGGGTTATATCGTTATGCTGACCAGGGCCGTCAGATTGAAGCGCCATTTTCCCGCTTAGGTGTAAAAGCTAAACATCAAATCATGGATGGATTGGATGTTATTGCAGTGTATGAATGGCAAGTCAATGGCTTGGATGACGCCAATAAAGATCAGAGGCTAGGTTCCCGTAACACTTATATTGGGGTTGCTGGCACATATGGCGAGCTTGTGTTTGGCAAAAATGACACGAAGTTCAAAAAATCAGAAGGCAAAATCGACTTGTTTAACGAGACAGTGGCTGATATCGCTCAAATTACACCAGGTCAGGACAGGCTTGAAAATGTGATTGGCTACCAGTCTCCGCTGATTGAGGGTTTTAACTTATCTGCCACCTACCAGACAGGGGCCAGTGACGAAACCGCCGGAGGTTATGATTGGGTGCTAGGCTATGGCGACCCTGCGTTAAAAAAATACCCGCTGTATCTGGCCTACGGCCGTGCGGACGAGCTGAATAACATCAGCGCCGAACGCTTGTTAGCGCAACTGCCGTTGTGGCAACTGGATGGCGCTTTGCTTGCTGCAGGCTTGATGTATCAACACAGCGAACATCTGGTGCGCCATACACAAGGCGATGCCTGGCTGGCGCAATTGAGTTATCAGCGTGGCGACTGGACTTACAAATGGCAATGGCAAAAAGATGACAGCCAGACCCGCCACGCCGAAAAAGCCCGTCTGAACAATCTGGGGATAGATTATCAATGGCAAAACTATTTGACGGCTTACTTGCTTCTGTCCACACTCAAGTTTGAAACCGAACAAGACCACGCGGCCGCTTTGGGCCTTAAGTTCTTATTCTGAACAGACCGGAGCTAAGCTCCGATTGCTTTTGCTAAGGTATCATTATGTCTAGTGTCACCAGCCGTTTGCTTTTACTCTGCGGCCCTTTATTACTTTTAGTCACCGCTCTGTTGCCTCCTCCATCCGCACAAATGACTCAGGCCGCCTGGATGGTCACAGGCTTAATGGCCTGGATGGTGCTTTGGTGGATCAGCGAAGTTGTGCCTATTCCTGTCACTTCCTTGCTGCCGATGATTTTTATTCCACTGCTTGGGATCGACAAGCTGGACGCAGCCACCTCGCCTTATGCACATCCACTGATATTTTTATTTTTCGGCGGTTTTTTCCTGTCTATTGCAATGGAGAAAACCAATTTACATCAGCGTATTGCATTAAAGGCCTTGTCTCTGGTCGGGACAGCTCCGGGATTACAAATCGCGGCCCTGATGGGCGTGACCGCGTTTTTGTCGATGTGGATGTCTAATACAGCCACGGCCGTGATGATGTTGCCTATCGGTTTGTCGATTATCGCTATGGCCAATGCGTCAACCCAAGACCAGTTTGGCAAAGCCGTGTTATTAGGAATTGCCTACAGTGCCAGTATTGGCGGTATCGCTACCCTGATAGGAACACCACCGAATGCATTATTAGCCGCTTATTTGTCAAAAAGTTATGGTATTCAAATCAGCTTTGCCGATTGGATGGTTCTGGGTGTGCCTTTGGCACTGACTATGCTGATTATTTGTTGGCTCTGGCTGACAAAAATACATTTTCGGATGCCGAAAACAGAAGCCAGTCTGAATGATACGCCAGCCCAGTTAAAAGCTTTGGGCCTGATGTCGCGTTCACAAAAACTGGTGCTGCTGGTATTTGCGCTGGCCGCTTTCAGTTGGATCAGTCAGCAATGGTTGGTGAAATGGACTGGATTACCCATCAGCGATACAGTGATCGCACTGTGCGCCGCAGCTTTACTATTTTTATTGCCCGGAGAAAAAGGCTCTGACACAGCCTTGTTGGAATGGAAAGACAGTCAGAACCTGCCCTGGGGCGTGTTATTGCTATTTGGTGGTGGTTTGACTATGGCCGATCAGATCCAAAAAACCGGTGTATCTGAACTTTTAGCGCAACAACTGCAGTTATTGCAGGGGGTGCCCGCTATTCTGCTGCTACTCGCCGTCACCAGTCTGATTATTTTCCTGACCGAAGTGACCAGCAATACCGCCACCGCAGCAGCTTTTCTGCCGCTTTTAGGCCCTGTCGCCGTTTCTATGGAATTGTCACCGCTGTATTTAGTGGTCCCTGCCGCCTTAGCCGCTAGCTTTGCCTTTATGCTGCCAGTGGCAACACCGCCCAACGCTATAGTGTTTGCATCAGGTAAGTTACAAATCAAAGATATGGTCAGAGCAGGTTTAGTATTAAATCTACTTGGTATAGCGGCGATTAGCCTATTCAGTTTATGGTTAGGGCCACAACTGGCGGGTTAACTGTCAGAGGTTCAAGTAAGCGGCTCAGGCCGCTTTTTGACCCGCTTAGATCTAATAAAGTGCTGTAAGAGAAAAAGCAAAAAGCAGCTTGATAGCTGCTTTTCTTGAATTTGGAGCGGGCAACGAGGCTCGAACTCGTGACCTCGACCTTGGCAAGGTCGCGCTCTACCAACTGAGCTATGCCCGCTTAGGCATTTTGCAGATAACAATCTGCTTTGGTATTTTATGTGTTAGCTCATCTCTTGCTATTAGCTGTGAGATGGTGCCCGGGGCCGGACTTGAACCGGCACGCCCTTTCGAGCGAGGGATTTTAAATCCCTTGTGTCTACCGATTTCACCACCCGGGCAAACACTTTACTATTTTGCATTACAGCCAACAGCATTTCATCGTAAACCGACGTTAAATGGAGGCGGGTCCCGGAGTCGAACCGAGGTGGACGGATTTGCAATCCGCTGCATGGCCACTCTGCCAACCCGCCATCTGGCGTACAACTTGGAGCGGGCAACGAGGCTCGAACTCGTGACCTCGACCTTGGCAAGGTCGCGCTCTACCAACTGAGCTATGCCCGCTTCACACTGGCCATTCGCCGTAACACGAGACGCATTCTACTGGTTTATGCTTTTACGTCAACCACAAATTTATGCTTTTAAATTCGTTTGCTCAAAAAGTAGCTGCACTGCTGATTTTGCAAACTTTTTCCGTTTATTTACTCAGCGCTGGCCAGGATGCTTTTAAGTACACCAACATAGACCAGACCGTTAATAACGTAGCGATATACAGCAATGCCATACTCAGATCGGTCAGCCAGTCGACCGGTTGCCAAATTAAACCAATTAACGCCAGCATCTGAGCTGCAGTCTTGTATTTGCCCACCTCAGACACCGCCACCTGAGCCCGCTGGCCCAGGCCCGCCATCCATTCCCGCAAGGCCGAAATTAAAATTTCACGGCTGATCATAATAAAAGCCGGAATAGTCACCCACAGGGTTTGCATATCCACAGCTATTAACACCAAGGCGGCAGCCACCATTAGTTTGTCGGCAACAGGGTCTAAGAATGCGCCAAAAGGTGTCATTAATTGCATTCTACGTGCGATATAGCCGTCCAGCATATCTGTGATAGCGGCGAACCAAAAGGCAAAAGCAGCCAAAAAACGGGCGTGTTCCAGTTCAGAGTAGAAGCAGAATAGACAAACCGGGATCAAACACAATCGGAACAGAGTCAACAGATTTGGAATATTCCACATAACACTACGTCTCAAAGTCGGCACAAATTTTTAGTTATTGTGACATGCCTGGTAAATCTTTTCGGCCTGTTGCCTGGAAATTCCCGGTACTGTCGCGAGTTCGTCCACCGAAGCCTGCATCACGCCATGCAAACCTCCGAGGTATTGTAACAAAGCTTGTCGGCGTTTCTCACCTACTCCATCGATATTTTCTAACGGGCTTTTGATAATGGCTTTACCGCGTTTATTGCGATGGCCGGTAATGGCAAAACGGTGTGCCTCGTCGCGGATTTGTTGAATCAAATGCAAAGCCGGTGATTCAGAGGGTAAGGAGAAGCCTGCCGGGTTATCCGGTAAAATTAAGGTCTCTAAACCAGGCTTACGACTAGTGCCTTTGGCTACCCCAACCAATAACGGCTTTTTCGTAAAAGGCCAGTCAGTGAAAAAATTGATCGCTTGTGTTAACTGGCCCTGACCACCGTCTATTAAAATCAAATCCGGAATACGGCTTTCATCCGTCAGCTTGCCATAGCGTTTATTCAGGGCAAATAACATGGCGGCATAATCATCACCTGGGGTAATGCCTTCGACATTAAAACGGCGGTATTCGCTTTTGTTTGGCCCCTGCCCGTCAAACACCACACAAGAGGCAATAGTCGACTGCCCCATGGTATGACTGATATCAAAGCATTCCATCCTTTCTAACAACTCAAGCTTGAGTGTCTGTCTGAGCTCACGGTAACGGACTGCGACTTGTTCTTTCACCGAAAGCTTAGTGGCCGCCGCCAGTTGGGCATTTTTTTGCGCCAGGGCCAGATAGCGGGCTTTTTCGCCGCGTTTGGCATAGACAAAACTGACTTTACGCTGTGCTAATTCACCGATGGCCTGGGCAAGCTGCTCGTCATCTGCGATTTGTTCACTTAAAACCAGCTCCTTGGGCACCATTTGGCCACCGGCACCGCTTAAATAAAACTGCGCTAAAAAGGACGGTAGAATTTCTTCAGGATCAGAACCCGCAGGCACTTTCGGGAAAAAGTTTTTACTGCCCAGCACTTTGTGATCGCGAACAAAAAGTACATGGATACAAGCCACACCGTGCGACCATTCCAGTGCTATCACATCCATCTCTTCGTGATCACCGCTGACGTATTGTTGCTCCTGGACTTTACGTAAACTGATGATCTGATCACGAAACTGCGCCGCTTTTTCAAAGGCCATTTCGCTGCTGGCCTGTTCCATCTGCTGCACCAGTTGTTCAATCAACTGCTGACTTTTGCCAGATAAAAACAGTGAGGTGTTTTTCACCTGAGCGGCATAGTCTTCGTCAGAGATTTTTCCCACACAAGGCGCAGAACAGAGTTTCAACTGGTATTGCAGGCAAGGCCTGGTTCGGGCGCGGTAAAAGCCGTCCTCACACTGGCGAATAGGAAACACTTTTTGCAGCAGCTTTAAGCTTTGCCAGACCGCGCCAGCACTAGGATAAGGGCCAAAATACTGTCCCTCCACTTTACGGGGGCCGCGATGTGCGCTGATGCGGGGATGTTTATGGTTGGTGATCAAGATAAATGGATAAGATTTATCGTCCCTGAGCAAAATATTGTATTTCGGCAGGTACTGTTTGATCAGGTTATTTTCTAAGATCAGCGCTTCGGTTTCGCTTTGGGTGACGGTCAGTTCCACACTATGGATGTGACTGACCAAAGCCCTGGTTTTACTGCCGGACACATTCTGGCGGAAATAACTGGATAAACGCTTTTTCAGATCCTTGGCTTTACCGACGTAAATCACTGTCTCTTTCTGATCCAGCATACGATAAACACCAGGTAAATGAGGCGCAGTTTTCAGAAAGCTCTTGGCATCAAACATCGAATTTAAACATCATCAGGACAATTACAACTTTGCAATATCAATCATGCCGTGGCGCAACGCCAGGTGGGTCAGCTCCACATCACCACTGATCGCCAGTTTTTCAAACATTCGGTAGCGATAGGAATTAACTGTTTTGGCGCTGACATTCAGTTGCTCTGCGATGTCATTGACCTTTTCGCCACGGGTGATCATCAACATGATCTGCATTTCACGGTCAGATAACTCTTCAAAAGGATTCTGGTTACTGCTGGTGACACGGCTCATCGCCATTTTTTGTGCGACTTCCCCTGAGATATAACGCTCCCCTGCATGCACTTTGCGTATGGCACTAACCATCTCAGAGGGCGCGGCATTTTTAGAAATAAAACCAGCAGCCCCTAATTGCATTACTTTGGTAGGGACAGGCTCTTCACAAGACACAGACAACGCCAGTACTTTGATGTCAGGACAATAATGCAGAATACGTTTAGTGGCTGTCATACCGCCCATACCGGGCATATTCATATCCATTAACACCACATCCGGCGTTTGGGCACGGCAAAATTGAATGGCCGCCTCTCCGGAAATGGCTTCGCCTATCACTTTGATACCACGTTCGTCCATTAGTATACGACTGATGCCGGTCCGAACCAGCTCGTGATCATCCACTAATAACACATTTATCAATTTGAACTCTCCGGGGCCAAAGTTATCGTCTCTAGTCTAGCTGTATTCTGCCTGAGCATAAAGCAGAGACAGGATAAAGCTCAAGCCCTTCAGCACAGAAAGCGACGAGTAGCAGGACCTTAGTGGAGAAAAAGCAGAAAAAACTTATAAACCAATGGGATAGCAAATTTTAGACATAAAAAAACCACCTTGATGGTGGCTTTAATGGCGGAGGGGGAGAGATTCGAACTCTCGGAAGGCTATTAACCTTCGCCGGTTTTCAAGACCGGTGCATTAAACCGCTCTGCCACCCCTCCGCGTTGGACGTCATATTAGGGGGCCTGCATTTTTTTGTAAAGTGCTTTTCTATCGCTTTTCATTCGTTTGCTCAGCATTTGTGCAAAGTGGTCACTTTTTACTAGTTTACTGCCCCCTGGCACGCCATAAAGACCGAAATAACTGTTTACGCTGTAAGTAAATTGAACAAAACCTGACAGGCCTGCCACTGTTGATTACAATAGCGACACAACAGATCAGGACCTTCTCTGTCATGAATAAAAAACGAATTTATGTCGCCTACACAGGCGGAACCATAGGTATGCAACAATCCAGCAATGGTTTTGTGCCTGTCCCGGGCTTTTTATCCGATACAGTTAAAAACATGCCGGAGTTTTACCGCTCAGAAATGCCGGAGTTTGATATCCACGAATACCATCCGGTCATTGACTCGTCTGATATGACACCAGCCCACTGGTTGGAGATTGCCACTGACATTCAAAGTCATTATGCCGACTATGATGGTTTTGTCGTGCTGCACGGCACTGATACTATGGCTTATACCGCCTCAGCTTTATCTTTTATGCTGGAGGATTTAGCTAAACCTGTGATAGTCACAGGCTCACAAATTCCACTGGCGCAATTGCGCTCCGATGGCCAGGTGAATTTACTCAATGCTTTGTATCTGGCGGCTTACTACCCTATCGCCGAAGTCGCATTATTTTTTAATAATAAATTGTTCAGAGGAAATCGCGCGACCAAGGCTGATGCAGATGGGTTTGACGCCTTTGCTTCTCCGAACTTTTCACCGCTGATTGAAGCTGGTATCCATATCAATTTAATCGCTGGCCATTTGGCCTCAACCGCTGTGACCAAAGCCTTAAAAGTGGCACAGATCACCCCTCAGCCGATCAGCGTCGTGACTTTGTATCCCGGCATCAGTGCTGAAGTGATTAAGAATATGGCGGCCGCTCCGATCAAGGCGTTGATCATTAAATCTTATGGAGTGGGTAATGCACCACAGCAACCAGAGCTGCTCGAAGCTCTGACGGAAGCCTCAAAACGTGGCACTATTATTGTCAACTGCACCCAGTGTTTTAAAGGCAAAGTGAATATGGGCGGCTATGCCACAGGCAATGCGCTGCGGGCCTGCGGTGTGATCAGTGGCTACGATATGACACTCGAAGCGACCTTAACCAAACTGCATTATTTATTGAGCCAGCCTTTAAGCACTGAGCAGGTACGGCTTTTTATGCAACAAAGTTTGCGCGGAGAGTTAACTCTTTAACAGGCCGTGAGTGCGGATACAACAAAGCCAGCGAAAACGCTGGCTTTGTTTTTATCCACCCGGATTTATGCAAATACCTGTCTTAAACGTTGCAACAGGCTCTGCTCTTGTGGATGTACAGGGCCAAAACTTAACCAGCGTTTTAACAAAGCATCGACGGTCAGACTGGAACCTGTATTGTGTTTGTCGGATAGCAATTGTAATTGCACCTGCGCCTTATCTGCGGCAATACAGTCTTTACCGCTGATCAGCTCAATAGCAGTGGTCAGTTGCGCACGACTCCATTGCATTTCATTGCTTTTGGCAAAGTATTCACGAAAACGAGCTGGCAGTGCCTCTGCTGTAATCTCTGGGTCCGACAAAGCATCGAATAGCTGTTGGTAACTGGCATTCACAGCACTCTGCTGCACGCTATCCAGCTTCTGCTGGATTTGCGCCAGTAACTGCTGCTTTTGCTCTGATAACGCAGATTTTGCCGGCGGCTCTACAGCGTTTAATGCAAGCTGTGCTGCCTGCAATTGCGCTGCAGTCTCCGCCTGAGCCAGTAACGCTGCAATCTGGTTGAACTGAGATTCAACTTGTCGCTGTTGCTCTGCCCACTGTTGGTCCTGCTGCTGTTTTGCTGCAGTTTTATTGGCAAAAATCTGATCACAGACAAGCCGGAACTCAGACCAGAGTTGTTGATCCGCTTTACCGGCAAAGCCAAGCTTTTTCCAGTCTTGTTGCAGCTTTTTCGCCCCAGCCACGGCTTCATCGACAGACAAAGACACTAATTGTTGTGCTTTTTCAATCAGTAACTTTTTCTCAGCAAGATTGTTTTCATGCTGAGCACGAACCCGAGCTTTTAGCTGATCGACCAGCGCCTTAAACTGAGCTGAAAGTTGTTTATACAACGCAGACTCGGTGGGACCACTGTCACGCCAGCTTTTTTGCAATGCAGCCAGTTGACTGTCAAAACTCTTATCCAGAGGTTTTTCAAGCAGAGCGCTTAAGTCAGTCAAAATCTGCTGTTTCACCAGCGCGTTTTGTTTGCGTTGTTCGTCCTGCGCAGCAAAGTAGTCGCGACAAGGAGCAAAAGCTTGCTCACAAGCCAGATTAAAAGCCTGATTCAATTCAGCGTCCAGCGCCTCGTCAGCGCGGCCTAAAGTGAGCCAGGTGGCTCGGGCTAACTTAACCTGCTCGGCGCGTTGCGGTGGCGCCACGTCCGTGGCCACAGCCAAGGCTTGCATCTGTGCAACCAACTCCTGCTTACGGGGAGTTGCTATGTAGTTTTGCAATTCATTGAGTTGCTGTAATTGCTGCTCCGCGGCCTGGTAATCCTTTACCAGTTGTAGCTGCTGTGACTGACTCAGCCCGGCGTAGCTGTGTTGGATACCTTTAAACAAACCAAACAGCACTTTGTAGCGCCCAGCCTCGTACAAACGCCGGAATTCGGCGAGCTTAGAGCGCACTGATTTCAGCTCTTTCTCAGCCTGAGCGGCAAAGTCAGCCATTACTGGCTGCCACTGCGAACTGAGTTGTTGCTGCGCCTGCGCCAAAGTCTCAGGTAGCATAGTACCTAAGATTTTACGACCTTTGCTCCATTCCCGTTGCCACTGCAGGTACTTCGCTTCGATGTGTTGAAACTCTGCTGTATTGGCCGGAATAACAGCAGCCGACCAGTCGGCTAACAGGCGGGTCAATGCAAATAACTGTTCGGCCTGAGCAGGTAACTGCTGTAATTGGCGTTCAAAACTAACCAGAGCTTTTTGCAAGCCGGCCTTTACGCCTGCAGCTAATTCAGTTTGGGACACGTGCTGCTGCAAGGCTTCTGCTTCTGCTGCTAATGGCTCGGTTTCATCAAGCCGGCCCTCAGACATCAGTTGGGATAATTGCTGCTGCATCCGCTGCAGTTGGTGCTCGAACTGCTGCTGTTGCTGTTGCAACTGCGCCATTTTTTGTTGTTGGGCAAGTAATTGTTGTTGTGCTTTTTGCAGCGGCGCCCACGCGGCTTGCGTTAACGATGCTATTTTTTCAAATTTTTGGGTCAGTTCAGCGGCATCATCCAACAGCATCAGATCAGACTGCACAGCAGCCCACTCTTGCAGGTATTGCTGCCATTTTTGCTGCATCTGAGTTAAATCACCACGTTCACGCACTGCGTTCAATTTTGCTAACAGCAAGTTCACCGCTTTACGAACCTGAACCGGCTTGTCTTTCGCTGCTTGCTGTTGGTGTAATTGTTGTTTTAACTCGCTGGCTAACGGCTCCGCCAGTTGCTTGCTGAGCTTTTCTAACTGCTTTGGTTCCGTAATAAGGCTCAGCAACTGACGTTTTTGCTCAAGACTCAGCACATCCTGCTGTAAATTGCTCAGGATCAGATCATTTTTTTTCAGCCGCATAATCAGCGAGAACCGGATATCAGCGTCTGCTTCTGTTAACGCTAACTTTTCTAAAATACTGCTTCTGTGGCACTCTTCGATAAATTGGCGCTTCAACGGCGCAGCAATACGGTTTTCCAGAATCATCTGCACCAGTTGAGATTCAGCGTATTGTTTTAACCGTTCAGCACTGTCCTGTTTACTGGCTTGCCACCACAACGAAAATTCATTAAGTTTTTCTAACGCTGCACGTCTTACCGCTTCGTGGCCGTCGTTAAAAGCCAGTTCATGCAAAATTTCTTTATGCTGAGCATCCACACTCAACCCGGCAATGGCCTGTTGCCGTACAGCGGCGTCTTTGTGTTGCCATTTCGGCGCGAACCAACGTTTAAAGATCATCATGCGCAAACCTTGCTATCGAAGAATCCTGAGAAAATTGTTTTTTCATTTCGGCTTTGGATTTAATCACCATCTCTCCATCTGCACCTATAGTGTAAGGCTCAGTGGATTTGAGGACATAAGCCTGATAAGCCATCACCAGTTGCAGCGTATGTGCTTTTTGACTGTCTGACAGCGCAACACCATCAGCCCAACGACCTGTGGCTACTGTATCGAGCAGGGATTGGTAAGTTTCTGGCGACATCGCCAATACAAGAGCTTTGAAATCCATATTAATTCTTTCGCTTGAGATAAATCAGTCGAGCGCGGGCATAAATATACCAAAGGAAGCCAATGGCTATCATGCCTTTGGAGACAATAGCTTCATAGCCATCCGGCTCTAAAGCCCAAAAATACAGGAAACAAAAACCAGCTAAAAACAGGATCAGTGCCAACATGGACTGATTTAAAGCCCCCTGAATTTTCTTATCGAGACTTTGGACTGCCAGATGATGTTTTTTTTCTGCTGACATGCCCGTTAAATCCAATTGACAGTGCTGACAGCTTTGGCTTTTATCCGAAATCTTTTTCGCGCAACGTGGACAGGAAATAATTGCCATACTAAAACCCTCTGAAAGTTATGGCGCACTATAAAGCAAAAGAACAAAGTTGCAAGCCAGCCGAAACTGGCTTGCGGGATTGTAATTACGTATGGATTAACGCAGTTGATCAACCACGGCAAGCACTGCGACTAAGCTATCCTGCCCTAGCTTCATCGAGCGAACATCAGACCAGCCGTAATCGGAGTCCGGCAGATCCGCATTGTCCTTAAATGGCATTTCAACAGTGTAAGATAAACAGTTAAATTGTTCTGCCACCCAGGTCGAAGCGATCGTCAGGTTGGCCTGGCCTGGTGCATCCAGTTCATAACCAAATTCGGTTTGGAACTCAGGTGTGGCCAATAACAGCGCGTTTTTAAACGCAGTTTCCAGTTGTTGCATTTTAGCGTTGTACGACGGAACACCTTCAGCCCCTGCGACAAAATTGTACGGCAGGTTTTCGTCACCGTGCACATCCAGCAGCATATCTACGCCGGTTTCCAGCATCTGCTGACGCACTAAATACACCTCCGGACTTTTTTCCATGCTCGGCGATTGCCATTCACGGTTTAAATTGACACCAGCGGCGTTGGTGCGTAAATGGCCACGGACACTGCCATCCGGGTTCATATTCGGCACTATGTAAAATACCGCTTTGTCTAACAAAATACGAGCCACGGCATCGTCTTCATCCAGTAATCTGTTTAACATACCCTCAACAAACCACTCCGCCATCGACTCACCCGGATGTTGACGGGCGGTGATCCAGATTTTTCTCTTACCTTCTGCTGGCTCACCTACCACCAGCATACTCATGTCGCGGCCGTCCAGAGTCTCACCCAGCTCGACAATCTGCGCCATCCCCGAGCTTTGTGCAAAATGTAACAAGTCCATATGGCGCTCATAGCTGTATGGCGCAAAGTAGGCAAAATATACAGATTCGGCTTCTGGGTAATGGGTGATCACCAGTTGTTCATTGACCAGTTGTGTCTCGACTCTGAACCAGGTTTCTCTGTCGTATGAGGCCACCGCCTGATACCCTTTCCAGCCATCCGGGTACGCAGAATCTTTCACGTTCACAATACGGATGGTGTGAGGTTCAGTGCTTTGCGAATGTAAACGGAAATGGAACCATTGATAAAAGTCTGAATTGTGGTCTTTACGGATCGCCAGCTGAATATCGGCTGGATCGTCGGCTTTGATCACTTCAATATTTCCGCTGTCAAAATTACAGGTGATTTTCATAACATATCCACTTGGTTAGGTAACAGATGCTGCATTGGCTTGCAGTCTTAAAGGAGCGGCATCATAACACTATCCCCCTCGCACTTGAAGCCGCAGCACTGCTCCGCGCCATAACAAAAAGGCCGCTCTGAGGCGGCCTGGCTATTGATTGATTTTTATTTGTTGACCGGCAACGTCGGGTACTTAATACCCGCCATTTCATTCATGACACGAATGACCTGTGTGCTGTAGCCAAATTCATTGTCATACCATACATAAAGCACACAACGGTCGTCCTGCACTATCGTGGCCTGAGAATCGATCACGCCCGCATAACGTGATCCAACCAGATCACTGGATACAATTTCAGTGGAGCTGGTGAAATCAATCTGATCCTGTAACTCAGAGAACAGCGCGACTTTTTGCAGGTAGCTGTTCAACTCTTCCCGGTTGGTGGTTTTGTGCAAATTCAGCGACAAAATCGCCATAGACACATTAGGCGTCGGTACACGAATCGCGTTCCCCGTCAGCTTGCCCTTTAATTCAGGCAAAGCTTTAGCCACAGCGCTGGCAGCACCCGTTGAGGTAATCACCATATTTAACGGTGCTGCACGTCCACGACGCTCAGCTTTGTGGTAGTTGTCTATTAAGTTCTGATCGTTGGTGTACGAATGCACTGTTTCAACGTGGCCGTTTTTAATACCGTACTCGTCGTTCAACGCTTTTAATACCGGCGTAATAGCGTTGGTGGTGCAGCTTGCAGCAGACACTATAAGGTCCTGCGGCTGGATCATACTGTGATTGACACCATAAACCACATTGTGCACTTCGCCTTTAGCGGGTGCTGTCAGTAACACTTTGGCAGCACCTTTGGATTTAAAGTGAATGGACAGCTCTTTGTCGTCTTTCCAGATCCCCGTGTTATCGACGACCAGGGCGTCATGAATACCATAAGCAGTGTAATCCACCAGCTCAGGTGAATCGGCGTAGATCACTTTAATAAAAGTACCATTGGCTTTAATACCACCATTTTCTTCATCTACAGTGATGCTGCCATTAAATGGGCCATGGATAGAATCACGGCGCAGCAGACTGGCGCGTTTTTCTAAGTCGCCTTTACGACCACCACGCACCACAACAGCACGCAGACGTAACTTACTGCTTGGACCTGAGCGCTCCAGCATCAGCCGGGCTAACAAACGACCAATACGACCGAAACCATAAAGCACTACATCTACAGGTTTGATTTGATCATCACGATGTAATATTTCAGCAAGCTGATTATCCAGATACTGCTGCAAACTTTGACCTTCGCCAGCGTTTTTGTATAGATAAGCAAAAGCCAACTTACCAATATCGACACGGCCTGGAGCCAGGTCCATCTTAGCAATAGCTTCTAATACCGGAAAACTTTCTCTTAAGCGTAACTTCTGTTGTTCAAAACGTTCGACTGTTTTATGCGCCTTGATAATATCAATAGTCGTTGCGTTGACCAGAGGACGACCATAAACCACAACTTCAATGCCTTTATTGCGATACAAACGACCTATAATAGGTTGCATGTTCTCAGCGTACTCCTGGCGCTCCTGCCAGCTGCGTTGATACTGTTCTTCGTGTGATAGAGTCATGGTTTCGCCTTTTACGTCTTGTAGGTTCAGAGGTGTGCCTGTGGTCATCGCCACATTGAGGCAGGCGCATTGTAATTGAACATGTAATACTACGACAAGAATTACAAAAAGATTTTTTCTGAATTCTTCGTTATGCTGGCGGCAGAAAAGATGAATGAGATACTTATGAAATATTTGGTACTAAGCATGAGCCTGGTGTTGCTCGGAGCCTGTTCTGACGGTGAAGTTACCTTACGCTCTGTCTGTGAAAAAGAGCCTGGGCTTTGTAACGACTTAAATGACGATTCCCACTGTAACCTGCAACGCCGGGATCTGATCATGCAGCGCTTTGAAGAAAAGCATCTGCCCTCCGACAAAAACAAATATCAGTTGCTGGTCGACTTTGAGAAATACTCAAAATGTATTGAGCTTGCTGCAGGTATTGAGCATATCAAACTGAAGGAAAAAACCAGTACCCGAATGATAGGCTATATGACCAGTCTGAGAGAAATTAAACGACTGAGTGATGAGACCGTCAGTTCAGATGATCCCTATCTGCTGTATTACCATTGGTCTCGCAATAAAAGTGACAGCCACCTGCAACGTTTCCTGCAGGCAGAGCAAGAAAACCGGCTGGAAACACCTGAACTGCAAATGGCTCTGGTCAGCTATTACAGTAAAAGAGACAGAGAAAAGAGTATTCAACTGTTACATCATGCTTTAGAACTGTATCCAGCGGAACCGACAGTGGATCCAGAAATATACGCCTCACTGACCAGTATGTTTTACAAGAAAAAAGATTATGCCAGTGCCTACCACTGGGCCTTATTGGCTCAGCAAAGCGGCGCCTTTAATGTAGAACTGCAAGAGTTAAAAATTTATCTGGAGCAAGCTCAGCTTGATCACGAAAAAATTAAAGACGCCGCCGAACATACCTTAGCTCAGCTACAACTGGGACATTTTACTCCGCCGAAATTTTAACATCCGGGTGGAAGAGTAATGACACGGAATTGACACAATAACGTTGCCCGGTTGGAGCCGGGCCGTCGTCAAACACATGACCTAAATGCGCATCGCAGTGCTGGCATAAAATCTCAATACGGTTCATGCCAAAAGAGCTGTCTTTTTCATACCTGACCTGGCCTTGGATAGCTTTGCTAAAAGATGGCCAGCCGCAGCCTGAATCAAATTTGTCAGCAGAATCGAACAAAGGTTGCTGGCAACATACACAGTGATAACAGCCAGTTTCGTTGTTATGCAATAAGCGACCACTAAAAGGATATTCAGTGCCCTTTTGTCGCGTCACTCTGTATTGCTCATCAGTGAGTAACAGACGCCATTCGTGTTCTGTTTTTTTCATTCATTACTCCAGGTCAAAGTACAGGCAGCAAAACAAAAAACTGATGCGCTGTTCAACAGCAGTTTATGCCGACAGTACTCTTTATACGTAAAAAGCTCCTTGCGGAGCTTTTTATTTACTTAATTTTTTGCATCGTCCTGTCGGTATGACTCCAGTCAACGTGAAAAGTTTTGCCTTTGGCTTTGTCGGTCCGCTCGAAGGTATGAGCACCGAAATAATCCCGTTGTCCCTGCAGTAAATTAGCAGGCAGCACAGCGGTACGGTACGAGTCATAATAGCTCAGAGCTGAACTTAAGGCAGAAACCGGGATCCCGGTCATAGCTGCTTCTGCCACAGCCCGACGCCAGTTCATCTGATTGACAGAAATCTGTTTGGAGAAAAACGGGTCCAGCAATAAATTCTGCAAGTCGTCGTTCCGCTCGTAAGCTTCGGTAATAGACTGCAAAAATACCGCGCGGATGATACAGCCTGCGCGCCAGATCTTGGCTATTTCCGCAAAGTTCAGTTGCCAGCCGTGTTCTGCCGCTGCGGTTTTCATCAAATCAAAACCTTGCGCGTACACACAGATTTTTGCGCAGTACAGGGCGTCATGTAGCTGTTTGATCATCTGCTCAGCGCTTTGGTTGGTGCAATGTTCACGCACCGGACCAGACAATAAAGTCGACGCAAGTACCCGCTGATCTTTTAAAGTCGACATCGAACGGGCAAATACAGCTTCGCTGATCGTAGGTGCAGGACAACCTAATTCCAGACTGCTGACTGCAGTCCAGAGCCCAGTACCTTTTTGCCCTGCTTTATCCAGGATCACATCCACCAGCGGCAAGCCAGTTTCTGAATCTTTAGTCGCCAGCACTTCGGCGCTGATTTCCATCAGGTAGCTGTTGAGAATGCCCTGATTCCACTCTTTAAATACCTTGGATATCTGCTCAGCACTCATACCAAGCGCATCACGCATCACCTGATAAACTTCACAAATAAGCTGCATATCGGCGTATTCGATACCGTTGTGCACCATTTTCACATAATGACCTGAACCACCAGGCCCAATGTAAGTGGCACAAGGCTCGCCTTCAATAACAGGATTGCCCGGCTCATGTCGCTCCAGTGGACGACCCGTGGTCGGATCCACTTTGGCAGCGATGGCACGCCAGATAGGTTCGATTCGGGTCCAGGCATAAGGATCACCGCTTGGCATTAACGAAGGACCAAAACGGGCGCCGACTTCTCCCCCTGATACCGCAGTACTGAAGAAAATAAACTTGCCTTCGTAATGTTTTTCGCGGCGTACCGTATCTGTCCACAGGCTATTGCCGGTATCGACGATAATGTCATCCGCCTGAATACCGGCATCAATCAGTTTTAAACAGACATCGTCGACAGGTTTGCCGGCTGGCACAGATAAAATCACTAAATGGGGAGCAGATAAACGCGACAGCAGTTCGGTGTAAGAGCTACAACTGATCACGCGGGCGGGTTGATCGCCCCGTTCAGCTTTGTCCTGTGCTATCACAGCTTCCAGTTTTTTATGGTCTAAATCAAAAGCGGCAACCCGATAACCGTGATCAGCCAGGTTTAAAATGAGGTTCTTCCCCATCACACCTGCGCCGACAAAACCTATATCACATAATACGGATGTCTCAGACATTTGATTTTCCTTTTAAAATCCGGCACTGCAAAAGTGGCCGCGATTATACTGGAAAACTGCGGATAAAGAAAAAGCTCAGCAGAAAAAACTCAGCTCCAAATGGATAAAGATCGCTCGCTTTGCAGATAACGTGTTCTTGTTGCTGCTTTTTCCGGCGGTTCACCTGTCTCGTATCTGGTATCGATCAACAGCTGCCAGCTTTTTTTCGGCAAATCTACCTGCAGCACCTGATCACCCGCATTGATAATCACCAGCAAACTGCGATGGTCTTTTAAATGCTCAATCACGAAAATACAGTTGGTCTTGTAGGGATCTGTCCAATCCTCGTCCTGCTTAATGCTGCTATCAGCCAGATACCAACTGACCTGATGCTTATCACCGTGCAACTGATACTGGTCGTCCAGCAAAGACAGTTGCTGTAAACAACTAAACTGCTGACGCAGACGGATCATCTTTTTGACAAAACTCAGAAACTGGGTCGCCTGGTAATCCAGTTGCCAATGCAGCCAACTGATTTCATTGTCCTGACAATAGGCGTTGTTATTGCCCTGTTGACTTTGGCTGAGCTCATCGCCGCCCAACCAATGCACTATGCCTTGGCTCAGCATCAGAGTTGCCACTAAATTGCGCTTGTGCTGATATCGTTTGTGCAAAATTCCGGCATCATGAGTGGGACCTTCCACGCCATAATTCAGACTTAAATTGTGGCCATGGCCATCACGATTCTGCTCTGCATTGAGCCAATTATGCTTGTCCTGATAGGACACCAGATCCTGTAAGGTAAAGCCATCGTGGTAGCTGATGTAATTCACACTGCAACAAGCCGGTTTATGGTGTTTCTGAAAAATATCGCGGGAGCCCAGTAAACGGGTGGCAAATAGTGGCAACTGCCCCGGATCCTGCCGCCAGAATGCGCGAAAAGTATCCCGGCATTTATCATTCAGTTCCGACCAATGCGCCGGAAATTGTCCGAGCTGATAACCAAAGGGGCCTAAATCCCAGGGCTCTGCGATTAACTTCAGTTGGCTCAGCACCGGGTCCTGCGCTATCACCTGTAAAAAAGTCGCGTAGGCGTCAAAGCGCTTATGTTCGCGGGCTAAGGTTACGGCCAAATCAAAGCGAAAACCATCTACCTGCATCTCTGTTGCCCAATAGCGCAAAGCATCCAGCACTAAACGCTGGGTCATGGGATGAGCCACGTTAAGTGTATTGCCACAACCACTATAATTGCAGTTGTGCTGGTAGTCGGTAATATCCGCGTGATTTTCAAACAGGTAATAATGTCGGTTCGCCAAGCCTCTGAAACTTAAGCGGTAATCCTCAGCTTCTGCCGTGTGGTTAAACACCACATCCAAAATAACTTCCAAACCATGCTGGTGATAAGTGCGGACTAATTCTTTAAACTCGGTGACGGCATCATCCACCTGATAGCGGGCATCTGGCGCAAAAAAGTTAATGGGGTTATAGCCCCAATAATTACTCAGTTTCAGCTTTTCTAACCGGGGCTCACTCATAAAACTGGCGATGGGCAATAGCTGTACTGTGGTAACGCCCAGATCCGTTAAATGGCGAATAATGGCAGAGTGACACATGCCCTGATACTTGCCTCTGAGCTCTTGCGGTACGTCAGGATGCAGTTTGGTCAGGCCTTTGACATGAGCCTCATAGATAATGGTTTTTTCGCGGGGAATGGCAGGTTTTTTCGCATTTTGCCAGTCAAATTCGGCGGTTTTTAATACAGCCTTAGGTACCATATAGTGACTATGCGCCTGATAAAGCCGCTCATTCCAGACCAAAGCCCGGTTTAATTGTTTAGCATAAGGGTCTATCAGCAAACGACCACGCTCAAAAACCAGGCCTGAACTGGCCTGACAAACCCCATCAGCACGCAAACCATACAAAGTACCTTGCTCAATACCTGTCAGATGCAAATGCCACATTTCACCGGTGCGGGCGAAAAACTCGATTTCCGCCAGAGGCTCTTCGGTATCAGCACAAAATAAACATAACCACAGTGCAGCAGCATCGGGGGCGTAAACAGCAAAGTTCCAACTGTCTACACCGGTCTGGCTTGGACCGGGTGGATAAGCACAACCTACAGAGCTGACCCAGTGATTTTTGTGTTCTGTGTCCATACTCACGTTGCTTTTCTTCTCAGATACAGGGTCGATAATGGTGGTAAATCCAGTTGCACCATGTAGTCTAGGCCAAACGCAGCGGCGGCAAAGGCTGGCAGATAATCACCCACCGGATAATTGCTGCCCCAATAGTATTCGCTGTCGGTGTTGAGGATCACTTCATATTCCCCCTGCTCCGCTACAGACAAACGAAAGGCGTTGCGGGGGACTGGCGTAAAATTACCAACCACGTACACCGCATTGCCTTGCCTATCCAAACGGTAAAAACTCAAGGTACTGTGTTCGGCGTCCTGATAATTGATCCAGCGAAAACCAGCAGCGTCGTGATCCAATTGGTACAACGGTGGACAGGCCTTATAGGTCAGGTTTAAATCGCGACATAGCTGTTGAATGCCTTTGTGTTTCTCAAACGACAATAAGAACCAGGGTAACTGTTGGTTGTGATCCCACTCAGTGCCCTGGCCAAACTCATTGCCCATAAAATTCAGTTTTTTACCCGGATGAGCGAACATAAACGCATAGTAGGCTCTCAGATTCGCAGCTTGTTGCCATTCATCACCGGGCATCTTGTTGATAATACTGCCTTTACCGTGCACCACCTCATCATGCGACAATGGCAGTATGAAGTTTTCGTTGTAGGCGTACACCATAGAAAAGGTTAAATCGTTATGGTGAAACTTACGGTAAGCCGGGTCTTTTTTAATGTAACGCAGCGTGTCATTCATCCAGCCCATGTTCCATTTAAAACCAAAGCCCAGCCCGCCCAAATCCACTGGCCGGGTAACGCCATCAAAAGAAGTGGACTCTTCTGCGATCATCATCGCTTTGGGATACTGCCGATAGACTTCAGTATTTAACCAGCGTAACAGACTGATGGCTTCGTAGTTGTGATTACCACCGTCGATATTCGGTACCCACTCGCCATCCCGACGGGAATAATCCAGATACAACATGGACGCAACAGCATCAACACGCAGCCCATCGATATGAAAGTAGTCCAGCCAGAACAATGCGCTTGCAACTAAAAACTGACGAACCGGATCTTTGCCGTAGTCATAAATGCAGGAGTTCCAGTCCGGATGCCAGCCGCGGCGCGGATCCTCGTACTCATACAAGTGGCTGCCATCAAACCTGGCCAGGCCATGGGCATCTTCCGGAAAGTGTGCTGGAACCCAATCTAAAATCACGCCAATTCCGGCCTGATGACAGGCATCAACAAAAGCCTTGAACTGATCGGGTGTGCCAAAACGTGAGGTTGCGGCAAATAAACCAAGCGGTTGGTATCCCCAGGAGCCTGAATAAGGATGCTCCATCACCGGAAGCAACTCAATATGGGTATAGCCCATATCCAGCACATAAGGTATAAGCTCAAGCGCAAGCTCAGTGTAGGTTAAAGGTTCACCGTGTTGATTGTGCTTCCAGGAACCGGGGTGCAGCTCGTAAATACTCATGGCTTCGTGATAAGGTTCAACAGAACGTTCCTGCCATTTCTGATCCTGCCATTGATACTTCGAGTGATCAAACACCAGCGATGCATGAGAGGGATACTGTTCCGCGGCGAACGCCAGTGGGTCCGCTTTATGGGGTAATAAATTACCAAAACTGTCCTTGATTTCAAACTTATAACGCACACCAGCGCCTATCTGTGGCACCACCAGCACCCAATGGCCACATTCTGTCCGCTGCATCGGATGACGTCTGCCATCCCATTGATTCATATCGCCAATCAGGCTGACGCTGGATGCATTAGGGGCAAAGACGGCAAATCGGGTGGCCTTGAGTGTTTTTTTACCCAATGATAACTCGACCAGTTGCGCACCCAACTGCTTGTAAAGGTTTTCAGGCTTAGTGTGAACAAAGTGCACCGCATAATAAGCCTGTTCTTTGAATTGATAAGGGTCGACCAGCTCGTAGCTGTGATGGTGTGGTGTTTCAATCAGGAAATAATAAGGACTGGCCTTTCGTTTGGCTGGCAACTCAAGTTCAAACAAACCATGTAACACAGGCTGAGCCGTCATGTGTCCCAGGGATTTTCGGCTCGCATAATCAAAGACTTCCACTTTGGCTGCATCCGGCAAATAAGCCCGGATCATCAAGCCTTTGACTGCACTTTTTTGCCAGGACAATACAGAAAACGGAGACGAACAACTGGCAGAGGCTAACTGAGTTACGGACATGAACTATCCTTTTGATTTTTTTACCGTCTTGTTTTTTAAGATAACAAATTAGACTAAAACTGCCATCGGGTTTTGGCAGTTTTATAGCCAAATTATTTGCAGCCATAACTCCAGTGTTGCTACGGCTGCAAAAACTCAGCGTGATTTACCTGCGTTGGTACAATTAACCGCGACGCAAGCGCGTCAGCTCTTGTAGCAACTCATTGACGTTGTGTTGCTGTGCCAGTTGCTCTAAAGTCATGGTCAATTTACGACGCCAGTTTGGATACTCGTCGCTGGTGCCAGGGATATTGACAGGTTGTGTCATCTCCATCCAATCTTCTAACTGCAAACACAACAACTGACTAGACCCTTTGGCAACATGACGCTGAATCGCATGACTCAACTCGGTAGTCATACCCACATGATCGACGTTGTGGTCAAAATTCGGACTTAACATCTGGTGACCATGCAATGAATCAAGTATTTTTTGTTTATCTTTGTGACGGGATTCAAACAGACCCGGCAGTTGATCATCACGGTACAGTCCTACCTCCTTGCCTAAATGCAAATCGCCACAATGCCAGTAGCCAATTAAAGTAGGCATGTCATGCGTGGTTAATGTTGCCATGGCCTGAACAGGGTAATGCGCCGGCGACACATATCCGCCATCTTCAGCTTTTTCGAAGAAAAACACCCGGTAAGAATACATGCCATATTCAGCCAGAATGTCACGAATGCCGTCCGGTACAGTGCCTAAGTCTTCCCCTATCACCACCACCTGATGGCGCTGCGATTCCAGCGCTAAAATACCCAACAAATCCTGGATCGGGTAATAGACATAAGCACCATCTCCGGCACTCTCAGCCCCCTTGGGTACCCACCACAGACGCAGCAAAGCCATGACGTGATCAATACGCAGCGCACCGGAGTTTTGCATATTAGCCCGGAATAAATCGATCATAGGCCGATAGGCTTGCTGGAACATCTGATAAGGTAACATCGGAGGTAAACCCCAGTTCTGGCCTTTAGGTCCTAAAATATCCGGTGGCGCACCAACGCTGGCACCACGGCAATACAAGTCCGGGTTGCCCCAGATTTCTGTTGAGGCTTCGCTGACCCCAACCGCCAAATCGCGGTACAAGCCTAATAACATGCCCTGCTGTTTGGCAAACGCCTGAGCTGCAGCCAATTGCTCGCGGGCGATAAATTGCAGATAGCAGTAAAAATCCAGTTCATCGGCATGGGCTTTGGCAAAGGCCAGCACTTCATCGCTATCAGGTTTTTGCCAGGCTTGCGGCCAAACTGGCCAGCCCCAGGCATGGCTATCTTTTTGGATCAAATGGGCATGAATAGCGTCATAAAGCGCCATTTGTAATAAACTTTCACCAGATTGTTGTTTAAATACAGAAAAAGCGTGCGCCAATTCTGCATGTTCAGACTGATGTTCAATAAACCATTGATACAAGGCTTTGAATACTGGCAGTTTCAGGCGGGTGACCGCCGTGTAATCGACCCACTCTGCAGCGCGTGCAGCCGCGAGCTGTTGCTTAAATCCTGGTGCATTGATCAGTTGTTGCACCTGCTTGCACTGGTCAAAACCAGGCATCTGTGGTGCAGCCAGGTAAATGATGTTTAACCAGCGCCGTGACGACGGACTGTAAGGACTGGCAGATTCCGGCATAGCAGGATACAGCGCATGAATAGGATTCAAGCCGACAAAATCAGCGCCTTGTTGCGCTAAATGGCCGAGCAGGAAACGCAAATCAGCAAAATCACCTATGCCCCAGTTTTGCTCTGAGCGCACACAGTACAATTGAACGGAGACGCCCCATTGTTTTTGCTTGTTAAATTCGGCTGGCTTGAAACAGGCTGATGGCGTGATGATCAGGGACTGCACAAACTCCAGCTCACCCAGCGTCAGGCGAACACTGTGGTAGCCCTGGTCGAGCAGAACAGGTAAAGTCCATTGATATTGTTGATATTCTTCCCCATCGAATACCACCACCTGATTTAAATCGGCGTCCTCTGTTGCGGTCAGAGTAAAACGATGCGTTTTGCCTTGTTCAGTCGTTAACAGCAGTTCTAATGCGGTATTGGCCAGTGCTATCGGTAATTTCAACTGAATATGGGTATCCTGACCAGCTTTTTGCACCGATACAGGGTCCAGCATCTGTTCCCAGTGGTCTTGCTGGCGCTCCAGCAATTGCTCACGCGCCAGAGCCTCATTATCCACGGCAAAGCCTTGAGCGGCCAATAAAGTAAGTAAGTTTTTCTCTGCGACTTCTGATTGGTTGCCCCATGCGTCGGTAAATTGTGTTTCTATGCCTGTAAAGGCAATCAGATCAGAAAGTAATTGTTTGTCCATAAAGGCTCCAGCGACCTGCTTTTTGCTCGGAAAAGTAAATGGTTAGGAAAAATTAACTACCACAGTCTACTCCAGATTCAAGACCCGGATTAAGAAAATACGAATGCATAACTTTTTTGCACTTGAAAAGCATGACAAAAAATGTAATTTTATTACAGAATTAAATTACAGTCTGGGGATAGGTTATGACAATTCGTGTAGCAATTAATGGTTTTGGCCGTATCGGCCGCAACGTTTTACGCGCTTTATATGAATCAAAAAAGAATTACGACATCAAAGTTGTAGCCATTAACGATTTAGGCGATGCCGCTATCAATGCCCATTTATTGAAGTACGACACAGCGCATGGCATTTTTTTCGCTGATGTAGAACACTCAGACAAAGCTATTTTCGTTAATAAAGATGAAATTCTGACCTTAAGTGAACGTAGTCCGGCGAACCTGCCGTGGGCCGAGCTTAACGTAGACGTGGTGCTGGAATGTACGGGCCTGTTCACCAACCGTCAGACTGCAGGCGCTCACTTAACTGCTGGTGCGAAAAAAGTCATTATCTCGGCTCCAGCCAAAGATGTGGACGCCACTGTCGTTTACGGCGTCAACCATGATGTTATTACGAAAGACATGACCATCATCTCTAACGCATCATGCACCACCAACTGTTTATCTCCAATCGCCAAGCCGTTAAACGATGCTTTAGGCATTGAATCAGGCTTGATGACGACTATTCATGCTTATACCAACGACCAGCGTTTAAGTGATGTGTACCACACTGATGTGCGCCGTGCCCGTGCTGCGGCGATGTCAATGATCCCAACTCAAACCGGCGCCGCTGCTGCTGTTGGTTTGGTTGTACCGGAGCTCAAAGGCAAATTTGATGGTTTAGCGGTGCGTGTGCCGACGCTGAACGTGTCATTAGTGGATTTGTCTTTTATCGCCGGTCGCCACACCACAGTTGAAGAAGTCAACGACATCATCCGCAAAGCTGCAGCACAAAGCCCGATGAATCAGGTGTTGGCAGTCAACGACTTGCCATTGGTATCCGTGGATTTTAACCACAATCCTATGTCCTCTATTTTTGATGCCAGCGAAACCCGCGTCAACGGTCGTCTGGTGAAAGTAATGGCCTGGTACGACAATGAGTGGGGTTTCAGTAACCGTATGCTGGACAATACTGTTGAACTGATGAAATTTTCAAAGTAATTTAAACACCCTTGACAGAGGCGGCTTTTGAGCCGCCTTTTCTTTCCCCAAAATTTGAGATCAACAAATGACCAGCAACGCTATTACGCAGCTTTCCGGCTTTGGCCAGTTAAAGGATTTGCCTTGTTATGTACTTAGGTGCGGCCAGGCGAGTGCTGTCATTAGTCGCTATGGTGCGCACCTGCTTTCTTACAAGCCAAAGGCAGAGGTTGAAGTTATTTACTTATCGCCTGAGGCTGTCTGGCAAAACAACACCCCGATCAGAGGGGGCGTTCCTGTGTGCTGGCCCTGGTTTGGTCCGGCCGCGGCAGAATTTAACCCTGCAGCACAAAAATTGCCGAATCATGGTGTAGTGCGCACTGAACTCTGGCACGTCGTGAAAGAGTCAGTCACAGAAGCCGCTGTCAGCATTGAATTACGTATAGCAAACAAAACCTTGCCTTATGCCAACGCACCTTCTTATCTGAGTTTAACCCTACAGCTCACCGAAGAGGCTTTAACTCTGAAGCTAAACTCGGATCAGGGGGTACAGCAGGCTGCATTGCATAGCTACTTTAACGTAGATTCTGTGCATCAGGTTTGCGTCAGTACTTTAGCAGGTGATTATCTGGATAAGCTCAAAGCTGGTGAGCGCTCTGTACAACGCCAGCCCGAGCTGAAGTTCACCGCAGAAGTTGACAGGGTTTATCTGGATACGGCTGCTGAGCTGACCTTACAACAACAGGGTTCAGCGGTGCAGATCACTCAGCAAGGCCATGATGCCAGTGTGCTGTGGAATCCATGGGCAGAAAAAGCGACCGCCTTAAAAGATTTACCTGATTTAGGTTATCTCGATTTTGTTTGTGTCGAGACCGCCCGTCTGAGCCTGACCAATACAGCCCCACTGCAACTGGTACAACAGATCCGCTATCTGGGTTAGTCAGGCCAACTGGAGTAAAAAGGCAGCAACAACAACTTTTCCCCTTGGGTGGCATGAAGCAGTTTAAGCTGCAATTGCCACTTCATCTTAGGCTGACTACAGGCTCCTAACACCATTTCAGTCGTATAAAGCTGTGGTTGGGCAGCAACAGCCTTAAACGACAAAGGTATAATGCCCATACTCATCGACAGACCTGTCACCTCGGCCTGTTTAATCTGCCAGCCGTCTGCCAATTTCACTGTCCAGCTCAAAACCTCTTCAACCGGCGCATCAGCCGGGCTTAAACTAACGCTGACGTTTTCGTCTTGGTGCAATTGCAAGACCTCGTTCTGCGGTATAGCGCTTTGATCTGAGCAGCCCGCAAGACAGAACAAATAAAAAGCCAGAACAAGCAATCTCATCTGATCATTTTCCGTAAATAAAGGCAGGCAAGTGTACCCTCTCGTCGCTATGAAACGCAAAACACTGCTGTAATTGGTTATTTTGCGACCAGCAGTATTGTTCTACATCATAAAAGCGGCTGTTTTGCCTATCTTTTTCAAGGCAAAACTCGTATTATTTCGCCCCAAAATGGTTAGGAGTTTAGTTGCTTTGCACGTTTTGGAGGCTGCTACACTGTTAATCAACAATAAGAAGGGTCACCTTAGGGTGAATTTTTAATCACTAGCAATAAACTGCAGCGGAACTCAACATGAGCCAGACCAAATCGTTAAATGTTGACTACAACTATACCGTTGTCCGCCTTTTTGCCGTCACCACAGTTCTGTGGGGTATTGTCGGTATGGGGTTGGGTGTATTACTTGCGGCGCAACTGTATTGGCCCGCACTTAATTTCGACACGGCATGGTTTACTTACAGTCGTCTTCGTCCTCTTCACACTAACGCAGTAATCTTCGCCTTTGGTACAAGTGCCCTGTTTGCCACATCTTATTACGTGGTGCAGCGTACCTGTCAGGTCAGGCTTTTTGCAGAAAAGCTGGCGATGTTTACTTTCATTGGCTGGCAAGCAGTCATTATCGCTGCAATTATCACCTTACCTCAGGGGATAGGTAACAGCAGTAAAGAATATGCTGAATTGGAGTGGCCAATCGATATTCTGATTGCCTTGGTGTGGATTTCTTACGCTGTGGTGTTTTTTGGCACGCTAGTCAAACGTAAAACCAGCCATATTTACGTGGCCAACTGGTTCTACGGTGGTTTTATTATCACTGTTGCTGCCTTGCACATCGTCAACAGTATGGCTGTGCCTGTATCGCTGACTAAGTCTTACTCAGTCTATGCCGGTGCTGTCGATGCCATGGTGCAATGGTGGTACGGTCACAATGCGGTAGGTTTCTTGTTAACTGCCGGCTTCCTGGGGATGATGTACTACTTCGTGCCGAAACAGGCTGGCCGCCCTGTGTACTCCTACCGTTTATCTGTGGTGCACTTCTGGGCTCTGATTGCTTTATACATTTGGGCTGGTTCCCACCACTTGCATTACACTGCCCTGCCTGACTGGACTCAGTCTGTAGGTATGGTGATGTCAGTCATCCTGTTTGTGCCAAGCTGGGGTGGCATGATCAACGGTATCATGACCTTATCTGGTGCCTGGCATAAACTGAAAACTGACCCTATTTTGCGCTTCCTGATTGTATCTCTGTCCTTCTACGGTATGTCGACTTTCGAAGGCCCGATGATGGCGATCAAGTCAGTAAACGCTTTATCGCACTACACGGACTGGACTGTAGGTCACGTTCACTCTGGTGCTTTAGGTTGGGTTGCCATGGTGTCTATCGGCGCTATCTACCACCTGATCCCAAACATTTATAACCAAGGCCGGATGTACAGCATCAAGCTGATTAACACCCACTTCTGGTTACACACTATAGGCGTGGTTCTGTACATTGTTGCTATGTGGATCAGCGGTATTATGCAAGGCATGATGTGGCGTGCAGTCAACACAGACGGTACTCTGACCTACAGCTTTGTACAAAGTTTGGAAGCCTCTTACCCGTTCTACCTGATGCGTTTTATCGGTGGCTGTTTTGTCGTCGCTGGTATGCTGGTCATGGCGTACAACGTTGTGAAAACTATCAGAGCGAACGATGGTGCTCTGGAACCAGTAGCTGAAGCAGCGTAAGGAGCTTATTGTGTCTAAAAATTATCATGAAGTTTTTGAGAAAAGTGCAGGCTGGTTAGCTATAGGTACTGTGCTGGCCATCAGCTTTGGTACCCTGGTTGAAATCACTCCTTTGCTGTTTTTAAAAGAAACCACCGAACCTGTAGACGGCTTAAAACCCTATACAGCGCTGCAACTGGAAGGCCGTGACATTTACATCCGTGAAGGATGTGTTAACTGTCACAGCCAGATGATCCGTCCGTTTCGCCATGAAGTAGAGCGTTACGGTCACTACTCTGTTGCCGGTGAAAGTGTCTGGGAACATCCATTCCTGTGGGGTTCAAAACGCACAGGGCCTGATTTAGCCCGTGTCGGTGGTCGTTATAGTGACGATTGGCACTATGCCCACTTAATCAACCCACGTGACGTTGTGCCTCAGTCGAATATGCCTGGTTTTCCATGGCTGGCGACCAATACGCTGGATGGCGAGTTAACTCCGAAGAAGATGGAAATCATGAACAAGTTAACGAAAGGCAAAATGCCGGCAAACGATGAAGACGGTGTGATGTACTCTGCCGAAGAAATCGCTGCAGCCACTGAATCAGTCAAAGGAAAAACAGAGATGCAAGCTCTTATTGCTTATCTGCAATCCCTTGGCACAGCGCTGAAGTAATAACGATGGATATTGCAACCCTACACAGTATTTTCACCGTGCTAGTGTTTGTAGGTTTTATTGGTCTGGTAGTCTGGCTTTTTGTGTTAAAACGCAAGCCAGACTTCGATGAGCAGGCAAATTTGCCTTTTGCAGACGACCAAAAACCAAAACAACAACAGAAACAGGAGTCGGATCATGAGTAGCTTTTGGAGCGCTTGGATCATTGTCTTAACAATAGCGTGTATCGTATTTTGCGCCGTCATTTTAACCTGGAACTTAAAGAACCACGTCGGGGTGAAAGAAGGCGAATCGACAGGTCACGAGTTTGATGGCATTGAAGAAATTAACAATCCACTGCCAAAGTGGTGGACCTATATGTTTTACGCCACCATCGTCTGGTCTGTGTATTACTTTGCCGCCTACCCTGGCTTAGGGAACTACAAAGGCTTTTTAAACTGGACCAGTTCTAACCAGGGCATTAAAAGTCTGGCTGAATCCAAAGCCGCTGTTGAACAAAACAAATTGGATGGTAAAAACGTGCAGTTGGATCGCGAGTATGAAGCGGCCAATGAAACCTATGCCAAAGAGTTTGCCAAATACACCAGCCGCGACATTCTGGATTTAGCCTACGACCCGGCAGCCCTTAAAGTAGGTCAACGTTTGTTCCTGCAAAACTGTGCTCAGTGTCACGGCTCAGATGCCCGCGGTCAGCGTGGCTTCCCCAACCTGACCGATGATGACTGGTTATATGGTGGTACGCCGGACAAGATCAAAGAAACATTGCTGTATGGCCGCAAAGCCGCTATGCCAGCCTGGGGTGAAGCTCTGGGTGAGCAAGGCGTAAAAGAAATGACAGCTTATGTACTGAGTCTGTCAGGCCGTAAAGTAAACGATAAAGACGCAGCCGCAGGGAAAGCCAAGTTTGGTATGTGTGCCGCCTGTCACGGTGCAGATGGTAAAGGTAGCTTAGCTCATAATCTGCCATTTGGTGCACCAAACCTGACAGACAATACCTGGTTGTACGGTGGTTCACACGGTGCTGTTGAAGAAACACTGCTCAAAGGCCGCAATGGTCAGATGCCAGCGTTTAAAGAGATTTTAGGTGAAGATAAAATCCATATTATCTCTGCCTACGTTTACCGTTTATCTCGTCCTGAAGAAAGCAGTAAGTAATAGATTGTACTGCTTCATCTGAATAAGCCCCGCCCTGTGGGGCTTATTGTTATCTGTAAGAGGAATACCTTATGTTGCATGATACAAAACCCTGGTACAAACAACTCTGGCCCTGGTTGTTGATCGCCTTCCCTATCGTCTCCTTTCTCAAAGGCGGCCATACCATTTATATCATGCAGCAAAATAATCCGGACCTGGTGGTGGATGATTATTATAAAGAAGGCCGGGCTATTAATATGAATTTGGCCAAATACCGTGAGGCTCAACTACGGAATTTACACGCCAGTACGCTGATTGCCGCCAATCAGGTGATCGTAAGGTTTGAACAAAATAAAACGCTGGGTCAGCACCTACAGCTAGAATTTTTTCATAACACCATAGCCGCCAAAGATTTTGTTATTACCGCTGAGCGCAGTGGTGAAAATTTATATGTGGCTACTTTACCTGAAGTACTGGAAGGGAAATGGAATCTGGTGGTGTCGGATGAACACAAAGATTGGAAACTGCGGGCAACAGCGATGCTGCCACAACAAGGTGAATTTAAACTGGGATATTAAACAGTGTCGTATACAGGTTGTTTTCACTGCAATGAAGCCATACCGGCTGACTCGGACTTTAGTCTTCTGATAGAACAGCAGCCTCGCCAATTCTGTTGTCCTGGCTGCCTGGCTGTTGCCGAAACTATTATCGACCAGGGTCTAGGCGACTATTATAAATTCCGTACAGCCCCCGCCAGTAAGGCGCAACTGGTACCAGACCAGTTGCAACTGAGTAATTTTGACAGTGCTGAAGTACTAGCTGACTTGACCCAACACAAAGAAAATCAGACGCAGATTGAATTGTCTGTGACTGGCATCAGTTGTGCCGCTTGTGCCTGGCTGATAGAAAAACAATTGCAAAAAAATCCGGCGATCCACAACGTCAGTGTCAACTCCAGTACAGCCCGTTGTGTCGTGAGCTGGGATGTACAGCAGCTCAAACTCAGTGAGCTGCTGAGTCTTATCAGCAAGTTAGGTTATCAGGCATCGCCTTTTATAGCCGATCAGGAAGAGGCCGCTCAGCAGGCCGAGTTACGCCGTTTTTTAAAGCGCCTGGCAGTGTCTGGTTTTATGAGTATGCAGGTGATGATGCTGGCCTTTGGCCTGTATTTTGGTGATTACACTGGCATAGAACCCGAATTCGAAGGCTACTTACGCTGGATCAGTTTGTTCCTCACCACTCCTGTGGTGTTTTACAGCGCTAAACCTTTTACCTTAAGTGCCTGGCGGGCCATCAAAGGCCGTGAACTGAATATGGATGTCCCCGTCACTCTGGCCGTCTTTTACACTTTCCTCGCTTCAGCCTATGCCACAGTATTTGACACAGGCGAAGTCTATTTTGAATCTGTCTGTATGTTTGTATTTTTACTGCAGTTGGGGAAATTTTTTGAATTCCGTGCCCGAACTCAGGCCCGCGCAGCTACCGGAAACCTGTTAAAGATTATGCCGGTGTCCGCCCGGCTGGTGCAGGGAGATGCGGTGGTGCCCGTGTCGGCCCGTCGGTTAGAAGCAGGTCAGGTGATTCTGGTCCAACCCGGAGAGACTATTGCGGCTGATGGTGTGGTGTTGTCAGGACAA
The DNA here is from genome assembly GCF_000986865.1 of Rheinheimera mesophila. GTDB lineage: Bacteria > Pseudomonadota > Gammaproteobacteria > Enterobacterales > Alteromonadaceae > Pararheinheimera > Pararheinheimera mesophila. The sequence continues at coordinate 48,561 of NZ_LAVS01000026.1, forward strand.
AGTTCGGTCGACGAGTCCATGCTGACCGGTGAATACAAGGCAGTGAATAAAGCCCAGGGCGACACCGTGATGGCTGGCAGTATTAATCATGATGGTGTGCTGACGGTCACAGTGCATCAGGCGTTAGCTCATTCGCGGCTGGGGCAGATTATCGAACTGCAACAGCAGACGCTGAACCAGAAACCGCAGATCGTGGAAAAAACCACGCAACTGGCACGTTTTTTTATTCAGCGCTTGTTGATTATCGCCTTAGGTACTTTTTTGCTCTGGTATTTTTGGTTGGACAAAGACAGGGCATTTTGGGTCACCTTGTCTGTGCTGGTGGCCACCTGCCCATGCGCGTTAACCCTGGCCACTCCTACTGCTATTACCTGTGCCTTGGCGCGCCTTAATCGCAAAGGCATTCTGATCAAGAATCAGCAAGTGCTGGAGATAGTGCCACAGCTCAGTTCTGTCTTTCTGGATAAGACAGGTAGTCTAACGCAAGGCCGTTTTAGTATCCAGCGCACGCAATTATATGACCAGTCCTACACCCCGGCTACGCTGTTAGCCCTGATCGCCCGTATGGAAGCCTATTCAGAACATCCTATAGCCCGCGCATTTGACAGCTATCTGGACTCTGGAATTAAACTGGAACAGGTACGGGTTCATGTCGGGTCCGGCCTGTCTGCGGTTTGGGTTCGGGAGCATGGCAGCACTGCAGAAGTTAAAGTGGGCAGCGCGGCATTTTGTGGCGCTGAAGCTCAAACCTCTGCAGCAGTATGCTGCAGCATTAATCAGCAACTGGTGTTCTGCGTTGAGTTATCGGACGCGCTGCGTCCTGAAGTGCCAACCTTGATTCAGAGGTTAAAACAACGTGGACTGCGTTTATCCATGCTGACAGGTGATTCTTCCGCCCAGGTTGAGGATGTTCAGCAGCAATTGCAATTTGATCAGGTGTTTAAAGGCTGCAGCCCGGAGCAAAAAGTTCAGCATATTCGCCAGGACGTAGCCAAGGGTAATAAGGTGTTGATGTTAGGCGATGGCATTAACGATAGTCCTTGTTTTCACGCCGCTCATGTTTCTGTCGCTCTGGATTCGGGCACAGATTTATCAAAAAATCAGGCTGATGTGGTATTGCTGCATAACGATCTGAATTTATTACAAGAACTGATCGAAGGTGCCGCATTGGCACAGCGGATCGTCAAACAAAATCTGTGGTGGGCTGTAGGCTATAATCTGGTCATTATTCCTCTGGCGGTGATGGGATTTGTTTCTCCTTATATCGCCGTGATCGGCATGTCGTTTAGCTCTATTCTGGTGGTATCAAACTCACTGAGGTTACTGAAAGCATGAGTATTATTTATGTGCTGATCCCCATAGCGATACTTTTTGTTTGTATCGGTCTTGGTATCTTTTTTTGGGCCGTGCGCAGCCGTCAGTTTGATGATTTAAACAAAGAAGGCATGAGTATTTTGTTTGAAGATGAGAAAAAAACTGGCAAACCAGGCACAGATCCGGACCAACAACCGCCGCAATGAACCCGGAACTTACGCTAAATCTTCTGGCTGCCCTTGGTATAGGCTTTTTGGGCAGCAGCCATTGTCTGGTGATGTGTGGTGGTATTGCCAGCGCATTGCAACTTTCCATGCCACCACTGGCTCCGTTACAACAGCTCAAACTGCAGCTCATGCTCAGCCTGGGCCGTGTAACAACTTATAGTTTTTTAGGTGCATTGACCGGCGCTTTTGGCGCTGCTGTGTTGGTAAAGCTGGGTATCAGTTTATTCTGGTTGAAGGTAGTGGCCGGTCTGATGCTGTTGCTGATGGCCTTTTATGTTGCTCGTCTTTGGTTTGCGCTGACGCTATTGGAAAAACTGGGATCGGCTTTATGGCGCAAGATCCAGCCTTTGGCCAAAGCCCTGTTGCCTCTGGATAGCAGCTCAAAAGCCTTAGCGTATGGGCTGTGCTGGGGTTTTCTGCCTTGTGGTTTGGTCTATAGCAGTTTAGGCTGGAGTCTGGCCAGTGGCAGTGCTTTACAAGGGGCCTTATTGATGTGTGCTTTTGGTGTGGGTACCTTACCAGCTATGTTAGCGGTTGGCCGTTTTGCACAGCGCCTGAGTCGGTTTAAAAACAAACAGTGGGTCCGGGTCAGTGCCGCTCTGTTACTGGCGTTGTACGCACTTTACACTATAGCTATTGCAATAGCGCCACGACTTTTCTAAGCTGGAACAGTCGTCTTTAAGGAACAGAATATGTCCGGTTCAAATTTAAGTTGCCAACATTGTGGGTTCAGCCAGCTTTGCCTGCCTTTTACTTTAAATAATGCTGAACTGGATACGCTGGACGAGATTATCGAGCGTAAAAAACCCTTGCACAAAGGCGATTTTTTAATAGAGGCAGGTACCGCCCTGCACTCCTTATATGCGGTGCGCAGCGGTTCATTTAAGACCTTCACCCTCACTGAATCCGGTGAAGAGCAAATTACCGGCTTTCATTTGCCCGGCGACGTGATAGGGTTTGATGCCATAGGTGAGCAGCAACATCCCAGTTTTGCTCAGGCACTGGAGACCGCTATGGTCTGCGAAATTCCCTACAACCAAATGGACCAGCTTATGGGTCAGTTGCCAAAACTGCGACAACAGATGATGCGTCTGATGAGCCAGGATATTAGTGGGGATCAACAAATGCTGTTGTTGTTAAACCGTAAAAATGCGGAAGAAAAACTGGCAGCCTTTCTGACCAATCTGGCACAGCGTTTTGCCAATCGTGGTTTTTCGAAAAAAGAGTTCCGTTTAAGTATGACGCGCGGCGAAATAGGCAACTATTTAGGCCTGACAGTTGAAACTATTAGTCGTTTATTAGGTCGATTCCATAAGGACGATTTAATACAGGTCGACGGCAAGCTGATTTGCATTAGCGATCCGGAGGCTTTAAGTAAACTGGCTGGTGGTTCTGCCATCGCTCGCTGAACAGGGTGATTCACCCAAATTAACTGGAGTTGCAGTGCGCCGATAAGTGTTCGGGAGCCCAGAAGCATATGATGTGATTGGGACGAGAACAGGCAGTCAACCAAACTGCAACTTCAGGTAACAAGGGTATCATTGATCCAGCACAAGGACTTATCAGCCTATCTTAGCTACCTTGGCTACACTTACAGGGTAAGCCCTAGCTTAGCAGGAGCATGATATGACCTTATATCCCAAAGTATTGGTAGTACTGGACCCGTCTGTTGCTGAACAAAAAGCCCTGAAACGGGCTGTCGAGCTGGCCAAACTGCAAGACTGCCAACTCACAGCTTTTTTATCTATTTACGACTTTTCCTACGAAATGACCACTATGTTGTCAGGGGAAGAGCGCGAGTCGATGCGTCAGGCAGTGATCAGCGACAGAGAGATGTGGATCAGCGAGTTAATCGACGAGTATAAAGAGCAAGGTCTGAATATAGCCATTCAGGTGGTCTGGCATAACAGACCCTTTGAAGCCATAGTGCAGGCCGTATTGGAGAAAGACTACAGTCTGGTGATCAAAGGCACGCACGATCATGATGTGCTTAAATCCATGATTTTCACCCCAACCGACTGGCATATTCTGCGAAAATGTCCATGCCCGGTGTTACTGGTGAAAGACCATGAATGGCCTGAGCACGGCAATATAGTGGCTGCCGTCAATGCAGGCAGTGAACAAAGCCATCATAGCTCGTTAAATCAACGTATTATTCAGCAATCCAAACAGCTTGCAGCGCTGCTCAATAGCCGGGTGCAACTGGTGAATGCCTTCCCCGGCACACCAGTCAATATTGCGATAGAAATCCCTGAGTTCAATCCACAGGAATACAATCAGACGATGAAAACTCATCATCTGGAAGCGGTACATAAACTGGCTCTGGAGTTTGAGCTGCCGTCGGCTCAGACCCATGTGCTTGAGGGTATGCCAGAGGATGTGATCCCTAAATTAGCCCAGCAGTTGGATGCTGAGATGGTGGTGATTGGTACTATAGGGCGCACAGGTTTATCTGCAGCCATCATCGGCAATACAGCAGAGCATGTGATAGACAGATTGGATTGTGATGTACTGGCAGTCAAACCTGCAGGTTTTGTCTGCCCTTTAGCAAAACAATAAGCTGCATACGCTACAAAGCTGGCGCGTAGTTGGTTATACTACGCGCCATTTTTATCTGGGGTCGTTGTTTTATGTCACATGCAGCAGAAGCCAAAGCACAATATAACCTGAACAAATTACATAAACGCCTGCGTCGTGGCGTCGGTCAGGCTATTGCCGACTTTAATATGATTGAAGATGGCGACAAAGTGATGGTCTGTTTGTCGGGCGGCAAGGATAGTTATACTCTGCTGGATATTCTGCTGAACTTACAGCAATCGGCCCCTATTCAGTTTTCGATCGTCGCGGTGAATCTGGACCAAAAACAACCCGGCTTCCCCGCCGATGTGTTACCCGGCTATTTAAGCCAAATTGGTGTGGATTTTAAGATAGTCACCGAAGACACCTACTCTATCGTCAAAGAAAAAATCCCGGAAGGTAAAACTACCTGCTCTTTGTGTTCCCGCTTGCGCCGTGGCATTTTGTATCGCACGGCCAAAGAGCTGGGTGCAACTAAAATCGCCTTAGGCCATCATCGCGACGACATGATTGAAACTATGTTTTTAAATATGTTTTACGGTGGCAAGATGAAATCGATGCCGGCCAAGCTCATCAGCGATAACGGAGAACATATTGTCATTCGTCCTCTGGCTTATTGTCGCGAAAAAGATATTGAGAAATATTCTGTCGCCCGCCAGTTCCCAATCATCCCTTGTAACTTATGTGGCTCACAGGATGGCTTGCAACGTCAGGTGGTAAAAGAAATGTTGCAGGACTGGGACAAACGTTTCCCTGGTCGTATCGAAACCATGTTCCAGGCTATGCAAAATATTGTGCCCTCTCATATGATTGATAAAAATCTGTTTGATTTTGCAGGGATCAGTAAAGACAGTCCTTTAGCAGTCGAAGGTGATATGGCCTTTGATAAACCTGATGTGCCCAAGGTGCCGGTCGGTTTATTGCAGGATGACGACGAACCCGCCGCCTCAGTGCAATTTGTTGAACTGACGTAGAGATGGGCTTCGCCCCCTCAGCCCGTCCCAAATTCTAATCCTGTACTAGCAGGCTTAGCGCGTGTTCAATTCATCAAAGAGCTGCATCAGTAGCTCTTTTTCGTTGTTCAACCCGGTTTGTTGCAGCAATTCCATCACCACTTCGGCGGTACACAAAGCTCCGTCTTTTTGATTCCGTCGCAGTCTATACACTGACGCGGTATCAGGTTTCACTGCAACACGGTAGCAAGACTGCAAATACGGGCTTTGCCTGAGCATTTTTGCCGTTTCCTGCCAGGTGCCATCCAGCACAACCCAGTGCTTCACGGCTTCGTTCTGACGAAGCTGTCGCTGAAGGAGTCCTTCGGTATTTTGCGGCTGATACTGGCCTTGCTGCAGCAAATAACAGGCTTGGCTTGTCTCTACTTGCAAGGGATAGACTAAGCCCAATCGCTGCGCTGCAGATAACGCCAGCAAGGATGAAGCCGGGACTTTACGTTGCCATTCAATACGTTCAACCCTGACGTTGCCTGAAGCCGCTAAGGCTTGCAGTACTACAGTCCCGGTGTTGGTCTTTTTCTGCAACTCTCTGCTGTGCGTCAGCAGATAAAGCACCAAAACGGCCATATGGTGAAAGGCTACTGCAGCAGAGGAGTGGCGTGATCAGGGACCTTGGAGAACTGCACTGTCGCTGTATCAGCCAAGGCGTCAGGTAAAAGGATCCGGCAACGATTTTGCTCACACAAAAGCTGCTGGTTCAGCGCCGCGTCAGAGCTTTGAGCCACCACTTCAGAGTCAAAATGCACAGTTAAACCTGAGACGTCAGGCAACCAGTATTTTCCCCAGCCCGCCAATGAATCCAGCAGCTCATCAAACTGTCGCTGCAACTTGCGTAGCTGAGCCACACTCGCCTGTTGTGGTACAGGCATTTTGCTGCGTAGCTTAAAGTTTAAATCGCAGGGCGCTGCACCTTCAGGTTGTTTCAGCACGATCAGCGCTTTTTGCGCATTTAGCATCAGATCAAAGGGCAGCATCAGTTCGCCATTACCCGCAATGGTTAAAGGCGCTTCAGAAATATCTGTGGTGATAAGAGCTTTATCTACACTACAAACTTCATTGGTACCGGCTTTTTGCAGTACAAAAGCCAAGGTAATATCACTGAACTCGACCTTTTCGCTTTTTTTCATCCGAGCGTAAAAGCCGTCGTAATTAAACACAGTATCAGCCAACGCCGAACCGGTAAAAGTAACCAGCAAACTGGCCAGAACGTAAAGTTTCATCATTAGCTGTCTATATGTTTAGTATTGGCTTTAAGCATAGTGTGGATCTCTTTGACATAATCCTGACCACGCTCTGAATACCGGCTCAACCCTGCAACCAGATGATGCCCGGCAACGTCACCCTCAGCGCGGCGTTTTGCTCTGAGCTGGCGTAAATCCTCATACACATAAAAGGTGTTGAGGTTATAAAAATAACTGTTGATGGCCGCAGCTACATGAGGAAACACCGCAACCTCATGGTATTTACCCGCACTGCGCTGTTGCGGCACTAAACCACAACCGGCCTTAAAGCACCATTGGCCAAAAAAGTTGTATGCCTCCAAAGCGAAACGACTACTGCCCCAGCCTGATTCTTTTGCAGCCTGGATTAACACTAAATCAGCAGGTATGGCATCAACACGACTGAGCAGCAAACGAAAGCCTTGCGCATCAACGTCCGGGTAATCTAACTTGAACTCGTCATACAGGCTGTAGATAAAGGCATACTCCTCTACGGTCAGCTCCTGTTGTTGCTGCTTTTGCTGCACTTCAATGATCTGCTGACGAATATGCAACAGCCGGGCATTTTCACGCTCAATAAAAGGCATTAAATAATCAAAAAATGCCTTTTTCTTTTCGACCACATCTTTGTACTGCTCAAAATCGGGCACAGGCAGTAACTCTGGCATAGCGACAGGATAAGCCAGCCGCTTTAATAACTTGCGTTGATCGGCGGCATCCAGAGAGCCCAGCTTTGATGGCATTTGCCAGTCCGCCAACGATGCAATATCTTCAACAGGAGCAGGCTTAAGCCAGGGGTAGATAGCGGCATAAAGCACCGCAGCCCAAAACACCAACCAAAAGCTCAATTCTGTTTTTTTCATGCAATACCCTGAATTCGTTTTTTATCTGATCCTGTTGAAGGATCATCAGCAAGGCCAGAACAATGGCGCGTATTCTAACCAGATCTGGTGGTAGTTTCGACCACAAAATGGCCGAAATGATAAACAACAAATCGAACCAATTACTTAAGCGCATGTTTTTAAACAAAAAAATAATTGGCAAGAAAGCTGCATACGCTGTCATAACAACGAAAAAAGGAGAACAATATGCGTCAACTTAGTTTAGTTTCTGCTCTGGCACTGATTTTAACGACAACACCTACGATGGCAGAGGATGTAAAAGTGCTGGAAAAAACCATCGATGCCAAAAGCTTGACCAAACTGGTACTGGAAGCACCAGTAGGCGAAATCAAGCTGAACGCCAGCAAAGGCTCTGAAATCCGCTTAGTTGTCGAACTTGAACCGGATGAGGATTGGTTGGGGCGTAGCAGTGATTTATCCGACGCCCGGCTCAGCATAAACGACGATGGTTCGACCTTAAAGCTGAAGGTTGAATTGGAAGACGATGACGACATTGAGCAAAACTGGACTCTAACTATTCCGGCCGATATGGCGGTCTCGTTAAACTTAGGTGTAGGTTCTGTCGAAATTGATGATTTGGTGTCGGATATTAGTGTCGATTTGGGCGTAGGCGAAATTGATATCGATGTGGATACCAGTCTGTACGATTCGATCAAACTGGACGCTGGTGTCGGTGACACCTCAATCAAAGGTGGTAAAGGACGCTACGAGCGGGATCAGGTGCTCGTCACCAGTTCAAGCCAACTGCACGGTGAAGGTAAAAAAGCAGTAGAGGCCAATGTGGGTGTCGGCGATATAGAAGTGCGCGATAACCAGTAACAGCCAGTGGGCTGATTGTCACGGCGCTTTATGGATCCAATTTGGTGTAAAGCGCCAATAGGCAGCCAGGGCCTGCTTTAAGTCAAAAAAACTGGTTAAAGGCAACGAGTCGCCGCTGATACAACTGTAGGTAAAGCGGTGGCAGTTGTTTCTCAGCACGTCATAGTTCTGATAACTGTAGATCTGCTCAATCGCCCTGTTTGCTGCGCTTTGCGAGCCGATAATATCTCCGGCTGGCGTTGTGGCAAACATCAGTTCAGCGCCGGATCTATCCGCTAAAAACCGATGAAAAGATAAAGAACGCACTAAACCAGAGCCTGCCAGCTCCACTATCTGTCCATCTCCTATATAAATGCCGCTGTGCTCAAAAAACTGAAAAATTTCGCAACACACCACAGCGCCCACAGGGATAGTTCGCAGACTTAGCATAAAGCTCCTTATTTTCCGGCTTTTTTTCTCAATCATACTTGCAAAAGACGTCTAGGCGTGTAAAAAGGTGTAAGCAAATATATGCAATAAAAACAATAGATGGAGACATAAGGGTAGCGGTATGAAACCAATAGAGCGCTCGACAAAATTAGATGGGGTTTGTTATGACATTCGGGGTCCGGTGGCACGTGAAGCCAAACGGATGGAAGAAGAAGGTCAACGTATTTTAAAGCTCAATATTGGTAATCCCGCGCCTTTTGGTTTTGAAGCGCCGGACGAAATTTTAAAACACGTGATCCACAATTTGCCGACAGCTCAGGGCTATAGCGACTCCCAAGGTATTTATCCGGCCCGGGTGGCTGTTGCTCAATATTACCAACAACGCGGCATTCTGGGCGCTGATGCCGATGACGTCTACATCGGCAATGGTGTGTCAGAGTTGATTCTGATGTCGTTACAGGCGCTGTTAAATAACGGCGATGAGGTATTGATCCCCTCCCCTGATTATCCGCTCTGGACTGCTGCAGTGAATCTGGCCGGTGGCAATGCGGTGCATTACCGCTGTGACGAGCAATCCGACTGGTTCCCTGATTTAGCCGATATTCGCGCTAAAATCACAAAAAAAACCAAAGCCTTGGTACTGATTAATCCAAACAATCCAACAGGCGCGGTTTATTCCAAAGCGTTTTTGTTGGACCTGCTGGCCATCGCCCGCGAGCATAAGCTGGTGGTATTGAGCGACGAGATTTACGACAAAATTTTGTATGACGGCGCAGAGCATGTCACGACAGCGTCGCTCACAGACGACTTATTTGTGCTGACCTTTGGTGGTTTATCGAAAAACTATCGTATTGCAGGTTTCCGGGTTGGCTGGATTTTATTGTCTGGTGCCAAGCATTTAGCCCGGCACTATATCGAAGGGTTAAACATACTGGCATCAATGCGCCTCTGCGCTAATGTGCCTTGTCAGCATGCGGTACAAACCGCATTGGGTGGTTACCAAAGCATTAATGAGCTGATAGTGCCAGGCGGTCGTTTGTATGATCAGATGGATTTAGCGCATAAGCTGGTCACCAGCATTGATGGCATTAGCTGTGTACGTCCGAAAGGCGCCATGTACTTATTCCCTAAACTGGACCGCAAAAAATTCAAGATCAAAGACGATGAGCTTTTTGTACTGGATTTCCTGCGCCAGCATAAAGTGTTATTGGTCCATGGCCGGGCCTTTAACTGGCCTGAGCCGGATCACTTCCGTATTGTATTTTTACCCCACAAAGAGCAATTGGAAATGGCGATTGGCCGCTTAGCGCAGTTTTTACCCGGGTATCAGCAATAATGGCAAACGAACACCACACTACATCGAGCTCTGAACAACCAAGCCATTTTTTTGCTCATCTGTTTCGGATGAAGTTGATCAACAGATGGCCGCTGATGCGAAACGTCAATACCGAAAATGTCGCTGAACACAGCCATCAGGTGGCGGTGGTGGCTCATATGCTGGCGTTGATCCGCAGAGAAATCTTTGCAGGTGAAGTCCAACCGGAACGAGTGGCAACATTGGCGCTGTTTCACGATGCCAGCGAAGTATTAACAGGCGACTTACCTACACCAGTGAAATACTTTAATGCCCAAATTGCTCAGGAATACAAAAAGATAGAACGTATTGCAGAGCAGAAACTCCTGTCGATGCTGCCGCAAAAGTTACAACCTTTTTATCAATCCCTATTGCTGTCTGACCAGTATTCAGCGGATGAAAAGCTCCTGGTCAAAGCGGCAGACACACTTTGTGCTTATGTAAAAACGCTGGAAGAACTCTCCGCAGGCAATCATGAATTTGTGCTGGCGAAAAAACGTCTGGAGGCTGTGCTTGAAAATTATGCCTTGGCGGAAGTGAATTACTTTCTGGAAATTTTTATCCCAAGTTTTTCACTGTCGTTGGATGAAATCAGCCTGCAGGATGGCCAGTTGTAGAGGCCATATTGTTCCGAGACCCGTCAATGCTGATCCCGGCACAGTTCCTGATTAAACTCAAATTCTATGGTGGTATGCTCCAGTTGATAAGGCTGGAGCAACTGCCGTATTTGCTCTTTATGCAGTTTTAACTGCTCCGTGGCCGTATCCGTTTTTAACACCAGATGCGCGGTTAATACATGTTTTTCGCCATCCAGCGACCACAAATGCAGATGATGCACATCCTGTACAAAACTAAGCTCTTGCAATTGCTGTTCTATGGTAGCAGCCAGTTTCGGATCCGGACTGACTTGTAAAAACAGCGCCAGCGTATGGCGTAAATTGCGCCAGACGTTGATCAGGATAAAACAGGTAAACCCAATACTTAACAGCGGATCCAACCAGGCCCAGTCCGTAAAATAAATCAGCACTGAGCCAACCAGTACAACGACCCAGCCTAAAACATCTTCCAGCAAATGCCAGGTCAGAATTTGTTCATTTTGTGTTTTGCCGCGACGAAGTTTAAACACGGCTGCACCATTGACCAGCACACCTAACACGGCAAGCGCCATCATACCTGCGGCATGAGGTAATTGCGGCTGCCATAAGCGAGGGATAGCTTCGTATAAAATCCAGCAGGAGCCCAGCACTAAAATCACACTATTGATCAGAGCACTCAGCAAAGACCAGCGCCGGTAACCGTAACTATAACGCGGAGTCGCTTCTTTGCCTGCCACTTTAGCTGCGAACCAGGCAAATGCGATCGCCAGTGTGTCGCCTAAATCGTGCATCGCATCCGCCATAATAGCCACGCTGTTGGTCAGCCAACCTCCGATAAATTCGATAATGGTAAAACTGAAGTTCAACCAAAAGGCTGTGGCAATATTACCTGACTCAGTACCATGATGATGGTGGTGATGACCAAACAGGCCATGGGCATTCGAATGCTGATGCCCCACTTCATGACGATGATGCTGCGCGTCCTGCTGCTGGTGTGTGCAATTTGCACCATGCGAATGAGTTTTGTGTTCTGAGGTTGAATGATCGTGAGGCATGTTACACCTGAAAAATGCCGTAATAGCAGTACCATAACTGGTTTTTTCAGCCGCTGCCAGCAGACTTCGCTGCAGGCTGCACAGAAATCATACAGATGCAGTGTTCAGAGCGAAAAAAACTTGAGCCCAACGGGATAAAACACTAGTCTGAAGCTGAAGTTTGGCTGAACAAAGCCGATATAAAACCACTGACCGGAAAGAACCATAACACCAGATGCCATCCACTTTTTTTAGTTTTAGTTTAATCGCTTTATTAAGTGCCACTGCTACTGCCGGTAGTTTTAGCCACAGCAAAAATATGGATTATGCGGCTTGGTCAGAACACAACCGGGATGGTAGCTGGACCAGAATTACTGAACAAGCAGTAGCACAGTCCCCTCTGGTCAGCCTGGTTCCTGCTGATGTGCAAAACTTCTGTCCACGTTATGCCAGCTTAGCACGTCAGCAACGCAGCCAGTTTTGGGTTGCTTTATTCTCGGCGATGGCCAAACCTGAAAGTAACTTTCAACCTCAGTCTTTTTATCAGGAAAAGTTTAAAGACGGCAAAGGCCGCCGGGTGATCAGCCGTGGTTTATTACAGATCTCGCATGAAAGTGCCAACCAACCCAGATACGGCTGTGACATCAAACACCCTCATTCTTTGCATGATCCGAGAGTCAATTTGAGCTGCGGTGTGAAAATCATGAGTAAGTGGGTGAAAACGGATGGCGTGATCAGTCAGCCGCGCTGGAGCAACGCTCCCAAAGGCGGCGCCCGTTATTGGTCCACTTTAAGGCCCCAACGTGGAAAAGTGCAGCAAATTGCAGACTTCACCCGTCAACTGTCCTTTTGTGACCCCTATGCTCATCAGCGGGAAAAACAAAAACTTCGCACGGCGATCTGAATCGCTGTGCTAGAGCAGGTTTGAGTCGCGTTGTTCGGTGTACTCTGTTGCAGACATAAAAAAGCCACCCGTAGGTGGCTTTTTACTCTGCTCAAAGAATTAAGCAGCTAAAGCTTCTTTTGCCTTGGCGACTAAAGCAGCGAAAGCGCCTTTGTCGTATACAGCGATATCAGCCAGGATCTTACGGTCGATTTCAACAGATGCTCTTTTCAGACCATCGATGAAGCGGCTGTAAGACAAACCGTTCTGACGAGATGCAGCGTTGATACGCGCGATCCACAATTGACGGAATTGACGTTTACGTTGACGACGGTCGCGGTAAGCGTATTGGCCAGCTTTGATAACTGCCTGGAAAGCGACACGATAAACACGACTGCGGGCACCGTAGTAACCTTTAGCCTGGTTTAACACCTTCTTGTGACGAGCGCGCGCTGTCACACCACGTTTTACTCTTGGCATTTGAAATCTCCTAAATTATGCGTATGGCAGACAACGAGCGATACCAGCAACGTCAACTTTTGCAACTAACGTTTTTGGACCTAACTGACGCTTACGCTTAGAAGACTTCTTCGTCAGAATGTGGCGAAGATGTGATTGCTTACGTTTAAAACCGCCTGAGCCGGTTTTCTTAAAGCGCTTTGCAGCACCTTTGTTGTTTTTCATCTTTGGCATAGTTAAATAACTCGCATTGTTTAGATTACAACGAATAATAAGGCGATAAAAAACGCCGCTTTATTCAAGCGGCGTATCTTATGCTTGAATGCACTTATTACTTCTTATTTGGGGCCAGCATCATGATCATCTGACGACCCTCAACGCGGCTTGGGAAAGATTCGCAGATAGCAATATCTGACATATCTTCCTTAATCCGGTTAAGCATCTCAATGCCGATGTCCAGATGCGCCATTTCACGACCACGATAACGCAGTGTTACTTTAGCTTTGTCACCCTCTTCAATGAAGCGACGCAGGTTGCGTAGTTTTACCTGGTAATCGCCTTCATCAGTTCCAGGCCGGAATTTAATTTCCTTGATCTGGATCTGTTTTTGCTTTTTCTTCTGCTCTTTAGCAGCTTTGCCTTTCTCAAACAGGAACTTACCATAGTCCATCAACTTACAAACAGGGGGCTCCGCAGTTGGGCTGATCTCTACCAAGTCAGCGCCTGCTTCTTCAGCTAAACGAATAGCTTCTGAAGTGTTCACCACACCTAATTGTTCACCTTCCAGACCTAATAAACGCACCTCTTTGACGGTGATTTCTTCGTTAATACGATTCGGTCTGTTCGACGGTAAAGTTTTCTTTCCTACTTTAATAGTATGTTCCTCCAAGAGTGAAAATAATCAGACCCGGTGTTTAATTTCAGTGGTAAGCTTCGTGATGAAGTCGTTCACACTCATTTTTCCGAGGTCTTCGCCCTTCCGTGTTCTTAACGCGATATCGCCGGCTTCCACTTCTTTGTCACCGACTACCACTAAATAAGGAACACGCTGTAGCGTGTGCTCGCGGATTTTAAAGCCTATCTTCTCATTTCTCAAGTCAGAAGTTGCTCTAATACCATGAGATTTGAAAGTTTTTACTAAATCCTGCACATATTCGGCCTGATTATCGGTAATATTCATCACCACAACCTGAGTCGGGGCTAACCAGGCCGGGAAAAAGCCTGCATATTCTTCAATCAAAATACCGATAAAACGCTCCAGCGAACCTAAAATTGCGCGGTGGATCATCACAGGCACTTGTCTGTCGTTGCCTTCGGCCACAAAACTTGCACCTAAACGACCAGGTAACGCGAAATCAAGCTGCACTGTACCACATTGCCAGGCGCGACCTAAGCAATCATGCAAAGTAAATTCAATTTTAGGGCCATAAAAGGCACCTTCACCAGGTTGCAGGTCATAGGCGATACCGTTGGCATCCAAAGCTTCGGCTAAACCCTGCTCAGCACGGTGCCACATCTCATCTGTACCAATGCGTTTTTCCGGACGCGTAGATAACTTCACCTGCACGTCTTTAAAACCAAAAGTGCTGTAGACGTCGAACACCATTTTGATGCAGTTGGATACTTCAGCCTGCACCTGATCTTCAGTACAGAAGATATGCGCATCATCCTGAGTAAAACCACGCACCCGCATCAGGCCATGTAAACCACCGGATGGCTCGTTGCGGTGACAGCAACCAAACTCAGCCATACGCAGCGGTAAATCGCGGTATGATTTCAGGCCCTGGTTAAAAATCTGCACATGGCCAGGGCAGTTCATTGGCTTGATGGCGTAATCACGGTTTTCAGAGCTGGTGACAAACATATTGTCGGAGTACTTTTCCCAGTGCCCTGATTTTTCCCACAGCACTTTGTCCATCATAAATGGACCTTTTACTTCCTGATAATCGTATTGCGCCAGTTTTTCACGGACAAACGCTTCCAGCTCACGGAAAATAGTCCAGCCATCGTTGTGCCAGAACACCATACCCGGCGCTTCTTCCTGCCAGTGGAATAAACCTAAGGCCTTACCAATTTTACGGTGATCGCGTTTTTCTGCTTCTTCCAGTTGCAGTAAATAAGCTGCTAATTGCTTTTTATCTGCCCAGGCTGTGCCGTAAATACGCTGCAGCATTTTGTTTTTCGCATCACCACGCCAGTAGGCACCCGCCACCTTCATGATTTTAAAGTGCTGGCAGAAGCGCATGTTGGGCACGTGTGGACCACGGCACATGTCGATGTATTCTTCGTGGTGGTATAAACCCGGCTGATCGTCTTTGGCGACGTTCTGGTCGAGGATTTCCATTTTGTAGCTTTCGCCACGGGCAGCGAAGGTGTCATAAGCCTGTTGCCAGCTTACTTTTTTCTTCACTACGTCATATTCGGTTTTGGCCAGTTGCAGCATGCGCTCTTCAAGTTGCGCTAAATCATCGCTGCTGATTGGACGGTCTAAATCTACATCGTAATAAAAGCCGTTGTCGATGACAGGACCAATCGCCATTTTGGTGTTTGGCCATAACTGCTTAATGGCATGGCCTAATAAGTGCGCGCAGGAGTGACGGATAATGTCCAGGCCTTCCTGATCTTTGGCGGTGACAATGCTTAAAGAGGCATCAGAGGTGATGAGCTCACAGGCATCCACCAACTGGCCATTGATTTTGCCGGCTATGGTGGCTTTCGCCAGACCAGGGCCTATGTCTTTGGCAACGTCTAATACAGATAAAGGATTGTCGTACGAACGCTGACTACCGTCAGGCAGAGTAATAACTGGCATGATAAGTCCTCACAGTGGTGGCCCATACCAAGGGTCACATGTTGATTCAAGTAAATTAAGGGAATGCGTTTTGCGGTTCAACCTTACGAGCGGTAGAACAAAACAGCACAACACGTAGTTGTCGCTGCTTTTTAACAAAAAGCGGCCGCATCATAACCGAAGCCATGCTGTATCGGCAACAAGGAAGCAGAGCAGCACATGAAAACGGGTTGTTTTTTCGCCTGATGTGGCTTTTGCGCCTACACTAACAAGAAAGAGGAGTTGAACGACGCAAGGGATCGCAGAAGTCATTCGCCACACTGTGCTGCAACAGACACTGGCTAACGGAGGATCTATGGACTTATTGCATAAAACTATTCTTTGCCCATTTTGCGGTCACCCTACTCATATCACGCTGGATATCAGCGGCGACGATCAGGACGATATTGAAGATTGCAGCAATTGCTGCAACCCTATCCATGTGCAAACTCATAAAGACGAGCTGCATAACAAAGTACAGGTGTTTATAGACGCCGAAGACGAACAGTATTATTAAGGATTTCGGGCAGCCAGCAGCCGTTCTACCGTATCCACTATAGTAACGGTTTGCTGATCCAGTTCGATATTGACCCTGTCGCCTGCTTTACGCTTACCCAAGGTGGTCACTTCCAGGGTTTCTGGTATTAAATGCAGGCTAAAGCTGTTTGCCGTCACTTCGCCCACTGTCAGGCTGATACCATCAATACTGATAAAACCTTTGCTGAGCACATAAGGTTTAAACTCTCTCTTAAGTTCAATATCGACCCGCCAGTTCGCCCCACTCTGACTAACAGCTAAAATCTCTGCCGTGCCATGCACATGACCGGACACCAAATGCCCGCCTATTTCACGGCCAAAAGTTAAAGAGCGCTCGAAGTTCACCAAAGCGCCTGTGGTTAACCCACCTAAGTTAGTTTTGGCTAAGGTTTCGTCTATGACATCAAAGCTCACCCAACTGTGAGACTCCAACAGACTAAATTCGGTGACGGTTAAACAAGTGCCGTTAATGGCGATACTGGCGCCCCGCTCCAGGTTTTGTAGTAGCTGCACAGGCACTTCAAGAGTTAAACGCCTAAACTGCTGCTGGTCGCTGATTTCACTGACTTTAACTTTCGCCTGAACTATTCCGGTAAACATAAGGCCCCTGCTGTGCTATCTTTACGGCGATTTTTCGCCTGTCTGACAAGAGTTGTTATGTTACCTTTTTCCCGCTTTGAAGCAAAAACCATTCTGAAATTATCCGGCCCTATTATGCTGGCTCAGTTGACCCAAACCATGATGTTTGTGATTGATACCATTATGGCCGGCCGGGTTAGTGCCTTGGATATGGCGGCTATTGCTGTGGCCTCCGCCATCTGGTTACCGATTATTTTAACGCTGCAAGGTTTATTGCTGGCGCTGACTCCGATCATTTCTCAGCTTTATGGCGCGAAAAATCATCAAGCGATACCACATAATGCGCTGCAGGGTTTTTATCTGGCCATGGTGCTCTCTACAGTCATTGTCATTGCGATGCAATTTATTCATTTGCCGCTACAGTATTTGTCGATGGAAGAAAGCCTGCGCGACAAAGCCGTGGATTATCTGGTGTATGTCAGTTACGGCGTGTATCCGGCGGCTGGTTATATGATTTTCCGTAACCTGTTTGAAGGCATAGGCAATACCAAAGCCACCATGTGGATAGCCTTTGTTGGTATTCTGGTTAATATTCCGGCCAACTATGTATTTATTTATGGCAAGTTGGGCATGCCGGCTCTAGGCGGTGCTGGTTGTGGAGTCGCCACCTCGTTAGTTTTTCTGGCGATGTTTATCGCTATTACTATCTATGCCTTTAAAAGCCGCAGCACTGCGCCTTATATGAAAAAACCAGATAGCCTGAAACCTAACCGCAAAGACTTATGGCATATCATCGCCATAGGCACGCCCATCGCCTTTTCACTGTTTTTTGAAGTGACGCTGTTCTCTTCAATCCCGCTGATGATTGTGCATTTAGGCCCAATAGTGGTGGCCGGTCATCAAATTGCCAATAATTACAGCGCTTTGGTGTTTATGTTGCCGATGAGTATGGGGATGGCGACGACGATACGGGTCGGTCACCTGGTCGGCAGTAACGATGTGCAGGAGCTGAAAAAAGCTGTATCCACGGCGGTGCAACTGGCGATGATGATGGCGGTGGGCATAGCACTGGTGACTTATTTTGGTCGTTTTTTCGTCGCATCACTCTACTCTTCCGATCCTGCCGTATTGACTGTAGCGACCTCTATTTTAGTGCTGGCTTGTTTTTACCAGATTTCCGATGCAATACAGGTGGTGTCCGCCTGCGCGCTGAGGGGTTTAAAACACACCAAACCTATTTTTTTTATCACCTTTATTGCCTATTGGCCGATCGGTTTTGGTTTGGGCACTGTATTAGGTTTAACCGACTGGATTTTGCCCAAAATGGGCGCTCATGGTTTTTGGGTTGGTATCATACTTGGGTTATCCTGCGCCGCTGTAATGCTGGCGTGGATCTTAAAAAACCAAATCAGGCGATTGGAAGATGGCAAAATTTTACAACAGCAACAGGCTGCATCATCTCACTAAGCTAATGAGCTTGATTGCCGCTGTTATTGTATTAAGCGGCTGTAGTGATCCAGCTCAATCCCTGATGGACGACTATGCAAAGCGGCTTGGTCGTACTCTGGCGCTAGAGCTACAAAACCCACAGCCGCTTGATTTACAACCTCTTCCTTCCATCACAGCAACCAGAGCCGACATAGCAGAAACCAGCATTACTCTGGTTGAGTTGGTGGCAACCCGTGCTTGTGGTCTGGATGTATTGCTGGGTGAGCGCAATAGCAGTCTGGGTAAAGTGATGCCACCAAGCCAGCGCCTAAAGTACGAACTGCAGTTTTTAAATCAGGTGCAACCTTGCTTAACGCACCCTGATATAACTCCAGATTTACAACAAAAATTGATCGCCATTTCCAATGAAAAACGCAGTCAAGTCTATCAGCACTGGCAGAATTTTTTGCTGCAAGATGAAACCTTACGTCAACAACTACACCCCTACCGTAGCTTGTCAGAACCGAATTCAGTTGCGGGTGTAGCTGAGACGATAGAAGCCTTACATTCCTTACTTGCGCTGCAAAAAAGTATTGTGGAGCAGAACTGGCAGCAGGCCAGTGAGATAAATCCCGAACAGGCTTTGGAGGCGTTATACAAGGCCAATACGCTGAGCCAATTGCAACAAAGCTTACGCTTTAGCCATAACTGGCTGCGAGGTTTAAATAAGCAGTTAGAACAGGTTGATTTAAAAGCACAATGCCCAGCCGGGAGAACCTCGGACAAAGCAGAAATTTTAAATACTATTTTGCTGCAGTATTTTATTAGCAAAGTGCAGGTCTACTTCGCCCAGACAGACGGTACTTATCAGCAATTGTATCCGCTATTACAGCAGCTTTATCAGGACACAGCTTTGGCACCAAGCATCCAGCAGCGCTTTGAGGTGCCAAATAATGAATTAAAAGCAGAGTTAAGACGCCATGTGGTCTGGTGGAAAGCAGTACAACAGCAGTGCCCCAAACTTTAGGGGCCGGTTTATCCGCGCCCGTTACTGCGGCTTCAAAAACGACGGGGTTCCCCTAAGTAATTGATGTTGCGGCAAGGCGGCAAGGGATTGAAACCCCAGGAGCATAGTTGCCTATGCGACTGGGGCGAAAGCCCGCAGCCAACAAAGCTGCAGCTTCTAGTACGACGGGGTTCCCCTAAGTAATTGATGTTGCGGCAAGGCGGCAAGGGATTGAGACCCCAGGAGCATAGTTGCCTATGCGACTGGGGCGAAAGCCCACAGCAAACAAAGCTGCAGCTTCTAGTACGACGGGGATTACATTTCGATATATTGAGGCCAGCCTAATAACGGATTCAACATCCCCTGCTTATGCTCATAAGCGTCACGCCGCTCCGGTGATGCATTTTCGTCCAGCAGCTTTTTATAACCTTTGGCAAACTGCAAAGTACGCACTAAAGCAGCATAAAAATTTTCGCCCAGCTCCACAGTCACAGCATCTGCGAAACCTGCGGGCAATAAGCTCAGCACCTGCTCGGTATGAGCTTTTAAAAAAGTAACGTCAAACCATTCCTCGGCTAATTCGATATCGCGTAACCGTTGTTTTAGGTCCTGTTTGACTTTGCCGCCCTTGGTACAAAGACGATACAACACCACTTCAGCCAGCATATCTTCCAGGTTAAAGTGTTCAAAAGGGTCGAGTTGGGTATGGTAAAAATAGGTTTGTTTCACCACACTGATGGCCTGACGCCGGCGTGATTCACGCAGTGCCTGCTGATACACCGCAAGCCCTTGCCACTCCTCCGCATCAGGGGGACTGGCAATATCCTGCAGTAACTGCTCTTCCACCTCACCATACAAGGATTTGCGGTTTGGTGTCTGTTGGCTGACCTGCGACAACATGCTCCAGCCTTTCTGAAAAGGTTTGACTATGCCCTCAGGGCTGACCAGCAAAGCCAGAGCTTTTTCTACATCCTGCTCGGATAGTTCTGCCAAACCCAAACTTGCCACACCAATAATGTCATGCGCGGCTTGCTCCAACAGATGCATTTTGTATTTGTTGTAAAACTTATCTGCAAACTTCAGGCTCATCAGCACGGCTTTACTTTTCACCTGCTCCAGTTGGGCCTCTGACAGTTTTTGCTCTGCTCTGGCGTAATTGAGCACCTTAGTTAAAAAAGGCCCCTGATTGGCATCCCGTACCACTAACTGCATAACAAATCCTTTGCCTTAATCGAGAAAACTAAACATATCATCCACTTCGGCGTACTCGTCTGTGGACTGATTTTTCTCTTTGGCTTGCATCACCAGCTCAGTCGCAAATTTATTGATAATATGCTCCCAGCCGGAGTTTTCATTGCGCACCAGATTTTTAATCGCCTGCTCCACCTGTGGCGTAAGCTGACGAATAAGCGCCAATAAACTGCGCGGATCGTCATAACCCAAGCCATGCACTTCCTCGTTCAGATGGCGTTCGGTGTAGCTGATGGCTTCCTCTAAATCCTGTTCTTCTTCATGCAATAAATCATGCACTTCGTCTTCATCGTCCATCACTTCGCCACGGTACAACTCAATAAAAGGAATG
>NZ_LAVS01000027.1 GCF_000986865.1 Rheinheimera mesophila
AGCTTTGTGATAACTGCTGCCAAGGGTCAGCCAGCTGGCCTGATAGCTGACATCTGCAGACCACAAACCTAAGCTGGTATTAAAATCAGAATTATCCTGCCATTTGTTTTGCTGATGGGTATAACTGAGATCCAAAGTCCACTGCTGCACAGGCATCCAACGTGCGGCTAACTGAGCCTCCAGTTTCTGGCCTGAAGCCGAGCGCCCGGACGCATTATCCAGCTCAGCGGTTTTCAGGTTGGAATTGTAGCTCTGACCATAACTCAGATAACCAGTCACTTTGGTCTGCTGTGACATCTCAGTGGTGCCTGCCTGAACAGTTCCAAACAGGCTTGCCAGTGCTAAACACATCAAATAATTCAGTGTTTTCATCATCATGCTCCGGAAAAAGGCCAGCAGAACGCTGGCCTGACTGCCTTATAAACCCAGAGTTAACACTGTGTTCAGGCTGGATTGCACAGAATTCACCACTTCAGCTTTGATGGTGTCATCCACAGCTTTTGTCAGTTCAGTGCTGATTTGCTGCTGAACCAAAGCATTGGTGGTTTGGCTGACGGCGGCCTGAGCTGAAGCATTGACCAATTCAGGCAGTGCAGGAAGTTCAGCGGGTACCACTGAGTCTGCGGACGGCAGCTCTGGTATTGCCACAGCAGGTTGAGGCAACACAGTGCTTAAGGCCGCAGAGCTTTGCTGAGCTATGCCTGTACTTTGTGACAAAGCCGCTGATGTCAGTGGCGCTTCACTTTGTTCAGTGCTGTCTGGATTGCTACTGACCTGATGATTGGTTTCAGCGGAAGCTGAGCTGGCAGAACGCATCCCCAAAGACGGAGCGCCTGAAGATAAGGCCACCGTATTGTGTTGCTGTTGCAAGGTTACAGTGGCTGTAGTATTTCCTGCAGTAGCAGTCGCCGGGTCTGACGTTTCGGCCTGCGCCATACAAAAACCAGACAAAGATGCTAAAACCACAGCTGCAGATAATGAAGTTAAGCGGATTGTGTTCATATTGATTACCTCTGTTGTCACCATTGACACAGAGGTAACGATTCAGCTGATGAATTTATTCCTTTACTGAGAAAAAAATATGTTGTCTATTCAGACTGCACCTCAGAGTTTTACAGGTAAGCATCGCAGCTAACCTGTAAAAACTTTATCTGTGCATAAGTCAAATGTCAGTGATCGTCATGCGTTGCTGCTATCCCGACCCATACCAGTTTATGTGGGGTGAAACCCAGTTCCTGTTTCTCAGTGACTTTAGCTTCAGCCAAATCTACAGTGCTGACTGTTTTACTCAATGGATCAGCGACATAAACTTTGTCGTCTGCTGCCGAGATAGCCAGCTGCAATTGGCTGCCGGTGGGCATAGCTGTTAAATCTGCGCTGGTGATCTGAACTTTGTCAGCAAGCTCAAAGGCGGCACCGATGGCAGAAGCGCCTTTGTAATTCAGAATAGTCAGCGCCCCCGTTGAATCCAGCAATACAAACTTCTCGCCATGATCAGCAAAACCATAACCTATAATGCTGGCACCTGTTGCGGCCTGCCAATCGACCTTATCCATGCGGCCTGCAACAGGATCCACTGAAAACAGTTGAGCACCGGCAAAGCCGATAAAATGCGCAGCGTCTTCATGTCCGTCCAGCGTACCAATTCGCAGAGTTCCGCTGAAATCCGCCGTGTTGGCGACTTTGCTTGCCGTAAAGGTGTCGCCGTTTTGCTTTAACAGCATCACGCCGTCAGTACAACCAAAGCTGACATAGTCTTTATTCTGTGCGCTGCCATGTAAACCCGGACAACGACTATCAAATTCCTGCTCCAAATCAAAATGATCGCTGTGGGCATGATATACACCCACCTGATCCGGCAACGTACTGGCGGTCGTCGCATCACGGATAGTGGAGACCAGTAAGTCACCCCGGGCCTGTGCCGCACCATGCATATGAGTGCTGTAGGTTAAAACCGGATAATCAGTGCTGCCTGCGTTGATTTGCTCATCATTCAACACCGCCACTTTGGCCACAGAAGACGTCGCCACATTACCGTCAAAAAAAATGGCAATTTGCTCGTCTGTGGTAGTGACATGGGTAGGACGACTTTCACTAAGCTGCAGCTCCATTAAACGAGGATCTTCTTCGTAAGGGTGCAGGTGATCGCCATGATCTTCCTGATATAAACCACCATCGATAAATTCGACTTTATCGCTGTCCCGCTGCACCACCATGGTAAAACGCTGACTGGCTGAAGCATATAAAGCTGAGGCATTACTTAATGAACTGAATTGCCCCACTAAGTCACCGTCTTCAAGGTTATAGACTCTGAGCATAGTGCTGTCTTTATCAGAAATCACCAGACGACCAGCGCCAGTTTCGTGATCATGGCCGTGATCATCCTCCACCGGAATAGGATCCTTTTCCACTATGTTGGTGGTGCTGTCACCACAAGCAGCCAGTAAAGAAGCACTGGCCAGTAATGCCAGCAGATTTAGTTTAGATTGCAACATACAAACTCCATTAGAAATAAAAAGGTCGCGGCTCACCGGAGATTCCAGGAACAGTACAGCCGCGACAAGAGTTAAAATTGACCACGAATACCCAAGCCCAAAGAACGGCCCGGTAATGGGGTTTTATCCTTTAAAAAAGAGGTGTGAACACGGGCTTCCTCGTCTGTCAGGTTTTCACCTTTGACGTACAGCACTATGTCTTGCAAGGAACCACTCAAGTGATAACTGACCGAAGCATCCAGTAGGCTGTAACCCGCTGTTGCGCTTTCCAGTTCCGAGACTTTGTCTTGTTTGAAATAGCGGGTCAGGCGCAGATCGGCCGAGATTTGCTCACCTTCATATGCCAGTTCGCTGGATAAACGCAGCGGTGGGGTACGAGGTAAATCACCGCCACTGTCCAGACGGGCCCGAATGTAATCCGCCTGTACTGTGAAGCGATAAGGCTGAGCAATTTGCCAGGCCAGTTGGGATTCAAAACCATGCAAAATCACATCTTCTGCAACAAAAAGGTACACCGGCAGCTCGCCACTGTGATCATGTCCCTCTTCGTTACCATGATTATGGTTATGACCGTCTTCAGCGAATAAGCCGGTGTTTTGCTGGTAGTAGTAGTTATCCACTTTGTTGTAGAAGGCATTCACTACCAGACCAATATCACCGCTGATTTTGCGCAACGTCAGGTCCAGGTTATTGGCCACTTCCATTTCAATCGGCTGGCGATTCAGCACTATGGCTTGTTCTGCTGCCGGATCCGTATTGAGACTAAACAAAGCGCCCACTTCATAAGAGCCTGTTCCAATATGAGGACCAAAGGATAGTAACTCAGAAGCGGAAGGTGCGCGCTCCGAGCGGGATAAGGACAAACCTAAGTTGTAACCTTCAGTAAAATCCCAGACAGCACCGGCCGACAGGCTGTAGGGCTTAAATTTATGCGCTACATCAAACACCCGGATAAAGTCTGCGTCATGGTCATGGTCGTGCTCAGCCGCACCTTCATCGTGTGAATGGGCTGAGAGCTGAGGTAACAATACATCACTGGCATTAATAGTCACCCGCTCGGTACGGGCACCTAATTGCAGCAATACAGGACCAAAATGCCGCTCTTCCATCAACGCAATAGCCAGCATTTCGCTGCTTGAAGGCGGTGTAAAAGCTTCGTCACCGACAGCTTCAAAATCACTATGCTTGTAGTGCAGACTGATACCACCACGCCAATCGGCAATCACAGGATGCAGTAATTCAAAGCGGGCTTCTTCACTCTGGTTTTTGAACGTAGTGCCGACCAGACCTTCTTCAATTTCCATATGTTGATAGTCCGTATAAGCAATACGGCTATTGAACTGCTGTAACCAAGGTAACCCCAACTCCATTTCACTTAAAAGCTGCACTCTGTCTTGTTTCAAATCGGCATACACAGACTCCTCTGTGGCCTCTTCCCCTTCGTGTGCATGACCACCATGACTGTGACCAGGAATGCCATATTCACGTTTTAACTGGCCAAAAGACAAACCCACAAAACCATTCTGCAGCAGGTAGCTGCTGCCCAGGCTAAAACCTTTGGCTGTCGCTGCTGTATTGGCTACTTTGCCTGAGGCGCTTTCTTCGTGCTCTTCATCGTCGTCGTGATGAATTTCAGCCTGGCCTGGAATGCTGTAATCATCGTTATCTCGCCAAAATACATCAGCATATACACCGGTTTGGCCGATAAAAGTCTGGGCTGAACCTGAAGCTAACTTTTCGTTATTCACCGACTCGCGCTGCAGCATCCATTCACCTTTGGTCACTTGCTCAGTCGGGACTCTGTTGTCGACTACATTGACCACACCACCAATGGCGCCACTACCGTAGAACAACGTAGCGGGGCCACGTAACACTTCAATTTGACTGGCAGTGCTGGCTTCAGCGGATACGCTGTGATCAGGTCCAATCCGTGATGCGTCCCCTGCATCTAAACCATTTTGGGTGATCAAAACTCTCGGGCCGTCCAAACCCCGAATAATAGGACTGCTGGCCACAGAGCCATAAAAATTACTGTGTACCCCTACTTCGTTTTTTAACGTATCGCCCAAAGTCGACTGCTGGCTCATTTTCAAACGTTCGCCAGCCAGCACGCTGACAGGCAAAGCTGATTCAGTCGCAGACGCATGAAATGGACTGGCTTTTACATCGATCACTTCAAGTGCTGTAGAATTCAGCACCAACCGAATCCCTTGTAAACCTTGCTCAGGTAAATCCAAACGGAAGTTACGATGAGTAAAACTGCTGGCTTCAATATGCAATTCAGCTTGTTTGCTTTGTAGATCAGTCAATTCAAAACGACCCGACGCATCGGTTTTCACTTTTTTGTTTTGCCCAACGACTGTCAACCAGGCATCAGCCACGGGCTGGCCCTGCTCATCGACCACCACGCCTTGCACAGACTGCGCCCAAAGCGGACCGCTCAGGCTGGCCGCAATCAGACTGGCCAATAACGTTTTTCTACTCATGCACTTCCCCAAAAAACAAATTCAGTTTCGGTTGCTTTCACATTTTGTGATAATATAACATATCATTAAAGCAAGGCATGTTGGCAAGCCCCATAGGTATTGAACAAGGCAAAAATTATGAAAGATCTGTTAGGAGCGTGTTTATCAGGGCTTTGCATCCTGCATTGCCTGTTTACGCCTGTGTTGTTGGCATTAGGTGGAGTTGGGGTTATTGGAAGCTGGCTGGGATCAGAGTGGGTGCATTATTTATTGTTGGCCCCTATTGCTCTGATATTAGTCTGGAGCCTGCCTTTGTCCTGGATTAAACATCGTAATACCACACCATTATGTATCGGTGCTCTGGGTTTTAGCTTGTTGCTGATGTCCCTGTTTGTGCCTGAATCAGCCGAACCTGTCATCGCAGTGTTGGCTGGTTTTATTCTGATTGCAGCGCATCTTCTGAACAGACGTCTGCTGAATACCTCTACTCCTCACTCATTAGCGAGCTGATTTATGCTGAACTCTGAAGATAAAAGATTACCCGTCACTGTGCTCTCAGGTTTTTTAGGCGCGGGCAAAACCACTTTACTGAATCAAATTCTCAATAACAGAGCAGGCCGCAAAGTGGCGGTGATCGTCAACGACATGAGCGAGCTGAATATTGACGCCGCCACGGTAAAAAACGAAATCAGCCTGAACCGTGCCGAGGAAAAGCTGGTAGAAATGAGCAATGGCTGCATTTGCTGCACCTTGCGCGAAGACTTATTGCTGGAAGTGGGACGTTTAGCCCGTGAGGGCAGTTTTGATTATTTAGTGATTGAATCTACAGGCATTTCCGAACCTCTGCCCATAGCAGAAACTTTTACTTTTGAGCATGAAGATGGTCAGCGTTTATCTGATATAGCCCGTCTCGATACTATGGTTACCGTTGTAGATGCGGTGAACTTCTTAAAAGATTATCGCGAAGCAGATGCATTGCAGAACAAAGGCGAAAGCCTGGGTGAAGAGGACGAGCGCAGTGTGGCCGATCTTTTGATCGAACAAGTCGAGTTTTGTGATGTATTGATCATCAGCAAAGCTGATTTGGCCAGTGAACAGGACGTACAAGAGCTCAAAGCCATACTGCGCAAACTCAACAGCACTGCACTGATCCATCAGGCAAGTCAGGGAAAAATAGATATTGATAAAGTTCTGGGCACAGGCTTATTTAACTTTGAAAAAGCCCAGCAAGCGCCCGGCTGGTTAAAAGAATTACGTGGCGAGCATCCATCTGAATCGGAAGAATACGGCATCAGCAGTTTTGCTTTTCAGGCGCGTTTGCCTTTTCATCCTGAGCGTTTCTATAACTTTTTGCACCAGGACTGGCCACAAGGCAAGCTGCTGCGTTCAAAGGGGTATTTCTGGCTGGCCAGCGAGCCTGATTATGCCTGGCAATGGCATCAGGCCGGTGGCATAGCCCGTTACGGTCTGGCCGGCTTGTTCTGGCATGCCGTGCCACAAGATCAGTGGCCAGATGATGCCGAAACTGTACACAGCATCCAAAGCAGTTTTGTTGCGCCCTTCGGAGATTGCCGGCAAGAACTGGTGTTTATTGGTCAACAGCTTGATCAACAGCAGATGCGAAAACAATTAGAGCACTGCCTGCTTACTCCACAAGAATTAGCCTTATCTGTCGATGACTGGAAAGCGCTACCCAGTCCATTTCAGGCGGAGTTGGCCTGATGTCGGCCACCTTTCCATTGTTCCCTCCGATGCAGCAACTGCAAAGTCGCTCTGCTGACGCACTGACAGAGGTATACAAAAGCCGATATGGATCAAACTCTATGACGTTGCTCAAAGGCTCGGCCTGGCACAAGGATAAAGGGACCGCTATCTGGCCTCAGTCTTTATATCACACCTCGTTTATGACCAAGCCTCGACCCAGTGGGCGAATAACCAGTCTCGGGAGGATTTTTTTATGCGTTTAGCTTTTTTATTGGCGAGTGGCACACTACTGCTGAGCCAAAGTATAGATAGTCTGGCACAGCAACCTGACACCAGAGCTCACGAACATGGTGTGGCCAGACTCGAGCTGTTTACACAGGCAACAGAGTTGCACATCAGCTTTTATGCCACAGGCGCAGATCTGCTGGGTTTTGAACATCATCCCCAAAACCAGACCGAAATTGACACAGTGCAAAAAACTATCACTTTGTTAGCGAAGGCCGATCAGCTGTTTCAGATTGAAGGCACATCATGCAGCCTGAAGCAACATAAATCCAGCCTGGCTGAACCGCAACAACCCCGGGAAGCTGAACATCATCATGAGCATGAGCATTCAGGCCATACAGACATCGAAGTCAGCTACCAGTACAGTTGCACAACGACTGCAGCCCCGCTGAGAGTGAAGGTGCTGTTGTTTGGTTTGTTTCCTGGACTACAAAAGATAAACAGTAGCTGGATTACGGAGCAAGGCCAATCAGCAGCCACACTGAGCCCCAAAGTATCTCAACTCACATTGAACTAACTGATGCAGGTCATCACCACAGAGTGCCAAACTGTCGAAGTAAAACTGACAGGTAATCGCAAAGCCGTATTGCTTCTGCTGCAACAACAGCAACGGCCTTTGTCAGCCTATGAAATTATTGATTTACTCCGGCCACAAATAGGTCGCATTATTCACCCTATGCTGGTGTACCGCTGCCTGGATTTTTTACTGGAGCAGCACCTGGTTGTGAAGCTGGTGTCTGTTAACAAATTTATGGTATTACCTGAAGGAGCAACTGAACCTGGCCAATGCCTGATCTGCGAACGCTGTCAGGCTGTGACCTTTTCACAAAGCTCAAATCCACTACAACAACAAAGGCGCAAAATAGCCGCCTCGGGTTTTAAATTAAATCAGCAGCCGGTTGAATTCCATGGTATTTGCCAGGCTTGCCAAAAGGATGACAACAAATGAGACAACCCCAGCGCACGCCGTTATATCTGCTGACAGGTTTTTTAGGCAGCGGCAAAACCACCTTACTCAATCAATGGGTTCAGGATCCGGCCTTCAGTAAAGCGCTGGTGATTATCAATGAATTTGGCGAAACCAGTTTGGATCATTTGCTGGTAAGCCGCAGTACAGAAGAACAGATTGTGGAACTATCCAATGGTTGCATCTGCTGCACCATACGAGGCGACCTGGCAAAAACCTTAAGCGATATAGGCTGGCGCTTTAGCCGTAATGGCGTCAAAAGTTTTGATAAGGTGATTATTGAAACCACGGGGCTGGCCGACCCAAGCCCAATTTTAAACACTTTGATATCTAATGAGAAACTGTTTCAGCACTACAGGTTACAAGGCACCATTACGACAGTGGATGCTGCCAATGCCTTGCATACGTTAGACAGATACCGGGAGGCGAAACGTCAGGTCGCAGTGGCCGATTTAATTCTGCTGACGAAGCTGGATTTAGTCAACGCAGAGGTGGCGCAGCACGTTCAGCAACAAATCTACCGGTTAAACCCAACAGCACCAATACAACAGGCACTACGGGGAGTGACAGCTTTAAGCGCGCTGCTGGAGTTAGACCATGTAGAACCTGTCCAATCAACCACAGCATTGCCAACCTGGCTGAGTTTTAGGGCTGTGCAATTCGAACCGCTGGCACAGGAACAGACTCCGGCTTTACTTCGCTGCGCTGAGCCAGAGCCTGGTTTGCATAAGAGCAGCATTCAGGCCTTCTGTTATCAACTTGAGCATCCGGTCCGCCTGCAAGCCGTGGAGCAATGGTTAGATATCTTATTGCCACAAATGGGCCATCAGTTACTACGATTAAAAGCTATTTTAAATGTTGAAGGATTTCCGGGCCCTATGGTGATCCACGGAGTACAGCAATTGTTGCATCCAACCGCAGTACTGACGCAGTGGCCTGACGACGACAGGCAAAGCAAACTGGTGTTTATTACTGACGGCCTGACAGCGGAGAAACTGGAGGTCAGCTTGCAGCCACTGCTTAAACTAACGGTCTGAACTATGCAGTTGAACAGCCCCTGCTGAGGTTTTTTGCTGATACATCCGCTGATCCGCCACTTTACTTAGTAAAAGATCGGTATCGCCATCCTCTGGATAACAAGCCAGCC
This sequence comes from Rheinheimera mesophila, assembly GCF_000986865.1. Lineage (GTDB taxonomy): Bacteria > Pseudomonadota > Gammaproteobacteria > Enterobacterales > Alteromonadaceae > Pararheinheimera > Pararheinheimera mesophila. The sequence continues at coordinate 9,064 of NZ_LAVS01000027.1, forward strand.
CTATACTGCAACTGATCCGGATCTCAAGACCATGAATATCAAAAGGTAAAGCTATAGCATGCTGAATTTTCTCAGCCACCAAATCAGCATGCTGCCTTTCATCGACCTGTGGCAACAGAATGATAAATTCGTCGCCTCCAATGCGGGCCACGGTATCTGATGCACGCACCGCCTGCAGCAGTCGTTCAGCTACCTGCTGCAGTAACAAATCCCCAACCGCATGACCATGAGTATCGTTCACAGGTTTAAATTTATTTAAATCCAATAACATTAAGGCTAAGGCTTTTTGATGCCTTACCGCGTATTGCAAGGCTTTTTGTAAGCGGTCTGCAAATAAAGTACGGTTCGGTAAGCCAGTTAAAGTGTCGTGCTGCGCCATATAACGCATCCGTTCCTCTATTTTACGCCGCTCTGTTAAATCCCGGCTCACCCCCAAAATGCCAACAAAAGCTCCTGTCGCATCATACATACCAGAGACTTTGACTTCACTCCAGACCCTGCGACCATCTTTGCACACTTGCTCGACCTCACCCACATACTCCGGATACGACTCTCCGTCTTGCAAGGCTTTGGCTGCTTTTTTCATTTGCAATTTTACCTGCGCATAGGAGTCAGGTGTCACTAACTGCTGCATTTGCTGTTGCATCAGCTCTGTGACGCTAAACCCCGTCAGTTTTTCCGCGGAAGGACTGATGTACGTAAAATGCCCATTCGGATCCATAGTCCAGATCACGTCTGTCGCGTGATCGGCCAGTAAACGGTGCCGTTCCTCACTGCGTTTTAATGCCTCAATAGCGTGACTGCGCTCTATCACAATTTCCGCCAAAGCAGCACTTTCGCTAATCAGTTGAATATCTCGCTCCGAGGGGGTGGTCACCTCTTTATGATAAATCGCAAAAGTGCCCAGCACTTTACCCTGACGATTTTTAATAGGCTCAGACCAGCAAGAACGAATACCTGCGATATCAACCAATGCCTGATAAGGTTGCCAGTACGGATGCACACGCACATCCTCTACGATCACACGCTGCCCCAGATAAGCAGCGGTGCCACAAGACCCCACCCCATAACCTGCGGCTATGCCATCAATAGCCGCATTGTAGTGTTCTGGTAAATGAGGAGCAGAAGCGACATGTAAAAGTCCCTGCTCATCGAGCAATAACACAGTGCAACTGGCCGACGGGTCCATTTGCTCTGCGCCTTCGACCAGGGTATCCAGCACCTTTTGTAGCGGTGCTTGCTCCACAATCATGGAGAGTACCCGGCTTCTGTTCTGCTGCATCAGGGCTGCACGTTGCCCTTCCATCACTATAGCTTTGAGTCTGCGATTGACCCGAAATACAAAAATTAAAAAGGCCACCACAGCAGGAAGAAGACAGAGAGCAACAACTGCCAGCACCAGCCAAACAGAGTCAGTGGACAACGACGAGGAGGCATACACAAAGACCGGGTTGATGCTCAACAGTCCATGCCATACCACAGGCCATAACTTCACATTATTCCCCTATATCCTCATTCCATAATTCGGGTTTAGCAGCGATAAAATCCTGCATCAGTTGCACACATTCGGCGTTGTCTTGCACCACCAGTTGCACGCCCCGGCTTTTGACGTACTCTTCAGGTCCCTGAAAAGTACGGTTTTCACCAATCACCACTGTAGGGATACCGTAAAGTAACACAGTGCCACTGCACATATCACAAGGTGATAAAGTCGAATACAACACGGCTTTTTTATAGTCTTTTGCCGTTAAACGACCTGCATTTTCCAGACAATCCATTTCGGCATGCAGCACACAACTGCCTTTTTGCACCCGCTGATTGTGGCCACGGCCAACAATTTTGCCATCGATCACCAGCACTGAACCGATAGGAATCCCCCCTTCGGCCAGACTTTTTTTGGCTTGCGCTATCGCGGCCTGCATAAACACATCTGTCATTCACTTGATCCCGTTTTTCTGAAATGAGCCACCAGCCTCAAAGCGCTTGTGGCTATGTTTCAATAGTTTAGTGATAAAAATGAAAAAAAGGACCTGGCAGCGAAATTAAATTGTACCAGCCACCGCAGCACTAATTTGAATACAATCCAGTGGGCAAACTTCGATACAGGCCGGTTTGTCATAAAAGCCAACACATGCAGTGCACAACTCTGCTGTCACCTGATAATGGCTTTCGCCGCGATAAATAGCAGTATGGGGACATTCCGGAACGCAGATATCACAATGCATACAGACAGCCTCCGTTTATTGCTTCACCAGTTAGGCCACAGCGTTATGGGCTTTATAAGGTCAACGACAAGCATTGGTGCAAGCGCCCTGAAGAGACCAGCCGCATGGCTTTTAAACTGCCTGCCGGGGCTCAAAGTTCAGGAGCACTCATCGGGCTATCCACAGATCAGAACAAAACGCGGCGCATCATAGCGCCTGCTTTTCTCCGGGTTTTGCCTTGGTTCAAATCACTTTGGAATAACCTTGGTGACTGTTGTTTTGCAGGTAACGATCAAAACTGGCACAAACTAAACGCACCAATAACCGACCTAAAGGCGTCACCTGAATCTGGCTGTCGGAACAGACTACTAAACCATCGGCGATCAGCGGATCGAGTTTAGGTAAAGCATCAGCAAAATAACTCCAAAAGTCCTGTAGCGCATAACGCAGACAAAAAGCCGCTATATCCAGTTCAAAATGACACATCAGTTGGCTGATTAATGCCGCGCGGATTTTATCATCCTGACTTAAACTCAAGCCCCGTTCCAGCGGCAACTGCCCGCCAGCAAGTAGTTGCTGATAGTCCCGCAGCTCTTTTGGATTTTGCCAGATCACGCCATTCACCTGACTGATAGACGACACTCCCAAGCCAATCAATGCATCCTGCCCTGCTGTGGTATATCCCTGAAAATTACGCTGCAGTTTGCCTTGTTGCTGCGCTATGGCCAGAGAATCTGTGGCTTTGGCAAAATGATCCATGCCAATACATTGATAACCAGCGTCACTGAAATGCGTGATCGCAAGCTGCAACAAAGCCAGTTTATCTTCAGCCTGCGGCAGGCTTTGGGTTGGGATTTTACGCTGGGCAGCAAAACGGGTCGGTAGATGGGCATAGCTGAATAACGACACCCTGTCCGGGTCCAACTGCAAAACGCTGTGCAGTGTCTGTAAAAAACTCGCTGGTTGTTGGTAAGGCAAGCCGTACACTAAATCCAGATTCACAGAATCAAAACCTAAACGCCTGGCTTCAACCACCAAAGCGCGCACCAGATCTTCGCTTTGCACTCTGTTGATGGTGATTTGTACCTGCTCGTCAAAGTCCTGCACCCCAAAACTGACCCGGCTAAAACCCAACTGGCGTAAATGAGCCAATTTTTCCAGACTGCAACTGCGTGGATCTATTTCGATCGAAAGCTCAGCGTCAGCCTTAAAGACAAAATGTTGCCTGAGCAACTGCATAAGGCTGGATAACTGTTCCTCCGTCAAAAAAGTCGGAGTGCCGCCGCCTAAATGGAGCTGTGCAATAGTTTTGTCGTGCAGCAGCCGCTGATACAGCGCCATCTCTGTCGCCAGACTGTGCAAATACAAGTCGGCTTTTTCACTGTGGCGGGTCACTATTTTGTTGCAGCCGCAGTAGTAACATAGCTGCTGGCAAAACGGGATATGCAGGTATAAACAGAGCTCATTGGCAGAACCCGCCAAAGCCGCCTGCACAGCAGAAGCAGGAAAATCAGCTGATAAAGACAAAGCCGTTGGGTAGGAGGTATAACGGGGACCATTTACCGAATACTTCTGAATTAACTCAGTTGACCATAACACCTGCATTGAACTTTTCTCTGTGATCCCGTCAAAGGTGGCTGCAGTGTAAAACAGCAGTTTTTACTCTGTGTTGATCTGAAACAAAGTCAGTCACCATAGCTTTTTTATTCAGTTCACGACCAACACCGCTAAAACGACGACAAATTAAGCTGGAAAAAACCAGTCAAACAAATTAGAATGAACGTTCACTCTAAATGGAGATTTTAAACATGCAGCGTTCCCGCATTGTATTTTTTGCCCTTTCAGCCCTGGCGGGCTCTGTTGCTTTGGCCGGTTGTGGCCAGGCTCAACAAGTCGCAGCCCCTGCGGCTCAGGCTGTGCCTGTGGGTGTAGTGACTCTGAAAAGCCAGGCCATAACTTTAACGAAAGAGTTACCGGGCCGTGTCGCCGCCTCACAAATTGCTGAAATCCGTCCTCAGGTCGACGGCATCATTTTGCAACGTTTATTTACTGAAGGTGCTGAAGTCAAAGCCGGTCAGGCTTTGTACCAAATCGACCCGGCCCCTTTTGAAGCTCAGCTTGCAACTGCAAAAGCTGCAGTTGCCCGCGCTCAGGCCAGCATTGCCAGCAGCAAAGCCAAAGCAGTTCGTTACACTGAACTGCTCAAAATTAAAGCCGTCAGTCAGCAGGAATTTGATGAAGCAGATGCAGCTTATAAACAGGCGCAGGCTGATGTTCTGACAGCTCAGGCTCAGTTAAAAACCGCCCAGATTAATTTAAATTACAGCAAAGTTTTATCACCAATCAGCGGCCAGATCAGTAAATCTGCGGTGACGGCTGGTGCTTTAGTCAGCGCCAATCAAGCCACAGCGTTAGCCACCGTGACCCAACTGGACCCCATTTATGTCGATCTGACGCAGTCGAGCAACGAATTGCTGCAATTGAAAAAAGCACTGGCCTCCGGTGCTTTGGGTGCAGATGCCGCCATTCAGACGCAAGTTGAACTGACCATGGAGGACGGCACTGCGTATCCACACAAAGGCACGTTGCAATTTTCGGAAGTGACGGTAGATCCCGGTACAGGCTCTGTCACCTTAAGGGCACAATTTCCTAACCCGGAAAAGTTACTGCTGCCGGGTATGTATGTACGTGCTGACGTCGTGGAAGGCGTCAAAGCCAACGCTATTCTGGCACCGCAGCGTGGCATTAGCCGTAACAGTAAAGGTGAAGCGACCGCTATGGTAGTTGGCAAAGAAGGCAAAGTAGAAGCCCGTATTTTACAAGCCGACCGCACTATAGGTTCAGACTGGCTGATCAGCAGCGGCTTAACTGCCGGTGATCAACTGATAGTCGAAGGCTTACAGAAAATACGCCCTGGCGCGCCAGTGCAGGCGGTTCCGGCTGAATCAGCGGCTCAGGCCAAATCCCAGTAAAGCCAACGGAGAATTCTGATGTCACGATTTTTTATCGATAGGCCGATTTTTGCCTGGGTGTTGGCCATAGTGGTAATGCTCGCAGGTATTTTGGCTATCAAAACCTTACCCATAGCCCAGTATCCATCGATAGCCCCCCCTGCTATCAGTATCAGCGCCAGTTATCCGGGAGCCTCGGCCCGTACGCTGGAAGATACGGTGACCCAGGTGATCGAACAAAAGATGAAAGGCCTGGACGGTCTGATGTATATGTCGTCCACCTCTGAATCCAATGGTTCTGTCACTTTAACCTTAACCTTCAGTGCTGATACCAACCCGGACATCGCTCAGGTGCAGGTGCAAAATAAACTGGCTTTGGCTACCCCACTGTTACCGCAGGAAGTACAGCGCCAGGGTGTATCTGTAGCAAAATCAGCACGTAACTTCCTGTTAGTGGCGGGTTTTGTTTCAGAAGATGGCAGCATGAGCAACATCGACATAGGCGACTATGTAGCCTCCAACGTGCAGGACATTATTTCCCGTGTCGACGGGGTCGGTGAAGTGCAGCTATTTGGCTCTCAATACGCCATGCGTATTTGGTTAGACCCGGCCAAATTACAAAATTATAAACTGACCACTGCCGATATCAGTGCTGCGATTAGTGCCCAGAATGCTCAGGTGTCTGCCGGCCAGTTGGGTGGTATGCCTGCGGTTCAGGGCCAGCAACTGAATGCGACAGTCACAGCCCAGAGCCGCTTACAAACCCCAGAACAGTTCCGCGCCATTCTAGTCAAAACCAACAGTGACGGTTCAGTGGTACGTTTAGGTGATGTGGCTACAGTCGAACTGGGTGGAGAAAACTATGGGGTTGTCGCGCGTTTTAATGGCAAACCAGCCTCAGGTATAGGGGTAAAACTGGCCAGCGGTGCCAATGCGTTAGAGACAGCAGCGGGCGTGAAAAAAGCGCTGGCTGATTTAGAACCCTTTTTCCCGGCAGGCTTAAAATCCGTGGTGCCTTACGACACCACACCTTTTGTTTCCTTGTCGATTGAAAAAGTAGTCCACACCTTAATTGAAGCTGTGGTGCTGGTGTTTGTCGTAATGTACCTGTTCCTGCAAAACTTCCGCGCCACTTTAATTCCAACCATAGCTGTGCCTGTGGTATTGCTGGGCACCTTCGCCATTTTATCGGCCTTTGGTTACTCCATTAATACCCTGACCATGTTTGCTATGGTGCTGGCGATAGGTCTGCTGGTGGATGACGCCATTGTTGTGGTGGAAAACGTCGAGCGGGTGATGACCGAAGAAGGGTTGTCGCCACTGGAAGCCACCCGTAAGTCGATGGATGAAATTAAAGGCGCCTTAGTCGGTATCGCTATGGTGTTGTCGGCCGTCTTTGTACCCATGGCGTTTTTTGGTGGCTCGACCGGTGTGATTTATCGGCAGTTCTCCATCACGCTGGTATCGGCTATGGCGCTGTCAGTGCTAGTGGCTTTAATTCTGACCCCAGCTTTGTGTGCCACCTTATTAAAACCCAGCCATGTGCACGACGACAGTTCTGTGTTAGGCAAATTTTTCTCTGGGTTTAACCGTGGTTTTGATCACACCAACAAAGGCACACAAAACTTTGTCAGTCGGATGATCAAACAAAGTAAACGCTACCTGCTGGGTTATGCCTTGATTGTCGGTGGCATGGTAGTTATTTTCAGCCAGTTACCTTCGGCGTTTTTACCGGACGAAGATCAGGGCATTTTGTTTAATCAGGTGGTCTTACCCGCTGGTTCAACCACAGAACAAACCCTGAAGGTGGTTGAGAAAATGGAAAACCATTTCCTGCAGGAACAAGGCGAAGCGGTGAAATCAATTTTTACCGTCACAGGCTTTAGTTTCGCCGGTTCTGGCCAAAATGCAGCCTTAGGTTTTGTTAACTTAAAACACTGGGATGAGCGTCAGCGTCCTGACTTGTCTGTCGGTGCAGTGGCAGGCAAAGCCATGGGTTATTTCGCCACCATCAAAGAAGCTTTCGTGTTTGCCTTTCCGCCGCCAGCCGTGGTAGAGCTGGGCACAGCCAATGGCTTTAACCTGCATTTACAGGACAGAGCGGGTTTAGGGCACGACCAGTTATTGGCAGCCCGTAATCAGTTACTGGGCATGGCCGCTCAGAGCCCGGTCTTATCTGGTGTGCGTCCTAATGGCCAGGAAGATATGCCAGAGCTGAAGCTGGATATCGATTTAGCCAAAGCTGAAGCCTTAGGTGTCAGCCAGGCCGATATTAACAATACCTTGTCAACGGCCTGGGGTAGCAGCTATGTCAATGATTTTATTGACCGGGGCCGGGTGAAAAAGGTGTTCTTACAAGGTACGCCGGACAGCCGCATGGTGCCGGAAGACTTAACTAAATGGTACGTGCGTAATGCTCAGGGTGAGATGGTGCCTTTTTCCGCCTTTGCCAGCTCACACTGGACCTACGGTTCTCCCCGTCTGGAGCGTTATAACGGCTTCTCGTCGATGGAAATTCAGGGCGCTGCGGCACCCGGTTACAGTACAGGGCAAGCCATGGAGGAGATAGAAAAGCTGGCTAAACTGTTGCCGCCGGGTTTTGCCTACGAGTGGACAGGCATCTCTTACGAGGAGCGTTTAAGTGGTGGTCAGGCGCCTTTATTGTACGCCTTATCCCTGCTGGTGGTGTTCCTCTGTCTGGCGGCCTTGTACGAAAGCTGGTCCGTGCCTGCGGCCGTGATGATGATAGTACCATTGGGGGTGTTTGGTGCAGCTCTGGCAGCATTGATTGCCAGCTTATCAAACGATATTTATCTGCAGGTGGGCTTATTAACCACCATAGGTCTGGCTTCGAAAAATGCCATTCTGATTGTCGAGTTTGCCATCCACCGTATGGAACAAGGTTTAGGCCTGGTCGAAGCCGCCATTGAAGCTGTGCGTTTACGTCTGCGCCCTATCATTATGACGTCCATGGCTTTTATTTGTGGTGTCTTGCCTCTGGCTATTGCCTCCAGTGCCGGTTCAGGTGCGCAAAATGCGCTGGGTATCTCAGTCATAGGTGGCACCTTAGCCTCGTCTATTTTAGTGGTCATTTTTGTGCCGATGTTTTTTGTGCTGGTTCGCCGTGTCTTCCCTGGCAAACAGGCTGCACAGGAGAAAACCCAATGAAATTAAACACCTTAAGTTTAAGCGCTTTGTCCATGCTGGTATTAAGCGCTTGCCAGCTAGCACCCGAACAACAGGCCATTGAACTCCCTGTGCCTGATGCGTATGCATCAGCGGCACAAGGCTCGGGCACTCGAGCTCCAGAGCTGCATTGGCAGCAGTTTTTCAACAACCCGAAGTTACAGCAGCTGATCAAACTCAGTCTTGCCAACAACAAAGACTTACAAATCGCTGCGTTAAACGTTCAGCGGGTCCGGGCTTTGTATCAGATTGAAGACTCGGCTTTGTATCCGTCGCTGGACTTCAATGCGTCCGGCACACGCCAGCGTTTACCGGGCGATTTAACAGCTACTGGTACTGCGCAAATCAGCCAGCAATACAGTGCGACAGTGGGCATCACCTCGTACGAGCTGGATTTCTGGGGCAAAGTGCGGAATCAGTCAGAACAAGCTTTGCAGCAGTTGTATGCCACAGAGCAGGCGCAATTAAGCAGCCAGATCAGTCTGGTGGCGGAACTTGCTAATGCCTGGCTGACTTATGCGGCCGATCAACAGTTACTGGAACTGGCGACTCATACTTTACGCAGCCAGCAAAAAACGCTGGAACTGACCGAACAAAGCTACAACTTAGGCGCAGCTTCAGCTTTAACACTGCAGCAAGTGAAGACGACTGTCGCCACCGCCAAAGTAGATATAGCCCGTTATCAGCGTTTAGTGGCACGGGATAAAAATGCCCTGGACCTGCTCACAGGCACTCAGGTCACTGCGGACTTGTTACCAGATCAACCCCTGAGCAAACTACTGCAGTTGCCTGAATTACCAGCAGGTTTGCCGTCCGATTTATTGCAGCAACGGCCCGACCTGAAAGCGGCTGAACATGACTTATTGGCCGCCAACGCCAATATTGGCATCGCCAAAGCCGCGTTTTTTCCCAGCATCAGCTTAACGGCTAATGCGGGTTCTGCCTCGAGCGAGCTGGATAATCTGTTTAAAGGCGGTTCAGGCAGTTGGAGTTTTATTCCGTCCATCAACCTGCCGATCTTTAACATGGGCCGTACTCAGGCCAATTTAGAAGTGGCCGAAGCACAGCAGCAAGTAGCATTAGCAACCTATCAGCAAAAAATCCAGCAAGCCTTTCGCGAGGTTTCAGATAGTTTAGCCGACCGTGCCGGTTATGCCGCGCAGCTCCAGGCGCAGCAGGATTTAGCCAACAGCAGTCAGCAAAGCTTTCAGCTCTCTGAAGCGCGCTTTAAACAGGGCGCTGACAGTTATCTGCAGGTACTGGACGCACAGCGTTCCTGGTACAGCGCACAGCAACAACTGATTAGTGGGCAGCAAGCTTTACTTGCCAGCCAGATTAGTTTGTATAAAGTGCTCGGCGGTGGCTGGCAACAAACTGATGGGTCAGCCGAATAAATGCGTGATCACCGGGCGTTCTGGCCCGGTGCCGGAGTTCCCTATGACAGAAAAAGCGACAAAAAGACATACAGATCCTGCGCTGGCAGAAGCGCGGAGAAATCAGGTGCTAACAGCGGCTGCCGAGTGTTTCCGCCGTAAAGGTTACCATGGTGCTGGTATGGCAGAGATCTCAAAAACCGCAGGGATGAGCGCTGGTCACATTTATAATTATTTCGACAGTAAAGAAGCCATTATCGAAGCTATTATCCAGCGCGACATGGAAGAGATGTTTTCTATCTTTCAGCAGTTTGAAGACGATCCCGGTGATTTGTTAACTATTATGCTGGATGGTGCAGATCAGGGCGTCGAACGCCACATAGATAAAGATAAAAACGCATTGGAGCTGGAAATGTTAGCCGAAGCGGCCCGTAATCAAAAAATGGCGTTTTTGATGCAGCAGTCCGATACCCATGCCCGAGCCAGAATGCGTCGTCTGTTAACAGGGGAGCGTAGTCTGGTGAAAGAGGCAACGGATAAAGAATTAGATGCCCGTATCAATGTGATTTTTGCCATGATAGGGGGCTTGGCGATACGCCGGACTTTGTACCCTGAACTGCAAAAAGACACGATATTGCTGGCATTACGTCCTGCACTTCGGACTTTATTGTCACCTTTTGAATAACAAGACCTAAGGCAGCCTTTACTGCCTTAGGCTGTTTTGCCCTGATACTGATTCATGGTTGCCATGGCGCTGGCCCAAAACCGGATAGAGCTGGTGTCATTGCGCTGTACCGCGCTTTGCACCGCCTCTTTGGCTTTCGCCATAAAATCAATAGCGCTGTTGTCGCTATCACTTTGCTCAGCAGAACTCTCCGTTTTACCTGAATACAATAACACCCGAAACGCCTGCTCCTGATCGGCTGGAATTTTACCGCTCTGCAGCCCTTTATTTAGCCAGTCAGACAATTGTTTACGGCTCATCTGGTCAAAAGTCAGTGTCTTCGCATCCCCCACCTGGCTACTGTCTGTCTCCACCGGCTTGTCCGCTGGCGCAGCGACAGATTGCGGCGCTTTATTCGCTACCGCGGTATAGAGTGCTGAATACTGACCCGAGCGGATTTGGCTTAAGGTTTCAAAAAGATTGCTGTTGTCCAGTTTCATAGGTTAGGTCCGTTGGTCTTTAAAAGCGATAAAGCAAGATATAAGCCAGTAGTCGGGACATTATTTTGACAAGCCGGAGCGGCTGCTACCAAGTTCTGCAGACGACAGATACAATGCGGCATATTTTTCAGTATTCAGAGGGAAAAATGGAAGCTCAAAAGCTGCAACAAAAAGTACAACACCTGGTGGAGAAAAACTGGTTTAGTCACAGCATCCTGGTGCTGATTTTAATCAACGCGGTTTTACTGGGGATGGAAACTTCGGCAACGCTCATGCAAAACTTTGGGGCTGTGATCCTGCTTGCAGACAAGATCCTGCTGTCGGTTTTTGTACTGGAACTGCTACTGCGGATTTTTGCTTATCGCCTGCACTTTTTTAAAGACCCATGGAGCTTATTCGATTTTGCAGTGGTGGCTATAGCCCTGATGCCCGCGACCGGACAATTTTCCGTGCTGCGGGCATTAAGGGTGCTGCGGGTGTTACGTTTATTGTCTATTGTGCCTTCGATGCGTCGCGTAGTCTCAGCCTTGCTGGGCTCTTTACCGGGTCTGGGCTCGATCGCTATGGTGTTAGTGCTGATTTATTACGTGTTCGCGGTCATCGCCACGAAGTTGTTTGGCAGTGCTTTTCCGGAATGGTTTGGCTCTCTTGGTGCATCGTTTTATACGCTGTTTCAGGTGATGACATTAGAGAGCTGGTCGATGGGGATTTCCCGCCCTGTGATGGAACAGTATCCTTATGCCTGGGCCTTTTTTGTGCCTTTTATTCTGATTGCCACTTTTACCATGCTGAACCTGTTTATCGCCATTATTGTCAATACCATGCAAACCTTTACCGATCAGGAACATGCGGCAGAGCGGGCAGAAGATAAAAAAGCCGAACAGGCTGAACAACAGTTACTGCATCAACAACTCACCCAGATCCGGCAGGAGTTGCAAGAGCTGAAGCAGCTTTTAAAGCAATAGGAAGGCTAAACTCTGGTTCAGGCTGTAACATTGAGGTTGCAGCCTGAACCAGCCGAAGTTATTGTGAGTTTTGTGATGGAGCAACGGAGTGTCCAGATGTTTTTTATTCGATTGATGCAACGAGCGGTCTGATGAGCAGTCTGGCTTTTTTACTGGTCCTGCTGGTGGCTGCTGGCGCTGTTTGTGGTATTACAGCCTTACTGCAATTACACAAAGTCAAAGCCGAACTTGCAGCACTGAAGCGACAACTGAATCAAACGGCACCTATACAGCGTCCTGTCACTATGGCTAGCCTCCCTCAGCTTGAGCCGACTCCGCCTCCAGCTCTGCTGACGGCAGCCGAAACACCAGCGGCGATTGCGGTCCACGTCCCTGCACCATCAACAGATTGGTTGTCCTCTGTGTCTGGCTGGATAGAACAACAACTGATCAAAAGGGGCATGGTATGGCTGGGGGCACTCGCTTTAGCCTTGGGTGGGGTGTTCTTAGTCAAGCATTCGCTGGACTCTGGTTGGTTATCTCCGGTTTTACGGGTTAGTTGCGGCCTGATTTTTGGTCTGCTGCTCCTCTTGGGCAGTGAATGGCTGCATCAGCGCAGCAGAGGCCATGCCCTGACCAACTATGCCCCAGCCGCACTTTCCAGTGGTGGCTTTATTAGTCTTTATGCTGCTGTATTGGTGGCCTTAGACTGGTATCAACTGATCAGTCCTGCACTGGCTTTTCCGGTTTTGGCTCTGATTGCGCTGACGGCATCCTGGCTTTCGTTAAGGCAAGGCCCGGTATTAGCGTTGATTGGCATTGTTGGTGCTTATATCGTGCCCATTCTGGTCTCGACAGATCAGGCCAATGTTGCCGCTTTACTGGCCTATATTGCGCTGATCACTGCATCATCCGTGCTGGTGGAACGGCAGGTGAAACGAGCCTGGCTCTGGTGGTTGCCGATCTCCGCTCACTTGCTGTGGCTATTCGCCGCTATTTGGATTGCCAACAGCACTGAGTTATGGGCCTTCTGGCTGGTCCTTTGTGCCACTTTTGCTCTGTTGGTCTGGTTACCGGGCATCGGCTTTAAAGCACAACATACTGAATTTAGCCATCAGCCGATGCGTAGCTGGTGGCCACTCAGTCGCGAGATGATACTGAGCCTGGCTGTGCTGGTACTGGCCTGTTGTGCTTTGCTTGATACAACAAATCTGGTTAGTTTCACCGGACTCTTGGTGTTGGTGGTGTTGATACTTAGCTGTGCAGCGACATACAGCAGAGCTGAACTACTGATCTGGCTGAGTTTTATTCCTGTATTGTGCTGGCTGATCCGTCAACCGTTGACGTTACCTGAAGATCCATATGCACTGAGCAGCACCAGTCTCAGGCTGCACCTGTCTCTCTTTACTCTGCTGCTGATCCCACTTGTTGCTGTCGCTCTGAAATGGCCGGAGCGCCTGCAGTGGAGCAGCGCTTTGGCGGTATTGCCCATGTTTCTGCTGGGAGTGAGCCATAGCCAGGCCAGCCTTGAGGTACAACAGCAGTTACAACTGTGCTGGACTGTGTTGGCCTTGCTTTTGGTGGCAACTCAAAGTGCAATGGCCGTAAAAACCCAGTGCAAAGCAGCCGCATTTATCCGGATGGCAGGTACCAATTTTGCGCTCACGTTCTGTTTTACACTATGGCTTGCTGATGCAGCTTTAACTTTGGCGATAGCCGCTCAACTGGTGCTGCTGACCTTAGTCAGCAGCCGATTACAGCTACCTGTCCCTCATTGGCTGATCAAACTGATAGTGGCTGCAGTGCTACTTCGCCTGACCAGTGCTCCTCTGCTCGGTCATTATGAAACCGTGCTATTGGTGGGTCTGCACTGGTCTTTTGTGGTCTATCCTGTGGCTCTGCTCTGCTTTGGGCTGAGTTGGTATTTGCACTTTTCCAGCCCGCTGCGAAGTTATCTGGAAGGCGCTTTATTGCACCTGATGGCCGTATTTATCACAGTGCAAACCCAATACTGGCTGAATGAGGGTGTGGTTGATTTTACCGAGATGAATTTTATCACTCTGACTGTGCAGGCCTTTAACTGGTTGCTGATGGCCTGGGTGTACCAATGGCGCAGTAACCAAGCCGGTCGCACAGCAGTACTTTATCGCGCCGCGGCCGTCGTTTTAGTGACGCTGGCAGGGCTGGCTCATCTACAACTCAGTATGGCGGATAATCCATTCTGGCAAGCACAGTCTCTGGGTTCTTTCCCCGTGCTGAATGTGTTATTACTGCTATGGGGCTTACCCGCAGTGCTGTTTTGGGCATTCAGTCGCCAGCCACTTCAACCGCGTTTAAAGCAAGCAGCCAGCTACGCCGCGTTGCTCTGCGGCTTCCTCTACCTGACCGGGGCTATCCGGCATTACTGGCAACAGGGGCAGATACTGCTCAGTCTGCCGACCTCTGTGGCAGAACAATACAGCTATTCACTGGTGTTTTTAACTCTGGCCATCGCGACTGTGTTACTGGCGCAATGGCGAGACAGAGGCACGGCGCGTAAAGCAGGCTTTGCATTGCTGAGTCTGGTGGTACTGAAAGTTTTTGTGGTGGATTTGAACGACTTAACAGGAGTACTCAGGGCTTTGTCTTTTATCGGCTTAGGTTTAAGTCTGGTATTGCTCGGCTGGCTATTTCAACGTTTGCAAAGATCGGAAGACAAAAAACAGTCATCCTGACCCTAAATCCAGGCACAGGGGCTGGTATGCCCGCTCCTTTGCCTGGTTTGCCCCCACTCCAACCAATATCAGATTTTCTGCAGCAAACGCTGAACAGCCGGGTTAGTTGTTTAATAAGGCTTCTTGCTCTAAGAAACAACCTTTGCGCTGCAATACCTCCAGTAACGCATAAAAATGATGTTTCTCGGCTAACTCCAGCGCCTTGGCAAGGTGGTTCGGGTGCTTAGGCTTGTTGTTAAATAAGCCTTGCCAGAGACTGAAATCGGCCGGGGTTACAAAGAGTAGTTTGTCGCCTAACCGCTGCTTTAACAGATCAAACAACTCCAGTGCAGCGGCATCAAAATCAAAGGCACAATAAATCTGTTGATACTGGTGATAAAAAGGCATCAGCAAGGCTGAACTCGCTTTACTGCCAGAGGCAAAACCTATGTCTGTGTTCTGCAGAGAAAATTCCAGCGCCAGCATCTGACCGCAAACAGGAAGTAGTTCAGGGTAACGAAAAAAACATTCTTCGTTTTCAATCAGCAATAAGCTGGGTTTTGGTTGGTAGCTTTGGAATGTATCAGTGCCATCGAGCACTACAACTTCAGGTTGACGGTTTCGACAGAGCTGGTGATACACCAACTGATAACCAAAAGAGGTATTGACCTGATGTGAATCTCCGAGCTGGGCCGCCTCTTTGCGGGAAGCGGGCTGCAGCGCCTGCTGCTCCAACTGTTGAAATAAAGCCTCAGACAAAATACTGACCTGCCAGCGACCAGACCCTAACTGCCGTACTTTAAAAATCTCCGACTTCTTCTGATAAAACAGCGGTGGTAGCAACTCCAGCATACGACCATAATGCACAGGCTTGCCCTGACGAATTTGCTGCAGGTATTTTTTTAACATCTACGACTCCAGACCTGACCAGGTAGCTCCCTCACAGTCAACCGTAAAGCACTGCACTTGGCAAGTGTCGCGAAAGCTTTATCAAGTTGTCATAAATATGCCACGGAAGGACCGCATACTAACACCCAGTTAAGTGCAGACCCTGTCTCTATCCCTGTTATCTGAAGCTGCAACACTACTGCCGCCTGGCTAACCTGGGATAAAATTGATGCTTTAACTCTCTGGATTGTCCTGGATTTTTGTGAGGGAAACCCTGGTGGTTCTCCCTCTTTTTTTTCGCTATTCATCCAGAACCTGCTGAGCTGCGTATTGCTAGTCATGATTCTGAATGACGTACTGTTATGCCTCTGATCCATATTTTAGGTTACGCTGGCCTGGTGCCGTTTATCGGTTTGACCTGCCTGCAGCTCTGGCCACAGCTTATGACTTTTCCAGCTTCGTTTACCGCCTTTCAAAGTTACAGTCAGATCATTCTGGCCTTTATGGCAGGAGTGCTCTGGCCTGTGCTTTATCAACACTCCGGCAAGCTGTTTCCACTCTGGGTGGTCAGTTTTGCCTTAGCAGGCTGGTTTAGCAGCCTGCTGTTACCCAAGCAGCAACTGCTGGTGCTGGCTGCAGCTTTTATCGCCTTGCGCCTGTTTGAATACACACAGAGCAGCCAGCTTGATTATTCACCGGCCTATAACAGATTAAGAAACCATCTGACGACTGTGGTGGTTCTTTGTCATTTGCTGTACTGGCTCTCTTTAACGGGTTAATTCAAAACCTTCATCCAGCCAACCTGTGATTCCGCCGATCATTTTTTTCACTGGTCTTTGCAACTGTGCCAGTTTCAGTGCGGCTTTGTCGGCACCATTACAGTGAGGTCCGGCACAGTACACAACGAACAGAGTGTCCGCCGGATATCCGGCCAGACTGTCAGCAGAAATTCGGCTGTGTGGTAAAGAGACAGCCGCCGGCAGATGGCCCTGAGCATAAGCCGTTTCTCCCCGCACATCCAACAGCACAAAATCCTGCCTGTTGTTGCTGATGGCATGATGTACATCCCAGCAATCGGTTTCAAACTGCAATAAAGAACTAAAGTGAGCCATAGCCTGTTCTGCCTCTGCTGCTGTGGGTCTGGATACCATAGATGACATAAAGATGCTCCTGTCTGATGTAGATGCTTTGCTAACGTCAATCAAGTTCAGCCCTACTGTACTGTGCTTTACTCTCTCTCACCATTGGCTTAAAAGACACAATAAATTAGTATTAAGCCAAATCTGTCGTTTAAGACGAAGCGGAGCACAAGGATGCATCACGTTGCAATTTTATTAGGCCCAGTTGTCGCCAGCTTTGAGTTGGGTTGTGCCTCTGAGCTGTTTGCTTTAAGCCGGCCTGAATACCCTCACTGGTACCAGACGGATATCGTCAGCTTTGCCGCCGGGCCTTTAGTCGCCACTGGGGGCCTACAATTATTAGTACCGCAAATTGCGGATCTAAGCCGATATGACACAATACTGATCCCCAACTGGTCCGTCTCCGAGCCGCGCCCATCCGACGCTTTACGTGAACAGTTACTGGCGGCTTATCAGCGCGGAGCCCGGTTGATTTCCTTTTGTTCTGGCGCATTTTTATTAGCGGAACTTGGTCTGCTCAAAGACAAAGCGGCGACCACACACTGGCGCTATGCAGATGAGTTTCAACGCCGTTATCCGGACAGTCGCTATCAGCAAAATGTACTGTATTGTTTTGATGGTCAGATTGGCTGTTCAGCCGGCAGTGCGGCGGCTTTGGATTTGGGCCTGGCCGTGATACGTCGCGATTTTGGCTTTGACATTGCCAATCAGGTGGCAAAAAGGGCGGTCATTTCAGCGCATCGTCAGGGTGGACAAGCCCAATTTGTCGCTCAGCCTATGCAGAAAAAAACTAATTTACTCAGCGCGACTATGGATTGGGCTTTACTGCATTTGCATCAGCCTTTAGCAGTAGAACAACTGGCCGATAAAGCGGGCATGTCCAGACGTAGCTTTGATAGGCACTTTAAAGCCAGCACCGGCTTAAGCCCATTGCAGTGGCTGTTACAACAAAGGTTACAATTGGTGCAGCATTATTTGGAGCAGGGTCAGCATTCGCTGGAGCAGATTGCCGATCTGACTGGTTTTGGCTCGCCCTTGAACCTGCGCCAGCAATTCCAAAAACAACTGGGTATTAGTCCGCGTCAGTATCAGCGCCAATTCAGTTGCAGTCCTCTGTAACCGCAGGCCGCGCTCAAGCGGCAACGCAAATGTAAAAACATGTAAAAAACGGCCTGTTTTTGCCGCATCCGCTGCCGTTATTGCACTATCTGCTGCGTTTTTAACCACAATCACTGTGGCACCAAATTTGCTCCTTTTGCTGCAACAGGCCAAGTCAGAAGGCCCTCGCATCATGCTCAGGAGATCCCTATGTTCACTATTTCAGCTTTACCCTCGACTCTGACGCTGGACGGTCAATGGCTTAAAGCCCCCTCTTTTGGCCGCGATAAAACAGAGATGGATGACCCCTATGCAGATAAAGTCAGTTTATCCGGTGGCAGGCAGGAAGCGGATCCCACTTACCAGCAGATAGCGAAAACAAACACTGACTCCATGTCGGGGGAGACGAGCCAACAAAACAAAGAAAAAAATAATGAGCTGAAAGATACAGACCGGCTGGCAAAATTAATGCAGCAGGTGCTGGATGCCAAAATGAGGGTTGACCGGAAAAAACTGGAGGAGATAGAAGAAAAAATCGAAGCACTTGCCAATAAAGAAGGTGAGCTGACAGATGCCGAAAAAGCGCAGTTGGACATGCTGCAAAAACAAAAAGAGCAGCTCGTCAAAGAAGGCGCAAAAAAGCTGACTGAAGATCAAAGTTAATTTAGCGACTGATTCTGCTGCCGGGTTTGTTGCTGTAACTCAGCAACCCGGCCGGAATCCTGCCATTGTTGTAACAACTGACTAACTTGTCGCTGCAACTTTGCATCGGTAAAACCAATATGATGTTTAGCTTTGGGAAATAAGTCAAAGCTGCGGACCTGATGCGGCTTGAACCCTTTTTCAGCCCAGCGCCGGTAAAACGTGATCTTATCCAGCACCAGCAATTCTATCCGTCGCTGCTGCAACATCTCTATCGCCTGATCGTGATCCACGACCTCACGAAAAGAGACAGCCGTTTTCATCGCCTGCGCGAATTCAGAGCCCAGAATTTTGCTGGCATTCTGAAAACTGGCCACAGAGTAGCGACTCATATCCTGCAGGCTGTGCAATTGATCGGGAAAATCAGATAAAGCAAAAACCAGATTGTGAAACTCGAGATAAGGTTGGCTGTAAAATAATCCGGCTACAGGCTCCCCTCCCTGCCTTGCCGCCATATCCAACTGCTTATTTTGTAACATGCGGGTCAATCTGGCATGAGGCGCAGCAATAAACTCAGCCTGATAACCTAACTCAGCTAACAATTGGCGGAATAATTCAGTTTCAAACTGAATGGTATTGCCTTGTTTTTGCGGCACTGAATTTTGACTCAAACCAACCAATAAAGGCGCTTTGCTCTGTGATGCGACAGAAGCAAAACTACAGCAAAGGATCAACAATAAAGCAAAGAAAGCGTGCATAGCTGTACCCGAAGTTAAAAATTCTGCCCAAGGGATAAGTAATATCTGTCGGCGCTCCCCTGAATGTCATCCTCAGCTCTGCCATATCCCATATACACTGCACCAAAAGGACTGTCCCAACCTGCAAACAGACTGCTGGCCCATATCCAGTCAGTTTCGTTGGCAAGAGTCTCGACCTGGATCAGATTACCCTGCACCTGACCTCTCTCCAAAGAGAGCCCCAAATAAAAGGGCGAATTAACGACGCTGAATCTGTCTTCACTCATTTTGTACAGATACACCAGACTGCCAAATTTTATCTCACTGCCAAATAAATAATTTTTTGGATAACCAGATAAATTTAACAAACCACCGAGCGAAAACTGCTCAACAGCGGCCTCTGGATCTCCAGGCTTGTACTGCTCAAAACGCCAACGTGTCCGCAGAATATGCCGCTCAGATAAACTGCGTGCAGCCTGGACCTCTACCGAGTGGCTGCGGCTACGCTCTGTCCGTCCAAAAGCGGTATCGTCCAGCCATTGCCAATTTGCACTGATGCGAAAACCGCGGCTGGGAAACACCGGGTTATCCAGTCTGTCCCACACCAAATCCAGTAACGGCCCCTGCCGCTCATATCCCAGTCGGCTAAAGCCTAAATCTGCAACCCCTGAACCTGGGATACGAAAATAGCCATTCCTGTCGGTCCAGCCTGAAGTCAATCTGGCATGATCTGAAATATTCCAGCCAGCTCTGGCTGTCAGGGCAGTTTCTCTGTTGGCTAAATCGCCTAACGATAAGCCCTGGGTATCCTCCAGCGATAAAATAGTGGTTTCGCGCTGAACCTGGGCACTGAGAAAAGTAGCCGGAGTAAACACCGGCCAATACAACTCTGAACTGATCAGTTTGTCCGTCCCCAGCGCTAATTCATTATGCAGCTCAGCGCCAAGCTCAGAGATATTGGTATAAGTATAGGAGCCCGCCAATTGGTAGTATCTGTTATTACGAAAGTCATCTTCCATAGTAAAACGAAAATTCAGATAGCCCGGTCCCCAACTCTTTTCTACAGCCCGTACCTTTAACAGCGTGTTTTCACCCTGTTCATTTTTTTCCAGTTGCACAGAGGCTCTTTCCAGCGTATCAACACCGTAAACCTGGCGCAGCCCCTCCTTCAGCTTTTTGCTGTCGTACTTTTGGTGTTCTTTCAGCGCAAGACGCTGCAACAGCACCTGATCGGACAATAAACTTTGGTTATCCAGCTCAATCCGGTCAACTTCGATACTCAGTTCCTGTTCCGCCCTGTGTGCTGCCAGCCATTGTGGATACTGCTCAGGATAGGAGAAATCAGCCAGCGCAGCACGTTGCCGCTGTGCACTGGCTGCACCTGCTTTTACAGACTGCGGTAACTTCGCAAAATCTAAAGTGCCTATCTGCGATACGTCAGGGCTGATCAACAGGTCCTGCGGCCCTAACAACGCGATTTGTTGCTCCACCACCTGACGCACCAAAAAATTAGTCAGTTGGTCTGTGACAGCAAACGCAGAGTCTAACTGATCTTTGTTCAACAGCGGTGCGTCAATAGCCACAGCGATCACTCGGTCAGCCCCTAGCTGTTTTGCTACGCTGACAGGTAAGTTGTTGGCAACACCGCCATCGACTAACACACGACCGTTCAGCTCCATAGGTCTGACAACTCCAGGAATAGACATCGAAGCTTGCACAGCTTGTAACAAACTGCCCTGACTCATTACCACAGTGTCTCTGTTGGTCAGATCCGCAGCAACAGCCCGAAAAGGAATGGGCAACTGGTCAAAATGGCTGTAATTTAATACGGGACCATAGGCCTCTAAAATCAGCTCGGCCATGGCCTGACCTAACAGCACCCCTTTTGGAATTTTAACGCCGGAACTGTCCAGACCTAACCCCAAACGGATCGGATAGTCGTCTTGCTGTTGTTTGCGCCGCACGGGCATTTCATCCCGGTGCACCTTGTCGCGAAACCCAGTACTCCATTCCAGTTGCTCAAGAATACGCTGGATCTCATCCGGACTGTGACCCAGAGCATAAAGTCCGCCGATAAAAGCACCGATACTGGTACCAACAATTAAGTCGACAGGGATAGCCTGTTGCTCCAACTGACGAATCACGCCCAGATGAGCGCCGCCCCTTGCGCCTCCGCCGCCAAGCACTAAAGCAATACAAGGACGGTTTTTCACTTTGGCGCAGGGTAACGGAGCAGGATGATCAGCCGGGGCCGAAAAACATAGTGCGCTGCACAACAGGAGCACTAGCGCTGGTAGCCATTTTGCCCTCATACACAGCTCCTTTGTGGCAGTTGTCTCGGCTCGAAAGTCAAAGGATGAATTTGAATAATCAGGTTTTTCATGAGTTCTGACGCTTTGGAGTTGAGTGCAAACCGACTTATTGCTAAGGTTTTAAAACACATATCCAGACCTTCGCTTTTGACTTATGCTAGTTGAGCGAGCCCTGTTGCGCGGCTCAGAATATTGGTTTTATCTACTATGACAGCATTCAGATGCTGCTGCCACAACGAGGTCAAATGTTCGATTCATTACGTAGCAGATTGGTTGTTTCGCTTCTCAGTTTGCTGACTATTCTGGCATTAGCCAGCGGTCTGGCCACTTTAAATACCATGAAAAAGGACAGTGAGCAGCAAGCACAACAAGTGCTTAAAGTCGCTACCAATGTATTTTTGCAGGCACTGGATACCAGAGCCAGTCAGCTCACCAGCTCCGTCAGTATCTTAGCCAGCGACTTCGGATTCAGACGTGCTGTCGCAACGGCGGAACAGGAGACGATCTTGTCTGTGCTGGAAAATCATGGCAGCAGAGTGAACGCAGATTTAGTCTTGCTGTTATCGCCTGCGGGAGATTTGCTAGCCAGCACCAGTGCAGAGCTGAATAATGACGATGTGAAACCAGTATTTCTGCAAAGTAAAGGCAAGCAGTCCGGTACAGTCAATGACATTCTGGTGCTGGCAGGCCACTCTTATCAGTTTGTGTTAGTACCGGTTAAAGCCCCTCAAACCATAGCCTGGGTTGGCATGGGATTTACTTTAAATCAGCAACTTGCACAACAAATCAAAGGCATCACGGATCTGGATATCAGTTTTACCACCAACAGTGACAGAGGGAATCAAACGCTGCATTCCACCCTGGACCTGCATACCCAGCAAAGTTTGTTACCACTCTTGCCGAGCCTGATAGAAACCCGGCAGCAACCCTTTAGTACCAATGATGATCAGTTTTTATCTCTGGCATTGCCATTAGATAAGCAACACCTGCTGTGGGCTGTGTTGCATTATCCTAGTTCACGCTGGCAGGAAAGTTACCAGGAAATCCGGCAACAACTACTGGCTATTTTTGGTTTAAGCTTAACGCTGGCGTTGATACTGGCTTTTGTCATCGCACGCAGTATCACTCAGCCTCTGCGTCTGTTGTCGAATTTCGCCAGTCAGATAGGCCAGGGCCACACTACTGCCGCCTTGCCGGCCGCTAAAGGTGAAATTGGTTTGTTAGGTCATACCTTACAAAAGATGCAACAGGATATTCGTAGCCGTGAAGCCGAACTGCTGTATCAGGCCGAACATGACTCTCTGACCGGGTTGAAAAACCGGGGCGCGGCTGAACGCAAACTGGCAGATCTACTGCCATCGACAGATGTGGGCTTGTTATTGCTCAATATCAAAAACTTTCGCCATATCAATGATGCCTTGGGATTCGCCAACGGCGACTCGTTATTACAGCAAATGGCGCAGCGCCTGCAGCAGCTCAGCCCCCCGCCTGTATTAGCGGCACGGCTGGGGGGAGATGAATTTCTGTTGTTGTATAACCAGCATTTTTCCGCAGCACAGTTGGAACAGTTAAAACAACAACTGCATTCCGGCTACTTATTGGCGGACTCAGCATTAAGCTTAAAAGTCTCCATCGGCGCTTACAATATCAGCCCCGGCAGTGTTCATGCTAATGACGCCATACGGCGGCTTGATATTGCGCTCAATCACGCCAAAGACCAACCCGGTCTGGTGGCTTTTTATCAACAAGGCCAGGATGAAAGCCATCAGCGTGAACTGACCATTTTGCGTGATTTACCTGCGGCCTTGCAGCAAAACCAACTCTTTGTGGTGTACCAGCCCAAAGTGGATTTGCAACAACAGTCTTGTTGCTCAGCAGAAGCGCTGATCCGCTGGGTGCATCCGGAGTTGGGATTTGTACCGCCGGACGAGTTTATTCAATTAGCGGAGCACGCAGGCACTATAGCCTTGGTCACTGAATGGATGCTCAGCACTGTGATAGCACAACTGTCGGTGTGGTACCGGCAGAATAAAACCATTAAAGTGGCAGTCAATCTGTCGGCCCATGATCTGAC
The DNA here is from genome assembly GCF_000986865.1 of Rheinheimera mesophila. GTDB lineage: Bacteria > Pseudomonadota > Gammaproteobacteria > Enterobacterales > Alteromonadaceae > Pararheinheimera > Pararheinheimera mesophila. The sequence continues at coordinate 32,469 of NZ_LAVS01000027.1, forward strand.
TAACCCACAACTGCCTGACGACATAGCTGCACTGTTAAAGCTCCATCATCTGCCCGCGTCCGTTCTGGCGTTGGAGGTCACTGAGGGTGCAGTGATGCAGGATCCAAAACAAGTGATCCAGATTTTAACCCGGCTGCGGAATATGGGGATTGAGCTGGCGATTGACGACTTTGGTACGGGTCAGTCGTCATTGGCTTATTTAAAACAGTTGCCTGTGCACGAAGTCAAAATTGACAGAGCTTTTATTAAAGACATCGAACATAATCAGGATGATGCGCTGATCGTCAGCGCCACCACCCAACTGGCTCACAGTTTAGGCCTTAAAGTGACAGCCGAAGGCTTAGAAAATCTGGCTGGATTGGCAAAGTTACAACAGTATCAATGCGATACTGTACAAGGTTACTTTTTTTCGAAACCTTTAACCTCAGAACTGTTCAGTGAATGGCTTCAGCAATTTTCTGAAAAAAGTCCTGAATGGTTTGAGCAAGAGAGCACTTCATGAATTTAATCTTATGCAGCCTTTGTTTGCTGATGGTCAGTAGCAGCCTGATGGCCGGCTCAAAAGTCATAGCGACAGGGGGCGCAACCACTGTCGAGGGGAATTCGGGCGGAGGTATAGTGCCCTGGGCCACCATCAACGGCTACAGTAGCAGTGACGAATGGTCGCTCAATACCTTTGCCAGCCGGGTTGGTGTCGATGATTTTACACTGGAAAGTCTGGGATTCGGTGCCAGTTTTAACAACCAATGGGAACTGTCTTTCGCCAGGCAAAATTTTGCTCTGGATAGCATAGGTGGTGAACTACGGCAGGATATTATTGGCATCAAATACAAAATAGCGGGCGAACTGCTCTACACCAGCCTGCCACAACTGAGCATAGGCGCTCAGTGGAAGAAAAATCGTGATTTTGCTTTGCCTGCGGCAGTCGGAGCCAAAGATGATTCGGGCTATGAGCTGTATCTGGCTGCCAGCAAAGTATTTTTTGACGCCATAGCCGGGCGCAATCTGCTACTCAATGCAACGATTCGCTCGACGGATGCACATCAAACAGGTCTATTGGGCTTTGGTGGGGCTGGCGTGGAACGTAAACTGATGTTTGAAAGCTCGGCGGTGTTGTTGCTCAACTACAATCTGGCGCTGGGTACTGAGTTCAAACAAAAACCAAATCAGCTTGGTTTTGCTGACGAACAGCACTGGCGCGATCTGTTTGCAGCCTGGTTTATTAATAAAAACGCATCCGTGGTGCTGGGTTATGTCGATTTAGGTGACATTGCCGGTCTCACTGAACAAACTGGCTTTTATTTATCAGTGGAGGGCACATGGTGAAGTATCTGTTGTTTGTCACGACCCTGGCATTAGCTGCATGCCAACACAGTCCTGAAACGACCTTGTATCAACGTTTGGGAGGGGAAACCGGCGTTGAAAACATCGTCGATGGAGTTTTATCCGGCATCGAACAGGACCCCAGCATAGTGCATCATTTTGCTGACACTGATATCCCGAGATTTCGCCGTCTGTTGATCGAGCAGTTTTGTGAACTTGCAGGTGGGCCCTGTAGATACACGGGGGCATCAATGCAAGAAAGCCATACAGGATTTCAAATCACTCAGGCGCATTTTGACGCCCTGGTCAACCATTTAATCAGTGCCATGCAACAACAAAAGGTATCCATCGAAGCACAGAATGAATTTCTGGCAATGTTAGCTCCTATGTACAAAGATGTAGTGTATCGCTGATGACCACTCAGGTAGTTTTTCTTGACGCAGCCACCTTGGCTGAAACCGATTTAAGTCCACTGCATCTGGCTGACGTCAGTTTAACTTTGTACCCACAGACCTCAGCAGAGCAATTACAGCAGCACGCCAGCGGCGCACAGGTGCTGATCAGCAATAAAGTTACGCTCGATGCCAAAGCCATAGCTGCCCTGCCGCAACTACGTTGTATTCTGGTGGCTGCGACCGGAGTGAATATGGTTGATTTAACCGCAGCAAAAGCGGCGGGCATAGTGGTGTGTAACGTGCAGGGTTATGCCGGGACTGCGGTTCCACAGCAGGTTTTTGCTTTATTGCTGCAACTGACCAACCATATTCAGAGCTATCATCAGGCCGTACAGCAGGAGCTTTGGAGTCGAAGCTCACAATTTTGCCTGCATTTGCAGCCGATAGAAGAGCTGGCGGGGAAGACGATGACAGTGCTGGGGTATGGGGATTTAGGTCAGGCGACAGCTCGCCTGGCCGAGGCTTTTGGGATGACAGTTCTGATTGCAGAACGACCTGGAGCGAGACAGATCCGTCCCGGCAGAACCGGGTTTGAAGATGCCTTGCGTCAGGCCGATGTACTGTCGTTGCATTGCCCTTTGACAGACAGCACGGCGCAGCTTATCAATGCGAACACCTTAAGTTGGATGAAACCTCAGGCACTCTTGATCAACACAGCCCGGGGCGGCTTGATTGATGAAATCGCCTTAGCAGACGCGTTAGCGAAAGGCAGGCTGGCCGGAGCTGCCTTGGACGTGTTAAGTAGCGAACCGCCACCTGTTGATCATCCCTTGCTTCATCACAACTTGCCTAACCTGATTGTCACCCCGCACGTGGCCTG
>NZ_LAVS01000028.1 GCF_000986865.1 Rheinheimera mesophila
GAGGACCGGAGTGAACGAACCGCTGGTGTTCGGGTTGTCATGCCAATGGCACTGCCCGGTAGCTATGTTCGGAACGGATAACCGCTGAAAGCATCTAAGCGGGAAGCCGGCCAAAAGATGAGTCATCCCTTGTACCTTGAGTACACATAAGGGTCGTTGGAGACCACAACGTTGATAGGTGAGGTGTGGAAGCGTGGTGACACGTTAAGCTAACTCATACTAATTGCCCGAGAGGCTTAACCATACAACGCCCAAGGTGTTTGTGTGTGGTGTGATACAGAATTCTATCGAGCTTGCTTGTTAAAGACATAAAAACAGTTTTTGCCTGGTGGCAATAGCGCTGTGGAACCACCTGAATCCATTCCGAACTCAGAAGTGAAACGCAGCCGCGACGATGGTAGTGTGGCAGATGCCATGCGAGAGTAGTTCACCGCCAGGCTCCCAAATAAGCCAAAGGGCCCAGTCTAACGACTGGGCCTTTTTGCTTCTGTGAATTTAGTGGTGGACCATTCGAGCAGGGCATCCCCATGCGACAAAAACGTCAGGAACGTTTTTGGACCGCCAACGGCGGGTCCCGCAGGGACGAGACCCAGGATGGGGCGAGCACTGTAGTTCACCGCCAGGCTCCCAAATACAGAACCCCGCTCACTGAGCGGGGTTTTTTATTTGCGTTGCCACAGGCGGTCGCCAGGGTGAAACAGGAAAAACGGGACGCAAACAGTTTGGCGTCACGCCTGTTTCACGCCGCGCGCTCTGCAAGCGGCCGGACAAGAGGTTCTGCTATCGCATGACCGCCCGCAATAATGTAGTTCACCGCGCCCGAATTCAGAACACATCTGCTTTTAAACTAACCAACTCTTACCCACAGGCGCAATACTTGCGGCGATTGCACCCTACTTAGATTCATGCAAAAGTATTCCAATTCAAACAGATATACAATCTCAAGGTCAACTGATGTCAGGCAAACTACGCAACTACAGCAACAATGTATTTATCGCCTTAAGCCGGTTACTAAACGCCTTACTTGGCGGTAATCCAAGCTTAACTTTAAGCGCAAGGGCTGGTCTGAACTACAGAAAAGGGCAGTGGAGACAACGAAGACGACTGATCAATACATTATTCTGGCTACAACAGGATCATTGTGAGTTTGCTATACAGTTGGATACAGACAGAAATCAGCAAGCATTAATAGAAGAAAAAAATACAACAAAAACAGAGCCTTTGTGACATCGAACAACATCACAAAGGCATCAGAAAGGATTAATTTAACGCAGGTTTCATTTCCACAACCACTTCATTATTGTGGAATAACTGTAACTTATCGCCATTTAATTCAATGCGATCAGCCATTTGCAAATGTTGGGTAAAGTTTGACTCATAGTAGTTACTCTGAGCACAATACTTTTTGGTGCTGACCAAAGGGTTCACTTTCAACAAGTTAGAGCTTTGGCTGTAGCTGGCGTTAAACACGTTACAACCTGAAAATCCGTACAATTTAGCATTGTCGTTAAACAGCATACGTAAGTTGTACTGCTGTGGTACCTGGATAAACTTCACCCGTTCTACCCGCCAGACAATTCCTTGCACTTTGGCAATATTCAGTGTGTCAGGACAGGTAGCGCCCGGCCAAAACTGCTCAAATTTTTCAACGAACAACATCTTGTCTTCTTTTTGACTCTGACGTGCAATCATAGTGGCGATCACGGGCTTGCCATTCAGATTTTTATCTGTCTGATAACTACGCAGCATGGGAATATGATGTTGAGTCATGGCTATAGTTAGTTTTTCCCCACTGGTGCACGAGGTAAACACTGCGTTGTTATCAATAACCTGGTACATCCCCAACATTTGCATGCTGGTATCCAATTTCACAAAGTTATTGGAGCGTACTAATTCATAGTTATCTTTGGAGATGACGGGTTTACCGGCTTCATCCAATAACACTACTTTGTTATTGCTGACAAACTGGAAAGACGGAATTTTAGTTTGCTGAGACATCAAGTGGATCACCCGACCTTCCAACAACCAGGTGCCTTTCACCAGATTCACTTCATGACGATCAATAAATTCCTGCCGGGCTTCAAACTTGCCGTCTTGAAACAAATTGACGTGATACTTCACACCGGGACAACCTTCACAAGGTAAAGTACCGATAAAACTCATATCGCGATCAATAAAAATATGACCAAAATCAGTAGCCTGGGCTTGAGCCACATGATCGTTTAACACTTCATTCTCAACCAGCTCTGGCTCAACCACCACCACTGGCTCGCTGACTTCACTGATTGGGGCTGGCGCTTGCTCTGGTAACTGGCTACAACCAGCCAAAGCCAGGACTAAAGCGCTTAAAATAAAACTTTGCTTCATATGTATCTGGATCCCAAGAAAATTGGCGCCATTATAAAGCAACTACGCGGACAGTCGAATGGTATTACTGATTAAAAATTGTCATATTTTATTCTTTCGCTTGCTGCTGCAGAAAGTGAAAAACCATAGACGCGCTGTCTTTTGGATTTTCCTGCATAAAACAATGGCCGCCTTTCACCTCAAGTAGCTGAATAGCATGATTTAACTTGCACCATTTTTTCGCTGATTTACTGACAAAGGGATAGGTGTTATCACCATGGATCAGCAGAGTTGGACTACAGGGCTGCTGAAGCTGTTTCCACAACTGTTTTGGATAAGAGGCAAAGATTTCGGCTTCGCGTTGTGCCTTACATTTTAAGGTCAACCCCTGCTGGGTATGTTGTAACGCATGCTCGATATAACTGGCTAGCGCTTCATCTTGCCAGTTTTTAAACATTCCTCTTTGGTGCAGGTAGTTGTAGGCAGAATCTTGATCTGGCCAATGTTGGCGTCGATTTAGGGCTTTTTTCGCCATTGGATTCTTTTTATATAAACCAAGCCAGTCCAAGGTATGCATTAGTGTCAGCATGCCGGGGGTAAATAACACAGGGTCAAGTAATACCACAGCATCAAAGGGACTGGAGGTTTTACTGTTGATCAGTGCTGTTAATACGCCGCCAAAACTATGGCCCACTCCATAGCAAGGTACAGTCGCAAATAACTGCTTATGAGCAAGCCAGGCCTCAAGCGCCAGATCTGCGCTTTGATTCCAACCGATAAAAGCGCCGCCATGATCGCTGTCGCCATGACCCTGTGCGTCGGATAAAAATAAATCAAAGTGGGGAAGGAGCTGTGCTAAAAAAGGCTGATACATCCGGCTGCAATAGCCATTGCCGTGCAGAACATGCAGTACGGCTTTACCTGTTGGCGGCGTATAAAATCCACGTAATGTAAAACCATAGTGGGTCGGATAATTCCAGGGGACGAGTTCCATCATCTATCTTTAGTGGCCAAACCTGATTGCACTTTGCCATGGTCGTACCAGATCCGCAAATAAAAAAGCCCGGTTTTGAAACCGGGCTTTTGGCTTTATTTTGGTCTATCAGAAGTTATAGTTTAACCGAACGTAGTAAAAGCCGCCGTTAATGCCCATAACTGCAGTCGTTGGGTATTTAGAACCAGCGATACCTTGCCATTTATGTTCATCTGGGTATTCGTCAAACAGGTTTTGCGCGCCTACGCTGATCTCATAGCTGTCGCTGATGCTGTAACTGACTTCTACATCTGTTGTCACTGCAGAACCTACCTCGATTGGGATACCACCATCCGCTTCAAGTAAGACGCCATTGTCCAAGTGATCTTCGTAAAATGAACCGAAGTGGTTAAAGCGGATATAGCCCTTCCAGTCTCCGTAGTTTTGATTGACAGTAAAGCTGCCACGAACCCGAGGTAAACCACGTTCCAGCTGCTCTTTTTTCGCATCGCTGATATTGGTTGTTAACTCACCATCGATCAGATACTCGCTGATACGATCGACATTAGTGTCAGTCCAGTTATAGGCAAAAGCCAGAGTAGTACGGCCGTTCCACAGATCAAATCCGTAGTTGGCAACTAAGTCTAAACCCTGAGTGGTCGTGTCAAAGTCATTGGTGAAATACTTAACACTGCTAAAGCTGCTTGCATCCTTAACACCTAATGCCAGCAACTCTTCGATATCCTCTGCTGTAAGCTCCAAAGAAGAGGTCTGACTGATGCGATCTTCCACTTTAATATGGAAATAATCCAACGTGATATACCAGTCGCTCACTTCCAGCACTGTACCAACAGAGAAGTTTTTCGACTCTTCAGGTGTTAAAGGTTTGCCGCCTTTTTGCAGTGATATTGGGTGGTCCGGTGGTAAAGTTGCGGTATCCACTAAGCCTTCAGGGCTAAAAGAGGTGGTGACGTTACGAACACGACTTTGGCCTACCGTGGGTGCACGGAAGCCTGTGCTGACCGCAGAGCGGAAGGCAATTTCATCTGTAGCCTGATAACGTGCCGTTATTTTGCCATTTGTAGTATCACCAAAGTCTTCAAAATCTTCGAAGCGCAGTGCAAAGTCCATACGGAAGTTATCGCTGAACTCAGCACCTAACTCAGTATACGCTGCATAGCTGTAACGGTTAAAAGAGCCCGCATCCTCAGGCTTGAAGCCTGGAAAGCCGTTTGAACCTATGCCAAAACCTTGTGAGGCCAAAGGACCCACTTCAAAAGAGGCGGCATCGCCAGCATAAATTTCAAAGGTTTCATCGCGATATTCCACACCACCGGCGACATTCAGTGGATATGGCAGACCGTCTATATCAAAGGGTTTATTGAAATCTAAGTTCGCAGCTTTTTCCAGTTGAACATATTTGCCCGGTTTAAATGAGCGTGGTGTATCAGGGCCTAACGATGGGTTCAGCGTATTGTTGATATAAAACTCGACTTCACTGCGGCCAATCGACATGCTGGCGTCAAAAGCCCAACCTGATTCCAGTTCTCCTTTTACACCCGAGGCGATGGCGGTGTCAGTCACCACACCACCAAATTTAGGGGTAAAACCGCCAGGTAACAGGCCGTAATAAGTGAAACAATGGGCAGGCAGCGCATCGACGTCGGCTTGGATGTCAGCATGGTTACGAATGTCGTCACCCGTCATTGCAGAAATAGTAGGACAAGCGCCTAAACTTTCGTCGAGATTACCAATCAGCAGGCTTTCACCACCATCGTTGGAGTAGACACCGCTGCGAGTGGTTGGATGACGGTAGTAGAAGCCACCTTCCACATCTCGTTCTGCCCAGTTGGTGAATAAATAAAATTCCCGATCTTTGGCAACCTCCAAGCCGATATTGGCAAACACTTTCGCGTCACGTTTGAATTCGGGCGAACCCCACACCTGAGCCGGGTTTGCGATAAAAGGGTTGCCAGCCGCAGCAGAGGCTGCTGCATCGTCTCGCTGTACTGAACGGCTGGTTGGATCAGCTTGTTTAAATTCACCACTGATATTGGCAAAACCATTGTCGGTAAAAGGTAAACCTATGTTACCCGCCACCTGACGTAAATCACCGTCCCCCTCATAATGCTGACCGCTTTTGACTTCAAAAGAGCCGCCTTCTGCCGCATCTTTTAAGCGAAAGTTAATCACACCAGCTATGGCATCTGAGCCGTACTGCGCCGCCGCACCATCTCTTAATATCTCAACTTGTTTTAATGCAATAGATGGAATAACAGAAATATCCGGCCCTTGTGAACCGTCCGATATACCGCTGCCTAAAAAGGTGATCACCGCCGCACGGTGACGTCTTTTTCCATTGACTAATACCAGGGTGCTGTCTGGTGGCAGGCCGCGTAAGTTTGCAGGACGAATTAAGGTTGAAGCATCATTGATAGGCTGAGCGTTGACGTTAAAAGAGGGCACTGCGGCTGTCATTAAACTGACCATATCGCTGGTGCCGGTTTTTGAGAATTCTTCGCCACCTATCACGTCGACCGGAACTGCTGAGTCACCGACTGAGCGTGGCGCACCACGAGCACCTATAACAGCTATTTTTTCAACGGACGCATCTTCGGCTTTTTTTTCTGCAGCATCAGGAGTTTCCTGAGCCAGTAATGAGGTGCTAAACAATAAACTGCCGCATAACGCGATTTTTATAGCGGCAGCAACAGGATGGTAGTGGATTGATTCTTTCTTCATGGATGTTGCCTTCTCATCTGGATTTTTGTTTTGGCTCATTTTTATCTACGAGCTCTGTAATGACCATATTTGAAAAGTTCAGATTTGTCTATCGTGATTTTTTGTCGCTTGAGCGCTCTTTTTTGGTGATTTGTCGCACTGTTCTGGTGCCTTTCGTGGCTTGGAGCCTGTTCTTTACAAAGATCTCTCTAAAAAATTAACGTCAAATAACCGAAAAATATCCGATCTGACTTGCTGTTTTACTCAAAGTCGATTCAGATAGCAGGTGTCATTTAACCAAGGATTTATCGTAGTGAAAAAACTTCTGACCCCGGCCGGACTGGCCGCTGTATTATTTGCTGCAACAACACAGGCAGACGCTAATTTACCCCTGGAGCGTTTGTTTGCAGATCCCGCGTTAAGCGGCACAGCGCCTCGTTCATTGAGTTTTTCTCCAGACGGCAGTCGTGTCACTTACCTCAAAGGTAAAGAAACCGATGCCAATCAGTTGGATCTGTGGCAATACCAGATTAAGACAGGTAAACACAGTATTTTAGTTGATTCAAATCAATTGTTTAGTGGCCCAGAGCAATTGTCTGATGAGGAAAAAGCCAGACGGGAGCGCTTACGCTTATTCGCCAGCGGGATCGTTAGCTACAACTGGTCAAAAGATGGCAAAGCTTTGCTGTTTCCACTCAATGGTGACTTGTATTATTACGACCTATCCAGCCAAAAATCGCGCAAGCTAACCAACACAGAAGCCTTTGAAACTGATGCACAAATATCGCCCAAAGGTCGGTATGTTTCTTTTATCCGTGAGCAAAATATTTTTGTGCTCGACCTCAAATCAGGCAAAGAAACTCAGTTAACTACAGATGGGCGGGGCCTGATTAAAAATGGTATGGCCGAATTTGTCGCTCAGGAAGAAATGGGCCGGATGACAGGGTACTGGTGGGCTCCGGATGATAGCAAAATAGCCTTTAGCCAGATAGATGAATCACCTGTCGCTGAAGCTGTTCGCAATGAAATTTATGCTGACGACATTAAGCTATTTACTCAGCGTTATCCTTTTACCGGCACAGCTAACGTCAAAGTGAAACTGGGTGTAGTGTCGGTGCCACAAGCCGCGGTGCAATGGCTGGATTTGGGTAAAGAGCAGGATATCTACCTGGCCCGCGTCAACTGGAGTAAGTCTGCATCCGTACTGACCTATCAGTGGCAAAGCCGTGACCAGCAGCAACTTGAACTGCGCTCTGTGGACTTGCCGTCCGGCACTACCAAAGTGCTGCTGAAAGAGCAAAGTCCAACCTGGCTGAATTTAAATGATGATTTACATTTCTTAAAAGATAAACAGCATTTTGTCTGGGCGTCTGAGCGGGACGGTTACAAGCATCTGTACTTGTACAAACTGGATGGCACTTTAGTGCGACAGTTGACTCAGGGCGACTGGGTCGTCAACAAAATTGAAGCCATCAACGAAGAGCAAGGCATTATTTATTTCTCCGGCCGCAAAGATACACCGCTGGAAAGCCACCTCTATGCAGTACCTGTGCAAGGAGGGGAAAGCAGCAGGCTGACTCAGACCGGGTATTCCCATGCTGTGGTGATGGCGGAAACTGGTCAGAGTTTTATCGATAGTTATTCCAGCGTGTTGCAACCCACTAAAGTAGAGCTGAAAAGTGTTGAAGGCAAAGTGCTGACTGTACTGGAGTCGAATGACGTCTCAGGGGCGCATCCATTGGCGCAGTACAAACAGAAGCTGGTAAAGCCCCGTTTTGGTACGTTAAAAGCTAAGGATGGCCAGACTTTGTATTACCGGGTGTTTGAACCTGCAGTGCTTGAAAAAGGTAAGAAATATCCAGTGGTCGTTGGTGTTTACGGCGGACCAGGCGCACAGCGTGTGACCAATAGCTGGAGCGCACGAGACTTGTATTTCCAGTACCTGGCACAAAACGGCTACATCGTGTTCCAGTTAGATAACAGAGGCTCTGAAAACAGAGGCAAAGCTTTTGAAGATCCCATCTACAAAAAACTGGCGGTGGTTGAGCTGGAGGATCAAATCACCGGGGTGGAGTATCTGCGCAGCCTGCCTTATGTTGACGCTGAGCGTATAGGTATTTATGGTCATAGCTACGGCGGTTACATGAGTATTATGGCGATGTTTAAAGCCGGTGCTTATTTTAAAGCTGGCGTGGCCGGAGCCCCTGTGACGGACTGGGCTTTGTATGACACCCATTATACGGAGCGTTATCTGGGGCATCCTGCAACAAATAAAGTAGGTTACGAGCAGAGTTCAGTCTTCCCTTACGTCAAGGATTATCAGGGCAACCTGCTGATTTATCATGGTATGGCGGATGATAACGTGCTCTTTACCCATAGCACCAAGCTGTACTCTGAATTGCAAAAACAGGGCAAATTGTTCGACAGCATGGATTATCCGGGCAGCAAACATTCAATGTTTGGTCAGCCGGTGCAAACCCATTTGCATAAAACCATTACGGCGTTTTTTGAGCGTCAGTTAAAACAATAAACTGTGGGGCGGGTTTTTAACCCGCCTTTGCCATTACAATTCGTTGCCAATTAATCTGTTGGCCTTAAATGCCAGCAGATTGTCACTGGTGACCTGACAAATTTGTTGCAACGCTTCCTGAGTGAAAAATGCCTGATGCCCGGTGATCAACACATTAGGGAAGGTCAGCAGGCGTTTAAACACCTCGTCGTCAATCAGTTGCCCTGATAAGTCCTGAAAAAATAAATCCGCTTCCTGCTCGTAGACATCCAGGCCTAAGTGACCAATTTTCCGGTTTTTCAGCGCTTTAATCACAGCTTTGGTATCGATCAAGCCACCTCTGCTGGTATTGATCAGCATGACACCATCTTTCATTTGTGCCAGGCTGTGGTCGTTGATGATATGCTGGGTTTGTGGGGTGAGCGGGCAGTGCAAACTAATCATATCCGACTGCGCCCACAACTGCTCTAAAGGCACATAACTGACGCCCGCTTTCTCCAGATCTTGATCTTTTTTAATATCATAACACAGCAGTCGCATGCCAAAACCAAGCAGTATTTTGGCGGTAGCCACACCTATACGTCCTGTGCCAATCAGACCCGCAGTTTTGCCGTGCAGATTAAACCCCAGCAAGCCATCCAGTGCAAAGTTATCATCCCGCACTCTGTTGTAGGCTTTGTGTAACTTGCGGTTTAAACAGAGGATCATGGCGACTGTATGTTCGGCTACGGCTTCAGGCGAATAGGCTGGAACTCTTGCTACCCGCAGCCCCAACTCTCTGGCAGCGGCAAGGTCAACATTATTAAAGCCTGCACAGCGCAAGGCAACCATGCCCACACCCATAGCGCTCAGCTCTGCCAGCACTGGCTTTGATAAATCATCGTTGACAAAAACACAGACGGCCTGACATCCCTGAGCGAATCCGGCACTGTGTTGATTCAGAGGTGCATCAAAAAAGCTGAACTCAAGGCTGTCGTCGGCCCACTGTCTGAAACTTTCCTGATCGTATTTTTTTGCGCTAAAGACGGCAATTTTCATAACAACACTCCTTGCTTGCAGATCTGCAACTCAGAGTAGCGTAAAAAACTGCACGTCTTGTTGTTTTTAATCAATAGATTGTTTTGATCCAAACTTAGTTTCAGCCAAATCTTAGCTGGCCAGCACTTCCTCAATCGACTGATGCAGGCTGGATGGCTTAGTGCGCGGAGCATAACGTTTCACCACATCGCCTTGGCGATTGACTAAAAACTTGGTGAAGTTCCATTTAATAGCCCGGGTTTTCATCAAACCACGCGCCTGATCTTTTAGATATTCAAATAACGGGTCGGCATCCAGACCATTGACCTGAACCTTGCCAAAGACCGGGAAACTGACACCATAGTTGAGCTGACAGAATTGTTGGATCTCGGCATTGGACCCTGGTTCTTGTGCGCCAAACTGATTACAGGGGAAGGCCAGTACCACAAAACCCTGATCTTTGTATTGCTGATACAAAGCTTCCAGTTCCTGATACTGGGGGGTAAAACCACATTGGCTGGCGGTATTGACGATCAGTATGACTTTATCCCTGTATTGGGCTAAATCGACGTCCTGACCCTGACTATCCTTCACTTTGAAATGATGAACCTTTGGCATAACTGTCCTTTTTTGCAACTCGTCTGATGCTTTTGCGTCAGAGCCCCTGATTCTAGTAAGCTTGTTAGCATTCAAGTCTGTCACAGAAATAAGTCAAATTTATGTCAAATTTATCACAACAAAAAGTTGCCTTTGTCGGTTTGGGAGTGATGGGGTTTCCTATGGCCGGTCATTTGCAGCAAAAAGGCGAACAAGTCTGTGTGTATAACCGAACTCAGCACAAAGCGCTGGATTGGGTAGCGCAGTATGGCGGCCGAAGTGCAGCAACTCCGGCAGAGGCTGCCGCAGGTGCTGATCTGGTGATATTATGTGTAGGCAATGACGATGATGTGCGTTCTGTGGTCTATGGTGAGCAGGGCGTTTTAGCGACTATGAGTCCAGGCTCCTTATTAATAGACCACACCACGGCTTCAGCCGATTTAGCGCGCGAACTGGCCTTGGCTTGCAAAGAAAAAGGCATAGGCTTTTTAGATGCACCGGTCTCTGGTGGACAAGCGGGTGCTCAGAATGGCCTCTTGACTATTATGCTGGGTGGGGAAGAGGCTGATTTTGCCAAAGCAGAAGCAACATTAATGAAATATGCCCGTAGTGCCCGTCTTTTAGGTGCTGCAGGTTCGGGTCAACTGACGAAAATGGTCAATCAGATTTGTATCGCCGGTGTGGTGCAGGGGTTGGCTGAGGCCATGCATTTCGCGCAGCAGGCAGGCCTTGATGGTCAGGCTGTGTTGGATACCATCAGCAAAGGTGCCGCCCAGTCCTGGCAAATGGAAAACCGCGGTTCCACTATGTTGCAGGGTAAATACGACTTTGGTTTTGCCGTGGACTGGATGCGGAAAGACTTAGCTATTACGTTAAACGAAGCGCGCCACAACGGTGCCACTTTGCCACTCACTGCATTGGTCGACCAGTTTTACGCTCAAGTACAAGCTATGGGGGGGGGCCGTTGGGACACCTCCAGTTTACTGACTGTTTTGCAGCGTAAGGGCTAAGCCTACCCCTTTTAATCATCCAGGCTGGTGCTGGCTAAACCTAAAGTCAGCACCAGTAACAACGGAATTTGCACCAGATGCAGCATTGGATCAGGGCTGATCTGCAGTGCCAAACCTACCACTATAGCCCAGACCAAAGCCAGTAAAGCCCATACAGTTGCGCGTTTTGATAGTTGAAACATACTCACCTCCTGTTGTTGATGAGGCTACTTTACTCTGCTTGAAAATCAGTCTAAAGTGTCACTAATGACGTAATAATGGTTAAAAGTGACATCATGAAACGTATAGGTGTTTGGGTCGACCACGACATAGTGATGAGCAGTGTGACGGGGGTGGTGGATTTTTTTGCTTTTTGTAATAAATACTGGCAAGTGATCCAGCAAAGTGAACACCAGTTATTTGATACTGTTTTAATGGGGCCTAACCCTCTGGTACAGCATGGCGCTTTTAGTCTGAAGGTTGAAGCTGTTGATTTCGACTCTATTGATATTCTGTTGATCCCGGGTTTTTATGCCTACAACCCCAAAGATTTGGTGTGTGTCAGTCAGCAGTTAAAGCCTTATACCACAGAGTTGCAGGCCATGTTAGCGCAAGGCAAATGGCTGGGCGCTTTTTGTAATGGTACTTTTGCTTTGGCCGGAACAGGTTTGTTAAACGGCTTGCAGGCGACTTCGGTCTGGTTTTTTAAAGACTATTTCCGCCAGATGTTTCCGCAGGTCAAACTGGATTTGCAGCAACTGGTGGTGCAGCAGCAGAGCATTTTAACCGGAGGCGCTACCACCTCTTATCTGAATTTGTGTCTACGCTTTGTTGAGCTGTGCATGGATACGGCTTTTGCGCAGCAAATGGCGAAAATTATGCTGACCGATCCAAACCGCACCTCGCAGTTGCCTTATCTGTCTTTACAACTGGCACCACAACATCAGGATGCAAAATTGGCTGAAATTCAACAGTATTTGCAGGCCCATCTGGCAGAAACCATAACGCTGGACCAATTAGCCGAGCAGTTTGCCATGACACCCCGTACTTTGATCCGGCGTTTTAAGCAGCATCTGGACGAAACCCCTATGGCTTATCTACAACGTCTGCGGATTGAGAGAGCGAAGTCTTTGCTGGAGAATACCTTATGGACAGCGGAAGATATTATGCAGCAAGTGGGTTATGAGGATATTTCCTCGTTTCGGAAGTTATTTGCGCATTACACCGCTCTGACGCCTAAAGCCTACCGGCAAAAGTTTATGTTTGAGCCACAAATTGATTGTTGTCCTGTCAGCGGGCAGGAACGCCAATCTGTAGCGTGATGCGGTGCATTGAAGTTATTTAACAATATTTAACAAATCAATCAGCAAAAGTTTGTTTTGTGCTATTATCATGTGGCCAATTCATTGATGAAAGTAAATTAAATGTATTTATCTGAGATCGGCTGGCATCTGTATGCACTGCTATTTTTCCTTTGTATCCTGCTTCCCGCCCTTGTTTTGTGCGCTCTGGTGTATGTTAAGCCCATTTGGTTACGACAAGCGTTATGGGCCTTCAGTTTGTGTAGTCTGTGCTTCTTAGTGCTGAGTCTGAAATTTAGTGATAACAGCCTGTTAATGACTGACAGTGCTTTGGAGCTGAGAGCTGGTTTGTATCAAACCAGGATTGATGATATTCACTCGGCACAAAGTAAAGTGTCTGTGGTGTTTTGTGATGAACTGGGCGAGTTTAAACCTGTTGTTGCAGTCAATGCGATTAATCTGCCGAACTACAAAGTCGGTTGGTTCAAGCTGGTGAATCAGCAAACTGCCTTTGTGATGCTGATTGGTGATATCGACAAAGTGACTGTGGTTAGCACGAAGAATGCAACAGCCTTAATTAGTGGCGATATTAACAGAGACAATGCTGGTGCTGGTTTGCAAGCACAGGCGTTTCGATAGGGTCAGCTTTGGCGCTGACCCTTTGAGGTGTTGCATCAGAACTGCATTTGGGGAATATTGCCAGAGATGACTAACTTACCAGCAGTTTTTTGCTGAATTTCTTCCACACTAACGCCAGGTGCGCGTTCCAGTAAATGGAAAGCACCGTCCCGCACTTCCAGCACGGCTAAATCAGTCACTATCTTTTTCACACAATTGACACCCGTCAAAGGCAAAGTACAGCTCTCCAATAACTTAGAGCTACCGTATTTGTCGGCATGGGTCATGGTGACAATGATATTTTGTGCACCTGCTACTAAATCCATAGCACCGCCCATGCCTTTGACCAGTTTGCCTGGGATCATCCAACTGGCGATATTGCCGTTTTGATCCACTTCAAAAGCGCCCAGAACTGTCAAATCGACATGACCGCCACGGATCATGGCGAAACTTTCCGCCGAGCTGAAAATGGCTGCGCCTTTAATAGCTGTGACCGTTTCTTTACCGGCGTTGATCATATCGGCATCCAGCTCAGCTTCGGTTGGGTAGGGACCCATACCTAATAAACCGTTTTCCGATTGCAGCATCACTTCAATGCCGGCTGGTACATAGTTCGCCACTAAGGTAGGGATACCAATGCCTAAATTGACGTAATAACCGTCCTGTAATTCCTGAGCCACCCGCATAGCGACTTGTTCACGTGATAATGCCATTTGCTGTGCTCCTTAAGCCTGACGAACCATACGACGTTCAATGCGTTTTTCAAAGCTACCTTTGATCACACGTTGCACATAAATACCTGGGGTGTGGATTTGGCTTGGTTCCAGTTCACCCGGCTCGACTATTTCTTCCACTTCAGCCACAGTAATTTTACCTGCCGTAGCTGCCATAGGGTTGAAGTTCATTGAGGTATGACGGAATACCAGATTGCCGTAACGGTCGGCTTTCCAGGCCCGCACTATGGCAAAATCACCAGTGATGGCTTCTTCCAGCACATAATGGCGGCCATTGATTTCACGGGTCTCTTTGCCTTCGGCTACTGGAGTACCGTAACCAGTCGCGGTGAAAAAGGCTGGAATACCAGCACCACCGGCGCGGATTTTTTCAGCCAGCGTGCCTTGTGGGGTCAGTACTACCTCCAGTTCACCCGATAACAACTGTTTTTCAAACAAGGCGTTTTCGCCGACATAAGAGGCGACCATTTTTTTGATCTGACGGTCTTCCAGCAGAATGCCTAATCCAAAACCATCGACGCCACAGTTGTTCGAAACCACAGTTAAATCCCGGGTGCCCATTTTTTTGATCTGAGCAATTAATCCTTCCGGAATACCACATAAACCAAAACCACCAGCGATGACGGTCATGCCATCGCTCAGGCCTGCCAGCGCTTCTTCGTAGCTGGTGACAACTTTATTAAACCCTGCCATTTTGTATCCTTTCTCGATGCTATGTATAAGTTAATTTTGCTGGCATTTGGCTTTGAGCGCCAATCCTACTTTAGAACTAGGAGCTTTACCCAACTGCTCGCTGATCAACCAGCCGATTGGGGCCAGCCGTTGTAAATCAACACCGCTTTGTATGCCAAGGCCGTTCAGTAAATACACCACTTCTTCAGTGGCCACATTGCCTGAGGCACCGGCGGCATAAGGACAGCCACCTAAACCTGCGACTGAACTGTCGACCACAGCAATACCACGTTGCAGCGCAGCGTAAATATTACTTAACGCCTGGCCATAAGTGTCGTGAAAATGTACAGCTAACTGGTCAACAGGCACAACCGCCAGCACCGCATCCAGCATGGCATTGACTTTAGCTGGCGTGCCAACGCCTATGGTGTCGCCTAACGAAATTTCGTAGCAGCCCATGTCTAATAAGGCTTTAGCAACCCGTGCAACTTCTGCAGGTGCAACCTCGCCCTGATAAGGGCAACCGACCACACAGGAGACATAACCGCGCACTTGAATACCATCTAGTTTGGCCTGTGCCATTACAGGAGCAAAACGCTCAAGGCTTTCGGCTATGCTGCAGTTGATATTTTTTTGAGTAAAAGCCTCGGATGCCGCACCAAATACCGCGACTTCATTGGCACCTGCGGCTTTGGCGGCTGCATAGCCTTGCAGGTTAGGCGTCAGTGCGGCATAGCTGATACCGGCTTTACGCTGAATTTGGGCAAATACAGCGGCGGAGTCGGCCATTTGTGGCACCCACTTAGGGGATACAAAAGCGCCGGTTTCAATGGTAACAAGACCGGTTTCAGCCAAGCGATTCACCAGCTCGACTTTAGCCTCAAGCGACACGGCTTTTTCATTTTGCAAACCGTCGCGTGGGCCTACTTCTACAATCCGCACGGCTTTGGGCAAACCAGTTGTATGCTCTGGGTTTAAAGTCAGTGACATCTTTCTCTCCAAATGGGCCTGTTAGTCTGCTGCGGTAAAGTCGACTAATTGAGCACCGTCTTTGACCAGATCACCAGCAGCGTAAAATAGCTGATTGACCACACCATCTTTAGGCGCTTTGATGCTGTATTCCATTTTCATCGCTTCCATCACCAACAGCGTCTGACCTGCACTGACTTGTGCGCCTTTTTCCACCATCACAGCGACAATAGTGCCATTCATCGGCGCTGTTAGATTACCTGCGGAGGCGCCATCATCAACTACAGTTTGCACTTGGGTCTGATATACAAAGTCATAACGCTGGTGTTTGATAAAGACCGACACCATGTCCAGATACTGACTGACCCGCACTTTGACTCTGTGGCCATTTAAATTGGCCTGCAGTTCATCGCCTTGTAAGCTGGCTGTCGCAGGAGTAACCACGCCTTGTTGGGTTAAGCTAAGCTGTTTACCTTCAGAGCTGATGCTGACCAGACGGGTCTCATCCTGATAAATCAGTGGAAAAGACACAGTTGGAACTTCATTTAAACGCCAGCCAGAACACAAAGCCCATGGGCTTTGGTCGTCCACCTTGTCTGAACGCTCCTTCAATAACAGATACAAAGCTGCCAATAAACTGGCTTGTTCGGTTTCAGACTGACCTGGTGCAAACAAGGATTCTTTATGCCGTTCAATAAAATGCGTATCCAGCTCCGCCTTGGCAAAAGCAGGTTGTTCGACTAAACGGGTTAAGAAGTTCAGGTTGTTTTTTACGCCAGCGATGCGGTAATCATCTAAAGCACGTAACATACGGGCAATGGCGCGGTCACGGTTTTCATCCCAGACAATCAGCTTGGCAATCATAGGGTCATAAAAAGGCGAAACCTCGTCGTTTTCGACCACACCTGTATCGACCCGCACATAACGGCTTTGCTCTGGCTGGCGCAAATAAGTCAGTTTGCCGGTGGCGGGCAGGAAATCGTGATCCGGATCTTCAGCATACACCCGCACTTCAATGGCATGGCCATCTATGGTGATTTGCTCCTGAGTTAAAGGCAAAGGCTGACCACTGGCGACTAACAGCTGCCATTTCACTAGGTCCTGGCCTGTGATCATTTCAGTCACAGGGTGTTCGACCTGCAGACGGGTATTCATTTCCATAAAGTAGAACGAGCCGTCTTCGTCGAATAAAAATTCCACAGTACCAGCGCCTTGGTAAGCAATGGCTTTGGCTGCTTTGACTGCCGCTTCACCCATGGCTTTACGCTGTTCTTTGCTGAAGTTCGGTGCTGGTGCTTCTTCAATCACTTTTTGGTGACGACGCTGAATAGAGCAATCCCGCTCGGCTAAATACACCGCATTGCCAAAACTGTCGGCAAACACCTGAATTTCAACATGACGGGGTTTGGTCAGGTAACGTTCCATCAGCACTTTGTCGTTGCCAAAGCCGTTTAACGCTTCACGTTTGGCGCCGGCTAAAGCTTCAGCAAATTCGCTGCTGTTCCAGACCACACGCATACCTTTACCACCACCGCCATAGGCGGCTTTCAGTAACAGCGGGTAGCCGACTAAGTCCGCTTGTTGCTGTAAAAAGGCCGGATCCTGATTGTCACCATGGTAACCCGGTACTAGAGGCACACCGGCTTTAGTCATAATCTCTTTGGCGGCGCTTTTACTGCCCATAGCCGCAATAGCGGGCACTGGCGGGCCAATAAACACCACACCGGCTTTGGCGCAAGCCTCTGCAAAACCTTCGTTTTCAGATAAAAAGCCATAACCAGGGTGCACGGCTTCGGCACCACTTAGTTTGGCGATTTCCAGAATTTTATCAGCCCGTAAATAAGACTCTTTGCTTGGCGCAGGACCTAATAAAAAAGCTTCATCGGCCATATGCACATGACGGGCATTGGCGTCAGCTTCTGAGTAGACAGCGACACAACGAATACCCAGTTTATGCGCGGTTTCTATCACACGGCAGGCGATTTCGCCCCGGTTGGCGATCAAAATTTTGCGAAACATCAGTCTGTTTTTCCTTATTCTGACCGGATCCAGGCCGGAGTACGTTTTTGTAAAAAGGCGGTTAAGCCTTCCTGACCTTCAGCCGACACCCGAATAGCGGCGATTCGGGCTGAAGTACTGTCTATCAGTTGCTGATTAATAGGCTGATGATTCACCGCAGCCATTAACTCTTTAGCGCAGCGCAGCGCTGCCGGGCTGTTACTGAGCAAAATGCCAACAAAATGCTCGGCGGCAGCATCAAGACCCCCAGCATCTACGACCTGATGCACTAAACCTAAATTCAGTGCTGTGGCGGCATCAAAACGCTCTGCGGTTAAGAAATAACGGCGGCTGGCCCGTTCGCCAATAGCGCGCATTACATAGGGGCTGATCACGGCTGGTATCAGGCCAATTTTGACTTCGCTTAAACAAAAGCTGGCGCCTTGTTCGGCAATGGCTATATCGCAGCAGGAGACTAAACCTAAAGCACCACCAAAAGCAGCGCCTTGCACTAGTGCAATAGTGGGGGCAGGGAAGGTGTCCAGTTGGCGCATCAGCTCTGCCAGTTGACCTGCATCTTCTAAGTTCTGCTGGTAGTTTTTCTCCGCCATTGAGCGCATCCAGTTCAGATCGGCACCTGCACTAAAGTTTTTCCCCATGGATTTGAGCAGTAGCACCCGAACTTCCGGGTTCGCCGCCAGGCTTTTTAGGGCATGGATTAATTCGGCAATCATGCCATCGTCAAAAGCGTTATGCACTTCGGCACGGTTCAGCACCAGCTCTGCCACACCGGCTGCATTGAGTGAGGTGGTAATAGCGCTATAGTTTTGCATTGTGTTTACTCCCTGCCTTACATCCGGAATACGCCAAATTTGGATTCGGCAACAGGCGCATTCAACGCTGCGCTCAGTGCCAGACCCACCACCATACGGGTTTGTGCCGGGTCGATAATGCCGTCATCCCATAAACGCGCACTGGCGTAGTAGGGGTGGCCTTGTTGCTCGTACTGGGCGACAATAGGCTGACGAATAGCTTGTTCGGCTTCAGCGGTTAAGCTTTCGCCTTTGCGCGCCAGTGCATCTTTAGTCACTGTCGCCATCACTCCAGCAGCTTGTTCACCACCCATCACCGAAATACGGGCATTAGGCCACATCCACATCATGGTGGGGTCATAAGCCCGGCCACACATGCCGTAGTTACCGGCGCCATAAGAGCCGCCTATTAATACGGTAAATTTCGGTACATTGGCACAAGACACAGCCATCACCATTTTGGCGCCGTGTTTTGCAATGCCTTCGGCTTCGTATTTTTTACCGACCATAAAGCCGGTGATATTTTGCAGGAACAACAGCGGAATTTTGCGCTGGGCGCATAGCTCAATAAAATGAGCGCCTTTTTGCGCTGACTCAGAGAACAGAATGCCGTTATTGGCTACTATGCCAATAGGCTGGCCAAAAATACGGGCAAAACCACAGACCAAAGTCGCGCCATAAAACTGTTTAAATTCATCAAAGTCAGAGCCGTCAACAATGCGGGCTATCACTTCACGTACATCAAACGGCTTTTTCAGATCAGTGCCGACTATGCCGTACAACTCGCTGGCATCATAAAGTGGCGCTTCGACAGGGCGCACGTCACCTTGCACTGGTTTTTGATGATTTAGACGGCTAACAGCATTACGCGCCAGTTGCAGCGCATGTTCGTCGTTTAGTGCATAGTGATCGGCTACACCAGAGATTTTGCAGTGCACATCCGCACCACCTAACTCTTCGGCTGAAACTTCTTCGCCTGTGGCGGCTTTAACCAAAGGTGGACCGGCTAAAAAGATAGTGCCTTGATCTTTAACGATAATACTTTCATCCGCCATAGCTGGCACATAAGCGCCACCTGCAGTACAGAGGCCCATCACCACGGCAATTTGTGGAATACCCTTGGCAGACATACGCGCCTGATTAAAGAAAATCCGTCCAAAGTGCAGCTTATCAGGGAACACTTCGTCCTGACGCGGCAGGTTGGCACCGCCTGAGTCGACCAGATAGATACAAGGCAGATTACAGGTTTCGGCAATTTCCTGGGCCCGTAAGTGTTTTTTTACCGTCAGTGGATAATAAGTACCACCTTTGACGGTCGCATCGTTGGCGACAATCATGCACTCAACGCCATTGACCCGGCCTATACCGGCCACCACACCAGCGGCGGGCACATAGTCGTCATAACATTCCCAGCCGGCAAACTGGCCGACTTCTAAAAAGGGTGAACCCGGGTCCAGCAGTTTTTGAATACGGTCACGGACAAAGAGTTTGCCACGTGAGGTATGACGGGCAATCAAAGCTTCGCCGCCACCTAATTTGATCTGTTGTACTTTTTGCTCTAAATCATCCACCAGTTGCTGCATCGCCTGAGCGTTCTGGATAAAATCGTCACTGCGTGGATTAATTTTGCTATTCAGTCTGGCCACGTTCACCACCTTTGGCTACAGGGTCTAGGAAAAGCCGGACAGGAGTCCGGCTTACTTTATTGGTTATGACGCTTAAAAGGTCGCGTTTAGTTCGATTCGTTAAATAACTCGCGGCCTATCAGCATACGGCGAATTTCTGAAGTACCAGC
>NZ_LAVS01000029.1 GCF_000986865.1 Rheinheimera mesophila
TACATAGAACATCAGATCGACTGCCTGCTGGAGTGCGAACCAGAGGACAGAAGACACATGAGACACGTCATGGTTGTGTTGCCCTTTTCGCCGCAACGCGAAAACAAGCGATCAGACAAGGATTGAAATGATGATAAAAAAAGACTACTTCTGGCCGTTGTTAGGTTTGGCCGCTGTAGCATTTTCGGTTTATGTGCTGCTTGAGCAGCTCAAAGATATTTCTTATGAAGATGTTGTCGTCAGTCTTGAGGCTATCTCTTTAGAAGGGTGGCTGATGGCTGCCTTAGCGACCGTCTTTGCTTATATCGCCCTGGCGGGGTATGACCGGCTGGCTTTATCCCATCTGCGTAAAAAAGTTTCCTGGACCTTTATTTCTTTCGCATCTTTCACTGCATACGCTATAGGCCACAACCTCGGCGCGTCCGTATTCTCCGGCGCTGTAGTGCGCTACCGGGCTTACCGCTCACAAGGTTTAACCGCAGGCGAAGTCGGTATTCTGGTGGCGTTTTGTTCCTTCACTTTTGCACTGGGCACCATCTTATTGGGTGGCATTGTGTTACTGATTGAACCCAGTTTGCCCGCTCACTTCCACAGCGCCTTGCCGGAGTGGGTAGCGATTTTGTTAGGCGTTGGCATGTTATTTTTAGTTGCTCTGTATTTGTGGGGCAGCTTTATGAAAAGACGCTGCATCGATTTATGGAAGCTGAAGCTGGAATACCCGCGTTTTTCGCTGATTTGCCGTCAGTTAGTCGTAGCGCCACTGGAGTTATTAGCGGCCGCCGCCATTATTTATTACGCCCTGCCCGAGCAAAGTAACCCGGGTTATTTTATGGTATTAGGCATCTTTCTGGCGTCGTTTTCCGCCGCGTTGTTATCGCACGCCCCCGGTGGTTTAGGCGTGCTGGAAGTGATGTTTTTGCTGGCATTACCCGATGTAAACCCTGCCGATGTGATTGCCGCTTTATTGGTATTCCGCTTGTTTTATCTGCTGATCCCTTTTGCGATATCACTGATTATCGTGATTTGGTTTGAGCAGGATCAGTTATTAAAAAAGTTCAGAGGAACTAAGACCTAGACTCAAAAATTTTTATTTAAAATACAGTTGCTTGCATAAAAGTTATAGCTTAATTTGGTACAAGGATTAGTTCTTTTGTATTTCATGCGTTAGGGAGTAACCAGCATGCGACTCTGTATTTTAGCTTTAGCGACAACATGGGCAGTATCAGCCGAATCTTTACCTCCCATCCTGGATTACTATCCAGACTGTTACAACAAACCAGCGCAATCTCTGCAGTTCAACAGCAAACTGGACACCAAAGGCAAGTTTGTCGACTTAGGCACAGATCCGGGTTTTGCCGGGATTTTGACTCAGTTACAAAGAGCTGCAGCAGAACGCAATGCTCAGGCTTTGATCATCGAAAACCTGGACAAAATCTATCCAATGGTGGGCAAAGTAGGGTACGAAGGAGAGCAAAGCGTCGAGCTGAAAATATCGGCCACGCTCTATAGTTTTTGCCCTGACAATCACAAACTCAGCAATCGATCTGCGCCTTACAATGCGCAGGGACAGAAGGTGTTAAAAACCGCAAAGCTCGTTTCTATAGACTCACAACAAATAGTGATTGAAAAAACAACGACAGAACCTGTGTACAAAGACCCAGCAAATTACTTGGTGTCGGCAGAACAAGGGATAGCGGGTGTCCTTCCAGGTCAGACCCAGGCTGAAGTCAAAGCCTTACTCGGTCAACCATCAGTCATGATCCAGCTACAGGACAACGGCGAGTTATGGAGTTATGGTCGCAAACTCTGGTTGAAGTTTGATGAAAAATTGCAATGGATCTCGACGAGTTCTGATCTGCTCTCAACTGAAGGACTCAACAGTATTGAACTGGTCGATGGCTACGATAATTCAGATTGGAGCATCGAAGGGAAAGTCAGGTTGAGAAGCCCTTTGATTCAGCTACAAACTCAATTGCCAACTAGATTTCGCCCTTCCGGCGAGCTGCAATTGACCAGACAGGCTAACCAATACCACTTAACCCTGAACTATCAGCAATTAAAAAACTATAAAGCCAATACGACTGAGACTTTGCTGATGGATTTCACGCTGGCAGAGGGTGCGAAAATTCCAGCTAAAGTTCCTCAGTATTCAGCTACCGCTGTAGTGACTTGGCTGAAACAGGCGCTGCAAAAGCCCGAGTTAGATATTCAGTCGTTAAAACAACAACAGGTACCTTTGCATCAGTTTGAACGTGGATTAAACGGCCACTGGATAGCCGCTGGTAATCACTTATTAGTGCAGTACCAGGATCAACAGCAGAGCAGACTGAATAAAGTGCTGATTGGGAACTCGATATTTCTGCAGCAAGGTGATCCAGCCGAAATCAAGCAACTGCTCAAAGCTACAGGTGCTCCACTGACAAAAGCAGAGTTTATCAAAAGCTACCCTGACGCTGCAGATTCTGGTTATGAAGTCAGTGTATATAGCGATACTCATAGTCTGATCGCCAGCTTCAGTTCAGAAGATGCTAACGCAGCGCTTGAAAAACTGGAGCTGACATTGATGTGAGTAGGGACTTTTTGAGGTGGCAGGGTTATTTCTTCAGGCGTTCAGTTTTAGGCTGAAAAGAGCTTGGCAAGACTTCGATACCCAGTTTGCGTCCTAGCTTAATTAAGATAGGGATGGTGACGGGGGCAAAAGGCAATACGGCGAAAATACCTAAACCTGTAGCCCTCAACACGTCCACCAACTGATGGTTGGCAAACCTGAGCTCCGCTTGGGTTGCTTTGCCTTGTAACGAACGCTGATAAATCATCAGCATCCGCTTAGTTTCATCCGTTTCCTGCGACAAAGCGATACGAAGCCGGATCATGCTAAAGCGAATGCGCGACATACTTTTACGCCGTTGTAATCGCAACACCCGGATCGGCGCTTTGTGCAACCGACTTAACAGATTCATACCCACCTCAACTGCCTGTATATCCAATCTACCTGCAGATCCTGTAGGGGCGGGTGTTACACCCGCCCGCCCAGATCCAAATGACTGGCCTACACATTATCGACTGCTTCGATGAGACAGAACAGTATTATTTTGTAGTATTTAGTTTAACCTACTGAATTATAAGGCGCTAACCAGAAAATTCGGGTTTTTCAGGTTTTCTCTGTGATACGCCGGATTGGCTATGCCCTGATACTCGACATGAGCACCAGCTACTTTGGCGATCACATGGCCAGCGCCTGTGTCCCACAGCATAGTAGGACCAAAACGTGGGTATAAATGCGCACTACCTTCAGCCACCAAACAAAACTTCAATGAACTGCCAACGGCAATCAGCTCATGCTTGGGAAAACGGCTTAAATAGTCCTCAATGTCCGCACTGTAATGGCTGCGGCTGCCGACTACTTTGACCACTTCGCCCGCTGCTGGAGTCACAGCGACTCTGATCGTTTCAGTTAAACCGTGCTGCTGGCGACTGGCACCTAACCCCTCTGCTGCGGCATAGGTTTTATCCAATACCGGCGCATGGATCACACCTAATACCGGCTCCCCTTGTTGGATCAGCGCGATGTTGACGGTGAATTCACCGTTGCGCTTAATAAACTCTTTGGTGCCATCTAACGGGTCGACCAGCCAGTATTGGCTCCAGTGCTGACGCTCTGACCAGGGGATATTTGCCGCTTCTTCGGATAACACGGGCACATCGGGCGTCAGCTTAGTCAGTTCGGCCACAATCAGTCGATGTGCAGCTAAATCCGCTTCAGTTAAAGGCGAGTCATCGTCTTTTTGCTCCACGGCAAAATCGCGCTGATACACAGCTAATATCGCCTCGCCTGCAGCAATGGCAATAGCTTTTATTTGTTCAAGCAAATCCTCTGTCAGTGGCAACATCAGCTCAGCACTCCTTTTTCGGTCAGTAAGGCAATCAGTTGTTCGACACTTTGCTCCAGACTTTGTTGCGCCGTATCTATGGTTAAATCTGGCTGCTCTGGTGCTTCATAGGGATCAGAAATCCCGGTGAAGTGACTGATTTCACCCCGTCTGGCTTTTTGATACAAACCTTTGACGTCACGCTGCTCGCACACATCCAACGAGGTGGCGATATAAATCTCTAAAAACTTGCCCGCTGGCAGGCTGTCTTTAATCGCCTGACGCTGCGCCCGGTAAGGTGAAATAAAGGCACTTAATACCACCAGACCAGCGTCCAGCATTAAACCCGCGACAGCGCCTACACGACGGATATTTTCGCTGCGATCGGCTTCGCTAAAGCCTAGATCAGCACATAAACCGTGCCGCACATTGTCGCCATCCAGCAAATAGCTGTGCACTTTACGTTTTACCAGTTCTTGCTCTAACGCATTGGCCACTGTAGATTTTCCTGCGCCACTTAATCCGGTAAACCACAATACAACGCCCTGATGACCGTTTTGTTGCTCCCGATCGGCGCGGCTGATTTGATAGTGTTGCCAAACGACCTGACTCATAAAAATTCCTTACAGCGTCTGAAAAGGGAAAAACAAAGGGATTAAGGCGAGTACAGCTATTGAGTAGGCCAAAGCCATGGGCAAACCTACTTTGACATACTGGCTGAGTTTGTAGTTACCCACTGTATAGACCAGCAGGTTGGTTTGATAACCCCAAGGCGAGATAAAGCTGGCGCTGGCACCAAATAATACCGCCATAATCAAAGGCATTGGATCGATGCCAAAAGCCTTGGCAAGACTTATCGCCAGCGGGCAAGCCAAAGCAGCGGCTGCGTTATTGGACATCAGCTCGGTTAAGATCAGGGTGAAGAAATACAAAGCGGCCAAAGCCCAGAATAAGTGATAGCCGGTAAAGACCTGCAATAACCCCTGCCCCAGCAGTTCAGATACACCGGTATTTTCCATCGCCTGCGACAACACCAAAGCACCACCGACAATCAATACTATATCCAGCGGAAAACGTCGCCTGATTTCCTGCAGACTGACAATACCAGTCGCCATTAAACCTATCAGCAATAACACCAGACCTTTGAGTAAAGGCAGCTCGCCAGTCATGGATAACCCAATCACAGCGACAAAAGCAGACAATACGCCCCAGCTACGGCGCAAAGATAAACGGGTGGCCGAATCCACGCCATTCACCAGCAAAAACTCTTTACTAAGTTTGCTGTTCTGATGAAAACTTTTACCCGGCACCAGCAATAAAGTATCACCGGTTTGCAATACGATAGAACCTAACCCACCTTGCAAACGCTCCTGGCCACGTTTGACCGCCACCACTACAGCATCAAACTCTTCGCGGAATTTGGCGTCTTTTAACGACACCCCATTCAGGCTCGACGAATGGCTGATGATAGCTTCGACCAGTGCCTGACCATTCATACTGTGATGGCCATACAAGGTCAGACCCTGAATTTCCTGCAATAGAGCCACGGATTCCATATCACCGGCAAACAGCAATACATCGCCTTGCTGCAAGCGGTCATCCGGGCAAACAGGGGCTATATTCTGCTCACCCCGCACTATTTCAGCTAAAAACAACTTCCTTAAATGCCGAAGGCCAGCCTCCCCTATGGTTCTGCCAATCAGCACAGAGTCGGCACTGATACGGGCTTCCAAAAAGTAAGGCAAGTCAGCTTCGTCCAGTGTTTTTTCGGTGACTGGCAGACGATTGGCAATCAGCCACATCATCAGCATACCGGCAACCACTACACCAGCCCCTACCGCTGTGGTGGTAAAAAACTCGAGTAACGGCAAACCGGCTTTATCTAAAAAGCTATTGACCACTAAGTTGGTGGAGGTTCCTATCAGTGTCAGAGTACCGCCAAAAGTAGCGGCAAAAGCCATAGGCAACATCAGCTTACTGGGCGCAAAGGTCTGACTGCGTTTAATAGCACCTATTAAACTGGCGACTACTGCAGTATTGGCCGTAAAGGACGACAATAACGAGGTAGAGACCCAAAGCCGGGTCAAGACAGTGCGTAAGCCTCCCTTGTTCAGTTGCTGCCCGACCCAACTGATTAAACGGGTTTTCTCCAAAGCAATGGACACCAGCAAGAGCAACACTAGTGTGAGTAACGAGGAGTCGGTAAAACTGGCCGCAAACTGCTGGACGTTCAGCAAGTCCGTCAGGTAAGTCAGTACGGCGACAGCTCCGAATACCCAGGCCGCTGACAACCTGGTCAGGGTCAGCAGGGCAATCAGCCCTGCCAATATAGCAAATACGCCGTACTGCTCCAGACTCATGCTTAGCCTTTGTTCAACTGGCTTAAATCCAGTGCCTGCCAGTGTGGGAAGTGTTTACGCACTAAGGCATTGAGTTCCAGCTCAAATTCGCTGAACTGTGCTTTGCTGCTGACGCTGGCCAAAGCGCTATCGACCATACCAGCACCTACTGTGATATTGCTGATGCGGTCGATAAAGATAAAACCACCTGTATCGCGGTTTTGCGCATAAGGGTCAAACACCACAGCTTCGGTCAGTTCCAGCTCGACCAGCGCTATGCTGTTCAGCTCCAGCTTGTCAGCCTGATGTTCAGCTAAGGTATTGACATCTATGCTGTGCGCTATAGCTGTGACTTTACCGCTGACTTTTTTGGTCGCCAGTTTAATGTTGTAGCTTTTGCCAATCAGCAGCGGCTCTTCATGCATCCAGACCACTTTGGCCAGAATACGATTCGACACCGCCGCATGATGCACAGCAGGCACTATCACATCACCCCGGCTAATATCAATTTCATCGGTTAAGGTGAAGGTCACTGCCTGACCGGCCACAGCTTGTGCTAATTCGCCATCAAAAGTCACAATAGACTTAATAGTCGAGCCTTTGCCTGAAGGTAAAGCCACTATGGCGTCCCCCACTTTAAAGCTACCACTGGCGATAGTGCCGGCAAAACCACGGAAATCCAGATTGGGCCGACTGACATACTGCACCGGCAAACGGGCTTCGGCTTGCCAGTTAAAACCTGTGACAGGGGCTTTTTCCAATAAGCTCAGTAATGGACCGTCCTGATACCAGGGCGTTTGGGCTGAGCTATGCACCACGTTGTCGCCATTCAAAGCCGACAGCGGCACAAATTGAATCGAAGGCACGTTCAACTGCGCCGCAAATTGCAGGTAATCCTGTTTAATTTGCTCAAAACGCTGCTGGTCAAACCCCAATAAATCCATTTTATTGATGGCGACGACAAACTGCTTAATGCCCAATAAAGAACAGATAAAGCTGTGACGACGGGTCTGGGTTTGCACGCCATAACGGGCGTCGACCAGAATAATAGCCAGGTCGCAATTCGAGGCGCCTGTCGCCATATTGCGGGTGTACTGCTCATGGCCCGGCGTGTCGGCGATAATAAACTTACGCTTCTCGGTTGAAAAATAACGGTAGGCCACGTCTATGGTAATACCCTGCTCACGTTCCGCCTGTAAACCATCCACCAGCAAAGCTAGATCGACTGCCTCGCCTGTAGTGCCATGGCTTTTACTGTCTTTATGCAAAGCGGCCAGTTGGTCTTCATAAATTTGCTGGCTGTCATGCAATAACCGGCCAATCAGTGTGCTTTTGCCATCATCAACTGAACCACAAGTTAAAAACTTCAGTAGCGATTTATGCTGTTGCTGCTCTAAGTACTGTTCAATGCCGACCTGGGCTAATTCATTGGCGACTGACATCAGAAATACCCCTCACGTTTTTTCTTTTCCATCGAACCACTGGAATCGTGGTCAATCACCCGGCCTTGTCGCTCGCTGGAGGTCGACAACAGCATCTCTTCAATAATACCGGTCAGGCTGTCGGCTGATGATTCGATAGCACCGGTCAGCGGGTAACAACCTAGAGTGCGGAAACGCACCAGCTTTTGCTCCGGCACTTCGCCAGGATTCAACGGCATACGTTCATCATCCACCATAATCAAAGTGCCGTTGCGCTCAACCACAGGGCGCACGGCAGCAAAATACAGCGGCACTATGTCGATTTTTTCCTGATAGATGTATTGCCAGATATCCAGCTCAGTCCAGTTCGACAGCGGGAATACACGGATACTTTCGCCTTTATTCACCTGACCATTGTAGGTATGCCACAGCTCAGGCCGCTGATTTTTCGGGTCCCATCTGTGGTGTTGGTCGCGGAACGAATAGACCCGCTCTTTCGCACGGGATTTTTCTTCATCACGGCGCGCACCACCAAAAGCGGCATCAAAACCGTATTTGTCCAGCGCCTGTTTGAGGCCCTGGGTTTTCATCACGTCTGTGTGTTTGGAGCTGCCGTAGGTAAAAGGATTCATATCCATGGCCACCCCTTCCGGATTGATATGCACCAGCAAATCAAAGCCGTATTGCTTGGCCACTTTGTCACGGAACTCGATCATTTCGCGGAATTTCCAGCGCGTATCGATATGCATCAGTGGAAACGGAATTTTGCCCGGATAAAAAGCTTTGCGCGCTAAATGCAGCAGCACAGAGGAATCTTTACCTATCGAATACAACATCACCGGATTATCAAATTCAGCCGCGACTTCGCGGAAAATCTGGATACTCTCAGCTTCCAGTTGTTGCAAATGTGTCAGAGGTTTCACTGGCTGGCCCATAGGGTCTGCTCCCGTTAAGTCTGTGAAAAATAGTTCTAAAACAAGTCGTTAAATTCTGTTGGTTAAGCTCTGTTGCGCCTGCTGACCAGCTCTGTCGCCAAACCAGTCTAACTTCTGCTGCAAGGCCACCACTTCACCAATAATCAGTAAGGCTGGCGACTGCACCTGATGCTCTGCCACCAGACTCGCCAGTTGGTGAAGCTGGCCGGTAAAAATCCGCTGATCAGCTCGGGTGCCATTTTCAATCACAGCCACAGGAATAGTGGCTGCACGGCCAGCGCTCAGTAACTGCTGCTGAATGTGCTCTACTTTCATCAAGCCCATGTAAATCACCAGCGTTTGATTGGGGCGGCTTAAGCTGTGCCAGTCCGGCTCGACGCCATCTTTACGACAATGTCCTGTAACAAACTGCACGGCCTGAGCATAATCCCGGTGCGTTAACGCAATACCTGCATAAGCAGCGCAGCCAGCTGCGGCTGTGATACCCGGCACCACCTGAAACGGAATGCCATGAGGTAACAAGACTTCAATTTCCTCAGCACCACGGCCAAAAATAAAAGGGTCGCCGCCTTTCAGTCTGCAGACTTTTTTACCTGATAAAGCTAAAGAAACCAACAAGTTGTTTGTTTCTTCCTGCGCCACCGAATGGGCACCAGCTTTTTTGCCGACACAGATGAGTTCAGCATCACGACGCACCAACTGCATAATAGGCTCTGAGACTAAATAGTCATACACCACGACATCGGCCTGCTGCATCAGTTGCAGTGCTTTTAAGGTCAGAAGTTCCGGATCGCCTGGGCCTGAGCCTACTAAATAGACTTCGCCCTGAGTTGGGATTTCCTGCTCTAATAAGGCTTCTAGCTGTTGCTGTGCAAGATCCAGCCGATTCGCCTGCAC
The DNA here is from genome assembly GCF_000986865.1 of Rheinheimera mesophila. Classification (GTDB taxonomy): domain Bacteria; phylum Pseudomonadota; class Gammaproteobacteria; order Enterobacterales; family Alteromonadaceae; genus Pararheinheimera; species Pararheinheimera mesophila. The sequence continues at coordinate 9,462 of NZ_LAVS01000029.1, forward strand.
TTCACGCACAACAGAGGAGTCAAATACCCGCTCCCAAAACTGACGACGAGCGGCAAAGCCGGAAATCTTTTGTTTTACTTTGTCGCGAAAAGCACCTACTAACTGTGCCAGCGGGCCTAAATGCGCAGGTAATATAGCTTCGAGTTTCTCACGTAACCGTCGCGCCAACACAGGCGCTGTACCAGCGCTGGAAATGGCGATCAGAATAGGGCTGCGGTCGATAATGGCAGGGAAAATAAAACTACAATTCGGTTGGTCATCCACTGTGTTGACCAAAATATTGCGCGCATCAGCCGCCTCAAACACCGACTGATTCACCGCATCATCGTCTGTGGCAGCAACCACCAACACATGACCTTCAATGTGTTCTGCAGAAAAACGGCTTTCAATCAGGATGGCTTTGCCTTGCTGCTGCCATTCGATAAATTCATCAGCAAAGTAGGTAGCAACAACAGTTAAACGGGCTCCGGCTTTGAGTAAAGTACCAGCCTTACGCAGTGCCACATGACCAGCGCCCACCAGTAACACAGGGCGGTTTTTCAATTGGGCAAAAATAGGCAAATACTGCACTTGGGGCTCCTGCTGTCACTACAGCGGTTTAGTACCACTAGGCTCTGATTTGGTTAGAGTGGCGACCTCAATCAAAGCTTTTTCGTTCGAGTCAGCATATTAGACGTCTAAACGTCTTTTTATCAAGAATGGATATCGATCTCTTATAACTAAAAGGAATAGGGGCAAGAGCTTAGGCTCTGCCCCTCTGGTGGCTTGTTATGTTGTACTTGTGGGTCAGAGCCGGGGGCTCTGACCTGAGCTTTGGCAGACAGCCGCTGTAAAGACCACGTCGGTCGAGCTATTCAGCGCAGTTTCGGCGCTGTCCTGAATGACACCGATAATAAAGCCAGTCGCCACCACTTGCATCGCTACTTCATTTGGAATACCAAATAAGCTGCAAGCCAGCGGGATTAACAATAGAGAACCACCAGCTACACCTGAGGCACCGCAGGCTGAGACTGTAGCTATCATGCTCAGTAAAATAGCACTGGCAAAATCCACCTCTATACCCAGGGTATGCACAGTCGCCAGCGTCAGCACTGTAATGGTAATAGCAGCACCGGCCATGTTAATAGTGGCCCCCAGCGGAATAGACACACCGTAGATTTCTTCGTTGAGTTTCAGCTTTTGACAGAGCTGTAAATTGACCGGAATATTGGCGGCAGAGCTGCGGGTAAAAAATGCGGTCACGCCACTTTCCCGTAAGCAGGTGAAAACCAATGGATAAGGATTAGAACCAGTTTTAGCGAACACCAGCAAGGGATTCACCACAAAAGCGATAATAGCCATAGCCCCTAACAGCACGCCAATCAACTGACCATAACTGGCTAAAGCCGCAAAACCCGTGGTGGCCACTGTGTCCGCCACTAAACCTAAAATACCAAAAGGGGCCAGACGGATAATAAAACGTACTAATGACGATACGCCATGCGACAAATCAAAAAACACCAGCTTGGTGCTTTTACTGGCATGTTGTAACGCCAGACCTAACCCCACAGCCCAGGCCAAAACGCCTATATAGTTGCCGGTAATCAGAGCGTTAATTGGGTTGTCCACTACTTGCAGTAATAAAGCCTTTAATACTTCACTGATGCCCTCGGGCGCTGCAATAGTTTCAGGTACAGCGGTTAACACCAGCGTTGTCGGGAAGATAAAACTAAGCAGTACCGCTACTACTGCGGCTAAAAAGGTGCCAAATAAATACAACACCAGCACAGGCTTAATGCCACCGTTTTCTGACGCTTGTTTATTGGCAATAGCCGAAGCAACCAGCACAAACACCAATAAAGGCGCTATGGCTTTTAGGGCTTTAACAAATAAAGTGCCTAACAGGGATAAATTTTTTGCCAGCTCAGGCGAAACAACAGCCACCAGCACACCTAACAAAATACCAATAATAATTTGAGGCACTAAACCAAGTTGCAGAAGTTTTTGCCATGGGCGGGATACAGTGGATGTCATACGGACTCTCTGTTGCTGCTGTGGTTCGCGCCACAGTTATAGGAATAAGAAGTGCCCGATTTTGCCTTGAATCTGCTATTGGGGCAAGTCGGAGTTGTCTGAGCTTGCCATCAGTTCAGCGCGAAAACAGGCACTTTAATGTCCTCCCACGGACTGCTTGTTTGGGGTGACACAACGAGTGGGCAAATGGACCAGGTCGCTGACTAAAACAATGCTGGTCGAGCAAGCAATGGGTGACGCCTATCAGCTAGAACGCCGTGCTTGGTATAACACTAAGCTGACAGCCTTAAACAGCACAGAGCCCATCTCGACACGTCAGAATAAAGAGACTTACTGCACAACAGAGCTTTACCCGCAGTTCGCTTTATTCGCTGGCTGTGCTGATAATCCGCTGCAGTACCCACTGCCTGTCCGGTGCGTCAGCAGGAGGGTCTGGCAGCATGATTTCACTCACCTCCAGTTGATACAGCCGACCCGGTTGATAAGCAAAACCCTGGATTTCGCCGTAAAACAATTGCCACTGTTCATCCGGATGAAAACGTATTTGCAAACAGTGCGTCGGACCAACAGCCATACACTGCCGTTTCTCAGCAGCAACCCATAGGATCAGGGACCTCGCCTCAGTGGAGGTCAGCAGTGGGGGATAGACGCCGGATTCATCAGGCTGTTTGCTCGCAGCAGGGGCAGATGGAACAGGCTCCGAACACCCAGCCAGTGTAAATACAAGGATTCCACTCAGTACTTTATTCAACATAGACATTGTCCCTAATTTACTATTTAACTCAGTCTAGCCTGCCAAAATGGACAGAAACTGAACGGCATCTCCTTATGCCTGTTTAGTGCCTAACTCGATCGGTGTTCCTGGTGGTGACAGTAGGTTCTCCCAATATAAAGCAGGAGCAGGACGGCCAAATAAATAACCTTGCATAAGCTGACAGCCCAGACTTTGCAAGAAGCGGCGCTGAATGTCATTTTCTATACCCTCAGCCACTATATTCAGATCTAAGGCTTTGGCCAGTTGAATAGTGGTGTGCAAAATACGCACTGTTCGGCTATCTTGCGGGATACAACTGACAAAACGTCGGTCAATTTTAATAGTGTCGGCCGGGCAATCGACTAACTGACTTAAAGACGAATGCCCTGTGCCAAAATCGTCGATAGAAATGCTAAAGCCATACTGATTCAGTGCTTTTAACCTTTTATGCAGTAACGGCTGCTGTACGGCAATATTGGTTTCGGTGATTTCTAACTGCAGGTAACGGGTCAGCCAGGGATGGTCCGCACTTAAACTCATTAATTCTGCAAAAAAACTATCATCCAACAGCTCAGGACCACCCAAATTGATGGCGATGGGGTACAACAGTCCCTGTTGCTGCCAGCTTTGTAAAATACTGACACTTTGCTGCAATACCAAACGCGAAAACAGCGTCATTAAACCATGACGTTCTGCCATTAACACAAAACTATCAGGTGCTATCGCCTGGCCGTCGACAAACCAGCGGCTTAAAGCCTCAAAACTCTGAATTTTTCCCTGCGGATCCACTTTGGGTTGCAGCCACAACTCAAGCTGTTTTTGCCGGATTGCATCACGAAACGCATTCAAGAGCTGATAATCCTGCTCCAGTTGCTGTGCTTGCTGCTGATCATAAAAACCGACCAGTTGATTTGGCTCAGACAGTTCCAACGCCAACTCACATTGTTCAATCAATTGTTGGGCATTTTGCTGGTCCCGCTGTTCAGTAAAGCTGACTCCAAACTGATAACTCATACGGGCCGTGTATGGCCCAACCGTCAGTTCAACCGGTAACTGACTGGCAATCGCCTGAGCCAATTGCTTGGGATCCACCACATTCAGATCCCCCTTGAGCCAGAGCGCAAACTTGACACCCCGCACCCTCGCCAGAACAGCGTCAGAAGGTAGTGCTGCCTTAGCCACTTTAGCGAAGTATTGCAGCAATTGACTGCCAAACTCATAGCCATATTGTTGATTCAGTGTTTTAACGTGACGCAACCGGATAATGGCGACTATAGCAAACTCATGGGGCGCTAACTGCTCCTGTTTGTAGTTCGCCAGCTCGGTAAAGCCAGCCAGATTAGGCAGACAGGTTAAGCTGTCATAATGCAGCCAGCTATCCTGAACTTTTTGGCTTTGTCTCAACTGGTGCTGCAACTGACGTAATGCACTGATTTCCTGTACGCTGACCACATGGTGCCCGGAGCGGGTCAGCATCACATGCTTGAGCACCAGACTGACTTCAGGCCGGCTTTTTAAATTGCATTCGACTTTGCCTTTGAGCCAATGCCCTTGTAGCTGAGAATCCTGAACAAAACTTAATAAAGACAACAAATTAGCCTGCTGCCCCTGCTCCAGCCCCAGCACCTCACAAGCCAGACTATTTGACTTGATTATATCGCCGGACGCCGTCACCAGGACTGTGGCTGAACCATTGTGCTCAAACAACTCTTCGTAATAGTCATGGCTTTGCGCCAGATGCTGATTCAGCTCAGAAAGCCGGCCTGCACTGCGTTTTAAGGTGCTGAAAATGCGGGCCGCGGCCAGCGGTAAACACAAATTAAAAAAAAGAAATAACAGGCCATGTAAATAACTGTGGGTCGCGGGCAGGGTAACCGATAAACCAAATAAATTACCCGGAGCTTCATTTTGCAGCAGATAAACAAAAGGTATGAAATTCAGAAACATAAATACCAATGCCGTTCTGAAGCCAAAAAACATCAGGCTGATCATCGGTAGGGTGTAGATAAAAATGATACCCAACTTGCCTATTTCGAAATCATCATTGAACAGCAGAATACAAAGCCCTGCCATTATCACAATCAGCAGCAGAGCCATCGCACTTTTTTTGGTATGTTGTTTGGAGAGGAAGAGCGCAACAACTAAAGCAGTATAAAACAAGGAGGTGAGCACAATAACCTGATAAGCGCCCAGCTGCCAGGCTTGCCATGAACTGTGAATCACAATAATGGACACCAGACACAAACCAGACAACATGATGATACGCAGTACACTTTGTTGCCAAAAGGCGGTATCGGCGTTGCCTAAGTCCTGAGCTCTTAGCCGCAGATAACGACCTAACCACTCCATGTGCAGCACCTCTTGCTCATAATCAGGTCATTAAAAATGCTGAGAATTCAAACCTGTAGCAGGTTTCATAAGAGCAGGAATGTAATACTTAGTTTTGTTAACTACAAGTTATTTTTCTTTGTTAAGGGGACAAAGACGATAACTGGTATTATTTGCCAGTTCAGTGGCAATCAGAAGGGTCGGCAGCGGGATGGCTCAGATACCATCCCCATCCAAATGAATACCACATTCCCGGCCAAAGCCGTTAAAGCGGGTGTCTTCTTCAGTCATACCCAACTCAAGTTTGCGGGTCGAATGCACATCCCCAACCGAAACATAACCTTGCTCCCAAAGCGGGTGGTAAGGCAAGTCATGTTCTTTCAGGTAATAAAACACATCTTTGTTGGTCCATTCGATAATAGGCTGCACTTTGACCGTGCCCCGGCTGATTTCGATAATATTTTTATCGGCACGGGTGCTGGATTGACTGCGGCGCAGGCCACTGAACCAGGTACCAACATTCAGCTCCTTTAATGCCCGCTGCAACGGCTCCACTTTATTCATATGGTTGTATTGTTTAATACCCGCCTCGTTTTCCCATAACTTACCAAAACGGGCTTCCTGCCAGGCAGGGCTTAAATGAGCACGGTAGACTTTCAGATTCAGTTGTAACCGCTCTTTCAGCTCATCAATAAACTGATAGGTTTCTGGGAACAGATAACCTGTGTCTGTTAACACCACCGGAATATCAGGCCGTTCCGAGGTCACCAAATGCAACATCACCGCAGATTGAATGCCGAAGCTGGAACTTAAAATCTGCTGATCCGGCAAATTCTGTAAGGCCCACTGCACGCGCTCTGCAGCGGTGAAAGGCAGCAACAATTGGTTCGCTTCAACCAGCAGTTGTTGCTGCTGTTCCGTATCCAGCTTTAATAGCTGTTTATACTGACTCATGACCAGTACCTCACATAAATACCATCAGGCATGAAAGTCGGTTTTCGACACTTTCACTTCGGCCACAACCCCGGCCCGAATCACAAAATCACCAAAACATTCACCGCTATTGCGTTCAGCGACCCAACGTCCAATCAGACTATCCAGCGCCTGCAAAATTTCAGCTTCGGCTACGTTATCCAGGTACAGTTTTGGAATACGGGTGCCCTGGGTGTTCCCCCCCAAATACAGGTTGTATTTACCTGGACCACGGCCGACTAAACCTGCTTCAGCCAACATGGCGCGGCCACAGCCGTTTGGACAACCGACCACGCGTAAAATAATGTGATCGTCAGGCACACCATGTTTGCTCAGCAAGCCTTCGACATGGGTGACCAGCGTTGGTAAGTAACGCTCGGCTTCGGCCATCGCCAGCGGGCAAGTGGGCAAGGACACACAGGCCATCGAGTTTTTGCGCTGCTCTGTCACGCTATCGTTGATCAGGCCATGCTGGCGGGCCAAGGCTTCAATCTGCGCTTTATCTTCAGCGGCTACGCCAGCGATAATCAGATTCTGATTCGCCGTCATGCGGAAATCGCCTTTATGAATACGGGCTATTTCGGCCACGCCGGTTTTTAACGTCTTGCCCGGATAATCCAGAATACGACCGTTTTCGATAAAGACGGTTAAATGATGTTTACCGTCTATACCTTCGACCCAACCAAACCGGTCGCCACGACCGGTAAATTCATAAGGACGGCTGGGTTGGAATTTCACACCCACCCGTTTTTCCACTTCGGCTTTAAAGGTATCTACCCCTATGCGGTCTATGGTGTATTTGGTTTTGGCATTTTTACGATTGACCCTGTCACCGTAATCACGCTGCACTGTGACCACATGTTCAGCCACAGCCAGCACATGCTCCAGACCAATAAAACCAAAGTCTTCGGCTTTGCGCGGGTAAGTGCCTTTATCGCCATGGGTCATGGCCAGGCCACCCCCGACTAACACGTTAAAACCGACCAACTGGCCGTTTTCGGCGATAGCAACAAAGTTTAAGTCGTTGGCATGCACATCGACATCGTTTTGCGGCGGGATCACCACTGTGGTTTTAAACTTACGAGGCAAATAAGTTTCGCCCAACACAGGTTCTGTTTCTGTGGTTTCGACTTTTTCTTCATCCAGCCAGATTTCGGCGTAAGCTCTGGTTTTTGGCAATAAATGCTCAGAAATTTTCGCCGCCCATTCATAGGCCTGCTGATGCAATACCGACTCGACCGGATTGGAGGTACAGAGCACATTGCGGTTCACATCCCCTGCCGTGGCGATGGAGTCGATGCCAATGCTGTTCAGCATCTGGTGCATACTTTTGATTTTCGGTTTTAACACACCGTGGAACTGGAAAGTCTGACGGGTGGTTAAACGGATACTGCCATAGATGGTGTGTTCCGCCGCAAATTCGTCAATCGCCAGCCACTGTTCCGGTTTGATGATACCGCCCGGCATCCGGGCGCGTAACATGACGTTATGCAGCGGCTCCAGTTTTTGTTCAGCGCGTTCAGCGCGAATATCACGATCGTCCTGCTGGTACATACCGTGGAAACGGATCAACATAAAGTTGTCGCCGTTAAAGCCGCCCGTGATCTCGTCTTTTAGATCTTTAGTGATAGTGCCACGCAATAAATGGCTGTCTTTTTTCAGCCGCTCGTTATCAGATAGCTGACCTTGCACCTGTAAATCCGGATTAATTGGCTGAGTCATTAATAAACATCCTTCTGATAACGTTTGGCTTGACGTAAATCGTCAAAATACTGTTCTGCCTGCTCTGCACTCAGGCCGCCTTGTTGTTGGGCGATATCGAGCAAAGCCTGATGCACATCTTTGGCCATTTTATTGCCGTCCCCACAGATATACAGATAAGCGCCTTGCTGTAACCAGGTCCAGATTTCTTCCGCTTTTAAGCGTAATTTATCCTGCACATAGACCTTTTGCGCCTGATCGCGGCTAAAAGCCACATCCAGTTTGCTCAGCACGCCACGTTTTAAATAATCCTGCAACTCGACCTGATACAGGAAGTCCTGAGTAAAGTGTGGGTTACCAAAAAACAACCAGTTCTGGCCTGTAGCTCCTGCCTGATCCCGCTCTTGCAAGAACGCGCGGAACGGCGCTATGCCAGTACCAGGACCGATCATAATGACCGGGGTTTCATGATCCGGCAGGCGGAAGTTGTCGTTGTGCTCGACAAACACCTTAACCTGTGCCCCTTCTTCCAGCCGCTCGGCTAAAAAGCCGGATGCTCCACCTAAATGGCTGCTGCCAAAAGCGTCATAACGCACCACGCCCACAGTTAAATGCACCTCGTCTCCTACTTCCGCCTGAGAGGAGGCAATGGAGTACAAACGCGGTTGTTGTTTACGTAAGGCATCCACCAACTGCTGGGCTGTTAAAGGCGCAGGGTTTTGCAAAATCACATCCAGCGTCTGGCGGTTATCCAGATACTGACGTAAAGCAGTTTTGTCTTTCACCAGTTCCAGCAATTCACTGTTGGCTGTGGCTTGGGCGTATTTTTCAACAAAACTTGGATAGGACTGGGTTAGCTCCAAGTGTTCAGTTAACGCCGTTGTTAAACTGTAGCTTTGACCTGCCAACTGCACTTCAGTAGCGCCATCCAGACCAGTAGCAGCCAGAATAGCGTCCACCGCTTTGGCGTCATTGAGGAAATACACCCCCAAAGCGTCACCTGGCTGATAGGTAATACCTGAATCGGCCAGAGAGATTTCAATATGCCGCACATCTTTGGTTGAGTTCCGGCCAGTGATTTTCTGATTTACCACAAGTTCAGCAGCAAAAGGGCTCTCTTTGGTGTACGCACTGTCGTGGGCCGCAGTGGCTGTAGCGCCCGGCCAGGCGATCACCTGGGCAGAACCCGTTGCTTGTTTTAACTCTGGTGCAAAAGCCTGAACTGCTGTTTCAGTCCAGCTTGCAGCCTGAGCGGCATAGTCCACATCCAAATCGGCACGGGCATGCAGACGTTGTGCTCCTAACGCCGCCAATTGCTCGTCAAAGTCGATGGCTGTTTTACAGAAGAACTCATAACTGGTATCGCCCAGCCCCAGCACGGCATACTTCAGACCATCCAGCTTTGGCGCTTTTTTGCTAAATAAAAATTTATGAAAAGCCACGGCACTTTCAGGTGGCTCACCTTCTCCATAAGTGGAGGTGACGATCAGCAGATATTTTTCTTTGGCTAACTGAGTGGTTTTGTAACTACCAATGTCTGTCAGTTTCACCGCTATCCCCTGTTGCTCCGCTGCGGCTTTCACCTTAGTGGCAACCGCTTTGGCATTACCGGTTTGTGAACCATACAAAATAGTTAATACCGCACTTTCGTTGCTATGCTGTGCCGCAACAGCCCCCTGACCAACAGCCAATTGAGCCGCTGCAGCCAGATAACCACTGACCCAGGCTTGCTGTATAGGATTCAGTTGGCTGACCAGAGACTGTAAATCCTTGATTTGTTGAGCGGACAAAGGACTGGCCTGAGCAGCTAGAGACGCAAATAGCATAAAAACACCACAAAGAAGCTTAGTTGCAGCCATTTTAGCCGTCTAAACGGATAAACCTAAATAACCCTTCTCTCTGCTTTATGCCTTTTAGTTATTAAGAATATTTTTTGGTTTATATCCTAGAGGCGTTTTGACGCCTTGCCCTTCAAGGCTCAGGTTGTTAGCATGGTTTGAATCTGTTCAAGGAGTGGTACAGTGGCCGTTAAGCTGTTTTTTCTATGGTTGGGTCTGACATTGGGTTGCTCTGCTGCGGCGCAAGGCCAGTCACAGCCAGAGGTATCCACTGCTGTTGAGCGTCAACAGTTGCAACACCAACTATTGCAAAGCACAGATCAGGCACAGCGGTTAAGTCTATTAGTCAGGCTGAGCGAAGTTTTTGTGACTCAGGATCCGGCTCTTAGCCTGAGTTATGCACAACAATGGCTCCAAAGCAGCACCGACAGGGAAAGTGCTGATTATCACAGGCTGCTGTTACAGCAAACTACCGCCTATATGCTGCAGGGAAATTATCAACAGGCCTACCAGACCAGTCTTGAAACCGAACGTTTAGCCCGCCGACAAAATGATACCAAGCAGTTGTTTAATGCACTCAGACGACAAGCTGATAACCTGAATCGTTTAGGCCAGGCCGATCAGGCTCTGCCAAAAGCATTGGAAGCGATGCAAATAGCGATAGATGCAAACAATAGCGTCCCCCTGCAAATCATCCGCTATGATCTGGCTCATATTTATCTAAATTTATACGCCTACCCCCAGGCCATCCAAATTGCCAGCGATGGTTTAAGTCTGGCGATGGCCGGAGATGATAGCAATCGTCAGGCTAATTTTTTGCATCTGCTGGCCGAGGCCAGCAGGCTGTATCAGCAGTATCAGAGTGCTGAAGATTTTGCCCGCAAAGCACTGGCTCTGCGTCTGAGTCGTCAGGAACAAGCATTAACAGCGCAATATCATTTAAGTTTGGCACGTAGCTTGTTACCGCAGAACAAATATCAGGAAGCGGAGCAGCAGCTCCAACTGGCGTTATCGACCGCGCAGCAGGTTGGCAACCCTATTGAGCAGGCCGACGCTCAACAGAGTTTAGCCTGGCTGGATTTATATTTTGACCGCACTGCAGCCGCCAACAGCAGGTATCAGCAAATCCGTCAGTTATTAAAGGCTGACGAACATCAGGCCAACTTGCGTCAGTTCAGTTTAAGCCACCTAACCGCCTTACTGGAATTTAACCAACACGCAGAAGCAGCGGCTTTGTACCAACAACTGCAGTTAAACAGCACAGATTTTACTGAGCCGCAAAGCCTGCTGGAGTACTGGACAGTCAGTGCACAGGTGGCCGGGTTTCATCAGAACTATCCGCAAGCTTATGCTGCAGCGGACCAGGTGCGACAACTGCAACAACATCTATTCGACGACAGAATTCACAAACAGGCTCTGGTGATTGCCAGTGAACAACACAAAGCCCTGCTGGAACGCGAGCTGCAACAGGCATCGCAACAAAACCAATTGGCTCAGCTTAGCCAGCAACATCAAAAAAATATGCTGCTGTTGTTGTCCGTTGGTGCCTGCTTAGCTTTAGCTTTGCTGTTGTCGTTGTTTTATCACAAATCCAGGCGCAACCGCTTATTGCTGCAAAAACAGCAGGAAATGGCCCAACAAAAAATCGCCGTTAAAAATGAATTTATCGCCACCTTAGGTCATGAAATCCGCACACCATTACAAGGCATAGACGCTGTATTGACGCAGTTACTGTCGGAAACCACTCAGGCGGACAGCCAACAAAAAATCCTGTTGGCACGCCGTTCTGTCTGGTCTCTGGACAACATCATTAATAACATTCTGACAAGCAGCAGACTGGACTATGGGGTCTATCAGCCACTGGAGCAGCATGTGGTATTGCCAGAGTTACTCAGCAGGCTGCACGATTTACTTGAGCCTCTGGCCAGCAATAAAGGACTTAAACTCAGTTATTCGGTGGCATCCACTGTTCCTGAGTTAGTAGTGCTGGATGAAAATCTGCTCACTCAACTACTGACCAACCTGATCTCTAATGCGGTCAAGTACACCAAACAAGGTGAAATCGAAATGCGGGTAGAACTGCTTGAACGGCAGGCGAGTGCCTTGACCTTATTATTTAAAGTGCGGGATACAGGAGTCGGCTTAACCACACTGCAAGTCAGCCAGTTACTCAGAGGTGAGCGCCTGCAGCAACAACGTTCGCTACAGGCAGGTCCAGGCCTTGGTATGCTGGTATGCCAAAGATTGTTACACCAATTAGGCTCGGCATTGCAGATCCATTCTGCACCAGGTCTGGGCACTGAAGTCAGTTTTGAGCTGAAATGTCAGGTGTCTGATGTATGGCCAAGCCGTCAGCCCGGGGTCGATGGACAAAATCAGGCGTTAGTGATTGAGGATGACGAATTGTGTCGTATCAGTCTGCAGCAGACGCTGACTCAATTAGGTTTTGTCGTGACCACGGCCAGCAGTATGCAGCAGATACAGCACTTGCCACAGCAGTTGTGGGCCTGGGTATTTCTGGATGGCCAGTTGGACGATGCCGATGCACAACAAAGCATCGAACAATTAAAAATACAAGGTCAGGTTGATGAGAACAGCCGTTTTGTTTTAGTCAGTGGCACAGCTCAACAAAATCTGCCTCCTCAAATCAGTGCTGTGCTGATGAAGCCATGGCGTCGGGAACAATTGCAGACTCTGATAGTACAACTGGCGCAATTACCGCCGTTGGGCCCCTTGTATAACAAAGATTACCTGCAGCAAAGCCTGCAGACATTGAATGCTGAACAACGTCAAGCCCTGAGCACAAAGGTCAGAGATCAGTTGGATAGTCTGACACAGCAGTTAAGCCAGCCGAGTCCCGATCCTAAACTTTTTCACCGCATGATAGGCAGTCTCGGACAATTGGGATTGATCCGTTTAAGCCAGCTATGCAGACTGACTGAAAATCAATTGCTACAACAACATAAACTGGAGCCGCTACTGGCCCATCAGTTACAACTGTGTTTGCTGCAGTCAAAGCAAGCCATAGAACTGCTGTTTGCACCTGGCCCTCAACTCCCCCCTGGCTAGGGTACTACTAATGACCACTGATTCAGTTATGATTCATCGCGTCTCTTGCAGCATAGTTTTTTTCACCTTCTTGAGGTTGTTATGAAGTTGATTTATGTCGGTACAGCCCTGCTGATCAGTGGTTTCAGCTATGCCAGCGATCAGTGTGCGTTAACATTACAGGATGATTTGAAGGTCAGTCCTTCCGTGGTCAGCATGCAACGTGGCGAGCAGGAGCTCTGGCGCATCGATACCAAAGGTCAATTGTGGCTTGCTCAACAAAAAAGTACGGCTAGCCCGGAAACTCAACAGCATCTAAAGGCCTATCAACAAGGCATCCGTACTCAGGTTACAGCTTCTGCCGCTTTGATGGATGACAGTTTACAGCTAGCACGTTCGGTACTGGATCATAATGTTCAAGCTGTGACCGGGATGAGCCTTGCGGAAAATCCGGAATTGCAACAGCCGGTAGAGCAACTAGAACAGCAACTGAACCAATTAGTCCAACGACAAGGCGATGCGATTTATGTCTATGGTAGTCAGTTGCGTTCAGCGGATAAAAATCTGGCAAAAGAGGCCGAGCAAAAAATTCAGCAGGCGGTCGCCAGGATCAGTGGCCAGATGATGTTGACCTTAGGACAAAATGCTCTGCAAAGTCCCGGTACTGCCGCAGAAAAAATGCAAAGTTTTCGCAGTAAAATGCAAAACTTTGGCAGTCAGCTCAAAGCCGATATGCAAAAAAACAGTAAAAATTTACGACAACGTGGTCAGCAGATTTGTCAGCAGTTGAAAAGTCTGGACCAACTGGAACACCAAATTCAGCAACAGCTCCCGGCAATGGCGCCTTATGACCTGATCGATGGGCAAAGTGAAGGCTATAAACCCGTGATCTGAACCAAGGAAACTTCATGATCCAACGTATACAACCAGGTAAAAGATACAGCGAAGCAGTTATCGCCAATGGCTTAGTGTTCTTATCCGGCATGGTGCCGGATAACACGGACTCGGACGCTACCGCTCAGACAGCTAACGTGCTGGCTCAGATTGATACCTTGCTGCAGGAGTTAGGCCTAAACAAAAGTCATATTGTCGATGCCATTATTTATCTGGCAGATATGGCCGATTACAACGCCATGAACACAGCCTGGGATTTATGGGTAGCGGAAGGTCAGGCGCCAGCCCGGGCAACAGTAGAAGCCCGCCTGGCGAATCCGGAATGGAAAGTAGAAATTAAAGTGACAGCCGCACTCTAATTGCTGCCCGCCAGCTCTTTACTTTGGAGCTCTTTGGCCAGTTGCTGCAGCTTGTCACTTTGACCAAAGATTTCAGCAAACTGGGCGACAGTCATTTTGTTTTTATCCGTCACAGGCGCCTTGGCGTCTGTGGATTGATCCTCTTTACAGTCAAGAGGATATAAAATCTTTGCCAGGGTCCATTCAGCTTTCACTATCGCAGCCATCATCGCTGTATGACCTCTTTTATCACGCAAGCAGGCATCTGCCCCGTGCTCCAGCAATAATTCCACCGCCTGTTGTTGACCTGCATAAGTCGCCACCATTAACGCAGTATAACTTTGGCTGCTGCGCTGGTTTACCGGAAAGCCCTGCTGCAAAAACTCATGCAGTACCACTAAATCGCCAGTGCGGGCAGCAGCAAAAAAATACGAGGTCAGTTGTTCCAGTGGATCAGGGGTTTGTTCTTCAGACTGCAGCATGGCACTGAACAACATCAAACCAAGTAACAGTAATCGCATCAGCTAAACACCTCAAATTCAGAGTGATGGGTTCCCCAACCAAATTGGAGTTGCAGCGAGGCGAGAGCCAGGAGTCAACCAAACTGTCGCTTCAAGTACCAAGGGGAATGGGTGCCTGCGAAACTCACCCTGGGTGCAGGACAGAGCATACGAGTTTCGCAGGGCTTTAAACCAGACTCAGTCGCAGACAGAGTGGCAACTGAGCTACACCAGAGACAAAGTTACAAAGATAAAGCGATTTGCTGCACTTGCTTTAAGTCGCCGTTCACCGCTTTGGTTAAACGAGTGCCATAGTCGCTGTCGGCTTTGTAAAAATGCGCCAGCATTTTGTGTTTAGTGACAGCATCTTTGACCTGACCCAGATCACCGGACAAATTGCTGATCAGGTTAGCTTGTTGCTGCTTGCTAAAGCTGCGGTACAAGGCGCCGGCCTGACTGAAGTTGTCCTGCTTGCTGATGGCTTTTTGCAACACAGTACCGTCAAGTTTGGTTTCGACCGCACGAGCCGCTGTCATCACAGTTTTAGGCTCAATCCGGCTGGGTTCGTAGTTCACATTGGACTTACTGTTGCCAAAGTTCATCGCCCCGTCCTGATTGTGGTTGTCTACCACCACTTTGGCCCTGTTGATCGGCAACTGGCTATGATTCGCGCCCAGACGGTATAGCTGAGTATCGGAGTAAGAGAAAATACGGCCTTGCAACAGACGATCTTCTGACGGCTCTATGCCCGGGATCAGGTTGGCTGGCGCAAAAGCCGACTGCTCCGTTTCTTCAAAGAAGTTATCCGGCATCCGGTTGAGCGTCAGAGTACCGACTTTCCGCTCTTTGACGTCAGGCCAGGTTTTAGTGGCATCCAGCGGGTTAAACGGGAAATCATCCAACTGCTCAGGTGTGATCACCTGAACATACAGGTCCCATTTGGGGTGATTACCCGCATTGATATTCTGATACAAATCACGGGTCAGGTGGTTAAAATCCATGCCCTGAGTTTTAGTGACCTGATCCGCATCCAGCGATTTCACGCCCTGCTGACTCTTCCAGTTAAACTTGACGTAGTGCACCTGGCCTTCGGCATTAATAAACTTGTAGGCATGCACACCAAAACCATCCATTTCACGATAGCTGGCTGGTGTACCTAAGTCTGAGTAGACAAAGGTCAGCATCTGGGTCGACCCCGGTTCGTGCGACATAAAATCAAACACACGATTCGGATCCTGCATATTGTCGACAGGAGAAGGCTTTAATGAATGCACCATATCCGGGAATTTAATCGCATCACGGATAAAAAACACCGGCAGGTTGTTACCTACTAAGTCCCAGTTGCCCTGCTCAGAATAAAACTTCACGGCGAAACCACGGGGATCACGCAAGGTCTCAGGGCTGTGATTACCATGAATTACCGTAGAGAAACGCACAAAAACTGGCGTCTTTTTTCCCTGGTCAGCAAAAGGCGCCGCTATGGTTAAATCAGATAAATCGTCAGTGGCAACAAATTCACCATGAGCCCCGGTGCCCCGGGCATGCACAACACGCTCTGGAATACGCTCACGGGCAAAACGCTGTAATTTCTGGATCAGGTGCACATCCTGCAGTAACACACTGCCGTTTGCACCCGCTGTAATGGAATTCTGGTTATCCCCAACCGGAGCACCATTGTCTCTGGTTAAGGTCGTTGCTTGTACAGCTAAAGACAAACCTAAAGCTACGACTAAGGCTGATTTTTGAAACATTGTTATGACCCTCTTTGGAGTTCGCTCTATCCTGCCGACACAGAGTAGAGGCCCAGGGTCAATTTAAAAAACAAAATAAAACAATTGCTTCAATCTAAAAAAACAATAAGGGTCGGAGTGATACACTCAGACCCTGAGGTGGTAGCCATAAAGCTGATACAAGATTTGCTTTAAATTTTACAGGCGCCACCAGCACAATCGTCAGAATCATCATCCTGCATCGCCGCTTGCTCTGCCGCCAACTGATCTGCTGCCAGTTGTTGTTGTGCCGTTTTTTTCTCAGCGCCATCAAAATCCAGATGGTCTAAATCAAACTCAAATTCGCTCATTGTTGTGCTCCGCCTCACTGGTTGATACAGCTTATGTTGGGGCCATTCCCCTCGCTTATCAAGCTGTAGTCCGGCGAAAAATGCCGAATTAACCGTAGATCTGCACCAAAGCTGCCCGACGCTGTTGCTCTGGCATCGCTTTTAACTGCTGAATTAATGAGGCCGGTAATTTGCGGGCAGAGCCACGGGAGTAAGCTCGAATTTGCGCTTCAGCATCTTGTGTCACCTGAGCTGTCATTGGATTGAGTAGCTGCACACAAGCAGTACGAGCCGGAGTAAAACCAAGCTTTTTCGCATAAGCTTTTAATAAGTTATCTGCAGCATTCGCTGCAACCAGCTCACAATATTCAGTGTTTGAATAGGTGTAGCTTGACGCGGCCTGAGACTGGCCAACAACTAAAGTAGCGAGAGTAAATACAGCAGCAGTCATAAATTTCATAGGTCTTCTCCGGCGTTAAGTCATTTCACTGTGTGCAATTATTCAGCAAAGCCATGACAACACTGTGTAAGAAAGACGAGAAAAAGTGTGACAGTAGCATTAGAATATCTAATGCTACTACTGAAAAGCTTACAACACCTGCTGACCTGATTTAATCACCACAGCAGGTTGCTCCAGCGCTTTGATCTGCACCAGTGGGTCCACCGAGACAGCGACCAGATCTGCAAAAGCCCCCACCTCCAGTACGCCAACGTTTTGTTGGCCTTGCTCATTTTTCCAGTTAAGCAAAGTGCCCGCATTGACGGTGGCGGCTTGAATGGCTTGTAAAGGCGTCATCCCCCACTGCACCATATAAGCAAACTGACGGCCATTTAAGCCATGAGTGTAGACGCCTGCATCAGTCCCGTAAGCCATCTTGACGCCAGCTTTGACCGCTTTTTGGAAGTTTTGTCGTTGCAGCAAGCCCACCTTTTTCTCTTTCACCAGAGACTCAGGCAAAATGCCAGCTTTTTCGCCTTCGCTTAAGATAAAGTCGCTGACATAAAGGTCCATCACTAAATAGGTACCGTGCTGTTTCGCCAGTTGAATGGCTTCATCGTCAATAAAACTGCCATGCTCTATCGAATCGACACCAGCCTTAATAGCACGTTTAATCCCCTGCAAACCGTGGGCATGAGCCGCTACAATACGCCCTCTGTCGTGAGCTTCATCTATTAAGGCTTTCATTTCCTCAAAGTTATACTGACTGGCATTGACGTCGGTATTTTTGGATAACACTCCGCCGGTAGCGGCAAACTTAATCACATCCGCACCGTATTTGATGTTTTCCCGCACTTTAGCCCTAACTTGATCCGGCCCATTGGCGACACCAGCACTGCGTGCATTGTAGATATGAGGCAGCAGATTATTGTCGCAGTGCCCACCGGTAATACAGATAGTATGGGCAGCCACCCGCATCCGCGGCCCCTGAATTTCGCCTTCTTCAATCGCATCACGCAATGACACATCAGCGTAGCCTGCAGCCCCTAAGTTCCGCACTGTGGTAAACCCTGCTTTTAAGGTCGCACTGGCTGCACTGACGCCGAATATCGCTTCGCGGGTCGGGGTTTCGACTAAACCGCGGTAACCATGTTTTTGTGGGTCTGATGTCAAATGCACGTGCATATCAATCAGACCTGGCAGCACATAATGGCTGGATAAATCAATCAAAGGCAGGTGAGCGGGAGCATCTTTTGCATCAACAACAGCACTGATCCGGCCCTGTTCGACCAGAATAGCTTTGTTGCGCTGGTAGTTTCCTGTGCGCACATCCAGCAAATGTCCTACTTTAATCACCTGCTCGACTTGCGCCATAACCACGGCGCTGAATAACCCGACGAGCAGCACCGATACCTGACTGAATTTCATACTGGTCCTTATTTTTAATTTCCTGAATCGTCTTTCGCCGAGAGCTCAGCCACCCGGCGCTCCAGCTCATCCAACTTGGCGCGGGTTTTTGCCAGCACTTGCGTTTGCACATCAAACTCTTCGCGGGACACAAAATCCAACTGACTGAGTTTTTGCTGCAGTACCTGCTTTACTTTGCTCTCCACGTCATCGGCCATCTCACGTACTTTAGGTGGGATCACGGCACCAATTTGCTTGGCTATTTCTTCAATCTTTTTTGGATCAATCATGGTATAGCTCCTTTTCAGTACTGATATTTTACGGCCTTGATAGCCACAGACGAAGCTATTCTGCCGCATATTTGCCAGACTTGCTCGTTTTGTGCAGAAATCAGCAGGCCTCAGCGCACTGAATTTGGGTTAAACTACGCACTTCTGCAAAAGGTGTCTGATGAAACTTAACTCTCAACAAAACGATGCGGTGCATTACATCAGTGGGCCTTGTTTGGTGCTGGCTGGCGCTGGCAGCGGCAAAACCCGGGTGATCACCAATAAAATCGCGTACTTAATTCAGCAATGTGGCGTACCTGCCAAACATATTGCGGCCGTGACTTTTACTAATAAAGCCGCCCGCGAAATGAAAGAACGGATTAAACATCAGCTGGAACGCCCATTGTTACGGGGCTTAACTGTCTCTACTTTTCACACCTTAGGCCTGGAGATCCTGAAAAAGGAATACCGCGCTATTGGCTATAAGCCGAACTTCACCTTGTTTGACGATCAGGACAGCATGGCGCTGCTCAAAGAGCTGACTGAGACCGAACTGCAAGGTGATAAAGATTTACTTAAAGCGCTGCAAAGCAAAATCTCCTCATGGAAAAACGATTTAACTTTACCCGGTCAGGCGCTGGCTCGCGCTACCGATGCACAAAGCATCAGCTTTGCTAATTTCTACCAGCAATATACTCAGCAACTGCGGGCCTATAACGCGCTGGATTTTGATGATTTAATTATGGTGCCGACCTTACTTTTCGCCTCTAACGAACAAGTCAGACAAAAATGGCAACAAAAAATCCAGTATTTGCTAGTGGACGAATATCAGGATACCAATACCAGCCAGTACGAACTGGTGAAATGGCTGGTTGGGGAGCGCCAGCGCTTTACTGTGGTGGGCGACGATGACCAGTCGATCTATTCCTGGCGCGGTGCTAAACCACAAAATCTGGTGCTACTGGGTAAAGATTTCCCGAATTTGAAAGTGATCAAGTTAGAGCAAAATTACCGCTCGGCCGAACGTATTCTCAAAGCAGCCAATA
>NZ_LAVS01000030.1 GCF_000986865.1 Rheinheimera mesophila
GAGACCACAACGTTGATAGGTGAGGTGTGGAAGCGTGGTGACACGTTAAGCTAACTCATACTAATTGCCCGAGAGGCTTAACCATACAACGCCCAAGGTGTTTGTGTGTGGTGTGATACAGAATTCTATCGAGCTTGCTTGTTAAAGACATAAAAACAGTTTTTGCCTGGTGGCAATAGCGCTGTGGAACCACCTGAATCCATTCCGAACTCAGAAGTGAAACGCAGCCGCGACGATGGTAGTGTGGCAGATGCCATGCGAGAGTAGTTCACCGCCAGGCTCCCAAATAAGCCAAAGGGCCCAGTCTAACGACTGGGCCTTTTTGCTTATGTGAATTTAGTGGTGGACCATTCGAGCAGCGCATCCCCCATGCGACAAAAACGTCTGGAATGTTTTTGAACGGCGCAGCCGCCCCGAAGGGTGGAGGGCAGGAGGCCCGGAATACAAAAGCCCGGAGCCAATTTGGACCGCCAACGGCGGGTCCCGCAGGGACGAGACCCAGGATGGGTCGAGCACTGTAGTTCACCGCCAGGCTCCCAAATACAGAACCCCGCTCACTGAGCGGGGTTTTTTATTTGCGTTGCCACAGGCGGTCACCAGGGTGAAACAGGAAAAACGGGACGCAAACAGTTTGGCGTCACGCCTGTTTCACGCCGCGCGCTCTGCAAGCGGCCGGACAAGAGGTTCTGCTATCGCATGACCGCCCGCACTAATGTAGTTCACCGCGCCCAAATTCAGAACAAATCTGGCTTAAATATTCCGCAATACCTTTGGTGATCGCACTCTACATCACATCCTCAACACCCCGATCTGTCACCCTTACCCTGAATACCTGCTGTGACGCCTGCTGTTTATTCGGATCAAACAGCAAAGGAAAATCGAAAACTGAACTTTGCTCACGCAATTTCTGCAGCAAACACTGTCGCTTTAAAGGCAAAGTGCATAATTTCAGCGCTTGAGCCACTAAAGTACCAGCAGTAAAACCTTCTAATCCAACATCAGATAAAGGATCTGTAGCCTGTTGAATCATCAATCTTTGGTATTCCCGTACTAAAAGCCACTTTGTATCCGTAGGCTTAGGCACCACCATAGTGGCCATGACTTTGTCATCTTTATGCAGTAAGGCACTGAGCTGCTGCAAACCAGCAAAAGATACCGTTGCATATTGCGGCCTGTAACCTTTACTCCGACCAAAACTGATGGCTTCGGCCAAAGGCTTATAGGTGCCTACCATAAACACCAGCTCAGCCCCTGCTTTGATCAAAGCTGACACTCCGGCTTCTATTGCTGTGCTATTACGCTGAAAACGTGCTGTGACTATTGGTGTTATACCTTTTAGCTGCAACGCTTTGAGGTAACCTTGCTCAACAGAAGCGCCAAATTCATCTGCCTGCAACAACAAGCCGACTTGAGTTTCACTGTCATGCAGCAGGTATTCCACCTGACTTTGCGTTTCTTCGTCATAACCTGCTCGTAAGTGATAAATAAAACTATATTCTGGCTGACGTAATAAAGAGGCACCGCTAAAAGGAGCTATAAACGGAATTTGATAATGCTGTAGCAAGGGTAGAATTGCAGACGATGTTGGCGTGCCTACATAAGCAAATAAGGCCAAAACATTATTTTCTAAGATAAATTGTCTGGTATTGCGTACAGTTAACTCAGGTTCATATTGGTCATCTTTTACCAGCAACTGTACTTTGCTACCCTGAACGCCACCCTCTTTGTTAAGTTGATTAATGGCTAGTTCAACGCCATTTTTATAGCTTTGGCCTATACCGCTGGCATTGCCAGTCAGAGGCACAGACATTCCCAGTTGAATAGTTTCTGCTTGTGCAGATGCAGTAGAGACGCAGACTAACAACAGCATTGATCGTATAGATGACATGCTTAGTCGTGGCATAAATTGGTACTCTTACAGCGTTCATAGCTCAGAGTTTAGTAGAAAATGTCGGAGTAAACCTTGTTCTGGCTCATAAATGCAGCAGTTTACAAAGCTCTGGCAGCTTTTGTTTTGCCGCAGACACTGGCATTTGCTGCCATTCATGTTTTTGCCACAGCCGTTGTACTAACATCAGCGCTGTTTCATGCTCCACTTTGGCATAAAACAAATTAAACCAACACAACAGATGGGTTTCTATCAGTTCAAAAGGACGCAATTCTGCCTGGAATAACTGCAGTTGAGTAACTTGCTGTGGTGTGAGTTCTATAGAAGGAGGTTCAGCCCACAATAAAGCCAAAGCCGGATCCAGAGTGCGTTGTTTATCAGCAAGCTGCCAATACAACTGTCTGGAAAACAGTTGTTGTAATGGCTTAAATTGCTCTCCATGCAGCATCAGGACTGAGACTTCGTTGCTGGCTTGATCATGGTGTTGGCTGAGTTTCACAGGATAAAAGCCAGCTTTTTGCCAGAACTTTACTAAAGCCAAGCTGGCACCAAAACTGCTGCCAATCAGATACTGTTGGTCCAGTAAATCCTCCACTACAACGCTTAATAGCTGACTGCCAAGCCTCCTCATCTGGACTGAAGGATGCACCACAATACGCTGAATTCTGGCCATTTTTTCTGTCGCCAGTTCAGGTTGTAAACAATGAAAAGCCAGGCTTTGAGCTAATAAATGTCCTTGCACCCGGCGTTTGCCATGGGCTACCGCGCTGGACAGTGTTGTATCCAGCTCGCCTTCAACACTGATTAAAGCACAGCCGATGACCTGCTGATCCTGCTCCAGTGTATAGAGCTTTAGCGCCGGGTTATCCAATAAAGCCCAGAGGTCGATCACATCGGTTTGATAATGCGCCAGACTGAGTAAACTAAAAATTTGTTGTAGTTTTTGAGGGAGCAACAGTAAATCTTTTACCAGGTAGCTGATAAGTTGTGGTTGCTGAATTTCAGTAATAACAGAGTCTGTTTGCTCCAGTAAAAAACCTTTAAAAATCAGATGTTCCAGTGGGTCGTTCGCCTGATAACGGATCGGCTGATGCAAATGCAGTTTTTGAAAACCAGGGCACTGTTGCTGTAAATAACTCTGGAAGCGTAACTGAAAACCACGACCTGTGCCTTCGTAGCCGTGCTCTGTGGTCGCGAACACCAAACGGCTATACAAGTCCGTCAATTGTTGTAATTGAGGGGTTGGAATTGCCGCAGCTTCATCCACCAGAATCACAGTGTTCTGCTGCTTTGTTGAGAGTAAAGCATCAACAGGTACAAAGCGAATAGTGCCGTTTAATAGCTGATTTTGGCCAGAGTAATAGGGTTGATTTAATAGATCCGCAGCGATAAACAATGCAGTTTGCACAGCAACAGGCGAAGGGCCTGTCAGCAGAATATCGGTTTTACCTTGTTGCGCTAATTGAGCCGCAGCTAAGCCCAAAGCACTGGATTTACCACGGCCACGGTGAGCAGTCAGTACCAAAGGGCGACGTCTGTGACCTGTGACTACTTTATGGATAGCAGCTACAGCTTGTTGTTGTTCAGCCGTGCGATAAGGTAAGTCAGCTTGCGGTCGATCAATAACTTCTGGCAAGGCAGGGACCACTGCAGGTTGCCCTTCAATAAGCTGCAGCCAATCAGCACCCTGCATTTGCTCTAGCCAAAACTGTTTAAATAAACCTGTATAAGTTGTTGCATCCAGAGGGTAGGGTAATACTCTTTTGGCGGCTGGGTTAGGCTGTCGTCGCCATAGATCGGGTTCGTTGGTAACAAATAACCAAAGCCCACCGGCTTTTAAGCAGCCGCTGCTGGCTGCTACTAAATCCCAGTCCACAGCATGGCGGGCATCCACCACCAACACATCACATTCTGTGCCCAGCCATTGCTGCTTTTGTTTGGCGGATAACAACTTAAAACCAACAGGAGCTTGCTGGCCTAACCAATAACTCACAGCTTCAGGCGCTAAAGCACTAAGTTGCTGCTGTGTGTAAGCTTCAGAACCTGCTAACCAAATCGGTAAACGCCAGCCACGCTTTTGATAAGCATGTTGTTGCTGGCGAATAATCTGCAGCAGGTCGGTCATGGCTTAAACCGGTTCTAACCTGGCGTAAGCTGTCACCAGCCATTTACTGCCCAGTTCGTCAAAGTTCACCTGAATACGGGATTGTGGTCCTGTGCCTTCATAATTCAGTACAGTACCTTCACCAAACTTATCGTGTAACACCCGTTGGCCCAGTTTAAAACCGGTATTTTCAAAGGCGCTGTGGCTGGCGGCACTACCAAAACGGTTCATTTGAGTCGGCTTGCTGACATTAGTGGTCAGGCGGATTTCCTCTAAACAGTCGGCCGGAATTTCACGGATAAAACGGGATGGTCTGTTGTACTGCTCCTGACCATACAAACGGCGGCTTTCGGCATGAGTTAAATACAGCTTCTGCATAGCGCGTGTCATACCGACATAACATAAGCGGCGTTCTTCTTCCAAACGCTCGCTGTCATCGCCACTTTGCTGGCTTGGAAACATGCCTTCTTCCAGACCACAGATAAATACCAATGGGAACTCCAGACCTTTGGCGCTGTGTAAGGTCATCAGCTGCACAGCGTCTGAATGTTCTTCCGCCTGGTATTCACCGGCCTCCAAAGCAGCCTGAGATAAAAACGCAGCCAATGGCGTCATCTCTTCGGTATTGACATAAGTAGCGTTAGCGCAGGCGTTGACCAGTTCGTTTAAGTTTTCCACCCTGGTTTGGGCTTTTTCGCCTTTTTCGGCCAGATACATCGCCATCAGGCCAGACAGTTGGATCACATGATCGGCTTGCTCATCCAGACTTAAATCTTTGCTGTCGGCCTCGAGCTGGTCAATCAGCTGCACAAAGGTGCTGATGGCATTAGCGGCGCGGCCAGTCAGTTGTTTAGTGGCCAGCATCTGCTGCAGGCTTTGCCATAAGGTGATTTGCAAAGAACGGGCATTTTCCCGCACTTTGTCCATAGTGGTATCGCCAATACCACGCACCGGGGTATTGATAATACGTTCCAGCGCGGCGTCATCTTGCCTGTTATTAATCAGCCGCAGATAAGCCAAAGCATCTTTAATTTCCTGACGTTCGTAGAAACGTAAGCCGCCATAGATACGGTAGTTAATACCGTCCTGAATTAAAGCTTCTTCCAGCACCCGCGACTGGGCGTTGTTGCGATACAAAACTGCAGCTTCAATCAGCTTGCCGCCCTCACGTTTCCACTCCCGGATACGGCCAACAATAAAACGGGCTTCGTCTAGCTCGTTAAAAGCTGTGTAGAGCGAAATGGCTTCGCCTTGTTCGCCGTCCGTCCAAAGGTCTTTGCCTAAACGGTCGCTGTTATGCGCAATCACAGAGTTGGCGGCTGTTAAAATAGTGCCAGTAGAACGGTAGTTTTGCTCCAGGCGGATAGTGACAGGTTCAGGATAGTCCCTTAAAAACTGCTGAATGTTTTCCACTTTCGCGCCACGCCAGCCGTAGATGGACTGGTCGTCGTCACCTACTATCATCACCTTACTCTCAGTGCCTGCCAGTAACCTTAACCATTCATACTGAATAGAGTTGGTATCCTGAAACTCGTCGACCAGAATATGGCGGAAACGCTGCTGATAATGGCCGCGGATTTGTGGTTGTTGTTTCAGCAGTTCAAAACTGCGCAGTAAAATTTCGGCAAAGTCGACCAAACCCGAGCGGTCACACATTTCCTGATAAGCAGCGTAAATTTTGATCATGGTTTGCAGGCTGAAATCGCCGTGTGCATCCATAGTGCCCGGGCGCTGGCCTTCGTCTTTGCGGGCGTTGATAAACCATTGAATTTGTTTCGGTGGCCAGTGTTTTTCGTCTAAATTCAACGCTTTTAATACCCGACGCACTAAGCGGTATTGATCGTCTGAGTCGATGATCTGAAAACCCTGAGGTAAGCCTGCTTCCAGATAGTGGGCCCGCAACATGCGGTGTGATAAACCGTGGAAAGTACCCATCCACAGATTGTTTAAACTGACTCCTATGGTTTGTTCGATACGGTTGCGCATTTCCTGTGCAGCTTTATTGGTAAAAGTCACAGCCAATAAACTATAAGGCGCTACCCGTTCCACCTGCATTAGCCAGGCTAAACGATGCACTAAAACCCGGGTTTTGCCCGAACCGGCACCGGCTAATACCAGCATATGCTGAGGAGGAGCGGCTACCGCGTCCCGTTGTTTATCGTTTAAGCCATCCAGTAAAAAAGAGACATCCATTAGCAGTCAGTACCTGTCGCAAAATTTGCTGCATTATATACCCGTCGTCCTTGAAGTTGCAGCTTTGTTGACTGCGCCATCTCGCCCCAGTCACATAGGTTTATTATGCTCCTGGGGTCTCACTGGCTTGTCGCCTCCCTGCATCTTCAAGTAACTTGGGTATACACCCTACAGCTTTGTTGCCCCAGCTATTGATAATAGGATTGAGGCTTAAAGCAAAGCCTGTAACTGTTCCAACGAATCAATTTGCAGATGCGGTAATACCGCAGTTTGAAAATGCGCTTCATGCTTCAGCCACACCGCCTGACAACCGGCATTCAGTGCACCCCGTACATCAGCTTTGCTGTTATCGCCTATATGTAGCAGTTCATGGGGTTTAATCGCTAGTTGCTGGCAGGCTTTATGGAACATATCAGGGTAGGGCTTCATTTTACCGCTGGGGCCGGCATGATAAGCCTGCTGAAAATACTGACGAATGCCCAGCAAAGTTAAATCGGCATTGCCATTGGTAATAGCCACCAGCGGATAACGTGCTGCTAAGGCTTTGAGCAACTGATGGCTGGAATCCGGCACTGTTAAATTACTGCGGGCGGTATAAAAAGCGCTAAAAGCCAGTTCGGCAGTTTCCCCCGCTTCACAGCGACCGATGCCCAGCTCCATTAAACCTTGTTCTAACGACAGTAAGCGCCAGCGGCTGACATCATGCCGAACTTCCGGGTTAAGTTGAGCCTGTTCTTTACGTTTTTGCCACCAGAATTCAGGGGAGATCAAGCCAAGCTGAGGGGCTAACTGCAGTAATTTTTGCTGCATCGCCAGTTCAGCCTGCTCAATCACAGGGCCGTTGTTATACAAGGTATCGTCCAAATCAAAAGAGATCGCCTTAAAAGGCAGCAGGGCTTTGTAAAAACGCATAAATCTTCAGGAGCAGATAATGAATTAACTCAGTGTACTCATAATAATTTGTGCTGTATCTAGCTGATTATAAATACTGACCATACTGCTTGGATAATACTCCTGAGGTGGCAGGTGAACCGCTCACCAAGGCGGCGCCCACCTGTGAACTGCGGACTCAATTGAGCAAAAGAGCCTCAACCAGAGGCTCTCAATATCGCAGCAGCAGTGTTTAGTTCAGGTGTTTTTTCAGTGCCTGACCGGCCTGGTCCAGTGCAGCCTGAGTGCCGGGTACATCGGCTAGCACATTCAGCAAACCGAAGTCGTGGATCATGCCGTTGTAGCGTACTGAAGTGACAGTTACACCAGCCGCATCCAGTTTGTTGGCATAAGCTTCACCTTCGTCACGCAGGACATCCAAAGCGGCGGTTTGTACCAGTGCTGGTGGTAAACCTTTTAGCTGCTCTATGCTGGCACGCAGTGGTGAGGCATAAATCTCGTTACGCTCTGCAGGGTTGGTGGTGTAGTTATCCCAGAACCACTGCATCATGTTTTTGGTCAGGAAGTAGCCGTCGGCAAACTGGTTGTACGATGTATTTTCAAAGTTCGCGTCTGTCACAGGCCATAAAAGCAACTGGAATTTCAGTTTTGGAGTACCAGCCTCTTTGGCTTTTAACGCGACGACTGCCGCCATATTGCCACCGACACTGTTACCGGCAACGGCCAAACGTGAACTGTCGATGTTCAGCTCTTTACCATGCTCTGCTACCCATTTGGTTGCTGCATAAGCCTGATTAATAGCTGTTGGGTATTTGGCTTCTGGTGATGGGGTGTAATCCACATACACAGCGGCTGCACCAGAGCGGCTGACTAAATCACGGATTAAACGTTCGTGGGTTGGGAAATCACCTAATACCCAGCCACCACCGTGGAAGAACATAAAAGCTGGTAATACACCTTTGCTGCCTGCTGGACGTACTACCACCAGTTTTAATGGCTTGCCATCGATGGTGATGATTTTTTCGCTGACATCCGCAGCAGGTAATGTGGCGCCGGCCTGAGCGCCAGTTAACACAGCGCGGGCATCTTTAGGCGACAGTTGCTCTAAAGGTGTACCACCGCCCTGCGCCAGTGCATTTAAAAAGCCCTGAGTGTGTTGTTCTACACCTGGACCACCAGCGGCGAATGCACTGTTGATACCTAAAGCTATCACGGTTAAACCTACAATTTTACGAAATCTGTTCATGTTAATCTCCTCGCCGCAGCGGTTAGTGGGTCGCGATCACAGGAATCTTATTCATCTAACTGTTATCGCGATACGTTATTGGCTAAAAAAAGTTATGTTTATCGGGCTTAGTTCAGTGCTGTTAGCTAACAATCACTAAACGCACATCAATATTGCCGCGGGTTGCATTCGAGTAAGGACAAACCTGGTGCGCCTTAGTCACTAAATCCTGCGCTACTTCGTTGCTCAAGCCCGGTAAGCTGATTTGCAGCTCGATATCCAGACCAAAACCACCCGGAATTTGACCTATACCCACTTCAGCCGTGATTTTCGCGTCGCTACTAATCAGCACTTTTTGTTGTGAAGCGACATATTTAATGGCGCCTAAGAAACAGGCGGAGTAACCGGCCGCAAATAACTGCTCAGGGTTAGTGGCTGCACCACCAGCGCCGCCTAATTCTTTAGGAGTGCTTAATTTCACATCCAAAACGCCGTCTGAAGAGACTGCACGACCGTCACGACCTGAAGTTGAAGTGGCTGTTGCTTTGTAAAGTACTTGCATGATGTATTCCTCTGATAATTTTATTTGTTTGCGATATGTGTTATCGCAATAACTATTTGATTTAAAAAAATGTGTGAACTCACCCGGTTTTACTACTGTTACTGCCAGTCCTTAGGACCGAATCTGTACTGCTTTATCTGGTCGTTTTACTGCTGTTGCATTAGCTGTTCGACCCTATTTGTGATTATATTATTGCGATAACTATTATTTCGCAAGTTTAATTTTGAATTATTTTGCAAAAAATGACTAACCTTATGATTTGATGTGTTTTTTATTTTTATATGCACTCATGTAACGCAAGAAAAGCGAGGTAATGGTGTTTTGTAGCGAAAGTTGTCGGGTACGCTGGAATGCATTATTTGCACTGAATAAGAGAGACTGGCCGTGTAGTTTTTTATCTGGCGCCCATAGAGTTGGCTGAAGCTGTGATTTTACCCCTTCTTCTTCGCCCTTGGATGCGCATTGTCATACACCTTGGCCAGCTGCTGGAAATCCAGGTGGGTGTAGACCTGAGTGGTATTGAGGTTGGCGTGGCCCAGTAGTTCCTGCACGGCGCGTAGGTCTGAGCTGGATTCGAGCATATGAGTGGCGAAGGAGTGGCGCAGCATATGCGGATGTAAATGCTGGGCCAAACCCTGACGTTTCGACCAGAGGTTGACGCGTTGTTGCACTTGCCTGTGGCTGATGCGGTTTTTTTGTTTGCTTAAAAACAACGCATCCGGCTCTGCGCCGACATAAGCACTGCGCACTTTCAGCCAGTCTTTGATAGCTGTTATCGCCATCCGGCCTATCGGCAGCACTCTCTGTTTATTACCTTTGCCGCGCACCCGTATTAAGGCTTCGGACCAGTCAATATCCTGCAGGTTGGCGCTGACCAGTTCGTCCAGCCGTAAACCTGAGGAGTAAAATAATTCTAAAATGGCTTTGTCACGACAGGCGAGGGCGTCGTCGCTGGTGTCAAACTCCAGCAGATGATTGACCTGATCCACGTCGAGGTTTTTGGGCAAAGGTTTGTCGAATTTGGGCACTTGTAAATAGGTAGCCGGGTTTTCTTTTAGTTTGCCTTGTTGCACCAGGTAACGGTAAAAACTACGCAAAGACGCGACCCGAAGCGCTAAGCTGCGTGCCTTCAGACTTTTGCGGCACGAAGAGATATGCAGTTGTAACTGAGTTTCACTGAGCTCAACCCAATGACTGGCTTGTGCTGCAAGCTGGCTGGCGACAGCACAAAGCTGTAATTGATAGCTGGTAAGCGTTTTGTCGCTATAACCCCGTTCATGCTTTAAATAAGCCAGAAAAGCCGACAAGTCGGCTTGCCAGTCAGCGAGTTCAGGCTGAAGTTCCATCATTTAAACAGCAGAAGGTAA
The DNA here is from genome assembly GCF_000986865.1 of Rheinheimera mesophila. GTDB lineage: Bacteria > Pseudomonadota > Gammaproteobacteria > Enterobacterales > Alteromonadaceae > Pararheinheimera > Pararheinheimera mesophila. The sequence goes on from NZ_LAVS01000030.1 coordinate 10,231, forward strand.
AACAGCTAACACCAGCTTGGCCAAGTGGTCCAAAAACAGGGTATCCATGCCGGGCTGGAAATGCTCGTCTGAGTCGCTGCCAAAAGCCAACAGGAACTGTTGATCTTCAGACAGCTTGAGCAGTTGCAAGGACACAGAATGAATATGGGGTTCAAATAAGGCGGCCATTTCATCGCGATTTAACCGGCCAAAATAATAGCTTTTGCCACTTAAACGGCGCTGCAAAATCAGCTGTAACTGCGCAACCTGATCGGTGTTTTGCTGCAAATCGACCAAGGCACAACTTTGCACCAGTGGCATTTTGGTGGTAAAGGCCTGCAGTGCACTGATTAAGGCGGTTTGATCGGCTGCTTTTAATAACTCTAAGTGCAGATCGTTCAGCGCATAAAAAATCTGTTCGTTCTGGCGGGCTATACCCATCAGGCGGGTAATGTCGTCTTCTAACGCGCGGATTTTTTCGCGCTGTAGTTCCAGTTGACGTTCCACTAAAGACACCACACCTCTTTGCTGGTGCGGTAAACGCAAGCGGCTGAGCAGCTCCGGATGCTGCAGAAAAAATTCAGGATGATCATACAGATAATCCACAATCAGGCTGGCTTCGGCCAGTTCAGGGTTTTCCAGCGCTGTATCGAGAGGAAGGTCGCTCATAAGAATAATTGTCCATCAAAAACATGTTCGGCTGGCCCTGTCATTTTGACGGGTTGGCCAGGTCCTTGCCAGCGGATCTGTAATGAGCCGCCCGGTAAATCCACCCTTACCTGGGTTTGTAATTTTTTCTGCATCTGGCCTACCACAGCAGCAGCGCATGCGCCTGTGCCACAAGCTAAGGTTTCACCAGCACCACGTTCCCATACTCTTAATTTGACATGAGAAGGCGACAGCACCTGCATAAAACCTATATTGGCGCGCTCAGGGAAGCGTTCGTGATGTTCAAACACCGGCCCCCACTGATGCACCGGAGCTGTCTGAATATCATCGACCAATATGACGGCATGCGGATTGCCCATCGATACCACACCACATAAGGTGGTGGCGTCTTCGCTGTGCAAAATATAGTTCAGCTCTTGCTTTTGTGCTTTAAAAGGCACTTTAGCCGGATCAAACTGCGGCACACCCATATTCACCGTCACCTGACCATCCTGCTCTACATACAAAGTGATTTTGCCAGATTTAGTACTGACCGAAATTTTGTATTTATTAGTCAAGCCTTTATAGCGGACAAACTTAGCAAAACAGCGGGCTCCATTGCCACATTGTTCTACTTCAGAACCATCGGCATTAAAGATGCGGTAATGAAAATCCAGATCCGGGTCATAAGGTGGTTCCACCATCAGCAACTGGTCAAAACCTACGCCAAAGTTACGGTCGGCCAGCTTTTTGATCTGTTCTTTGGTTAAGAACACATTTTGGCTGACAGCATCTATCACCATAAAGTCATTGCCCAAACCGTGCATTTTGGAGAAATGTACTAAGGTCTGGTTGTTGCGGTCTTTAAATTTATTGTCTGGGGTCATTCAGGGTACCAACTGTTCACCGCGCCACAGGTCCTGCCATTGTTCACGCTGGCGGACTAAATAGCTGCGATCACCATCCACCAGCACTTCGGCGGCTCTGGGTCTGCTGTTGTAGTTGGAACTCATGGTAAAACCATAAGCACCTGCTGAACGCACCACCAGTAAATCACCCGGTTCTATGGCTAAAGCGCGGTCTTTACCGAGGAAATCACCGGTTTCACAGACCGGACCTACTACATCATAAGTCAGCGCCTGGACATCCGACTTTTGCTGCACCGGAATAATGGATTGCCATGCGCTGTATAGTGCCGGGCGAATCAAGTCGTTCATCGCTGCATCGACAATAGCAAAATGCTTTTCCTGCCCCGGTTTTAAATACTCCACTTTGGTCAGCAGTACACCGGCATTGGCCATAATGGCGCGGCCCGGTTCAAAAATCAGTGACAGTTGTGGGTAAGCCGCCAGTTTTTCAACCACTTTGGCGGCGTATTCAGCCGGATGGGGCGGCGTTTCGCCATCGTAAGGCACACCTAAACCACCGCCTATATCGATATGAGAGAGATGAATGCCCACCGCAGCTAATTTGTCGATCAAGGCCAGTAATTTATCTAAGGCATCTAAAAACGGCTGGGTTTCGGTTAGCTGCGAGCCGATATGACAATCGACACCACAGACTTTTAAATGCGAAGCGGCATCGGCTTGCTGGTACATGGCGAGCGCATCGTTAATGTCGATACCAAACTTATTGGCTTTTAAGCCGGTAGAAATATAAGGATGGGTTTTGGCGTCGATGTCCGGGTTCACCCGGATAGAAATAGGCGCAATGATATTCAACCGGCTGGCCACCTGCTGAATACGTTCCAGCTCGGGAATAGATTCGACGTTAAAACACTTGATGCCGGTTTGTAGCGCAAACTCAATTTCAGTGACAGACTTGCCTACACCGGAGAACACAACCTTTTTTGCATCGCCACCGGCTTGCAAAACGCGGCGTAATTCACCTTCAGACACTATGTCAAAACCACTGCCAAGTCGGGCCAAAAGGTTAAGCAGGGCTATATTGCTATTGGCTTTGACAGCGTAACAGACCAGTAAATCCCGGCTGGGTGCAGCTTCAGCAAAGGCTTTGTAGTGGCGCTCAATGGTGGCACGGGAATAGACATAAGTCGGTGTGCCAAATTCTGCGGCAATATCGGCTAACGCAACGCCTTCGGCAAATAAGTTCTGATTCTGATAATTAAAGTAATCCACTACTGTTCCTTTGAAACGACTGGCTGATCGGCTGGCGCAGCTTGTTCTGCCTGCGCTTTATTGGGTTGTGGGGTTTGAGGTAATGTCAAAGGACCTTTTTGGCCACAGGCCAGTAACCATTGGCTGAGCAACAGGATGCACACCAGTCTTTGTCGCTTTGTATTCATGGTTTTTATTTCATTAATTATTTTGCGCTCTATAATCGCATCCTTAACAGCAAAAGCAAACAGGTGAAACCGATGAATGACGTAGAATATGACGAACTGACCGATCAGGTGCTGCTTGCAGTGGAAGATGCGATAGAAGCATTGGACCTGGATCTGGATTATGAGTCGCACGGTGGTTTGTTAAGTATCAGTTTTCCTGAAGGCAGCAAGGTGATTATTAATAAACAGCCGCCACTGCATCAGCTATGGGTGGCGACTAAATTTAATGGCCATCATTTTGAATTAAAAGACGGTGTCTGGATTGATAACAGAACGGGCGCTGAGTTCTGGGCCTTAATTTCTGAAGCCTTTAGTAAACAATCCGGGCAACAGGTCAAACTGACTCCACAGGCAGAGTAAAGGACAAGAGAACTGGTATGGCGTTACTTCCTTTTGTTGATGTAAAACCTGCAGCTCAAGCTGATGCTGCTGTGGTCTGGTTACATGGTTTAGGTGATTCAGGTGATGGTTTTGCACCTATAGTGCCGGAACTGGGTTTGCCCAAACACCATAAAATCCGGTTTTTGTTCCCGCATGCACCTGTGCGTCCTATCACGATCAACGGTGGTATGCAGATGCGTGGTTGGTACGACATTAAAACCTGGGATTTAAACGACAGAGCAGACGAAACCGGTGTGCGGGAGTCTGCCGCTGCGGTCACAGCGCTGATCGACAAACTGATTGAACAGGGTATACCAGCCAGTCGTATTCTATTGGCAGGTTTTAGTCAGGGTGGTGTGATTGCCTTACACCTGCTGCCACGTTTGCCTTATCAACTGGCTGGTGTGATGGCGCTGTCCACTTATATGGCGGTGCCGGGCAAGTTAAAAGAAGAAATGACGACTGCGAACAAAACTACTGCTGTACTGGTGAACCATGGCACTCACGACGAAGTGGTGCCTTACAGCGCAGGTCAGGCGGCTTTTAATGCGTTAAAATTTGCCGGTTTTAATGTGAAGTGGTCAGAGTACCGTATGGGGCATAGCGTTTGCCCACAACAAATTGCCGATATCAGTCGTTTTATTCAACAGCAATTACCAGCACTGTAAAAATGGAATAGTGAAAGTGGCAACAACACAGGAAAAACTGGTGGTTCGGGTCAGTTTGGGCGCTACTGCAGCGCCTTCTGCTGATTTGCCAGAGCCAATTACAGAGCAACACTGGCACTGGCGTCGTATTGCCGGTGCTGCTTTGACACTCTGTGCTGCTGCCTTGTTGTTGTATGGCTGGTTAAATGTAGACTCCCCTGACGCCGTGATGAGTCCACTCGCTGAAACTGCTCCCGTGGTGATAACCGCCGAATCTATTGACGTCTCCACACCAGAGCTGGTGCTGCACGCTGTGCAGCACAATCCTGAACCACAAGCTGATAAAGCTGTAGCCAGCGAAATAACCGCGACTGACGCTGTAAAAGCGGCGGAAGCGCCGTTGTCATCTAATCAAGCCTTGATCGCGCCGCCTGCAGCAACGGACACTGCGTTCATTGCCGCAGTGCAGAAAGACAGTGCGGCAGCATTATTTTCTGCAGATTCCGGCATACTGAGACTGGTACTGCTAACTAATGAAACGCCTTCAGCCAAAGCCCGCAGTTTGGGTGAAAGGATTGATGCCTCTGCCATACCACAGTTGGCTTTGTATTCTGAAGTCAAAGGTTTAAATGGTCAGCACATCGAACACTTATGGTATTACGAGGGCAAACTGATGACCCGGATTAAACTGCCGGTCAAGCTGGATTACTGGCGTACCTACAGCAGAAAAGAATTCGACGCCAGTCAAAAAGGCGAGTGGCGGGTCGAAATCCTTGATCCACAACAAAACCTATTGTTTAGCCATCACTTTCATTACCAATGATATAGCCTTGGTAGGTGAAGCTTGGTTGAACCCGACACTTTGCTATTCACTCTGGAATAGTAGTTCGGCAGGCGCAAGCCCTGCCCGCTACTGTACTTTTGGGTATATACTAGGTGGCATTTTCAGGCAGACCAGCCTTTATCATCATTCCGCTGCTGCTACGTTTCGCTGTTTTAAGGAGTACCTATGAACCTCGTCCGCATTGCCACCCGCAAAAGTGCGTTAGCTTTATGGCAAGCCAATTTTGTGAAAGCTGAACTGGAAGCGGCTCATCCGGGCTTACAGGTTGAGCTGGTGCCTATGTCGACACAGGGCGATAAAATTCTGGATACGCCATTAGCCAAAATTGGTGGCAAAGGGTTGTTTGTTAAAGAGCTGGAAACGGCCATGCTGGAAGGTCGTGCTGATATAGCAGTGCACAGTATGAAAGATGTGCCGGTCGATTTTCCTGAAGGACTGATGCTGCATACTATTTGCCGGCGTGAGGACCCACGCGATGCTTTTGTCTCTAATCACTATCAACAGCTAGCCGATTTACCGCAGGGCGCTGTGATCGGCACCTCCAGTTTACGTCGTCAGTGTCAAATCAAAGCGATAAGACCCGACCTGCAGATCAAAGACTTACGTGGCAATGTCAACACTCGCCTTGCGAAATTAGACGCAGGGGAATTTGACGCCATTATTCTGGCTTCAGCGGGTTTACTACGTTTAGGTTTTGCAGGGCGTATTGCCAGCTTTTTAGACGTTGGCACCAGTTTACCTGCCAATGGTCAGGGTGCGGTCGGTATTGAATGCCGTAGTGATGATTTGGTTGTGCAACAGTTGTTAGCTCCACTGGAGCATAAAGAAACCCGCATTTGTGTGCTGGCCGAACGGGCAATGAACCGCAAATTGCAGGGCGGATGTCAGGTACCTATCGGCGCTTTTGCAGTGTTACATCAAAATGAACTTTGGCTGCGTGGTTTGGTCGGACAACTGGATGGCTCTGAAATTTTACGCTCTGAAATCAAAGGGGAAGCCACACAAGCTGAACAGTTGGGCGCTCAACTGGCTGAGCAATTACTGGCCTTAGGTGCCGATCGCATTTTGGATGCGGTCTATCGTCAGGCTTGATCAGCATGATAGCTCCACTGCTGGATCCACGAAGCCCTGTGCTGATCACCAGACCAGCGGGCAAAGCAGATCAGTTGCTGGCCAGTTTGGATGAGCTGGCGATCCCGTATTTGTATCAGCCTTTGATCACGACCCAGTTAGTGCCGTTAAAAGCCAAGGCCGGCGCTTTACTGGCGCAGGCCGACCAGGTGATTTTTGTCAGTGTCAGCGCGGTCAGTTGTCTGCAGCAACAATACGATTGCAAAAACATTACTGCACCATTAATAGCTGTTGGTACAACCACAGCCACAGTGTTGGAAAAATGCAGTGGTCGTGAAGTACTGGTGCCTGCGGATCAGCGTAGTGAAGGACTGTTGGCGTTGCCTCAACTACAGGATGTAGTCGATAAGCATATAGTGATAGTACGGGGCAATGCAGGCCGTGAGCTGATTAAAAAAGGCTTACAGCAGCGTGGAGCTCATATTCATTATGTGCAAAGTTATCGCCGGGTGCCTTTACCTTTAGATGGTCAAAGCTTGTCAGACCAGTGGCATCAGCAACATATTCAATGTATTGTGGTGACCAGCAACGAAATTTTACAGCTTATTTTTGAGTTACTGCCCAAAGAGCAACATAGCTGGTTACAACAGCAGCTCTGGATTATGGTCAGCCCGCGGATGAAAGAGGCCGCGATAGAACTTGGGATCGACGCATCCCGTATTTATTTGTCAGCCAGTGCCAATGATCAGGCGTTACTGGAGGCGATTTGCCAGTTAAGAGGAACTTGTCATGACTGATACGCCGGTGGCTGTTACTGCCTCTGAATCTCCCCTTCCCAAAGAACAGGTTAACAAAGAATCAAACAAAAACACTCCTTTGCCATCAGCCAAAACAGGCCGTGCTATTGCCTGGTTGTCTTTATTGCTGAACCTGGTTTTGCTGGCTGGCATAGCGGCAGCGGCTTGGTGGTTATGGCCACAATGGTCTGAATTGCAGCAACAGCAGCAGGTTTTGCAACAACAGCAAGAACAACAAAACGAACAAGGTAAACAGCAACATCAGCAACTGACCGATCAAGTGCAGCAGCAACTGGCCTTGGTGTTGGATCAGCAAAAACAACAAAACGCTTTGAGTCAGCAACAGCAGCAGGCTTTGCTCCAGCTGCAACTGGACAGTAAAAAGCAGTTAAGTCATGGTCGCACTTGGCAGCTCTGGCAAATTCAACAGTTGTTGCAACTGGCCGGACAAAAAATCTGGTTAGAACAGGATATGGCTGCGGCCCTGCGTTTGTTGCAAGGCGCAGAACAGCAATTGGCTTTATTGCAGGACAGTAGCATGCAGCCGTTACGTCAGGCGATTCAGGCTGATGTAGCAGAGTTAGAGAAAAATGCTTTACCTGACTTAGCCAAAATTCAACTGAGTTTAACTAGTCTGCGTCAGGCGGTGCATGAATTACCGCTGCGTCAAAGCGAACGTGAACTGGGGGATGCTGCACCTGTCGTTGCCACTAGCTCGGATTGGCAGTCTACTTTACTGCAGCACTGGCATTCATTCTGGCGTTCGTTAGTGCATGTGCGCCCAACTCAACCAGAAGACTTGTCGGTGTTATCCGCTGGCGAGCAACTGAGTTTGCGCAACAGCTTACAGCAACAGTTATTACTGGCTGAACTGGCGGCAATGAAATATCAGAATGAGTTATATCAGGCGGCGTTACAGCAGGCGATGGATACCTTACAGCGGTATTTTGCGGCTGTGGATCCAAAGGTCAAAGCTGCATCAGAGCAATTAGTTCAATTGGCTGCTTTGCCTGTGGCTTTCCCTGCGCCAGCCGCTTTGCAATCCAGCGCTGTGCTTGATCAACTGATGCGTCAAACTGTGGTGGAGATTCAGCCATGATCCGTTTGTTGACGGTGGTTTTACTGCTGGCTGCGGCCATGTGGCTTGGACCATGGCTGACACAGAATCCGGGTTATCTGATGCTGGTGCTGGGGCCATGGACCATTGAAATGACGCTGGTGGGCTTTGTTATTCTTCTGTTGTTAAGCCTGGGCTTGTTATGGCTGATGTTACGAATTTTACGGCCGTTCTTGGGGTTTCGAAACTGGACTCTCAATCCGTTTCGTGGTCGTCAGCAACGCAAAGCCCGTTTAGCGTTTGAACAAGCGGCTTTGGCCTTGGCTGCAGGGCGTTTTCAGGATGCTGAACAGTATTTTGACCGCTCTGATGCTATGCCAGAATTTACTATGCTGCGCCAGAGTATGGCCTGCTACGCTGCTTTGCAGGCCGGGCATGCCACTAAAGCTATGCAACTGGCTGAACAACTGGATGCTACAAAAGCACAGAGTTGTTATGTCAAAGCGGATTTATTATTGCGTCAGAATCAGGCCAAAGCTGCACTGGAGTTAGTGCAGCCGGCTATGCAGACTCCAACAGATGCCCCCTTATTAGCGCCTTTGTATTTTCAGGCGCTGTTAGCCGCAGGACACAATATTGAAGTTTTCCATACCGTACTCAAAGCCATAGAGCAAAAGTGGTTTAGCAAAGCGCAGTGGCAAGCACTACGTTATCAGATCTATCCGCAGGCTATCCGTAATCTGGCGGCTCAGGGCTTATTCGACGAAAGTAATGAGTATTGGTTGGCGTTGCCGTCGAAAGAACGTAAGTCGATGGCTGCCGTATTAGGTCGGGTTTGGGCCAAGGTGAAATCAGGTCAGGCTGAACAGGCTGAAAAGCTGTTGGTAGATCACTTAGCCTACAGTGATTTGCCTTTGGCATGGCCTGTGTTGAAGCAAATTCCGTTAAAACGTCATGTGGTATTGCTACGTAAGCAACTACAGCATTGGTTAAGGGATCATCAGGAAGATGCCGTGCTCTATGCCATGCTTGCCTATTGTGCTGAGCAAGACGGTGAGCCTATCCAGGCTGAGATGGCCTGGCAAAAAGCCTTGCAATATCAGCCGGGTTTAAAAACGTCCTGATATGAGTTCGGAGTTATTAACAGGCCTGGCTCCAATTATTGGAACCAGGCCTCGTCTGTTGTTGCTTGGCAGTATGCCGGGCGCCGCTTCTTTGCTGGAACAACGGTATTACGCCCATCCCCGTAATTTATTCTGGCCTTTTATGCAGCAGCTGTTTGGCATTCCGGTTGAGCTTGGGTATCAGCAGCGTTGTCAGTGGCTGACAGCTCAAGGCATAGCCTTGTGGGATGTGATAGCACATTGCGAGCGGCCCGGTAGTCTGGACAGTGCCATTAAAAAAAGCAGTGTGATTTGTAATGCGATACCGCAATTGCTGGAAGCAGAGCCACAGATCCGGAAGATCTGTTTTAACGGTGCCAAAGCAGCTGAAGAGTTTAAACGGCATCTATTGCCTCTGCTGAAACACCGCACAGACATAAAGTATGTTCAGCTGCCCTCCAGCAGCCCGGCCCATGCCAGCCAAAGCAAAGAGCAGAAGCTTGAGTTATGGGCTAAGGCTTTAGGCTAATTTAGTGCCATTGGGCACTTCTTGTTCAGGTACTGCCAATACCACAGCGCCATCAGGACGGTAAAAGCCTGTGATCAGGCATTCAGAGCGAAAAGGACCTATTTGCTTGGTTGGGAAATTCACCACCCCAATCACTTGCTTTCCCAGCAACTGCTCTTTGCTATACACAGTAGTGATTTGGGCACTGGATTGTTTCACCCCCAGATCAGCGCCAAAATCGACTTTAAGTTTATAAGCAGCTTTGCGTGCCTCCGGGAAATCCGTCACTTCAATGACAGTACCGACTCTGAGTTCAACTGCACTAAAGTCTTCCCAGCTAATTAATTCCATATTTGTGACTCTTGTTGTTTGAGATCTACTTAGCTTTACATAGGCCTGCTTTGGTTGTCATGAGGTTTGCGGTCAATGCGCAGTTTTATCAAAGGACCCATGGGTGTTCATTCTTTCGCCTTGACAGATCATGCAAAAGCATAAATATTGAATGACATCGCTTATTTAGTTTTGACACTTTATGACTTCAATCCACGCTTGCTCAGTAACATTTGCCCGGACAGCAGCTCCGGCAAGTCTGCACGCGTGCTCCACTGATTACCACTTATCTGAGTGGTTCGACGAATAAATATCCGCACCTAATCTGACCGAATTTTATAGGTAGCTTTGTGGCTGCCTGTAAAACCATGGCCTATTGGCCTTTTCTAAACCATAAAAAGAAGCAGGAAAATAAAAATGAAAGCACCTCTCTTAGGCGTGTTGGCGCTGCTATTTTGCAGCCACAGCTTCGCCTGTTTGCAACAAGAAAGTGAAAGCAATAATACCGAAGGCACAGCTGATGGTGCCTTATGCAGTGGCACAGCTGTAGCCGCCAGCATAGGCAGCAGTTCGGATGTGGACTGGTATTATTTTGATACCACAGCAACAGGGGATATTAGTGTCAGTTTAAGTCATGGCTCAGGCAAAGACTTTGACTGGTATCTGTATCGCAGCTCCGGCAGTTATATTCTGTCAGGGCAAAGCAGTGCTAACCCGGAAACCGGTACTTATACCGCCTCTCCGGCTGGGCGTCATTACATCAAAGTCACCCGGTACAGTGGCACAGGAACTTACCAGCTGACCGCCAATTTTGTTGGCAGCGCCGGTGGTGGCGAAAATCCACCGCCAACCTCAGGTTGTAACTATGGCGCAAGACCATCTAAACCCAGTAATTTGACCAGTTATATGACGGGAGCTGGCACTGACACTTGTGTCACTTTAACCAATCCTGCCTTGTTGCTGATGGGGGGCGGTACCGACGTGGACAATGCTTTTAGTCTGCGCGTTGGTCCGCATATTCAGGGTGGTAATGTAGTGGTGCTGCGCACTGCGGGTACCAATGCCTATAACACCTATCTGCAGGGTTTAACCAACGCCGCTTCGGTTGAAACCATCATTGTTGACACTGTCACCAAGGCCAATTCGGATTATGTCGACTGGGCGATTCGCTCGGCTGAGTTTGTCTGGCTGGCTGGTGGGGATCAGTCGGCTTATCTGAATGCCTGGCAGGGAACTAAAGTGCAGTCAGCTATCCAGCATGTGTATGACAAAGGTGGTGTGGTAGGTGGCACTTCAGCAGGCGATCATGTGTTGAGTCAGCATATTTACGATCCGGATGGAGTAGCTGGAGCTATCAGTGCTGAAGCTGTGACAGATTTCTGCCATGAAACTATTAACATCAGCACAGGTTTTCTGAATTTCCCTGCGTTGCAAGGGGTGATCAACGATACTCACTTCCGTCAGCGTGACCGGATGGGACGTTCCATGGTGTTCCAGGCCAAAGTGGGCGCTGCCAGCCGTGTCGTGGCCATATCAGAAGCTACCTCGTTGTTTATCAACAGTGCAGGTCAGGGCATAGTAGATGGGACTAATGAAGTCTATATCCTGAAATCGGATGCTCAGACGCAATACGCTCAAACCAGTTGTGGTTTGCCAGTGAAAGTGAACAACCTGTTGCGGTATAAACTGGTCAGTGGCGATCAATACAACTTAATCAACAACACCACCTCTGTAGTGCCAACCCGGATCAGTCTGGATGGCAGTAAAGCAAGCTTCTACACACCAACCAGCCCGTATTAACGGACTGGTTTGACTCCTAAAAGCCAAGGGACTGGCTTTATTTCTGCTTATATGCCGGTTGGATGAGCCAACCGCGGCTCCAGACGATTTTTTAAATCCCCTTCAATCACCACAGCACGACCGGTTTTTTTATCTAAACAGACAAAAGTGATATTGGCATCAGCCACTAAGGTGTCTGTACCATCCAGCCAGATTTTCTGATGAATGACAGAGCTTTTGGTATTAATAGCGCTGAATTCAGTATCAATACGCAATTGCTGGCCCGTAGTCGCCTGAGCTCTGTAGTTAATATTGATATTAACGATCACCCAGGCCAAACCCAACTGTTCGAAATGTTCGATATCACCATGTTGTTCCAGATAACCCCAGCGGGCTTCTTCCAGAAATTCTAAATAGCGGGCGTTATTGACGTGCTGATAACCGTCCAGGTGATAACCCCGGACTTTGATATAGGTGTGATGTAACATAAAACTCTCTGGTTGGACCTGTTTCGCCTTATGATGCCATAGTTTTTAAGCAGGGTTAACGAGGTTTTTGTTGGTCAGGGCAGAGATTTTTTTGGCCTGCTGCGCCGGAACCAGTAGAATAACCCTACTTTGGTTCTCTGGTACTTTTATGCGTCTGTTACAGCAGCTCTCTGCAAAACCCTATTCCACTTTTGCCCTGGATACACAGCTTGCAGAATTAGTTGAGCTGGAGTCTTTAGCTGAATTAACAGCTTATCAGCCCACAACCACTCCTTTGTTGTTGGGCGAGGGCAGTAACAGTATTTTTCTGACTGATCAAACACAGACGATTTTGCGTTATTTAGCGAAAAGCCGGACTCTGTTGGCAGAAGACGAGTATCAGGTACAGCTGCATATAGAAGCAGGGGATAACTGGCACCAACTGGTCAGTTGGACAGTGGCTCAGGGCTGGTGGGGGCTGGAAAATTTGTCTCTGATCCCAGGTTCTGTAGGTGCAGCTCCGGTGCAAAACATAGGTGCTTATGGTGCCGAGTTGGCGGATTGTTGCGACTACGTCGATTTTTTCCACTGGCAAAGCCGTGCAGTACAGCGTTTAAGTAAAAGCGACTGTGGTTTTGGCTACCGCGACAGTATTTTCAAAACGGCTCTTGCCGGTCAGGGTGTGATAGTGGCTGTGGGGCTGACACTGAAAAAACAAGGGCAGCCGAAATTAGGCTACAAAGGATTAGAGCATTTAACTGAACACAGCTCTGTCGCTGAAGTGGCACAAGCTGTGATTGCTGTGCGCCAGTCTAAACTGCCAGACCCTGCTGTGTTACCTAACTGCGGCAGCTTTTTTAAAAACCCTGTGGTCAGTCACTCTGTGTTTGAAGCCATTCAGTTGCGTTATCCGGCTATGCCATTTTATTCACAAGCGGATGGCAGGGTAAAACTTGCTGCTGGCTGGCTGATAGAACAAGTGGGATTAAAAGGGCAGCGCATTGGCGATGTCGGCTGTTATGACAAACAAGCACTGGTGCTGGTGAATTTTGGTCGGGGCACAGCCGCAGAGTTGCTGCAGATGATCAGCTTAATACAGCAAAAAGTTGCAACAGAGTTTGCAGTTGAGCTGGAACCCGAGGTGCGATTACTTGGCCATTGAAGCACGCAAAACTTTACCTCATAGTCTGGTTGTGCAGCGTCAACTGGTGCATTACCTGGCCAATGGCGCTTTGTGCTCCGGCCAGTGGTTGGGTGAGCAGTTGGGGATAAGCCGCACCGCTGTGGCTAAACATCTGGAACAGTTGCAACAGTACGGCCTGGACTTATACAAAATTAAAGGCAAAGGTTATCGTTTGGCTCAGCCCGTGCAATTGCTTGACGCTGCCTTCATTAAAGCAGTGCAACTGCAGCAGGCGCCGGTGTGGGTGCAGTCAGTTACGGACTCCACCAATAGTCAGTTGATGCATAAGCTAAAAGAAGGTGTGGTACTGGAAAAAGGTGCCGTGCTGGTGGCTGAAGCTCAGACCGCGGGCCGTGGCCGGCGTGGCAAACAATGGTTTTCGCCTTTTGGCTGCAATTTATATTTTTCAATGTACTGGCAACTGGAACAGGGCATTCAGGCCGCTATGGGCTTAAGTTTAGTGGTTGGGCTCGCCGTTGCTAAAGTGTTGCAACAACAATGGCAGTTACCGGTCCGGCTGAAGTGGCCCAATGATTTGTATCTGGAGCATAAAAAACTCGGTGGCATTTTAGTTGAACTGGCAGGGCAAACTCATGCTCAGTGTGATGTGGTGATAGGGTTAGGTCTGAATATTCGTATGCCGGATCAAACCGACAAAGCTGTGGACCAGCCCTGGGCTGATCTGACTTCGGCTTTGGGTCAGCCGATAGACCGAAATCTACTGGTGGCTTTGTTGCAGCATCAACTGGTGCTGGAATTACAACAGTTTAGCCAGCAGGGTTTTGCCGGTTATGTGCAGGAGTTTAATCTGCTGGATCAATTTGCCGGTGAGCAAGTCACTTTATCCAGTGGTAGTCAAACTATGACGGGTCTTTGTGCCGGTGTGGATGCGCAAGGTGGGCTGGTGCTGGAGATCAATGGTCAGAAGCAAAGCTTTTATGGTGGTGAACTTAGCTTAAGAAAGGCACTGTGATGGAATTACTACTGGATATAGGCAACAGCCGCAGCAAAGCGCGTTTATTTGATGCCGGCCAGCTTACCGAAATACAACTGGAAAATATCAGCACAGCACAGTGGTCGCAAATAAAAGCAGTGTACTGCGCCAGTGTGGCCGCAGATAGCAGGGTATTGGCTATCCGACAGCAGGTCCCCTCTGCTATTCCTTTTACTCAGATACAAAGTGAAGCTCAGGCTTTTGGTGTCAGTAACAGTTATCAGCAGCCGCATTTATTGGGTGTCGATCGCTGGCTGGCATTAGTGGCAGCAGCGGAGTCATATCCCAATACCGATCTGTTAATAGCAGACGCTGGTACAGCTTTAACTATTGATTGGCTCAGCAGCGCCGGACAACATCAGGGCGGCTGGATTATGGCCGGGCAAAAACTGCAACAGGAAGCTGTATTGAGCAAAACTGCTAAAGTATTTTCCAAAGAACTGGAGACAGCGCAGTTATCGCCTGCGACAGATACTGCCACAGCTTTGTATCAGGGAGCCATTGCTGCCTTGGTGGGAGCTATTCGCCAGGCTTTTGCGCTTCAGCCAGTGCAGCTTATTGTGTTAACCGGGGGTGACGCACTGCTGTTACAAAAATACCTGACCGATCTGCCCGTTCGTGTTGAACCTCAATTGATCTTTCAGGGATTAGCCCGTTATATTCCGCCGAATTGACCGTTTTGTGTACTTATTGAGCATTCAGGCCGTAATTTATAAGTTTTTTTTTATTTCCTGTTGCGTGGGGTGGGGCATTCCACTAGAATTCGCACCCACTGACGTAGCCGCTTTAGCTCAGTTGGTAGAGCAACTGACTTGTAATCAGTAGGTCATCCGTTCGACTCGGATAAGCGGCACCATTAGTGGAGGGGTTCCCGAGTGGCCAAAGGGATCAGACTGTAAATCTGCCGGCACTGCCTTCGAAGGTTCGAATCCTTCCCCCTCCACCATCTTCAGTGCAATAGCTACGAGTAGGCCGCGGGCATCGTATAATGGCTATTACCTCAGCCTTCCAAGCTGATGATGCGGGTTCGATTCCCGCTGCCCGCTCCAAACAGATCAAGTTGCTGATATAGCTCAGGCGGTAGAGCGCATCCTTGGTAAGGATGAGGTCCCCAGTTCGATTCTGGGTATCAGCACCATCTTGAAAGCCTCTCTTGCTGTACAATCTAAAAAACTTATTTCATACAACCACCGTTTGCTAAAAAGGGTCTATTTATGGCTAAGGCTAAATTCGAACGTAATAAACCGCACGTTAACGTGGGCACCATCGGTCACGTAGACCACGGTAAAACTACTTTAACTGCTGCTATCACTAACGTACTGGCTAAGCACTACGGTGGTCAGGCGTTCGCTTTCGATCAAATCGACAAAGCGCCGGAAGAGAAGGCACGTGGTATCACGATCAACACGTCTCACGTTGAATACGATACTCCAACCCGTCACTACGCCCACGTAGACTGCCCAGGCCACGCTGACTATGTGAAGAACATGATCACTGGTGCTGCTCAGATGGACGGCGCAATCCTGGTTGTAGCTGCAACAGACGGCCCAATGCCACAAACACGTGAGCACATCCTGTTATCTCGTCAGGTAGGTGTACCTTTCATCGTTGTATTCATGAACAAATGTGACATGGTAGATGATGAAGAGCTGTTAGAGCTGGTAGAGATGGAAGTACGTGAACTTCTGTCAGACTACGACTTCCCAGGTGATGATCTGCCGGTTATCCGTGGTTCAGCGTTAAAAGGTTTGGAAGGCGATGCGACGTGGGAACCAAAAATCCTGGAATTAGCAGCAGCTTTAGATTCTTACATTCCAGAGCCAGTACGTGCGATTGATAAGCCATTCATCATGCCAATCGAAGACGTATTCTCAATTGCTGGTCGCGGTACAGTAGTAACAGGCCGTGTAGAGCAAGGTATCATCAAAGTAGGTGAAGCCGTAGAAATCGTAGGTCTGAAAGACACAGTGACGACGACTTGTACTGGCGTTGAAATGTTCCGCAAACTGTTAGACGAAGGTCGTGCAGGTGAGAACATTGGTGCACTGTTACGTGGTACTAAGCGTGAAGACGTAGAACGTGGTCAGGTATTAGCGAAGCCAGGTTCAATCAAGCCACACACCAAGTTCGAAGGTGAAGTGTACGTATTATCAAAAGAAGAAGGTGGTCGTCATACTCCATTCTTCAAAGGTTACCGTCCACAGTTCTACTTCCGTACCACAGACGTAACTGGTTCAGTAGAACTGCCAGAAGGCGTAGAGATGGTAATGCCAGGCGACAACCTGAAGTTTGTGGTTGAGCTGATCAACCCAATCGCGATGGACGAAGGTTTACGCTTCGCAATCCGTGAAGGTGGCCGCACAGTAGGTGCAGGTGTAGTATCTAAAGTACTGGCTTAATTGTCAGCACGTTGAAAAAGGCCCTTCGGGGCCTTTTTTATATAGCCTTCGTACTTGAAGCTGCAGCTTTGTTGGCTGCGTGGTTTCGCCCCAGTCACATAGGAAACTATGCTCCCGGGGTCTCAATCACTTGCCGCCGCCCTGCAACTCCAATGACTTTGGCTATATAGGTAGTATTTAATGATGTCGCTTTGCTGACTTAAGCCGGAAAATTAACAACTACAGGCTTGAGTTCAACGCAGCTAACCCTGATTAAATAGTTCCAAGTCGGATCCTTGTCTTGTTTTAGTCGTCTAAGGCAGTATAATGAGCGGCTATTTTTGTGGGACTGCGTTGTTGGTCAGCACAATTTTTTTGTAGGGGCGTAGTTCCAATTGGTAGAACAGCGGTCTCCAAAACCGATGGTTGGGGGTTCGAATCCCTCCGCCCCTGCCACTTATATTAGGCGCTAAGGTGTTTTACACGTTAGTCGAAGTAGTAGCTTGTAACAACAAGCCATGGGAAAGTGAGTTAAAGCATGAATGCAACGAGTGAAACCCCAAAAAGCGGCTTAGATTTAGTCAAATGGCTGAGCGTTTTAGTTCTGCTGACCCTGATGGTCGCAGCCAACTATATATATGAGTTTTCTGCAGTTGAAAAAGCTGCAAGCATAGTGGTTTTAGTCGGTCTGGCAGCTTTTATTGCTGCGAAGACCAGCAAAGGCTCTGCATTTATTGAGTTTGCCAAAGAAGCCAGAACTGAAGTTCGCAAAGTTGTATGGCCAACCCGTCAGGAAACCATGCAAACCACTATTATTGTAATGGTCGCAACTGTGATTGTTGCGTTGTTACTTTGGGGCTTAGATTCAATTTTATTAAGCCTTGTATCATTTATCACAGGTCTGGGGATCTAAGTTATGTCAGGAAAAATGCGTTGGTATGTAGTTCAGGCTTTTTCGGGTTTTGAACAGCGCGTAGCGACTTCATTGCGTGAGCATATCAAGATCCAGAATATGGAAGACAAGTTTGGTGAAGTACTGGTTCCGACTGAAGAAGTTGTGGAAATGCGCGCTGGCCAAAAACGTAAGTCTGAACGCAAATTTTTCCCTGGCTATGTGTTAGTTCAGATGGAAATGTGTGAAGAGGCCTGGCACTTAGTGAAAAGTGTGCCTCGTGTCTTAGGTTTTATCGGTGGTACTTCAGATCGTCCTGCTCCTATCTCTGAAAAAGAAGCCATGACGATCCTGAACCGTCTGCAGGACAATGCCGACAAGCCGAAACCGAAGACCCTGTTCGAAGCGGGTGAAGTAGTACGTGTGACTGAAGGTCCATTTGCTGACTTTAACGGTGTGGTTGAAGAAGTGGATTACGAGAAAAGCCGCGTGAAAGTATCAGTGCTGATTTTCGGGCGTTCTACTCCTGTTGAACTGGAATTTGGCCAGGTCGAAAAAGCTTAAGCAGAAATAGTTTGTAACGGGCCGCTGATTAAAATATAATCGCGGCCTTTTTTAACGTCAGGGGAGCCGTTTGAGTAAGTGTCCTCGCACTTACGAGGCGAATACCCTAAATTGAGGTGAAACATGGCAAAGAAAGTCACGGCACTTGTAAAATTACAAGTTAAAGCTGGTATGGCAAACCCGTCGCCACCAGTTGGTCCAGCATTGGGTCAACACGGTGTGAACATCATGGAATTCTGTAAAGGTTTCAACGCCCGTACAGAATCACTGGAAAAAGGCATGCCTATTCCAGTTGTGATCACTGTATACAGCGACCGCTCATTTACATTTGAAACCCGCACTCCACCTGCTTCTTTCTTATTATTGAAAGCTGCTGGTTTAAAAGGTGGTTCAGGCCGTCCAAATACTCAGAAAGTGGGTAAAGTGACTCAGGCTCAGCTGGAAGAGATCGTGAAGATCAAACGTGCTGATTTGACTGCAGGTAGCGACGAAGCGGCCATCAGCACTATCGCTGGTACTGCTCGTTCTATGGGCTTAGTGGTAGAGGGTTAATCAATGGCTAAATTATCAAAACGCGCTAAATTAATCCGTTCAAAAGTAGATTCTACTCGTGAATACGCGATCAATGACGCAGTTGCGTTATTAAAAGAATTAACAGCTGGTAAGTTTGTTGAGTCTGTTGATGTTGCAATCAACCTGGGCATCGACGCTCGTAAATCAGATCAAAACGTTCGTGGCGCTACTGTGTTACCACACGGTACTGGCCGCACTGTACGTGTTGCTGTGTTCACTCAGGGTGCGAACGCTGAAGCTGCGAAAGCTGCAGGCGCTGACATCGTGGGTATGGAAGACTTAGCTGAGCAAGTTAAGAAAGGCGAAATGAACTTTGACGTTGTTATCGCTTCTCCAGACGCAATGCGTGTTGTTGGTATGTTAGGTCAGATCTTAGGCCCACGTGGTTTAATGCCTAACCCGAAAACCGGCACAGTAACTCCAAACGTTGCTGAAGCAGTGAAAAACGCTAAAGCTGGTCAGGTCCGTTACCGTAACGACAAGAATGGTATCATCCATTCTACAGTAGGTAAGGTAAACTTCGACGCTGACAAGCTGAAAGAAAACGTTGAGGCTCTGTTAGTTGCTCTGAAACGTGCTAAGCCATCAGTAGCTAAAGGTACTTACATCAAGAAAGTAACTATCTCTACTACGCACGGCGCTGGTATCGTGTTGGATCAAGCTTCTTTAGACGCCAAGATCTAATTCAGCCCGCTGAAATAGCTGCTTTACAGGAGTGCATGGTTATTTTATAATCTCGCGCTCAAAAATTCGGGTAGAAGCCGGAATCTTGTTCGCAAGACTTCCGGCTTCCGTCCAAGACCGTAGGTGCCGCAACTTTTTTTAAAAAAGAAGTGGCTTAAAACAACAACCTACGCAGACGGTGTTAGCCCCAGAAAGATTCCTATCAATCTGGCTCTCACCGTAAATCGCGCGTTAGACAGTAAGTTTTACTTTCTAACGTTGTGTAGGCAACCAGACAATACCGTCTGGATGAACCAGGAGTTAAGAGCCAATGGCTATTAAGCTTGATGACAAAAAAGCGATCGTTGCTGAAGTTCAGGAAGCTGCCATAGGTGCTTTATCTGCGGTAGTTGCAGACGCTCGTGGTGTCACTGTAGGTAAAATCACAGAACTGCGTAAGCAGGCCCGTGAAGCTGGCGTGTGGATGAAAGTTGTCCGTAACACGTTAGTACGCCGTGCAGTATCAGGCACTGAATTCGAGTGTTTAAGCAACGCGTTCGTTGGCCCAACACTGATTGCATTCTCTAAAGAGCACCCAGGTGCTGCAGCGCGTATCTTCAAAGATTTCGCCAAAGACAATGCTAAGTTTGAGCTGAAAGGCGCAGCCTTCAATGGCGCCACAGTAAGCATTGACGTTTTAGCATCATTGCCAACGCGCAACGAAGCTATCGCACGTTTAATGAGCACTATGAAAGAAGCAGCAGCCGGCAAATTGGTACGTACCATCGCCGCAGTTCGCGACCAAAAACAAGGCTAAACAACGTCATTTTACGTTTTGTTTAGAATTAAAGTTTAATACGGGATACGTCCCCTTAATTTAGGAATCTGAGCAATGTCAGTTACTAAAGATCAAATCTTAGATGCTATCGCTGCAATGTCTGTAATGGAAGTTGTAGAATTAGTTAGCGCTATGGAAGAAAAATTCGGCGTTTCTGCTGCTGCAGCTGTTGCTGTTGCTGCTGGTCCAGCTGCTGTTGTTGAAGAACAAACAGAATTCAACGTAATTCTGGCTGCTGCTGGTGCGAACAAAGTTGCTGTTATCAAAGCAGTACGTGGTGCTACAGGTTTAGGCCTGAAAGAAGCTAAAGATTTAGTTGAAGCTGCTCCAGCTCCAATTAAAGAAGCAGTTTCTAAAGCTGAAGCTGACGCTCTGAAGAAAGAGTTAGAAGAAGCTGGTGCTACTGTTGAAGTTAAATAATCCAGATTTGTCTGGATTATACGCCTGATTTCAGGCTAGGCTGGTGGTGAAATAACCACCGGCCTTTTTGCGCTGTGGGACATTGATTTTCCCCACCCCAATGTTGCCATGTCGGCAACATTCAAGCCGCCCCTTAGAGGGTAGGTAGGGTAAAAAATCAGCAAGCTGAGGAACCCCATGACTTACTCTTATTCTGAAAAGAAACGTATCCGTAAGGACTTCGGCAAACGTCCTTTGGTTTTGGATGTGCCATATCTGCTGTCGATTCAAATCGAATCGTTCAGCAAATTTATCGAACCTGATCCAGAAGGTGGATACGGCTTAGAAGCTGCATTCCGTTCTGTATTTCCAATCAAGAGCTACTCAGGCAGTGCCGAGCTGCAGTATGTCAGCTACCGTATTGGTGAGCCGGTTTTTGATGTCAAAGAGTGCCAAATTCGTGGTGTGACTTACTCAGCTCCGCTGCGTGTCAAACTGCGCATGGTGTTATTTGATAAAGAAGTACCAGGTACAATCAAAGATATCCGTGAACAAGAAGTCTATATGGGCGAAATCCCACTGATGACTGAAAACGGTACTTTTGTGATCAACGGTACTGAACGTGTTATCGTTTCTCAGCTGCACCGCAGTCCGGGTGTATTCTTTGACCACGACCGTGGCAAAACGCACTCTTCGGGCAAGGTGTTATACAATGCTCGCGTGATCCCTTACCGTGGTTCATGGTTAGACTTTGAGTTTGATGCCAAAGATAACCTGTTCGTGCGTATCGATCGCCGCCGTAAATTACCAGCCACTATTTTATTACGTGCGCTGAACTTAAGTACTGAAGATATTTTAAGTACATTCTTCGAAAGCACCCGTTTTGAAATTAAAGACGGCAAACTGTTGATGGAAGTGGTGGCAAACCGCTTACGTGGTGAAACAGCAGCTTTTGATATCAAAGACAACGATGGCGAAGTGATAGTAGAAGCTGGTCGTCGTATTACTGCCCGTCACGTGCGTCAGTTAGAAAAAACTGGCATGACACTGATGGAAGTACCTCATGAATATGTCGTAGGCCGCGTTTTATCAAAAAATTACGCTGACCGTTCAACCGGAGAGATTATTGCCGAGGCGAACGCAGAGCTCACACTGGAGCTGTTAGCAAAACTAGCCAAAGCGGGCTACGAAAGTTTCGAAACTCTTTACATTAACGATTTGGACCAGGGTTCTTATATTTCTGAAACCATCCGGATCGATCCAAGCAGCAACCGCATGGAAGCATTGGTAGAAATCTACCGCATGATGCGTCCAGGCGAGCCACCAACACGTGAAGCTGCTGAAACTTTATTTGAAAACCTGTTCTTCTCTGAAGACCGTTATGACCTGTCCACTGTAGGCCGTATGAAGTTCAACCGCCGTGTTGATTTCGAAGAAGGCACTGGCACAGGCGTGCTGTCGAAAGAAGATATTCTGGCTGTGATGAAAGTCTTAATCGACATTCGTAACGGTAAAGGCGAAGTGGACGATATCGACCACTTGGGTAACAGACGTATCCGTTCTGTTGGTGAAATGGCTGAAAACCAATTCCGTGTTGGTTTAGTCCGTGTGGAGCGTGCAGTCAAAGAGCGCCTGTCTTTAGGTGATCTGGACGCTGTGATGCCACAGGATCTGATCAACGCTAAGCCTATTTCTGCCGCAGTGAAAGAGTTCTTTGGTTCAAGCCAACTGTCTCAGTTTATGGACCAGAACAACCCACTGTCAGAAGTGACGCACAAACGTCGTATTTCTGCCCTAGGCCCTGGTGGTTTGACCCGTGAGCGCGCAGGCTTCGAAGTTCGTGACGTTCACCCAACCCACTACGGTCGTGTTTGTCCAATCGAGACGCCAGAAGGTCCAAACATCGGTTTGATCAACTCGCTGTCTATGTTTGCCCAGACCAACGAATACGGTTTCCTCGAAACACCTTACCGTCGTATTGAAGATGGGATTGTGACTGACGAAGTCGACTTCTTATCTGCGATTGAAGAAGGTAACTTTGTGATCGCTCAGGCGAACGCCGAGTTAAGCGCAGAAAACCGTCTGGTTGAAGACTTAGTACCGTGCCGTTACAAAAACGAATTCACCTTAATGCCGGCCGACAAGGTTCAGTATATGGACGTTGCACCACAACAGATCGTATCTGTTGCTGCTGCTCTGATCCCGTTCCTGGAACACGATGACGCTAACCGTGCATTAATGGGTTCAAACATGCAACGTCAGGCCGTTCCTACCTTACGTGCTGATAAGCCGTTAGTAGGTACTGGTGTAGAACGTGTTGTTGCCAAAGACTCTGGTGTAACTGTAGTAGCGAAACGTGGTGGTACTGTGGACTATGTCGACGCCAGCCGTATCGTGATTAAAGTACACGAAGAAGAAATGGTTGCCGGTGAAGCCGGTATCGACATCTACAACCTGACGAAATACACCCGCTCTAACCAGAACACCTGTATCAACCAGCGTCCATGTGTAAACCATGGTGAGCCGATTGAACGTGGTGATGTACTGGCCGATGGTCCGTCTACGGACTTAGGTGAACTGGCGTTAGGTCAAAACTTACGCGTGGCATTCATGCCGTGGAACGGTTACAACTTCGAAGACTCGATTTTGTTATCCGAGCGTTTAGTGCAGGAAGATCGTTTAACCACTATTCACATTCAGGAACTGAGTTGTATCGCTCGTGATACCAAATTAGGGCCTGAAGAAATCACTGCCGATATTCCAAACGTAGGTGAGTCTGCTTTATCTAAGCTGGACGAAGCCGGTATCGTTTATATCGGTGCTGAAGTGAAAGGCGGCGATATTCTGGTTGGTAAGGTCACACCTAAAGGTGAAAGCCAGTTAACGCCAGAAGAAAAACTGTTACGCGCTATCTTCGGTGAAAAAGCATCCGACGTAAAAGACAGCTCATTACGTGTGCCTAACTCTGTCACTGGTACAGTGATCGACGTTCAGGTGTTCACCCGTGATGGCGTTGAAAAAGACAAACGTGCCCGTGAAATCGAAGAGATGGAAGTCAAACAGGCGAAGAAAGACCTGAATGAAGAATTCCGCATCCTTGAAGAAGGTATCTTCTCACGTGCCCGTAACCTGATTGAGAGTACAGGCGTTGACCGCACTAAGCTGAACGGCTTACGTGGTGATGCGCTGTTAGGCTACAGTCTGGCGGATGAAGATAAGCAAAACGATCTGGAACAATTAGCGGCTCAGTACGAAGAAATCCGTGTTGAATACGATAAGAAATTCGAAGCCAAACGTCGCAAGATTGTTCAGGGTGACGATTTAGCTCCAGGCGTTCTGAAGATTGTTAAAGTGTACTTAGCTGTGAAACGTCGTATCCAGCCTGGTGACAAGATGGCCGGTCGTCACGGTAACAAAGGTGTGGTTTCTACCATTGTTCCTGTGGAAGATATGCCATATGACGAAAAAGGTCAGCCGGTTGATATCGTACTGAACCCGCTGGGTGTACCGTCTCGTATGAACATAGGTCAGATCCTGGAAACTCACCTGGGCTTAGCGGCCCGTGGTATAGGTGACAAGATTGACGGCATGATCAAAGACCAGAAAGAAGTCGCGGAAATCCGTGAGTTCCTGAAAAAGGTCTATGCTCTGGGTGAATCACGTCAGGACGTGGATATCGAGAGCTTCACGGATGATGAAGTACGTCGTTTAGCAGAAAACCTGCGTAAAGGTTTACCTGTAGCTACTCCAGTGTTTGATGGCGCCAAAGAGAGCGAAATCAAAGAGTTGTTAACTTTAGGTGACTTACCGACCAGCGGTCAGATCACATTGTACGATGGTCGTACCGGCAATACCTTCGAGCGTAAGGTCACTGTGGGTTACATGTACATGCTGAAACTGAACCACTTGGTTGACGACAAGATGCACGCCCGTTCTACTGGTTCGTACAGTCTGGTTACTCAACAACCATTGGGTGGTAAAGCCCAGTTTGGTGGTCAGCGTTTCGGTGAGATGGAAGTGTGGGCTCTGGAAGCATACGGCGCAGCATACACGCTGCAAGAGATGTTAACAGTCAAGTCTGATGACGTGAATGGCCGTACCAAGATGTACAAAAACATCGTGGATGGCGACCACCGCATGGAACCAGGCATGCCAGAATCTTTCAACGTATTGATGAAAGAGATCCGTTCACTCGGTATCAACATCGAATTGGAAGAGGAATAACCCCGGTTAGCAAAACTAATCGAATTGTCCGGGGCGGTACGCCGCCCCTTGCTGGTTAACCTCTTACAGGAGAGCAAAGGTGAAAGACTTATTAAAGTTTCTGAAACAACAAACTAAAACCGAAGAATTCGATGTGATCCGTATCGGCCTTTCTTCACCAGACATGATCCGTTCATGGTCTTTTGGTGAAGTGAAAAAGCCTGAGACGATCAACTACCGTACCTTCAAGCCAGAGCGCGATGGTTTGTTTTGTGCGCGGATTTTTGGCCCGGTCAAAGACTATGAGTGTCTGTGTGGTAAATACAAACGCTTAAAACACCGTGGTGTGATCTGTGAAAAATGTGGTGTTGAAGTTACGCTGACTAAAGTACGTCGTGAGCGTATGGGTCATATTGAACTGGCCAGCCCAACAGCCCATATCTGGTTCCTGAAATCACTGCCAAGCCGTATCGGTTTGCTGTTAGATATGACATTACGTGATATCGAACGTGTACTGTATTTTGAATCTTATGTGGTGACTGAACCAGGCATGACTTCTTTAGAGCGTCGTCAGATGTTGACTGAAGAAGAATATCTGGACGTGCTGGAAGAGCATGGTGACGAGTTCGAAGCCAAAATGGGTGCAGAAGCTATTCTGGACATTTTACGTGGCATCGATCTGGCCACAGAGATCAAACAAATGCGTGAAGAGTTGCCAACTATCAACTCTGAAACCAAACGTAAGAAGATCAGCAAACGTCTGAAACTGATGGAAGCATTCCACACCTCTGGTAACAAACCAGAGTGGATGATCATGACAGTACTGCCAGTACTGCCACCGGATCTGCGCCCTTTAGTTCCATTGGACGGTGGCCGTTTTGCCACTTCTGATCTGAACGATTTATACCGCCGTGTGATCAACCGTAACAACCGTCTGAAGCGTCTTCTGGACCTGTCAGCGCCTGATATTATCGTACGTAACGAAAAGCGTATGTTGCAGGAAGCTGTGGATGCGTTGTTAGACAACGGTCGTCGCGGCCGCGCTATCACAGGTTCGAACAAGCGTCCTCTGAAATCTTTGGCTGATATGATCAAAGGTAAACAAGGTCGTTTCCGTCAGAACTTATTAGGTAAGCGTGTTGACTACTCAGGCCGTTCTGTCATCACAGTAGGTCCTACTTTACGTCTGCACCAGTGCGGTTTACCAAAGAAAATGGCTTTAGAATTATTCAAGCCTTTCATCTACGGTAAGTTAGAAGCCCGCGGTTTAGCCACCACTATTAAAGCGGCTAAAAAGATGGTTGAACGTGAAGAAGGCGCGGTATGGGACGTTCTGGACGAAGTGATCCGTGAACATCCGGTGCTGTTAAACCGTGCACCAACACTGCACCGTTTAGGTATTCAGGCATTCGAACCTGTACTGATCGAAGGTAAGGCAATCCAGTTACACCCATTGGTCTGTGCTGCATACAACGCCGACTTCGACGGTGACCAGATGGCCGTTCACGTGCCTCTGACCATTGAAGCTCAGTTAGAAGCCCGTGCGCTGATGATGTCGACCAACAACGTTCTGTCGCCAGCCAACGGTGAACCAATCATCGTTCCTTCTCAGGACGTTGTATTGGGTCTGTATTACATGACGCGTGATGCCATCAACGCCAAAGGCGAAGGCATGCTGTTTAAGAGCCCGAAAGAGGCCGAAAAAGCATTCCGTGCCGGTGTTGCCAGCTTACACGCCCGTGTCAAAGTGCGTATCACTGAAGTAACTATTGCCGAAGACGGCAGCCGTACTTCTGTGACTGCAGTACGTGACACTACAGTAGGCCGTGCCATTCTGTACTCCATCATGCCGGAAGGCTTAGCCTTTGATTCAGTCAATCAGGCTATGGGTAAGAAACAGATTTCACGTTTACTGAACGGCTCTTACCGTCGCATTGGTCTGAAAAATACCGTTATTTTAGCGGACCAGATCATGTACACAGGTTTCCACTACGCCATGTTATCTGGTGTGTCTGTTGGCATTGACGATATGGTCATCCCGGCAGCCAAGGTTGATATCATTTCTGCTGCAGAAGCGGAAGTGGCTGAGATCCAGGACCAGTTCCAACAAGGTTTAGTTACGGCCGGTGAAAAGTACAACAAAGTCATCGACATTTGGTCAACGGCCAACGAAGCCTTATCTAAGGCGATGATGGACAACTTATCGAAAGAGTCAGTTGTGGATCGCGATGGCAACACAGTCACTCAACCGTCATTTAACTCTGTTTATATGATGGCCGACTCTGGCGCACGGGGCTCTCCAGCTCAGATCCGTCAGTTAGCCGGTATGCGTGGTCTGATGGCTAAACCAGATGGTTCAATCATCGAAACGCCAATTACAGCGAACTTCCGTGAAGGTCTGAGCGTACTGCAGTACTTCATCTCTACTCACGGTGCTCGTAAAGGTTTGGCGGATACAGCGTTAAAAACAGCAAACTCCGGTTACCTGACTCGTCGTCTGGTTGATGTTGCACAAGACTTAGTGGTGACGGAAACCGACTGTGGCTCAACCGAAGGCATCATGATGAAACCACTGATTGAAGGTGGTGACGTTGTAGAAGGTCTGCGTGAGCGCGTATTAGGTCGTGTAGTGATCGGTGACGTAGTGGTTCCTGCAACGGGCGAAGTGCTGGTTGAAGACGGTACTATGCTGGACGAGAAGCTGTGTGATGCGATTGAAAAACACTCGATTGACGAAGTCTATGTTCGTTCTGTAATTACCTGTCAGACCAACTTTGGTGTGTGTGCCAAGTGTTATGGTCGTGATTTGGCCCGTGGCCACATCATCAACGCCGGTGAAGCTGTGGGGGTTATTGCCGCTCAGTCCATCGGTGAACCAGGTACACAGTTAACGATGCGTACATTCCACATCGGTGGTGCGGCGTCGCGGTCATCTGCTGAGAACAGCGTACAAGTGAAAAACTCAGGTATCCTGAAATTACACAACGCCAAGTTCGTACGTAACAGTGAGAACAAGATTGTTATCACCTCACGTTCGGCTGAAGTCACAGTGTTTGACGAACAAGGTCGTGAGAAAGAGCGTTACAAGCTGCCATACGGTTCTGTGTTAGCCACAGATGACAACGCCAAGGTCACATCAGGCCAAATCGTTGCAAGCTGGGATCCGCACTCACACCCAATTATCGTAGAGCGTGGTGCTAAGGTATCGCACAGCGATGTGGACGATACCAACACTGAAGTTCAGCAGGACGACCTGACTGGTTTAACCCGTACTGTGGTAAAAGACCTGTCCAAGGCCAATGCGAAAGAACCTAAGTTAATTTTAGAAATGGACGATGGTGCATTACAGGAAATCCGCTTACCGAGCTTCACCACTATTGAAGTGGCGGATGGCTCTCAGGTAAAAGCCGGTGCTGTATTAGCCCGTATTCCACAAGAAAGCTCGAAAACACGCGACATCACCGGTGGTCTGCCACGCGTTGCTGACTTGTTTGAGGCCCGTAAGCCAAAAGACCCTGCCATACTGGCCGAAATTTCTGGTGTTATTAGCTTCGGCAAAGAAACCAAAGGCAAACGTCGTCTGATCATCACACCAGAGCAAGGTGATTCTCATGAAGAGATGATCCCGAAATGGCGTCAGGTGAACGTGTTCGAAGGTGAACGTATCGAAAAAGGTGAAGTGATCTCCGAAGGTCCAGAGTCACCACACGATATCCTGCGTTTACGTGGTATCCACCACGTAGCCAGTTACATCGTAAATGAAGTACAGGATGTATACCGTCTGCAAGGCGTTAAAATTAACGACAAGCACATCGAGACCATCATTCGTCAAATGCTGCGTAAATGTTTAATCATTCACCCGGGTGACAGTGAGTTCTTAGAAGGTGAAATGGCGGAAGTGTCACGCGTTAATATCGCAAACGCTGAACTGGAAGCTGCAGGTAAAATCCCTGCGAAGTACGAGCGGTCGTTGTTAGGTATTACCAAAGCATCACTGTCAACGGACTCTTTCATTTCTGCGGCGTCGTTCCAGGAAACCACACGCGTATTAACAGAAGCTGCGGTTGGCGGAAAGTTCGACGAGCTGCGTGGCCTGAAAGAAAACGTTATTGTCGGTCGTCTGATCCCGGCAGGTACTGGTTTTGCGTATCACCAAAACCGTATCCGTCAGCGTCAACGTATCGCCAATGGCGAAGTCGCTGAACCGGCGATGAGTGCAGAAAGTGCTGAACAGGCTCTGACTGACGCTCTGAATATGGACTTGTCTGGCAACGACGAATAAGTCAAAGCCGCAAACTGGGGTGGTCGCCAGCCAATGGCCACCCCTTTTTGTTCCTTGACAGGTCAAAGGTTGACCAGTAGAATTCCGCAGCCCCAAAACTGGGTGCGGAATTTTCACGTTTATAGGTAGTTATTAACCAGGAGTATTTAATGGCAACAATCAACCAGCTAGTGCGTAAGCCGCGCAGCCAGGTGGTCTCTAAGAGCACCGTGCCGGCGCTTGAAGCTTGCCCACAGAAGCGTGGTGTTTGTACCCGCGTATACACCACCACACCTAAGAAGCCTAACTCTGCATTACGTAAAGTATGCCGTGTTCGTTTAACCAACGGATTCGAAGTGACTTCTTACATCGGCGGTGAAGGCCACAACTTACAGGAACACAGCGTTGTTCTGATCCGTGGCGGCCGGGTAAAAGACCTTCCAGGTGTGCGTTATCACACCGTACGCGGCACTTTAGACTGTGCTGGCGTTAAAGATCGTAAGCAAGGCCGTTCTAAATACGGCGCTAAACGGCCGAAGAATAAATAACTTAACTCCGTTAAGTAAGGCCAAACTAAGTAACTTTTTTCATTAAAAGTTTTGGAATCCCCTGAAGCAATCGGAGTTTCGAATGCCAAGAAGACGCGTCATAGGTCAACGTAAAATCCTTCCAGATCCTAAGTTCGGAAGTGAATTACTTGCCAAGTTCGTAAACGTCGTAATGATCGACGGTAAAAAATCTACAGCTGAATCAATTGTATACGGCGCATTAGACATCGCTGCGACAAAATCTAAAAAAGCTGAACTGGATCTGTTCGAAGTTGCATTAGACAACATTCGTCCTACGGTAGAAGTTAAATCACGCCGTGTGGGTGGTTCTACGTACCAGGTTCCATGTGAAGTTCGTCAGGTTCGTCGTAATGCTTTAGCTATGCGTTGGTTGGTTGAAGCTGCCCGTAAACGTGGCGAGAAATCAATGGCCCAGCGTTTAGCTGGTGAAATGCTGGATGCCGTTGAGAATAAAGGTTCTGCTGTTAAGAAACGTGAAGACGTTCACCGTATGGCTGAAGCAAACAAAGCGTTTGCTCATTTCCGCTGGTAAGACAGACCTTTTTAAGAGGATTCGATTGTGGCACGTACAACTCCTATTGAGCTCTACCGTAATATTGGTATCTGTGCTCACGTTGACGCGGGTAAAACCACAACATCCGAACGTGTGCTGTTCTACACAGGTCGTTCGCACAAGCTTGGTGAAGTTCATGATGGCGCAGCCACTATGGACTGGATGGAGCAAGAGCAGGAACGTGGTATCACTATCACGTCCGCTGCCACTACGGCCTTTTGGTCTGGTATGCAGCAACAGTTCGAACAGCACCGTATTAACCTGATCGATACACCAGGGCACGTCGACTTCACTATTGAAGTCGAACGTTCCCTGCGTGTTCTTGATGGTGCAGTGGTTGTATTATGCGGCTCGTCAGGTGTTCAGCCTCAAACTGAAACTGTATGGCGTCAAGCAAATAAATACGAAGTTCCACGTTTGATCTTCGTGAACAAGATGGACCGTACCGGTGCTAACTTCCTGCGTGTAGTGAAGCAAGCCCGTGATCGTCTGAATCACACTATAGTTCCTATTCAGTTACCTATTGGTGCTGAAGATAACTTCACTGGTGTGGTTGACTTGTTAAAAATGAAAGCGATCAACTGGAATGAAGCTGACCAGGGTATGACCTTCACGTACGAAGATATTCCTGCGCAGATGCTGGCTGAGTGTGAAGAGTGGCGTGCGAACATGGTGGAAGCTGCGGCTGAAGCGAATGAAGAGCTGATGGAGCGTTATTTAGAAGGCGAAGAGCTAACTGAAGACGAAATCCGTGCAGCTTTGCGTCAACGTACTCTTGCTAACGAAGTCGTTCCGGTGCTTTGTGGTTCGGCATTCAAAAACAAAGGCGTTCAGGCGATGCTTGATGCTGTGATTGAATACTTACCATCACCAACTGAAGTGAAAGCGATCAAAGGGATCAACGAAGATGAATCAGAAGGCGTACGCCACTCTGATGACAATGAGCCATTTGCGGCACTTGCGTTTAAAATCGCAACTGACCCTTTTGTTGGCACTTTGACTTTCTTCCGTTGTTATTCCGGCGTGATTAACTCTGGTGACAGTGTGTATAACCCTGTGAAGCAGAAGAAAGAGCGTATTGGTCGTCTGGTGCAGATGCATGCCAATGACCGTCAGGAAATCAAAGAAGTCCGTGCAGGTGATATTGCTGCTGGCATAGGTTTTAAAGATGTGACTACAGGGGACACTTTATGTGACCCGGATCACGTCATTACACTGGAGCGTATGGAATTCCCGGAACCGGTAATTTCTATTGCAGTGGAACCAAAAACTAAAGCGGACCAGGAAAAAATGGGTATTGCTCTGAGCAAACTTGCTGCTGAGGATCCATCTTTCCGTGTTCACACCGACGAAGAAACCAGTCAGACTATTATCTCTGGCATGGGTGAATTGCACCTGGAAATTATCGTGGATCGTATGAAACGAGAATTTAAGGTGGAAGCCAACGTCGGTAAACCTCAGGTTGCCTATCGCGAAACTATTCGCGCCAGCACTGAAGTTGAAGGTAAATTTGTTCGTCAATCTGGTGGTCGTGGTCAATTTGGTCATTGTTGGCTAAGACTCGAACCTCAGGAAGAAGGCAAAGGCTATGAGTTCGTTAATGCTGTGGTCGGTGGTGTGATTCCAAAAGAATACATTCCGGCTATCGACAAAGGTATTATCGAACAAATGAAAAACGGTATCCTTGCTGGATATCCGGTCATTGACGTGAAAGTTACCGTATTCGATGGTTCATACCACGATGTGGACTCAAACGAAATGGCGTTCAAAGTTGCCGCCTCTATGGGCTTCAGAAAAGGCGCACTGCAAGCTAAACCAGTGATCCTTGAACCTATCATGAAAGTGGAGGTGGTAACACCGGAAAACTTCATGGGGGACATCGTAGGTGATTTAAACCGTCGTCGCGGTATCATCAACGGTATGGAAGATGCTCCTGGTGGTATCAAGATCGTTGACGCTCAGGTTCCTCTGTCTGAGATGTTTGGTTATGCAACCAGCATGCGTTCATTGACCCAGGGCCGTGCTTCTTATTCAATGGAACCATTGAAGTATATGGAAGCACCAAGCAACGTGACTGAAGCAATTATTGCAGCTCGTAGCAGTACTGGTAGTAACGATTAATCACTTAATTTGGTCCACTTTAAAGTTGGATCTATTTAACAGAAGGTAATTAAAATGGCTAAGGCTAAATTCGAACGTAATAAACCGCACGTTAACGTGGGCACCATCGGTCACGTAGACCACGGTAAAACTACTTTAACTGCTGCTATCACTAACGTACTGGCTAAGCACTACGGTGGTCAGGCGTTCGCTTTCGATCAAATCGACAAAGCGCCGGAAGAGAAGGCACGTGGTATCACGATCAACACGTCTCACGTTGAATACGATACTCCAACCCGTCACTACGCCCACGTAGACTGCCCAGGCCACGCTGACTATGTGAAGAACATGATCACTGGTGCTGCTCAGATGGACGGCGCAATCCTGGTTGTAGCTGCAACAGACGGCCCAATGCCACAAACACGTGAGCACATCCTGTTATCTCGTCAGGTAGGTGTACCTTTCATCGTTGTATTCATGAACAAATGTGACATGGTAGATGACGAAGAGCTGTTAGAACTGGTAGAGATGGAAGTACGTGAACTTCTGTCAGACTACGACTTCCCAGGTGATGATCTGCCGGTTATCCGTGGTTCAGCGTTAAAAGGTTTGGAAGGCGATGCGACGTGGGAACCAAAAATCCTGGAATTAGCAGCAGCTTTAGATTCTTACATTCCAGAGCCAGTACGTGCGATTGATAAGCCATTCATCATGCCAATCGAAGACGTATTCTCAATTGCTGGTCGCGGTACAGTAGTAACAGGCCGTGTAGAGCAAGGTATCATCAAAGTAGGTGAAGCCGTAGAAATCGTAGGTCTGAAAGACACAGTGACGACGACTTGTACTGGCGTTGAAATGTTCCGCAAACTGTTAGACGAAGGTCGTGCAGGTGAGAACATTGGTGCACTGTTACGTGGTACTAAGCGTGAAGACGTAGAACGTGGTCAGGTATTAGCGAAGCCAGGTTCAATCAAGCCACACACCAAGTTCGAAGGTGAAGTGTACGTATTATCAAAAGAAGAAGGTGGTCGTCATAC
The DNA here is from genome assembly GCF_000986865.1 of Rheinheimera mesophila. Lineage (GTDB taxonomy): Bacteria > Pseudomonadota > Gammaproteobacteria > Enterobacterales > Alteromonadaceae > Pararheinheimera > Pararheinheimera mesophila. The sequence continues at coordinate 43,393 of NZ_LAVS01000030.1, forward strand.
TCCATTCTTCAAAGGTTACCGTCCACAGTTCTACTTCCGTACCACAGACGTAACTGGTTCAGTAGAACTGCCAGAAGGCGTAGAGATGGTAATGCCAGGCGACAACCTGAAGTTTGTGGTTGAGCTGATCAACCCAATCGCGATGGACGAAGGTTTACGCTTCGCAATCCGTGAAGGTGGCCGCACAGTAGGTGCAGGTGTAGTATCTAA
>NZ_LAVS01000031.1 GCF_000986865.1 Rheinheimera mesophila
CCCTATAGTTGAAATTTTTATTGCCACTTAAACGATTAAGTTGTAGTTTTAAAGCACAATCAGATGAACACAATCTGACCAACCGGATGCGTTGTTGTTGTGCCCTGGGGAGGGTGGGACGCGCCGGATTTTATGGGTCTTATGGCTTAAAAAGCTAAGGTGAATAAAACCAAAGATCCTGATAAAAACCAGCGCTTTAGCAAAGCGCACTATGACAGGGTAAACCCATGCAACAAGCTCACTCTTTAAATGCGAGTTCGCCACCTTCATCTGCAGCGCCATTTTCGCCCAGTGCTTTTACTCAGGTGAAGTGGATGACCTGCCTGATGTTTTTTGTTTTTGCCATGACCACAGATGCGGTCGGCGTGATTATTCCGCAAGTTGTAGCGCAGTTTCAGCTTAGCCTGACTGAAGCCGCCGCTTTTCATTATGTGCCTATGTTGTTTATCGGTTTATCCGGTTTGTTTTTGGGCCGTTATGCCGATAAATTTGGCCGCAAAAAAGTGATATTGGCGGGGTTGGCGCTCTATGCCATAGCTTGTGTGGCTTTTATTTTTGGCGAAAGTTTTCTGTTTTACCTGCTGCTGTTGGGTGTCAGCGGTTTAAGTATTGGTTTATTCAAAACCGGCGCTTTGGCTTTGGTCGGCGATGTCAGCCCTGATGCCGACAGTCACACCCGGCTGATGAACCGAGTCGAAGGTTTTTTTGGTTTAGGTGCTATTTTTGGCCCGGCCTTGGTCGGTTTACTCATTGCCGCGTCCATCAACTGGACTCAGTTGTACCTGCTGGCCGGGCTGATTTGTGCAGTGCTGTTGATTATGGCATCCCGATTGGATTATCCGGCTTATCAGCCGCAACAACAAACTTCTATCTGGCAAAGTCTGGCGCTGGTAAAAGATAAATATGCGCTGGGGTTTTCGCTGGCTATTGCCTGTTATGTCGCCACTGAAGTGGCTATTTTTGTTTGGTTGCCCACCTTATTACAAAGTTACGATGGCAATTACACTGTGCTGGCCACTCATGCTATTACGGTGTTTTTTATTCTGCGCACTGCGGGTCGCTTTTTAGCCGAGTGGTTGCTGCTACGCTTTAGCTGGACTGTTTTATTGGCCTGGTTTGGCAGCGCTATTTTTATCTGTTTTGCTTTGAGTATGATCTACGGTGTAGCTCTGGCTTTATGGCTGATGCCGCTGTCCGGGCTTTTTATGTCGATGATGTACCCAACACTGAATTCCAAAGGCATTAGCTGTTTCCCGCGTCAGCAGCATGGCGCTGCTGCAGGGTTAATTTTAGCGTTCACTGCTTTAGCGGCGGCCCTGGGGCCTTTATTGATGGGCTTAGTGGGTGATGCGATGGGAGATGTGCGTTATGGTTTTTATCTGGCCACAGGTTTTGCTTTGCTGCTGATGCTGGGGCTGTGGTGGAATCATTTTGTCCAACCTGCAGCCAGGCGTTTAGCTCTTGGGCATGATTAGGTTTTAGCTGGTTTCAAAACAAAGGCAGCCAAGGTTGCCTTTGTTGTTTTTAGTTTAAAGCGAAGCAGCTTTACAGTGCTGGTCTATATACTGTTGATGAGTAGGCAAAGATAAAGCTGCAGCCTGCAGTGCCTGACTGAGTTTAGCCAAGCGCTCTGCGCCTTCAATGCTGCGATAGGCCAGCACAGCGTCGGTTTTTTGTGGCGTATTCAACTGGCCTATATGCACGGCTAGCCAACTGGTGTTGCCAAATAAATCCATTTCGCCCGGTATTAAGCGGCCCTGACGTTTAAATTGTTCTATCCGGTAAGTCAGTGGATCTGGTACTGGCATGGCGGCGCAGTAACGCCACATTTCACTGTCATTCCGCTCTGTCAGCTTGTAATGCAAAATAATAAAGTCGCGGATATTTTCTATTTCGCGAATAGCGACTCTGTTGTATTCCTCTGTCAGCAGAGGGTCGAAATCTTTATCCGGAAACAGCGCTAACAGCTTGGCTATACCGGCCTGAATTAAATGAATACTGGTCGATTCCAGCGGTTCTAAAAAGCCACTGGCAAGGCCTATAGCCACCACGTTTTTATGCCAGAATAAGTTTCGTCGCCCTGTCACAAACTGCAGCATTCGGGGTTCTGCCAAAGCTTTGGCTCCGAGGTTTTGCAGCAGAACATCCTGCGCTTGTTGCTCGCTGATAAAGTGGTTACTAAAGACATGGCCATTGCCGGTGCGATGTTGCAGGGGGATGCGCCATTGCCAGCCTGCCTGATGAGCTGTGGATTTGGTGTATGGGGTAAATTCACCGCGTTCACTGGGCACAGCCCAGGCTCTGTTGCAGGGCAGCCAGTGTGACCAGTCCTGATAGCCGGTTTTTAGTGTGTCTTCAATCAACAAACCGCGAAAGCCGGAGCAGTCGATAAAAAGCTCGCCTTCCAGCAATTGACCATTATCCAGCTGCACTGCTTCAATAAAACCTGAAATAGAGTTTTGTTTTACCGCGCTGATTTTCCCTTCGATACGCAGCACGCCTTTGGCTTCGGAGTACTGGCGCAGATAGCTGGCATAAAGGCCAGCGTCAAAATGGTAGGCATAATCATGAGTCGATAATACATGGCGCGGATCTGTGACTGGTGGCGCAAAACGGCCTTGCTGTGCCACTACCCAGGCCATGCAGTAACTATCTAAGGAGTCGGCTTTGCCTTGCGCTTTTGCAGCTAGCCAGTGATGGTGCAAGCTCACCAGGTCAAACTGACGGCCATAGCTGCCAAAGGGGTGAAAATAACTGTGGTTTTGCCGCCCCCAGTTGATGAACTGAATACCCAGTTTAAAAGAGCCCTGAGTGGCACGGATAAAGTCGTTTTCGTTGATGCCAAGGCTTTGGTTAAACAAGCGGATCGGCGGTATAGTGGCTTCGCCCACTCCAACTGTGCCAATTTGCTCAGATTCAATCAGTGTAATATGACAGCCTTGTTGTAAGGCGTTGCTTAAGGCTGCAGCTGTCATCCAGCCAGCTGTGCCACCACCCACTATCACTATCTTTTTGATGCTATTGTTTGCTGCATAGCTCATCCAGGCTCTCCGCTAATAAAAGGCTGAGGTTCAATATCAAAGGCCAGAGTTAAACGTTCACCCGACTCAAAAGGCACAGTGTTGTGCCATAAAGTGGATGGAAATAACACCAGGGTACCAGCCTGGGGTTGATGCTGAAGTTGAGGATCTAATGGCAGCTGAAGCTCAGCCGGTGGCGCGCCAAATTGCAGCCAGCCGGCGGGTGCTCGCCCCAATTGTTCTGCCGCTGGGATCTGAAGGTGCAAAGCTGCGCTGAGCCAACCAGATGGGTGGGTATGGCTGACATTAAAACCCTGAGTTTTCAGTAAAGTAGACCAACTACCGCTAAAACGACAGCGGCCTTGCAAAGCCCGGTCCCGTGTTCGCCCTAATAAGGGGTGCGCAGCGACTGCAGCTGGTAGTTGCTCGACATAACTTTTTACTGCAGTTTTTAATTTGTGTTTTAACTGCTGCAGCGGCTTTTCATGACGTAGAAGAATATGTTGATCGGTTTGGGTGCCTCCCCGCACCGATTGCCCGGCAAAAGGTGCTTTGGCTGTATGTAAAGAGCGTATCACAGCGCATAACAGATTTAATTCGTTGCTACTTAACTGCAAATCAAAGGCTTTTACCTGCATAGATTCTGTGTCCAGCCACTTGGCTCTGCGATCCCCCAACAGACGCCAAATTAAACAAAGATAAGGCCAAAACACTGTGGCTGATGTAGTCTGAAGCCAGGGCAGGGCACTTTGTTCCGCCGCTTTTACATCGCCATGGCGCAGCTGAAACCGGGTGAGTGCCATAGCCCGCACCGGATCTTGTACCCTGGTTGTCTCTGTAAATAACAAGGCCGCTTTTGCATGGTCGCCTGATTCTGCAGCCACAAAAAGCCGGGCTAAGGTCAGTTGCAAGTGCCCACCACAGTGCTGTTCGGCTAATGCTAAAATTCGCTCACAGTGTGACCATTGTTTTAACTGAGCGTGGCAGCGAAACCAGTCCAGCCACAGCTTGAGATTTGTCGGTTGTTGTGCGCATGCCTGTTGATAGTTATCGGAAAAGTGGCTGCTATCCCCTGAGGTAAAACGCATGCTGCTTAATAACTTGTGGCCGTCCAGCCAGAGCGGATGAGCTGCCAGATTCTGCACTAACAGCTGCTCAGCCAGGCTGTATTCACCGTCAGCGGCTAAAGCCAAAGCTAAACCACGGTAGGCATTCAAATCGTCAGGAGTCAAAGTGGTGAGTTGATAAAACTGATCGACAGCAGAATAACCTGCCAAAAAGCGGCTTTGCGCCAGTGCCATCAGGGTTGAAGCATCGGAGTCTTGCAGTGCAAAAGCCTGACTAAATGCATGCACAGCTTCCGTTTCATATTGTTCTTCATGCCAGGCAAAACCTGCTAGCTTCCAGGCCATGGCATCCTGCGGTGCCTGTTCAAGCTGTTGACGCAGCAGCGGGATCGCCAAATCGGCGCGGCCTTGTTGCAAATGCTGTTGTGCCAGCTGAACTCTGGTCATGCAGTGTCCTTGAAGCAATTACACCAATACGCATCAAACGGAAAAAGCTGGTAAAGCAGAGTGCACTTTACCAGCCTGTTTTTTCGCTATGCCTGAATGACAGTTTAGAACGTCACTGTCACTGAAGCTGTTGCTGTGCGGCCAATCACAGGATTTCCTGAAATTACGGTCGGTGTGACTGTGGCGTCTGCTAAACCGCCGCTGCCACGGATATCAAATTCATCCGTCAGGTTATACACCTGAAAACCAAATTCCAGATTATCAGTTGGGCTGTATCTCAGACTACCACCTAAGGTGTAGTTATCCGGATATTCATTGCCTGCACCGTCAATCGCTGAAGTTTGGCCGGTAATATTTAAGCCTGTTACCCATTGATCATTAATATGATAGTTGGACGACAGAGTGTAAATTAAATCCGGAATACCATCAGCGCGGGTCCAGTTGGTGGCTCCAGCTGATAGTTTTTCTGCATCTGAATAGGTAGCGTTACCCACCAGCGAGAAGTCGCCTATCCGCACTGTACCAAGAATTTCAGCACCCTGAGATTTGTATTCAGCGTCAATCACACAGCCACCAGCCACGCCACCACAACGGGTTGCAGATAACTCATAGGTGCTTTGTTTGAAGTCACCTTTGAGTAAGGTCAGTTCAAAAGTATAAAAACCATCCAGCACTTCACCACGGCGTTTCACACCCAGCTCGTACTGATTAACAAAGTCGACCGCTGAAGTTAAGCCTTGCTGATTTAACGAACCATCGGCATTGATTTTACCGCTGACGGTTTGACGATCACCATTAAAACGGCCGCCTTTGGATGCCCGGGTAAAGAGGCTGGTGTCTTCGTTGAGTTTATACAAACCACCAACGGTCCAGGAGGTGTAGCTGACAGAGTAGTTCAGGTTTTCGCGCGCACCATTGGGGATCAGCGTTGGAATAGCTACGCCATCCACTACAGTGTTAAAGACTTCACCACCAGCTGCAGTCCAGCCTGACGCGTCGACCGTATCACGACGTACACTGGCGTCCAGCGTAAACAGATCCGTATCAAAATCCAGCGCCAGGTAAGGGGCTGTATCTGTGTAGGCTAAATCATAATCACGGGCGTTACCTGCACCCCAGTTGTCATTAAAACCTGCAATACCGTTTGCAGTTAACTGGTTGCCTGCGTCATCAAATAAATCCAACATAGCCGGGTTATCGCCGCTGAGTTCAGAATAGGTTCTGTTGGTATGCCAGTCCGCTGCCACATTCTGGTTCATGTAAAAATAACCAGCGCGAGCGGTAAAAGTGTTGTCGTCTATAGCAAATTCTTTCGATACAGCTAAGTCGTTTACAAAGCTGCCAACGTCACGAATATTAGTATTCACGTTGGTGTTGTTATTCAGATAGGCAGAATCGTATAACTCACCGGCCTGAGGGCCATTGGCATAACGAATACTGTTTACTACAGCACCATTGACTGTTGAACCCAATACACTGGCTGTGGTGGCTGCATTGAAGAAGGGCGAAGTAAAGCCGCCGCTCATATCAGTCCAGCGCATTTTATTGTCCAGAACTATGTCGTTCTTGAATTCGTAATGCAGCTCGTTACCTAAAGAAAATGCTTCAGTGGTAATGCCTGACATCTCAACCCGCTCTGTTACACCTTCGCGGTTGACGATCAGAAACTCCTGATTATGGATAGAGTAGTTGGACTGATTACGGCCATCAAAACCAGGGTAAGGACGTAAATCGCTGAAACTGTTACCGTCGTAGTTAGCAAGAGCTGGCGCACCTGTATAGTTAGGTTCCTGAGTATCCGCTACTTTGACCAGTACGCGGAAATAACTGACATCGTCTGCAAGGAATTTGGTGACGTTGGCTTTTACCTGCGCGCTTTCGCTGACATTAAACGCAGCATCTAACGGGCCTTTACCTTGTTTGACATAACCACCGACATGGAAATTCACACTGTCGCTGGCCGAACCACCATAACGGAAATCAACTTTTTTCTCGTCATGACCAACACCAGTGTTCAGACGAAGTAAACCACCTTCAACTTCACCGTAGTTGCTGATGTAGTTGATAATAGCGCCAGGGGATTGAGAAGAGAAAGTTCCTGCTGTACCACCGCGAACACCTTCTACTCTGTCCACGCTTGAATCAAAACGGGTCCAGTAGTCGTTGTTACCAAACTGCAGATCACCAAATAATACGGTAGGTAAACCGTCTTCCTGAATTTGTACAAAAGGCGAGCCGCCAGTTGCCACAGGTAAACCCCTTACTGCAATATTGGAGTTACCGCCAGGACCTGCAGTACCTGCCACCTGAATGCCTGGTATCATACGAAACACTTCAGCTTCGGAGCTAGGCTGGAAATCTTTGATCATCTCTGCATCTACGCTGGTAACCGCAATAGCAGATTCAATCTGGGTACGGCCCGGCACACTGCCTGTAACCACTATAGTTTCAAAGGCTTCAGTTTCAGCTTTTTCTGTACTTGCTGCTTCTGTAGCTGCTGTGCTTTGCGCCCAGACAGGACCAGTTGCGATCAGTGTGGATGCGAATAAAACCTGCCGTACTGCGATTGAAACTTTCTGTTGCTTGAACATTGTATTTGCCCCCTGTCGGGTAGTTACTTAATCGATTAAGTTATTTTTTTATAAAAAAGCAACTGCCAGCTTTTTGCCATAGAGTCGCTTTATTGAATCATTGGATGAAGTTTTTTAATTCATCTCTTAATCGTTTTACTTCTGAATTTAACCGCTGTCAAGTCTGTCCAGAAAATAATCAATCCAAATGATGCTATCGTTGTGTGAATTTTGATCACTGAAAAAAATAAGCCGGGCTAAAAAGTCCGGCTTATTTTTAAATGAATGATAGAGAAATCATTAGCTTAATAAACGACTTAATGCACTAAAACCCTGACGTATGGTTTCAACTCTGTTGTCGGTCTGATCGCGTTCAACAAAAGCATGATGTAAACCTGCGGCCTCTGCTTTGGCGAATATAGGTTTGAAATCTATCACCCCTTTGCCAACATCAGCAAAACCACCGGCTTTGTCCATGTCTTTCACGTGCCACAGCGGGAAACGCCCTGGTTGGCGGGCGAATAATTCCAGCGGGCTCAAGCCTGCTTTGACCACCCAGTACAAGTCCAGCTCCATTTGTACCAGTTTGGCGTCAGTTTCATTCAACAGCACATCGTAAGGCACCTGGCCTGATAGCTTCACAAACTCAAAGTCGTGGTTGTGATAGGCCAATTGCATGCCTGCAGAGCGAATTTTTTCGCCAGCTTTATTTAAAAACTCTGCCAGAGCTTTGTATTGATCAATAGTTTTACGGTCTGTGTCCATCAGATAGGGCAACACCAGGTATTTGTGTCCCACCACTAAGGCCTGCTCTATGACTTTATCTAACTCTTTTTGCATCACCTCTAAAGGCACATGCGCAGATGGAGCAGTTAAACCTTCGCTATCCATAATGCGTTTTAACGCGGCCGGGCTTTGATCGTAGTAACCGGCAAATTCAAGCTGGGTATAACCTACACCAGCCACCAGTTTTAGGGTGTCGGTCACACTTTGCGCCATCAGGTCACGTAGGGTATAGAGCTGTAAACCTGGAACCACTTTGGCTGTAGTGACTGCGGTTTTGATATCAGCAGATACTGGCAGAGATGCCATACCTAAACCTGCGACACCTAAACCCAGAGCACTGAGTTTTAGAAATTGTCGACGTTGTTGATCCAGCAACTCCGGCTTTTGTTTCTTGATCGAATGATCGTATGGCATGGTTTGCTCCTGCTATGGCTCGGTGATGAAGTCAGCCTAACCCTGCCGGAGCAGGACCTGTGCTGGCACGTTGAATAAGGTCAAAAGGTAAAATGACTTTAGGTGCTTTACCCAGACGACCTTCGATTAAATCTATGAGTAAGCTGACAGCTGTGCTGCCAAATTCTTCTGCAGGCTGAGCTATAGTGGTCAGCGGCGGATCAGCAAAAGCGGCAAAAGAAATATCATCAAAACCAGCCACAGAAATATCTGCTGGTACAGACCGACCTGCTTGTTTAATCCCCTGAATAGCACCTATGGCCATTTCGTCATTTTCGCAAAAGATGGCGGTAGGTGGATTGGGCAACGCCAATAATTCGGTGGCGGCCTTGTGGCCAGACTGCAAGGTAAAATCACCCGGCAACAATAAAGTTTCATCAAAAGCCACACCTGCTGCATTTAACGCATCTCTGTAGCCCGCCACCCTGTCCCGGGTTAACGGGCTGCGTGCAGGGCCCTTGATCATCGCTATACGTCTATGACCCAGTTCCAGTAAATGTTCTGTCATAGCGCAGGCCGCTGCTCTGTTATCTAAAAGCACAGTAGGGCAGGCGATGCGGTCTAACACCTCACAGGCATTGACCATAGGCAACATCGAATCTGATTTCATCTCCAGATGGGCAAAAGGATTGTGCGCACGCAACTGAATCAGGCCATCAGCCTGCGAGGTGTGCACCATCCGGGCATAACTTTGCTCCATTTCTTCGTCAGCCAATGTGTTGCATAACAGCAATGAATAGCCTTTGTCATGAGCAGCTTGTTGCATACCGCTGATCACCCGGGCGAAAAACACGTTGGCCACTGTAGGCACCAGCACCACCAAATTACGGGTTTTACCTGAGCGAAATTTAACCGCCATTAAGTTAGGTTTGTAGTCAAGCTGCTTCACTGCGGTCAGCACTTTAGTGCGGGTTTTCAGTGAGACTAAATCAGGCTGCTGCAAAGCGCGTGACACAGTGGCGACAGAGACTCCGGCCAATTGTGCTACATCACGAATAGTGGACATGGGCTTGTTTCACTTTAAGAATTTGCTCCGGATTTTATCTGGATATTCAATGCGATGCATCTGTTTACTCTGCTCTTGGCCTACTGATAATCACAATGTAACCGTTATCATTTATAAAGTAGTTTTTTGAAAATGTGAAGCTAGATTTAACGAAAGTTACGGCGTTAATTAGTGCAAATGCTCTGGTTTGGTGCGGCTTTTTTTCATCTTTGTGCATTTAAAGTGCAGGATTTGCGACAAACGACGGATTTTCTATTGACGATTCAAAATGTAATCCGTTACATTTTTTATAGTTTCAGTTTTTGTTCTACAGTCATGTTGTGTTTGTGTCTGTAAACCACAAGGAAAAAACCATGCAAGCCCCAGCTAAACAACGAATTCGTATGGGTATGGTCGGCGGTGGCGAGGGAGCCTTTATTGGCGCAGTCCATCGTCATGCTGCCGCTTTAGATGGTCAGATTGAGTTAGTCTGTGGCGCTTTTAGCCGGGATGGCGAAAACAATCAGCGCACAGGGCGGGATCTCTGTATTGAACCAAACCGGCTGTACAGCAGTTGGCAGGAACTGCTGCAAAAAGAAGCTGCGTTACCTGACAACGAACGTATGCAGCTATTGGTCATAGTCACACCTAATCAGCTCCATGTGCCTATCAGTCGTGCTGCGATAGCCTCAGGCTTTCATGTATTTTGCGAGAAACCTGCGGGTGTCACGCTTGCTGAAACTCAGCAATTGGCTGTGGATCTGAACGCCAGCAATAGCCTCTATGGCCTGGCTCATACGTACCTTGGTTATCCTATGGTATGGCAGGCTAAAGAGCTGGTGCAAAGCGGTACTTTAGGCACTATCCGTAAAATTTTTGTCGAATACCCACAAGGCTGGCTGACGGAAGATTTAGAAAGCAGTCAGAACAAACAAGCCAGTTGGCGCACCGATCCGGCTCAGGCCGGTGCCAGTGGTTGTATGGCTGACATTGGTACTCATGCTTTTGGTATGGCGGAATTTATCAGCGGCCAGCAGATCACCCAATTATGTGCTGAGCTGAAAAGTCATGTGCCGGGTCGTCGCTTGGATGATGATGGTGCAGCTTTATTCCGCACCAATGGCGGTGCCAGCGGTGTGCTGATGGCAAGCCAGATTTGTGCCGGTGAAGAAAACGCGCTGAAAATCCGTATTTATGGCGATAAGGCGGGTCTGGAATGGCATCAGATGGAACCCAATACGCTACTGGTGAAACCTCATGGTGCGCCGGTTCAGGTGTTAAGGGCCGGTGCTGGTCAGCCCGGTTTAGGCGCCGAAGCCTCCCGTCGTTGTCGTTTGCCTGCAGGCCACCCGGAAGGTTATCTGGAAGCTATGGGGAATTTATACCGCGATTTTGCTGCGGCGATCCGCAAAGGCGAAAAAGGTACTCCTACTGGTGTACCAGGCATTAAAGCCGGGATGCGGGGTATGGCATTTATTGAAACTGTCAGCAGCAGTCAGCATAGCAATGAAAAATGGCTGGCTGTGCCTGCTGTTGAATAAAGCTGCGGCATTGAATTTTTTGATTAGCCAGCACGCTGGCTCAAGGATCACAGATGAGTAAAATCAAAGGACCAGCCATATTTCTGGCTCAGTTTATGGGTGATGAAGCACCTTTTAACCACGTGGTCAGTATGGCCAAATGGGCTGCTGATTTAGGTTACAAAGGCATTCAGGTGCCCACCAACAATCCGGCTTTTTTTGATCTGGAATTGGCAGCAACCAGTCAGGATTATTGTGATGACATACAGGCGAAGTGCCGTGCTGCAGGTGTTGAAATCACCGAGCTGTCGACTCACTTGCAAGGCCAGTTGGTGGCTGTGCATCCGGCTTATGATGAGCTGTTTGATAACTTCGCTCCGGAGGCTTTACGGGGTAAACCAGCAGAGCGCACCGAATGGGCGATTAAGCAGTTAAAACTGGCCGCTAAAGCCAGTCAGAATTTAGGCTTAACAGCTCATGTGACTTTTTCCGGCGCTTTATTGTGGCATTTGGTCTATCCCTGGCCACAACGCCCGGCAGGTTTAGTGGAGCAGGGCTTTGCTGAATTGGCTAAACGCTGGTTGCCCATTCTTGATGCCTTTGACGAAGCGGGTGTGGATTTGTGTTACGAAATCCATCCGGGCGAAGATTTACATGACGGCGCTACCTTTGAGCTGTTTTTAGAGGCTACCAATCACCATCCGCGCGCCAATATCCTGTTTGACCCAAGTCACTTTGTGCTGCAACAGCTGGATTATTTAGATTTTATTGACCGCTACCACAGCAGGATCAAAATGTTTCATGTCAAAGATGCTGAGTTCCGGCCAAACGGTCGCAGTGGTGTCTATGGCGGTTATCAGAATTGGGTCCAACGACCAGGGCGTTTCCGTTCTTTAGGCGATGGTCAGGTTGATTTTAAAGGTATTTTCAGCAAATTAACTCAGTACGATTTCGATGGCTGGGCCGTGCTGGAGTGGGAATGTTGTTTAAAAGATTCAAGCCAGGGCGCACGCGAGGGAGCTCCATTTATCGCGTCTCACCTGATTGAAAAAGCGGGCAGAGCCTTTGATGACTTTGCCGGAGCAAAAACAGACGAAGCGCGTAACCGCCGGATTTTGGGGTTAAAACCTTAGTCGCATAAAAATAATAGTTCAATTACCCACAATCATTGATGAAGCAGCCAACACCTCTGCAGCTTTAAGGATAAAGGGTACAACGGGGAAGACGATGAACAGTATAAAAATACGCTTATGCAGCATGATGTTTTTGCAGTTTTTTATCTGGGGTGGCTGGTTTGTCACTTTAGGTACTTTTTTAAGCCAGAACCTGCAGGCCACTGGCCCACAAACAGGCATGGCGTTTTCAACTCAATCCTGGGGCGCCATTATTGCGCCATTTATCGTCGGCTTAATAGCCGACCGTTTTTTTAACGCTGAACGTTTATTGGGTCTTTTGCATTTAGTGGGCGCTGTGCTGATGTACTTTATGTATCAGGCCACTGATTTTACTACCTTTTACCCGCTGGTTTTAGGCTACATGCTGGCTTACATGCCAACTCTGGCGCTGGTGAACTCTGTGTCTTTTGGTCAGTTAAAACAACCAGAACTGGAGTTTGGTCAAATCCGCGTTTGGGGCACAATCGGCTGGATAGCTGCAGGTTTAGTCATCAGTTATGCCTTTGGCTGGGATGCTCAGCAGGCTATCGCAGATGGCGCACTGAAAAATACTTTCCTGATGTGTGCTGTGGCCTCTCTGGCTTTAGGTGTATACAGCTTTACCTTACCTGCAACACCACCTGCCGGTCGTGGTCAACAATTAAAATTAGGTGAGCTGCTGGGGCTGGACGCTTTAGCACTTTTGAAAGATCGTAACTTCGCCTTGTTCTTTTTAGCTTCAGTACTGATCTGTATTCCACTGGCTTTTTATTACCAGAATGCCAACCCTTTCCTGACCGGTATAGGTGTTGAAAATGCCACAGGCAAAATGACTTTAGGCCAGGTGTCTGAAGTATTATTTATGTTGGCTTTACCGCTGTTTCTGAATCGTTTTGGGATTCGCTGGACCTTATTGTTAGGTATGGCAGCCTGGGTATTACGTTATGTGCTGTTTGCTTACGGTGATGCAGGTCAGGGTCTGTGGTTACTGGTGATTGGTATAGCGCTGCACGGTATTTGTTATGACTTCTTCTTCGTGTCAGGTCAGATTTATACCAACAGCAAAGCTGGTGTGAAAATCCGCAGCGCTGCTCAGGGGCTGATCACGCTGGCCACTTACGGTATAGGTATGCTGATTGGCTTTAGCGTAGCAGGCCAAATCACTCAGGCTTACACCAGTGCTGAATCTACAGACTGGACATCGATCTGGTTATTCCCTGCAGTATTTGCTGGTGTTGTGCTGGTGCTGTTTGCCGTTATCTTTAAAAACGAGCCACTGCAACAAGCAGAGGATAAACAGCCATGAATCAGCACTTACCCCGTCGTGAATTATTAAAGCAACTGGCTGCTGGCGCTATTGGTGCCTCGGTCTTGGGTTCAGGTTTATTGCTGTCAGGTGCGGCCTCTGCAGCACCATCAACTACTGGTGCACTCAAAGGTAATATCCGCCATTCGGTCAGTCGCTGGACTTATGGTGATTTATCGATGGAAGAGCTGTGCCTGTTGGTCAAATCATTAGGTTTCAGTGCCATCGACTTAGTGGGCCCTGAAGACTGGCCTGTACTGAAAAAACATGGCGTGGACAGCTCTATGTGCAATGGTGCTGAACTGAATCTGACGGATGGCTGGTCTGATCCTAAGTTCCATCCAGAGCTGATAAAACGCTACTTAAAGCACATCGATTTAGTGGCAGAAGCGGGTTATAAAAACCTGATCTGTTTTAGCGGCAATGCCCGTGGTATGGACAGAGAAATAGCACTGCAAAATGCGGTCACTGGTTTGAAACAGATTTTGCCTCATGCCGAAAAACGAGGGGTGGTGCTGCAGATGGAGTTGTTTAACAGCAAAGTCGATCACCCGGATTATCTGGCCGATGGCTCTGCCTGGGCTATTGAGCTATGCAAGCGACTGAACTCAGAGAACTTTAAGCTGTTATACGACATCTACCATATGCAGATTATGGAAGGTGACATTATCCGTACTATCAAAGACAACCATCAGTATTTTGGCCACTATCACACTGCAGGCGTGCCGGGCCGCCATGAAATTGATGACTCGCAGGAGCTGAACTACGCCGCTATAGCTAAAGCTATTCGAGATATAGGTTTTACCGGCTATCTGGCGCAGGAATTTGTACCAACACCCAAAACCAAAGAAGGCAGAGCGCAGTCATTGGCTCAGGCTATTCGTATTTGTGATGTTTAAACCGGGACAAAGCGGCCAGACTGCTTTGCCATACATAATGAAAACAGGGCATGTAGCCAAAGTCATTCCGATATGACTGGTACAAAACCCGCCCAACAGGGGACAACAAGATGACAGTTGCGCAGAATCATTACGACGCCATAGTGGTGGGGTCTGGCATCAGCGGTGGCTGGGCCGCCAAAGAGCTGACCGAAAAAGGCCTGAAAGTGCTGATGTTGGAACGAGGTCGGCCTATCGAACACATTAAAGATTATCCGAATGCTTTTAAAGAAGCCTGGGATTATCCACACCGCGACAAGCCAACCAATCAGATGAAAAAAGATTATCCGGTGTTGTCGCGCGATTATCCGTTAAATGAAAGTACTTTTGGTATGTGGGCTAATGAACAAGAGTCGCCTTACACCGAAGTCAAACGTTATGACTGGTTCCGTGGTTACCACTTAGGCGGGCGTTCGTTATTATGGGGACGTCAGAGCTACCGTTTTAACGAGCTGGATTTTGAAGCTAACCTCAAAGATGGTATTGCGGTCGATTGGCCTATCCGTTACAAGGATTTAGCCCCCTGGTACGATTATGCCGAGCGTTTTGCTGGTATTGCTGGTGTTCGCGATGGTCTGGATGTGTTACCTGATGGTCAGTATTTACCTCCGGTGCCGCTGAATATTGTCGAGCAAAGTGTGGCGGCCCGGCTGAAAAAGGCCTTTGGTGGCAGTCGACACATGATCCATGGCCGTTGCGCCAATATCACACAACCTAAACCGGAGCAAAACCGGGTGGGTTGTCAGTACCGCAATAAGTGCTGGTTGGGCTGCCCTTTTGGTGGTTATTTCAGCACCCAGTCAGCCACTTTACCTGTGGCGATGAAAACCGGCAACTTAACGGTGCGGCCTTTTTCTATTGTTACCCAAGTGTTGTACGACAAAAACACTAAAAAAGCTCGTGGTGTCGAAGTACTGGATAGCGAAACCAACATGACCTATGAGTTCACAAGTAACATTGTGTTCCTCAACGCGTCGTCCTTTAACTCCACCTGGATTTTGATGAACTCCGCCACCGATATCTGGCAAGGCGGCTTAGGCAGCAGCAGCGGTGAACTTGGTCACAACGTGATGGACCACCACTTAGGCGTTGGCGCTTTTGGTGAAGTGGAAGGCTTTGATGACAAATACTATTTTGGCCGTCGTCCTTCTGGTTTCTATATTCCGCGTTTCCGCAACTGGGGTAGTGATAAGCGCGATTATCTGCGTGGTTTTGGTTACCAGGGGTCGGCAAGTCGTCAGGGCTGGAGCCGCAATGTGGCAGAACTGAGCATTGGAGCCGACTTTAAAGATGCCTTAACTCAGCCTGGTCCATGGAGTATAGGTATGGGCGGCTTTGGTGAAATTCTGCCTGATCACAGCAACCGTATTTTCCTCGACAAAAACCGCAAAGATAAATGGGGTTTGCCTGTGCTGGCTATGGATGTCGAGCTCAAAGCCAATGAACTGAAAATGCGTGAAGACATGAAGCAGGACGCTATTGATATTCTGCAAGCTGCAGGCGTGAAAAATGTACAGGGTTATGCCGGAGACTATGGTCCAGGTATGGGCATTCATGAAATGGGCACAGCCCGGATGGGGCGTGATCCGAAAACCTCAGTTCTGAACGGGAATAATCAGGTGTGGGATGCACCTAATGTGTTTGTGACCGATGGTGCTTGTATGACCTCAGCATCCTGCGTCAATCCGTCACTGACCTATATGGCACTAACAGCACGGGCCGCCAATTTCGCGGTTGAGCAGCTGAAAAAAGGGGAGCTGTAAGATGAACAGACGTGACCTGTTAAAGATGATTGCTGCGGCCACAGGGATGGCCATGGTGGGCGGAGAACTTTGGGCGGCAGGCATGAAGTCACCGGATGCCGGTAAAACCCTCTATACCGCTGACGACGTGGCGATGCTGGATGAAATTGCCGACACCATTCTGCCGCAAACCAGCAGCCCTGGTGCGAAAGCGGCAGGTTGTGGTGCTGTGATGGCCGTGCTGGTCAATGACTGCTATAGCCTGGAACATCAGACCTTATTTTTTGCCGGTTTAAAGCATATCAAAAGCTTAAGTAAACAACAGTTTAAGCAAGATTTTATGGCGCTTAAACCTGAACAGAAGCTAGCGCTGTTGAGTCAGCTGGATCTGGAGGCCAAAAAAGGCGGCACCAGTGGTCTGGAAGGTAGCAGTTCTCTGGCCAGTTCCAAGTCGTCTGATCGTAAGGGCGAATTGCATTACTTCACTTTATTAAAACAGCTGAGTTTATTCACTTTTTTCACCTCACAGGTGGGTGGCACTGAAGCACTGCGTTACGTAGCAGTGCCGGGTAAATACGATGGCGATCTTCCTTATAAAAAAGGTGATAAGGCCTGGGCCACCTAAGCTGGCTATTTTCATTAACAGGCGGCTCAGTCCGCCTTTTTTAAGGTATTTATAATGAACTATGTATGGATTGGCGTTGCGCTGTCATTCAGCGCTGCAGCTTTGGCCGCTACTGATATCAGCACATTAACCGACGCAGAGCGTCATGCCTTAGCAGCTAAGACTGAGGTCTGGACTCCGGTGCCGCCAGTAGTAACTGCAGTCAAAGGGCAAGCGCCTTCAGATGCGATACAGCTATTGGATCAAAATCTGTCGCAGTGGACCTCGGTGAATACGGGCGCCGAAGCGCAGTGGACTATGAAAGATGGTGTACTGACGGTCAAACCTGGTACGGGCGATATCCGCAGTAAAGAGTCGTTTTGCGACATTCAGCTGCATTTGGAATGGCGTGTTGGTAAAGATCGGATGGATAAAGAAGGCCAGTTGCGTAACAACAGCGGCATCTTTTTACAGGAAATGTACGAAATCCAGATTTTAGATTCGTACCAAAATAAGACCTATCCAAATGGTCAGGCTGGTGCTGTGTATAAACAGACTATTCCACTGGTCAATGCAACCCGTCCGACAGGGGAGTGGCAAGAATACGATATCATCTACAAAGCGCCACGTTTTGACGGTGAAAAGCGCTTATCGCCAGGTTATGTCACAGTGCTGCACAATGGTGTGTTGTTGCAAAATCATACTGAAATTGCTGGCACTACGGAATGGATAGGTGCGCCTCAAGTGAAAGCGCACGGCTGCTTGCCACTGAAATTACAGGATCACGGCGACAGCGTCAGTTTCCGCAATATTTGGGTGCGTAAGCTGGATTCATAGTGTCTTTAGGGCAAGAAGGCTGGTGTGGATACCAGCCTTTTTGTTCTCTGTTGTTTTACTTCGTTTCGGCGATAATGGCCTGCAAGCCTTTCAGTGAAGCCTCAACACTTTGCATTGGGGTCATACCGGCCGGATAAGATTCCTGTTCTACCACCAGCCACTGCGTGCCACCTATAGTTTTATTGGCGTTGATCAAGGCTTTCCAGTCGGTGCTGTCTTTGCCAAGAATAGGATCTTCAGTATTGCCAGGCTCTGGTGCCGAAGCTTTGTAGTGCGTAGTAATAGTGCGGCCCGGATAGGCTTTGACAAAATCGACTGGATCTTTGCCTGCGACTTCAGTCCAGCCGACATCTTGCTGCAATATCACTTTGCTGTTGGTATTTTTACCTATCACATCCCAGGGCGTTTTGCCCATTTCACCCAGCATTTCTGGTTTGTGGTTGTGATAACCAACCTGCATACCCAATGGCGTCAGCTTTTCCTGTACTGCGGCTAAATCAGCGGCCACTGCTTTGGCGCCTTCGACGGTAAAAGCTCGTTGATCCATAGGAATAATTAAATAATGGCAGTCTATCGCCTTGTAAAAAGCCACTGTGGTGTTAAGTTGCTCCGGGCTTAATTTTTCAAAAGGTACATGAGCACCTGAAGCTTTTAGCCCCAGTTTGTCCAAAAATGCTTTTAAAGCTGCAGGGTCATTGGCGTAGTTGCCAAAAAATCCGGCAAATTCAACTCCATCAAACCCCATAGCGGCAAGTTTGGTGAGTGTGCCTTCAAAGTCGGCCTGCATCGCATCTTTGACAGACCATAACTGCACACTCAATTGAGGTGTTGTCTCTGCAACTGCTGCTGTATCGGCATAGCTGAAGCCTGGCGCAGTGCTTGCTAAAATCAGGCTGAGCATCCCCGCAGTTTTTGTCAGTTTTCTTTTGAAAAAAAGCATAACCCTGTCCTTTTTATTGTCGTTGGAAGCGGTTTCAGAGTGCTTTATTCTGGCTTACAGATCAATGCTAAATGCGTTAGTTGGCGGGTTCTTCCTGCAGTAAAGCGGGAGCTGGGTCGCTTCAGCTTTGCAAAGCGATGTTCTGGCATAAAAATAGCCCCTTGGCAGGGGCTTCAAAAGTCAAACACCGGGGAGGTATTATTCAGGGGGAGTGTTTATTCGGGGCGGGGGCTTAACCACAGCACCTGATAAGGTAAAAGTTGCAATGGTCCGGCAGGCAGCTTCTGCACTGTCAGTTCGTCGAACCATAACGGGCCTGATAAAGACTCGCAGTGCTGTGGATGTTCAGAGAAGTTCACCACTGCCACCAGGCGTTTGTCGTCCAGTTGCCGTTGGTAGATAAACAGATGGGGATTGTGATCCTGTAAAATCTCTGTCGTGCCTGAACCTAACACAGGCAACGAGGCTCTGGTTTGGATCAACTGCTGCAATTGCTGGTAAATCTGGCCAGATAAGCTGTCAGTGGTAGTCGCCTGCGCTAGTTGTTTATCTGTCACTGCCACCCGGTTGACCCAACGGCTGTCATCTTTTTTCGCTGGGTCCAGCAGATAACTGTAATCATTTTTTAAACCCAGCTCGTCCCCCATGTAGAGCAGCGGCAAACCGCCAATGCTCAAAATGACAGCATTGAGCAGATAAATCCGCTGCAATGCGTGCTGCAGATGTGTTGGATTTTTGTCGATTTCAGCTTTTTCCACTCCAGCCAAAGACGCCAACATGCCTGCAACCCGGCAATCGCCTGTCACAGGATTTTGCTGAAAGGGCACACCTGAGGCAAAACTGCCTGCAAATTGCCCGGTATAAAACTGATTTAAGAACTGACGGTGATGATCCGGATTGATACCCAGTTGCCAGGCGATGTTGTCATCAAAAGTCCAGCCAATATCGTCATGGCAGCGGATGTAATTGACCCAGCTACAGTGTGGATCAATGGCAAAGCGCTTGCGTAAGGATTCGGTTAACAAACTGGTTTTGCGGGTGGCTAAACTTTCCCACAATAGCGCCATGAGCAGCGGGTTATAGGATAACTGGCATTCCTCTGGCGCTATGTATTTCACCACTTCATCCGGGTGCACTATAGCTTCAGATTTAAACTGCAAAGCCGGAGCCGCAATACGTGCCACCGCATTGAAGGCTTTGATTAATGTGTGGGCTTGCGGCAGGTTTTCGCAGTTAGTGCCCGCCTGTTTCCAGACAAAAGCCAACGCATCTAAACGCAGCACCGAAGCCCCCTGGTTAGCCAGAAACAACATTTCTTCCGCCATGGCATTAAATACTGCCGGATTGGCGTAGTTTAAGTCCCACTGAAAGCTGTTAAAGGTGGTCCAGATCCATAAGCCAGAGCTTTTATCCTGAGTAAAACAACCGCGGCGGATCTCCGGGAAAATCTCGCGCAGGCTGGGCGCAAACTGGTCGCGCTCCTGTTCGGTTAGGAAAAAATAGAAATCACGGTACTCGGCATCACCGGCTTTGGCTTTTTCTGCCCAGCGATGTTCGTCGGAGGTGTGATTAAATACAAAGTCCAGTACAGGTTTAATGCCTTGCTGATGCAACTGCTGCATTAATTCGGCAAGCTGTTGCATCGACCCCAGCTTTGGCATGGTGCTGCGATAGTCGGATACCGCATAACCACCATCGCTGTTTGGCTCCGGTGCTTTGAACAGAGGCATCAGATGCAGATAATTAATCCCGCTCTGTTTAAGATAAGGGATACGTTGTGTCAGCCCCTGAAAATCTTTGGCAAATAAGTCGACATAACAAGCGGCTCCCAGAGCATGCGAAGTCTTATGCCAGTTTTGTGGCTCGTTATCTTGCTGGCGTAAATACTCCGGCCGCTGAGCGGAGCTTTTGGCCAGTATTTTTAGCAACTGTTCCAGTTGGTAATAGCAGTCATAATGATCGCCATACAAACTCAAATACAGCTCAAGCAGAACGGGTAACTGTTGCTCCAGCCTTAGCTGCAGCTCGTTCCAACTGTCTTTTGCTGTAGTTTTTAAAGATGAACTTAATCGTTTAAGTGTTTTTTGGCTTTCTACGCCTAACAGTTCTGGATTTTCCAGTAACTGTGTTGTGGTTTTCTGCATCTGCCCCGATCCGTGCCTGCACTATACTGTGCTTAATAGAACTTCATTTTCTCTGTTTTGGCAAGGCTTTTAATGATGAAATGTTTAAATAATACGCTGAATATTTACAGCTGGCCTTCAATTCGCTAAAGTGAATCTGAAACGTTTTAGTTCTGGTGCGGTTTTATGCACTTCACTTCAGGGGAATACATCACATGAACGCTACTCCGGTCTGTTGTTTTGGTGAGGTGTTAATTGATTTTCTGCAAGACAAAACCCAGCCAGGGCTGTTTCAGCGCTTTGCCGGCGGCGCTCCGGCCAATGTGGCCGTGGCTGTGGCCCGACTGGGGGGGCACAGTAAATTTATTGGCATGTTGGGTAAAGACATGTTCGGTGATTTTTTGCTGCAGGAGCTGCAAAGTTATGGTGTGGATTGCAGTGCTGTACGCCAGACGGCTGAGGCTAAAACCGCACTTGCTTTTGTCGCGTTGAATGAAGAGGGGGACCGCAGTTTCTCTTTTTACCGGCCACCTGCCGCTGATCTGCTGTATAAAGTAGAGCATTGTCCGAGCGATCTTTGGCAGCAAAAGGGCATTTTGCATTTATGCTCCAATAGCTTAACTGAGCCTGAGATAGCTCAAACCAGTTTTGCTTTGGTCCGGCTGGCACAACAGCATGGTTGGTTGGTGTCGGTGGATGCCAATTTACGGCATAACTTATGGGCTGAGGGCAAAGCCAGCAGAGAGTTGGTGATCCAATTGCTGGAGATGGCTGATCTGGTCAAGCTCAGCGAAGACGAGCTGGAGTATCTGGCTGATGGTCAAGATTCAGCAAGTTGGCTGCAGCATATCCTCAGCTTCAGACCCGCCTGGCTGGTGGTGACAGCAGGTGCAGCACAAGTCCAAAGTTACACTAAAGCGGGTGTCTTTGCTGTGCCGGTAAGCTCTGTACAGGTTGTGGATACGACAGCCGCAGGTGATGCTTTTGTTGGAGCCTGGTTGTATCAGCTTGCGCAACAATTCACGCTTGGGAGCAGTTTTTCTGAGGTACTGGCAGAGCAAAGTATTCAACGGCAACTGATCGAAAAAGCGATAACAGCGGGCTCGCTCACCTGTCAAAAATTCGGCGCTTTTGCAGCCTTACCTACAGCACAAGAATGGAACTAGTCATTGTTGTTATGAAAAGGGCTAACTTGCGTTAGCCCTTTTTAGTTAGACCTTGATGTCAATATTCTGACCCAGGTTGCCGACAGGAACCGGACTTGGCGACTGCAATGCCGGAGACGAGTTGACAGCGCTTTCCAGCAACTGCATGGTTTGTCTCCCTTCCTGTTTTTGCTGAGTTTTTGCCAGACTGGCACCCAACAGTTCATAGCTCTGGCTAACTGCAGCCGAGCCTACGGATTGTGTCATAGTCACTCCCATGCCATATCTCCATACATCGTATCGGCAGCAGGATCCTAGACTTTAGAATTATTTTCAGGATCAGAAAAAAATGAAGCCGCTTGTTGCAGCAAGCGGCTTCGGTCTTTAGGCGTGCGGAGTGACTTATGTTCCAAATGCCTGAAGTTATTAAATTCTCTTTGACAGTTTTGCGTTCACTGTCAGTGGATCATCGCAGTTGACTGAGAACGAATGCTACGCTCCGGAATAATGCTGGGTAGACTGTTGGTCTGTGCCACAGGTTCCAGTGGACGTATCGGCCGGGTTGGGCTTTTCTTCACTGTACCTTTTAATAAAGGCTCTGGTTTTAATGCATGTTGACCAATTTTAGCCGCTAAACCTTGCTGAATGTCGGCAATAGTATAGCCAGTTTTAATCTTCATCCGTACATAAGGAATTCCAGCAGCTTCAAAAGCACCACTGACAAACCAGTCAGGTACAGCTTTGTGGCCATCTCTACTGTTGTTGTTGACCAGATCAACTACAGCCACAATGCTCATATCGGTCGGATCGCACAGAACAAAATCCAGATACTTGGCATTCAGTTTCACCGACGCTGCGATACGGGATTTGGCATCAACATTGCTCTTTAATTCTAGAATGTCAGCCATTTTCACTCTGTTCATCACTTTGTACTTTCCTTTGACTGCTTGTTCCAGCATGTTCAGGTAAGACCGTTCAACCTGAGTAAAAAGACTGCTTTTTTTGCTAAATGGAAAAGGATTGCCGTGGCTCATAAAACGGCTGGCTAAAAAAGCAGCCACCATAACCAACACGGCTAATACGACAATTAAAACTTCCATTAATGACCTCCGACAAACTTTTGACTCTGCAGCTCAAATGAGTTGGCTGCACAAGAGGTAAAGCATAAGGTGTGCCAATAAATTAGAATTAATGCTCTAATTTATATAAATTTGCTGAATGTCTGGCATATGGCCTATTAATGGCTGAAATGATGGGGATCCGATCGGGTTCGGCTTATAGTGAAGGGAACTCCTATTGCTACAGACAAGGATCACCCGAATGACAAGCAGCACCATTGCAGGATTAGAGATCAAAGGCCGTCTGCCGGCTGAATTTCAAACTATATTAACGCCAGAGGCCTGTCGGCTGGTTGTTGAATTAACGCGTGAGTTTCGCCTGCCGCTCAAGCAATTGCTGTTGCAACGAGCCACAGAGCAGGCGCGTTATGATGCTGGCGCTTTACCTGATTTTCGTGCAGACACTGCAGATATTCGCAGCGGTGACTGGAAGGTCGCCGCTATTCCGGCCGATTTGCAGGACAGAAGGGTAGAAATTACCGGACCGGTGGATCGCAAAATGATCATCAACGCCTTAAATGCTGATGTAAAAGTTTTTATGGCAGATTTTGAAGACTCACAAGCCCCCAGTTGGGATGGCGTGATTGAAGGCCAGATTAACTTACGTGACGCCAACTTAGGCACCATCAGCTACAGCGATCCCCAGTCCGGTAAACAATATGCGCTGCGTGACAAACAGGCCTTGTTGATAGCCCGGGTGCGGGGTTTGCACCTGTGGGAAAAACATTTAGAAGTAGATGGCGAGGCTGTACCAGGCTCATTGGTGGACTTTGCCTTGTACTTTTTTCATAACTACCAAACCCGTTTAGCCAAAGGCTCAGGGGTGTACTATTACCTGCCGAAGCTGCAAAGCTACAAAGAGGCCGCCTGGTGGGATGCGGTGTTCCGTTTTACCCAAACTAAATTTAACCAGCCTGTCGGGACCATTCGCGCTACTGTACTGATTGAAACCTTGCCAGCCGTGTTTGAAATGGACGAAATTCTGTATGCACTGCGTGAGCACATCGTGGCGCTGAACTGTGGCCGTTGGGACTATATTTTTAGTTATATCAAAACCTTAAAGAACCATGCTGACCGCGTCTTACCAGACCGTCAGGTGGTGACTATGGATCAGCCGTTTTTATCAGCTTATTCAAAACTGCTGATCAAAACTTGCCATAAACGTGGCGCTTTGGCGATGGGCGGTATGGCGGCTTTTATTCCGGCCAAAGACCCTGTAACGAATCAAGCCATTTTAACCAAAGTAACGGCAGATAAAGAGCGGGAAGCCAGCAACGGCCATGACGGTACCTGGGTGGCGCATCCAGGGTTAGCTGCTACTGCTAACGCAGTCTTTAATAAGTACCTGACAGAAGGCAAAACCAATCAGCTACATATCAGCCGTACTGATGATGCCCCTGTCACTGCCGCTGATTTGTTGGCTCCAAGCGCAGGTGAACGCACTGAGGCTGGCATGCGCACTAACATTCGGGTGGCTTTGCAGTACATCGCAGCCTGGATCAGTGGTAAGGGTTGTGTGCCTATTTATGGTTTGATGGAAGATGCAGCGACGGCAGAAATTTGTCGTACCTCGATTTGGCAGTGGATTAAACACGGTAAAAGCTTAAACAATGGCCAATTGGTGACCAAAGACTTATTTGCCCAGATGCTGCAGCAGGAAGCTGCTGTAGTGCGTCAGGAAGTTGGCGAAGAGTTGTGGCAACAACAGCAATTTGAGCGCGCTCAGGCGCTGCTGCTGCACATTACCACGGCCGATCAACTGGTTGATTTTTTGACCTTACCTGCTTATGAGTTATTAACTGCTTAATTGATTGATTCGGTCAGAGCCTATGGCTCTGACCTTTTACAAATGCAGCTCGTCTGCCACTTCGGTAATTAACCGCCTTAGCCAGATATGACTGGCATCCTGATGCAGTAACGGACTCCAGATCATTTTCAGCTCTATAGACGGGATCGGAAAAGGCGGATCCAACACTTTCATCGTTGCGTCATTCTGATACAACAGCGCAGCCCGTAAAGGCAAAGTCGCAATCAAATCTGTTTCTACTGCTAAATGCATAGCCACATGATAGTTACGGGTAAAAACGCTGATGCTGCGCTGTTTACCGAACTTGGCTAAGGCTTCGTCCACCCATCCCAGTTTTTGTACATCGGCCGGATCCATGCCGACACCTACACCAAAACCAGTTTTGCTGACCCAGATATGCTGGGCTTTTAAGTAAGTGTCTAAATTAAAGTTGCCAAGTATAGGATTTAAGCTATTGACCAGACAGGCAAAACTGTCTCGCCATATGGTCTTTTGATGAAAAGACTGCGGCAGTTGATCAAAGCGGTTAATCGCCATATCCACCTTACCATTTTCCACATCATGAAAGGTCACATCGGACGGCGTCATAATATCCAGCGAGGTACCAGGTGCCTGAGCCCGCAGCTTTTTCAGCAAAGCCGGAATAAGAGTCGAGGCCGCATAATCGCTGGCCATAATACGAAACACACGATGGCTGTGTTCCGGCTCAAAATCTTTGTTGGGTTGTAAGGTTTCTTCCAGTGTCAGCAAAATACCCCGTACCACAGGAGCCAGATCTTTAGCCCGCTCTGTCGGCACCATACCGTCCGAAGTCCTCACCAGAATAGGGTCGTTTAATAAATCCCGCAGTCGTTTTAAGCCATTACTCATGGCGGGCTGAGTGATATTCAGTTGGTTGGCGGCACGGGTGACATTTTTTTCCCTGAGCAACACATCCAGATACACCAACAAGTTCAGGTCAATTTTACTGATATTCATCTGCGTTCACTTCTAATGGCTGATCTGCTGTCAATTTGATGCCTTCTATATTCACACAATGAATGACGGGAATCAAAAAAATCAGCTACATGAATCTTATTTTTGAAACCTATAGTGGATGTCAACAGCGGCAATTACTCAATGCCGGGCAAACTAAAGACAACACCACAGGGGATGCATCATGTCAGCTTATCAACAGACCATTCAACAACTGCAGCAAAGCTGCAAAGCACAGGGAGCTGGCTGGGCCGCGATCAATGCCGAGTCTGCCGCCCGTATGCAGCTACAAAACCGCTTTAAAACCGGTTTAGATATCGCAAAGTACACCGCTGATATTATGCGTGCAGATATGGCAGCTTATGATGCGGACAGCAGTCAGTACACTCAGTCTCTGGGCTGCTGGCATGGCTTTATAGGTCAACAAAAACTGATCGCTATCAAGAAACATTTCGGCACGACAAAACGTAAATACCTGTATTTGTCCGGTTGGATGATTGCGGCGCTGCGTTCTGAGTTTGGCCCTCAGCCTGATCAGTCGATGCACGAAAAAACCGCAGTACCGGCCTTAATCGAAGAGTTATACACTTTCTTAAAACAAGCCGATGCCCGTGAATTAGGCGGCTTATTCCGTGAACTGGATCAAGCCCGCGCCAACGATGATCAGGCCAAAGCGGCTGAAGTGCTGCATAAAATCGACAACTTTGAAACTCATGTAGTGCCTATTATTGCTGATATAGATGCCGGTTTTGGTAATGCCGAAGCTACTTATTTACTGGCGAAAAAGATGATTGAAGCCGGTGCCTGTGCTATTCAGATTGAAAACCAGGTATCGGACGAAAAACAATGTGGTCACCAGGACGGTAAAGTCACAGTGCCCCATGCCGATTTTCTGGCCAAAATTAATGCAGTACGTTACGCCTTTTTAGAACTAGGTATCGAAAACGGCATTATTGTCGCCCGCACGGACTCCTTAGGCGCTGGTTTGACGAAGCAAATTGCGGTCACTAACGAGCCGGGTGATTTAGGTGATTTATACAACAGCTTTTTAGATGGTGATTACATTCAAAGCGCTGAGGATATTCAAAATGGCGATGTAGTGGTCAAAGCCAACGGCAAGCTGTTAAAGCCAAAACGTTTAGCCAGTGGTTTGTTCCAGTTTAAGCAAGGCAGTGGTGTCGATCGCGTGGTACTGGATTGCATTACGTCCTTACAACATGGTGCTGACTTACTGTGGATTGAAACCGAAAAACCTCATGTTGGTCAAA
This sequence comes from Rheinheimera mesophila, assembly GCF_000986865.1. Taxonomy (GTDB): domain Bacteria; phylum Pseudomonadota; class Gammaproteobacteria; order Enterobacterales; family Alteromonadaceae; genus Pararheinheimera; species Pararheinheimera mesophila. The sequence goes on from NZ_LAVS01000031.1 coordinate 26,806, forward strand.
TCGCTGAAATGGTCAACCGAATCCGCCAAGTGGTGCCTGATGCCAAGCTGGTGTACAACAACAGCCCGTCTTTTAACTGGACATTAAACTTCCGTCAGCAAGTGTTTGATGCCTGGCAGGCGGCGGGTAAAGATATATCTGGTTATGACAGAACCAAGCTGATGAGTGCAGATTACGATGAGACTGAACTTGCGCTGGAAGCCGACAAGCGTATCCAGACCTTCCAGGCGGACGCCGCACGTGAAGCAGGGATTTTCCATCACCTGATCACCTTGCCAACCTACCATACAGCGGCCTTGTCGACCGACAATCTGGCGAAAGAGTACTTTGGTGCTGCCGGTATGCTGGGTTATGTGGCGGGCGTCCAACGCAAAGAAATTCGTCAGGGCATCGCCTGTGTCAAGCATCAGAATATGTCAGGTTCTGATATTGGCGATGATCACAAAGAGTACTTCTCTGGAGAAGCTGCGCTGAAGGCTTCAGGGAAAGACAACACCATGAACCAGTTCTCCTAACCTCTGGTTTATGGCCAAGTAATTGCTGAAAAGAGTGAATTACTCAAAGTAATTGATGTTGTAGCCAGGCGACAAGTGCGAACATCCCCATGAACATAGTAGTCCTATGTGATTGGGGTGAGCGCACGCAGTCAACAACGCTGCGGCTTCAAGTACGAAGAGAAATTTGATTTACGTGGTCGGTTTAGACTGACATTGGCAGCCGCAAGGCTGCCTTTTTTATCTGAGCAAAGTAGGCTAGTTGCCTATTGGATAGCGTTTTTTGGTGATAATGCACTGACAATTGCCGGCCAGCTTACCCTGTAGAGTTTATACAAGCCCTGCTTAGATGCTCTGTCGCTGGCGAAATAGAGCCACTGTCCATCCGGCGTGAAGTTAGGAGTAATTTCTCCGGCCGGGCTATTGATAGGTTCAGGTAACAGAGTGGCTGGCCCAAAGCCATTTGCCGTCACTGTACTCATGTACAACTGAGGCTGGCCACCAGCTCTGGTGCTCCACCATAACGCATAGTGACCGTCAGGACTGATGGTGAAGTCACTGTTTTGTTGGCCCTGATTAACCGGAACCGGTAAAGCCGTTGTCTGCTCTGTTGTCGCATTGTATTGATAGACCGACAAAGTTGACGGCCCGCCAGGGCGGGTAGAGGAAAAGTACAGCATCTGCTGATGTTGCTCTGGTCCCAATTCTATGGCCGCACTGCTGATTTGAGGAGCCAGAGGGACTGGTTCGCTCCAGACTCCGGCATTGTTCGTACTGACAAAGATATCCAGGGGGTGGGCTTGCTCCTGAGTTTTACCCCGGTCAGAAATAAACACCAGCCTTGATCCGTCCGCGTTAATAAAGGGATCGGTATCACTGAATTCCGCCTGACTGAAAGATACCGGAACCGCTTGTTGCCATTGCTTATTCTGCTGCCGTGCCAACATGATCTGTGGATTCAGGAAATTTATATTTGACTGAGCAAAAACAGCCAGCTTGCCGTCAGCCGTCTGATGATAGTTGTATTGCTGCAACTCCTGTTGCATACCGGGCAGAACCACAGCTTCAGGCTCAGGCAGAGTAGCCCAGACCGGCAGGCTGGCCAGAGTAAAAACCGCTATCAATTGTTTCATCAACACCTCATAAATCCTAAATCACCATTTTTATCTCGTTCGTCATGCTGACAGCATCGCAGCTTTTGTGCAGCGGATTGTTTCCAACGGTCTAGTTTCAGGGATGAGTGATACTGCAGCTCAGGCTCTGGACGCACTACCAGCCGTATGATGCTGTTGACTAGCGTAATAATCTGAATAGTCAGAGAAAGTTTTCTGACGCGCCACGGGTCTTCTTAACCATCTTAGCCATGGCTGAGACGGCTTCTTGTTGTTTGCAATGCGTCGTTAACGGAGGTGCCCATGGCCCTGATGCTTCATTCTATACGCAGTAAAATTATTGCAGGTTATGCCGCTGTATTACTGGTTGCAGTTCTGTCTGCAGCGGTGCTGTTAAACAACAATCAGCAAATTCGGTATCGAGTCGATGGTTTCACCGGTACTACCTTGCCGGTGTTAGCCCAACTGGATGTGCTGTTGTCTGCCAGTAAAGAGTTAGTGCTGGCAGGTTATTCTTTGTATGGCACTACGTTAGACCACGCGGCGTTTAAAAAGCAGCAGCGAGAGTTAGAAGTCAGATTAGACCAAACTAATCAACATCTGGCCGGGCAATTACAGGTCTCTTTGGATAAAGAGTTAGCAGCTTTTCATCATGCGCTCAATGCGTTAGCGACAGTGATGGCAGCTTCAGAGGTAAATTGGGATTCTGCCAGGGAAAAGCTGAGTGACTTAACCAAGCATTCCGCTGTATTAGCCGTTCGCGTAGAGCGGCTCAGGACAGAGGTGGCTGCAGAGGCCAATAGCGGTTCGTTAGCGATTTCTGAACAGTTAGCTTCAAGTTTTTTGGTGATCATCAGTCTGATTTCAGCTCTGGTTATTGTTGCGATCGGAGCTTTTATCCTGGCACAGCGTCAAATCGCTGTACCTATTCAGAATTTGTCCGGTCAAATCACCCAACTGGCACAAGAACGGGATTTGACTCTAATATTTGATCGGCAACACCAAGGTGAACTTGGGTTGATGTCCACCAGTCTGACGCATTTGTTAAAGGTTTTCAGTTCTGGCATGGCAGAGGTGAAAGCAGCCATAGTGCAGATTGATAAAGCCGTTTCCGATCTTGGTCATAGTACTGATTTGTCCGCTTGTTCGGTGCAAAGTTTACAGGCCGATATCATCAGCTTAGTGGGCCTGATGCAACGCTTAGAGCAACAGATGGCTCAAAGTGTTGATTATTCAGCCTCTGCTGCGGCATATGCCCAGCAGGGGGCGCAGCAACTGGCACAAGCTCAGCAAGAAGTTCAACAAAGCAGTGATAGCATTCATAGTCTGGCGAAAGACATTGAAACTACAGCCTCAATGCTATTGAGTCTTAAAGTAGCGGGCGATCAGGTCTCTACAGTGGTAAAAACTATTGCAGATATTGCAGCTCAGACCAATCTATTAGCACTAAATGCAGCCATAGAAGCGGCGAGAGCGGGAGAGTCAGGCCGTGGTTTTGCTGTGGTTGCTGACGAAGTTCGCACCTTAGCAACACGAACACACCAATCTACGGTGGAAATAAATACTATGCTCGAAACTATAGTGCGCTCTATCCAGTCTGCGGTGACTACTATGGGGTCAAATCAGCAACAGGCATCGCAATCCGTACAGTTGTCTTCTTTGTTGGTTGAGACCTTACAGCAAAGCCGGATTGTGATCCTGCAATTGGCTGATGTGAGCAAGCAATCTGCAGCCATCGCCAGCGAAGCGCAGCAAGAGGTGGCACAGATACGCCATCAGGTGCAACAGTTTAAGCAGTTGGGGGATCAGGTGCTGGTCGGCAATACGCAAATCGGCCAGGCGGCTCAGTCGATGACTGAACTGGCTGACCAATTAAGCACTACGGTGTCTAAATACAAACTTTGAAAGCTTAATCGCATTAATTATGGCGCTACTATGTCAGAAATGGACACATTGCCTTTTGAACGTTGCTCGTAGGGCTCAAGCATGGCCACAACTCTGTCAGCATTAGCGCTACGGGCAAAGTTCACCAAAGTTTTGCCGTCACACACCACTTTGTCGACCGCTCTTTGTTTCGACAGGCGGTTGGCTTTGAGTGTTTTGTTCAGGCTGATGCGATCATTATCCTGTGCATGAGCGCAGGTTTCGATCAATACATCCTGGATCTGGGGGTCCATAGTGCTCTGGGCACTGGCGCTGGCGGATAAGGTCAATACGGCTGCGGCAAAGAGTAGTTTCGCGTTCATGTTGTCGTCCTCTGAAGGTTGATATATGGCGTTTGCCATGACTGTAGTGTGGTACTGCAGGCCTTGATTTTCCTGCGGTTTGTGACCAGAGGGACAGCTAAAGTGACTAGCGGACAAGCCTTACTTTTTGTTACTTTTTGCGCAAAAAAGATACAAAAAAAAGCCCGTCATTGCTTGAACTTTGACAGACTTATGACCAGCAAAATGAAGGTGAAAACCGCTATTTTGCCGGCAGTAATTGTGACGACCAGTCCGCTTTAAAGCGTCTGGATGCGGCAACTGTCTGGCCGTTGGAAAGTAATAACTGATAGTCGTTGTTATGAGGCTGCACCTTATGCACA
>NZ_LAVS01000032.1 GCF_000986865.1 Rheinheimera mesophila
CTTGGCGAAGTTACAGCATTATCAGCAGGCCGCTGTTTTGTTGCCTTTGTACAAAGAGTTGCAGCAGCAACGCTCTGCGGTTGCAGAAGCTCAGGAGCAACAACATCTTCAGGCCAGTCAACTGCAGCAGTTAAAACATCAGCAGCAGTTGCAGTTGCAGCAAGCACAGGCTCTGGCGCTGCAACTACAGCAACAGGCGCAACAGCAGGTTCAGCAGTTACAACAACACAGTCAAAGCCTCACAGCGCAACTGGCGCAACAACCTTTTGGAGCAGAACTGACGGCTGCGGTTGCAGGCTGGAAACCCTTGCTGCACCAACGTCAGCAAATACGAGAGCAGCAGAATAAGCTGCAGGCTCAGCTTGCAAAAAATGACATTCAGCAAATACAGCAGCAGTTACAGCAAAAAAATGCTGAACTACAGCAACTGGAGCAGCAATTACAGCACAGTGCTGCGCTCTGTTCGATTGAGCTACCCAAGCTGCAACAGCAAATTCAGCAGTACATCCGTCAGCTTCAGACCTACCCGTTATTATTCAGGACAGCCGCGGCTTTACAGCAAAAATTGCAACAACGGCAACAAGAACAACAAGAGCTGCAACAAAAACAACACGACAGCCAGCAACTGCAGCAACAGGTGGCAGGTCTGCGGGAGCGTTTCAAATTATGCAGCGACAGAGTGGCCGATAAACAAAAACTAGTGCAGCAGGAGCGGCTGATTGCAGAACTCAGCAGTCACAGAGCCAGACTGCAACCGGGTGATGAATGTCCGCTTTGTGGCAGTACCAGCCATCCTGCCATTAGCAGTTATCAGGCACTGGACCTGAGTCAAACCGAGACTGAGTTGGCGGCTTTAACCGCTGAACTAAAACAGGTCGAAGAGCAGGGCAAGGCGTTACGCGAACAGCAGGTCAAGCTTGAGGAGCAACAAAAAGCTCAGCATGATCAGCTACAACAGTTGGCTTTGGACATTCAGCAGCAAAGCGATCAGTGGACCGCCTTACTGCAAAATCTGCCTGAAACTGAGCAACAACAACTGCAACAGGCCAGCTTAAAAAAAGCCTTATTACAGCAGTGCCAACAGCAGACCCAGCTAGCGCTGGAGCAACAGCAACAGTTGGAACAACAACTGCAGCAACGGCAGCTTTGGCAACAACAGCATCAGGAATTAGTGCATCAACAGCAATTGTTGCAACAGCAACTGACACAGCAACAACTGCAACAGCAGCAAGCCAGCGATGCATTGCAGCAGGGGCAGTTGCAGTTAACTCAACTGGAGCAACAGTGGCAACAGGAGCTGCAGCCTTTTGGTTTTGTGTTACCCGCCGCAGAGGTACAGCAGCAGGCCTGGCAACAGTGGGCGGAACAAGCACAGCAATGGCAGCAATGGCAGCTTGGATTACAAAAGCTGATACCGCAGTTGGAAAAAGCCTTGATACAGCAGCAACAGGCTGATGGGCAGTACCAAAGCTGGGTAGATAAGCTACAACAGGCGGGTTTAGCCCAGATATCGGCCAGTCAGAGTGCAGCACCACTGCAAGAACTTGAGCAAGTGCAGCAGCGGCTCAGTGTGTTAAGCAACGAACTGCAGCAAAAAACCGGCCAGCAGCAACAAAGTGGTATCCAATTACAGCAGTTGCAAGCAAGATTAACCGCATTGCAGCAGCAGTGGCAAAACCAGTTGGAACAACAGCAGTTTAGTAGTGAAACCAGCTTTTTATCCAGGTTGCTGACTGAGCAACAACTGCAGCAATTAACAGAGTTAAAAGACAAACTGGCGGCTGAAAAAATTCGTTGTCAGAGCCAGTTGGAGCAAGCCAAACAGCAGATGGAGACGCTGGAAAAACAGCAACTGACAGAGCAAAGCCTGGAGCAGTTGCAGCAGCAAAGCTCGGAGCTGGAACAGCAGTTATTTACTGTACTGGAGCAGGCAGGCCAATGCCGGCAACAATTAAACAGCGATCAGCAACATCAACAGCAACAACAACTGCTGTACGACCAGATTGAACAACAGCAGCAACTGGTGCAGCAATGGCATAAATTCAACAGCTTAATAGGCTCGGCCGATGGTGCTAAGTTCCGCCGCTTTGCTCAGGGCTTAACTTTATTGCAATTGGTAGGCTTAGCGAATCAGCAGTTGGATAAATTACACAGTCGTTATCAACTGGTGCGTAAAGCTGACGCTGAACTGGAACTACAAGTACTGGATAGCTGGCAGGCTGATACCACCAGGGATACTAAAACTTTATCCGGTGGCGAAAGCTTTTTAGTCAGTCTGGCTTTGGCCTTAGCTCTGTCGGATTTAGTCAGCCACAAAACCCGTATTGAGTCGTTATTTCTGGATGAAGGTTTTGGCACCTTAGACCCGGACACGCTGGAAACCGCTTTAGCCGCCTTGGATCAACTGAATGCCAGTGGCAAGATGATCGGCATTATCAGCCATGTCGAAGCGCTAAAAGAACGGATCCCGGTACAAATTAAACTGCAAAAGCAGCAGGGATTAGGCTATAGCAGCTTAAGTTATTAGATTTAGCTGGATGACAAAAGTCATGCGCAAGTCATGACTTTTGTGTCTGCTGTTTATTCTGTCGTTCTTGGATACTGAGTTCACACCACTGAGGTGAAACAGCACAAGGACTATCACGATGAAAACTTTACTAATGACGTTCAGCCTGTTAACTCTGACAGCAGCTCAGGCCGCGACTATTGAGCAAATTGATGCAGCTTCGAACCGCATGGATCTGAAACAGTTGGCCGTATATGCGGCTGACGATCCGGTCGAGTACACCAAAGCCTATGCCAACTATCGCTTGGCTATTATGGCGGGTCTTACAGGGCAACAGGAGCAGGCTGCACAAGCGTTAGATGTGGCGCAGTCGACGCTGGAGCAACTGACTTCAGCCCAGCCTGAAGCCGAGAGTCTGGCTTTATTGTCCAGCGTATATGGCATGCAGATTGGCAATAATCCGTTAAAAGGTGCCTTGTATGGCCCTAAAGCGGGCCAGGCTATTCAGCAGGCTGCTGAGCTGGATCCTGCTAATCCGCGGGTGGCTTTGATCAAAGCCATCTCGGCTTACACTACCCCAGCCGCTTTTGGCGGCAGTAAACAAAGTGCTATTGACCTCAGTAGCAAGGCGATTGAACTCTATGCTCAGCCTTGTCAGCAGATTTGCTGGGGACATGCTGAAGCTTACACCTGGCGGGGCTTAGCCAAACAAGAGCTTGGCGATAAAGCCGGTGCTATCGCCGATTGGACTAAGGCGACAGCAGTAGAGCCTTCTTATGGCTGGGCTAAGTTCTTGCTAACGCAACAACAAAGTTACAGTCAAAATCGTTAATTTTTCTGGCACGGGGCTCTGCTGAGCCCCGCTCTGAAGGAGTCGAAGATGTTAGAGCTGGAAAAACGTTTATCCTGGGTATATCTCATCAATCTCGTGTTCTACATAGCACCATTTTTTTACATCAATTACAGTCCACTTCAGTATCTCTGGATGACAGTGGCCTTAGTGGCTTTTGTTGGTTGTTATTACTGGGTTTACCGCAGTCATAGCTCACAAATGTTCGTGCCTATCCTGCTGATGGCTCTGATTGCCAGTGTGATCACGCCGCTGAATTATGGCTCTATTGCGATGTTTGCCTATGTCAGTTTTTTTATTGGTTTTGCCTATAATTTCCGTCAATTTTTAGTAGGTGTTGCCGTCTTGCTTTGTGTGCTGGTGCTGCTGGATCAGTTTTTTGTCAAAGGTGCGCCCTATTTCTTGCTTTACGGCTCAGCTTTGGTGATGGCTATTGGTGTGTTTGGTGTGCTGGACCGGGCCAGACGCAATAGTTTGCTGAAAGAGCAGCGCAGTGCTGAAGAAATTAAGCAACTGGCCACTATAGTGGAGCGTGAACGCATAGCGCGCGATTTGCACGATATTCTGGGGCACAGTTTGTCTGGCATAGTGCTCAAAGCGGATTTAGCCGATAAGTTGTTACAACAACAGCAGTTTCAGGCTGCCCACCAGCAGTTGCAGGAGCTGGCTCAGATCGCGCGTGAAAGTTTAAGTCAGGTGCGTCAGACGGTGTCTGGCTACAAACATAAAGGTTTGGCAGGTGAAGTGCAGGCGTTAAGCACTAAGTTACGTGAGGCCGGATTTGGGGTCGATGTGCAGGGCGACATCCCGACACTGTCAGCCCGGGAAGAGACGGCTGTGGTGTTGATCCTGACGGAGCTGGTGACCAATGTAGTAAAGCATAGTAACGGCGATGCAGTGCAGATCAGCTTTAGCGAAAATCAACAGGGCCATCAACTGATGGTGTCGGATAACGGCAAACTGAGTGGGCTGAAACAAGGCCACGGTTTGACTGGCATTCAGGAGCGTTTGGCGGCGCTGAACAGTCAACTGGAATGGCAATTATCACCCAGTCGCTTTAGTTTTACTTTGCCCAAGGAGGCCTGATGCGTATTTTATTGGCGGAAGATCAGGCGATGGTGCGGGGGGCCTTAGCCGCTTTATTGGGGCTGAATCCAGAGTTTCAGATCACTCAGGCGGCTGATGGCGATCAGGCGCTGGCACTTTTGAAGCAGCAGAACTTTGATATGCTTCTGACCGATATTGAAATGCCAGGCCGAACCGGCCTCGAGCTGGCGCTTTATCTGCAGCAGCAACAAAGTTCGATGAAAGTGATAGTCATCACCACCTTTGGCCGGGCCGGTTACATTCAGCGTGCTATCAGCGCTGGTGTGCAAGGCTTTTTACTGAAGGACGCGCCGTCAGAGCAATTGGTGCAGGCGATTTATCAGGTGATGGCCGGAAAACGAGTGATAGATACTGAGCTGGCTTTGTCAGCTTTGGGTGAACAAGACCCGTTAAGTGACAAGGAGCGTCGTGCTTTGCGTTTGGCGTCAGAGGGGAGAAGCACAGCGGAGATCGCAGCCACACTTTATATCGCCGAAGGTACAGCCCGAAATTACTTGTCGGAAGCTATCAGCAAACTAAATGCAGCAAACCGGGTGGATGCCGCCAGAATAGCACGGCAAAAAGGCTGGCTCTGACTTAGCCGTTGTACTTGAAGCTGCAGCTTTGTTGACCGCGCTTTCTCGCCCCGGTCACATAGGACAACTATGCTCCCGGGGACTCGCTCACTTGTCGCCTCGCTGCAACATCAATTACTTAGGCTAAGAACCTGTCGTACTTTAAGTTAGACAGAGGGCGCGGATAAACCGCGGCCCTTGTGAAAATAGGCTTATTAAAACGAATAGACAAAAGTTAAAGAGGTTTGGGTATCGGTTTTCTTTTTACCCACTGGTACTTTCGAGTCATTCTGTACTAAAAAAGCAGCTTTCATCTGCATCCGGCCGTTAATCTTGGCAGTTAAGGACGATTCAGCGATAGTCCGTTTATTGTCTTCACCATACTCCAGACTGAGGGTCTGTTTAAAGCGGGCTGACTCACTGATTTGCCAGCGATAGGTGGCTGCACTGCGCACTATCATGCCATTTTCGGTTTCTTCCAGATCGGTTTTGCCCCGGTAATAACCCGGACCTATTTCACCTTCCAGCGACATGGTATCGGTTTTAAACAGTTCATCGCCATAACCTACAGCGACAGTGGTGTATTCAGTGTAAGCACCAAAACGGTCATCAACGTGGGAGCCAAACACAAACAACCGTGCTGTGTCTTTATTCAGTTTGTAACCGCCTTTGGCTGAGGCGGCATACCTCTCGGCTGAGGTTTCTACCAGGGTTTGGCCATCATCTGCTTCGGTTTCGTCGCGCTTGAAAAATGCACTGAAGGTGTAGTCGTTTGACCATTGCTCCAGTTCTTGTTTCGAGTCAATTTTGCCGGTAATGGAGGTCCCTTTGGTATTACCTGAGGTAGTGATTGCACCTAATTCAGCTGAAGTACTCCAGCCCAGTTTGGTCTCGTTGGAGGCACTTTCCCCGGCTTGGACTGTGACAAGGCCGCTCAGAATGAACAGACTGCTCAGAGCCGACAGAGAGCAGAGCGTTTTTTTCATGCGTTATTTTTCCTTTTTGAAATGCAGGTCCATTTGTGGAAAGGGGATCACAATCTGGTGCTGATCAAAGCTTAGTTTGATTTTTTCCAGGGTGTCCCAGTACACGGGCCAGTAGTCGGCCGCATTAACCCATGGACGTATTAAAATATTGACTGAGCTGTCTGCCAGAGCGCCAACAGCGATAACCGCAGCAGGTTCAGCCAGGATACGACTGTCCGCTTTGAGTATTTGTTCCAGTAATTCTTTAGCTTTTTTCAGGTCTGAGTCGTAACTTATACCTACGGTTAAATCGACTCTGCGGGTTTTTTCGGCTGAATAATTGGTAATAGCAGAGCCGGTAATTTGCGAGTTCGGCACAATAATGCGTTTATTGTCAGGGCTTTTCAGCACGGTCTGAAAGATTTCTATTTTTTCCACAACACCTGAAACGCCGGCCGCATCGACAAAATCACCGGCACGGAAAGGACGAAATAAAATAATCAGTACACCAGAGGCGAAATTGGATAATGAACCTTGCAAAGCCAAGGCTATGGCTAAACCTGCAGCCCCTAAAATAGCGATAAAAGACGCAGTTTGAATGCCGACCTGAGACAGGGCAATCAAAATAGTGGCAACCATAATGGCGGCCTGGATGATACCACTTAAAAAAGACACCACAGCCTTGTCTACTTTGCGGTGAATTAAGGCTTTTTCCAGCATATGGGTCAGACTTTTCGAGAGCCAGCGCCCCAGATATAAAATGACTAAAGCGACCAGAACTTTGACGCTGTAACTTAAAATCAATTGCTGATTTTTCTGTAAAAAATCCAGAAATTGTTGCATATTTTTCTCCATTCTCGGGCTATTAGTCTCATCAGGCTCTGTGTATCTGACGGCCATACCCTAGCATAATCAGCACCCCGACCCAAGCCGAGCGGGGCTTTCTCCGTTGTTTTGTAAAAATAACTTTGCTTCATGGCAAAATTTCGCTAGAATCCGCGCCGCTTGTGGTGACTGTAGCTCAGTTGGTAGAGTCCCGGATTGTGATTCCGGTTGTCGTGGGTTCGAGCCCCATCAGTCACCCCAATTCTCCTCTGCTGCTATCCCTATCGCCAAACTATTGATCCTGATAAATTTCCCTGCAGCCATTCTGTTGTTATGCTTTGCAAGCTTCTTGCTTATTTGGTTGCATCATCATGGATTTAAAACAACTTCAGTTATCGTTACAGCAGCCTGATTTAGCCCCTGTTGAACTGTGGGATCCAGCTTTTTGCGGTGATATCCCTATTCGTATCGATCGGCACTGTGACTGGTTTTATCTGGACTCTAAAATTCAGCGTCCTGAACTGGTTCAGCTTTTTGTCAGCGTACTGACCCGGCAACAGCAGGACTACTACTTACTGACACCTGTGGAAAAAGTCCGGATCCAGGTAGAAGACGCTGCTTTTCTGATTGTGGCACTGGAACAACAAGGAACCGATCCTGTACTGATAGCAACCACCAACTTAGGCCAGCAGTTATTAATTGGCGCTGAATACCCGTTATTTTTGCAGGAGCAACAAGACGGTCAGTTCCTGCCTTATGTGCGGTTATGGCGTGGCTTAACGGCCAAGTTCAGCAGAAATACCTACTATCAGTTGGTGGAGCTAGCCTCTGTTGTGGAGTGCAATGGTGAAGCTATGTTGCAGATCCACTCGGCAGGACTCAGTTTTGAGCTGGGGCCGATCAACTAACCGTTAATCCCGGATCCAAGGCTCTGTATCGCATTCATTTTTTCTCTGCTTGCTGCTTTGCCATTCCTGTTTCATAGTCGAGGTAAAGCAGCAGGAAAAAGCTGTGCTTATCCACCAGGAGAGAGAATGAAACTGCAACTTAGCCTTATCGCCAGCGCTTTACTGCTGGCAGGAACTGCCCAAAGCGCCACCTTAATTTACGCCGGAAAACTGATCACAGCAGACAGTGACAAAGTACTAACCCAACAAACCGTTGTTGTTGAAAACGACAAAATTATTGCTGTTGAACCCGGTTATAAAACCCCTGCGCCAGCTGATCAGGTGATCGATTTAAAAACTCATACCCTGATGCCTGGTTTAATGGATATGCATACGCATTTCTCCAGTCAAATGGGACCCGGTTCCTACACCGAAGATTTTTTACTTAATGAGGCGGATGTGGCTTTACGTGGAGCCACCTTTGCTGAAAAAACCTTGATGGCTGGTTTTACGACAGTACGTGAACTGGGTGATACCCATCACACCAGCACAGCGCTGCGTAAGGCTATTCACGCTGGTTATGTCAAAGGACCACGTATTTACACTGCAGGTAAGTCGATAGCCACCACCGGTGGGCACGCCGACCCGACCAATGGCGTCGCTTATGCCCTGATGGGTGACCCTGGCCCAAAAGAAGGCGTGATCAATGGTCCTGATGACGCCCGTAAAGCGGTGCGGCAACGTTATAAAGAGGGCGCCGATCTAATCAAAATTACCGCCACAGGTGGTGTGTTAAGCGTGGCTAAAAGTGGTTCGAACCCGCAGTTTAACAGTGAAGAGTTAAAAGCTATTGTTGAGACGGCTAAAGACTATGGTATGACAGTAGCTGTGCATGCGCACGGTAAAGAGGGCATGGACAGAGCCATTGAAGCAGGCGTGGATTCGATAGAACATGGCACTTTAATGGACAAAGCCACGATGAAGCTGATGAAAAAACATGGCACTTATTACGTGCCTACCATCAGCGCAGGTAAATGGGCTGCTGAAAAAGCTGCGATGCCAGGCTTCTTTCCTGAACTGGTTCGTCCCAAGGCTTTAGCTATAGGCCCTAAAATTCAGCAAACCTTTGCTGAGGCCTACAAAGAAGGCGTCAAAATAGCTTTTGGAACAGATTCAGGCGTGGGAGCTCACGGTGACAACTGGCGTGAATTCGTGTTTATGACAGAAGCCGGTATGCCAGCCTTGCAGGCTATTCAATCTGCCACTATTGTCTCAGCCCGTTTATTGAAAGTGGACCAGGAGCTGGGCTCTGTCACTGCAGGTAAAATTGCTGACCTGGTGGCTGTACCCGGTGACCCGCTGCAAGATATTCAACTGATGGGGAAAGTCAGTTTTGTAATGAAAGCCGGGGTCGTCTACAAACAATGACACAAGGTTAAACACCACAAAGGCAGCCTGAGCTGCCTTTATTATTTTTGCTGTGGCTTTTGGAAAAACTCCAGCAACTTATGTACGTCGGCCATGATTTCAGCCTTTAAATTAATTTCAGCTTGTTCACGCAGGTAATCCAGATGACGGATTTCTTTTTTATCGCGCTCTTTGCGCGCCTGATGCGTCGGCATATCTTTGACTACGTCATACATTTTAAACAATCCAGGATAAGCCTGCACTGCATCTGGTTTATTAGCGAGCTGCAGATGATCCAGCAATACCCAAATCCGTAATGCGCCTTCTGACAATTCACACTGCTCTTCGCGCATGGCTTTGGCAATTAAGACTATGCTTTCAGTGAGGTTGGCATTTTTTGCAGCAACAACCTGCTGCTGTTTTAACTCTTGTTGTTTGATTAACCACAACAGGCGGCCTAGATAAAAACTCAGGCCTCCCAAAATCAAAACCGCGGCTAATGTTGCCAGTATCCAGTTGAAGGTCAAACCCTATCCCCTATTCACCTAAAAACTCTTTACGCCAATCGGTACGCTCTAACTGAGCAAGCGGATCTAATTCTTCCTCTTCGTCGTCCTGATCTAAACCTAACAGGGCAACAAGTTCGGCATGACGTGCTGTTTTGGCATTAAAATACTTGGCATCTTTACCCGTCAGGATTTCGCCCTGATCGACTTTATCCAGTAATTCCAGCAGCTTTTCATCGTTTTCAAGCAGAGCTAATTCTTGCTCTGGTGGCATTTCCGGCGCTTTTGCTTTAGTCAACTGGACTACAGGCTTAAACTGCTTTGGCTGTGCCATTAGCTTTTGCTCTGCTTCAGTAACCACCAGTGCTATAGGCTTTTTGCTGCCATGACGAGGGTCTTTTGAGCTTTTGGACGACTGCTTTTGTTTATCTTCGGCAGACGGAGAATGGCGACTACCGGATTTTAAGCCCGCACCTTTCTTTTTGGTTTCTGGCGCGCGCGTGCGATCCTGACGAGCTTCTTCAGCCGGTCTGTGCCTGGTACCAAGGGGGCCTGAGGTGCGTGTTTTTTTAATCCGGGTCATATCTTTTACCTACAAAAAAGGGCGCGTATTTTAACCAGTTTATCTGAGAAAACCTAGGTATTTCGCTTTTTAAATATCACGACATCATCGGCCGGGAATTCTAGGTCTAACTTGTCTCGTTGTGCCAGAAATTCAAAAGTACGCTGGTGAAAAAAACTGATATGAGTGGGATCGTTTTTATAATGCCAGTAGCGAAAGCTGCTTTGATCGATATAGCGTTTGGTCATCAGAGCAAGCACGCCTCCGGGCAGCAATAAATTCAGCCACAGATGCCATTCTTTGGCCGGATTAATAAAATGTTCTATGGCCTCAGTGCAACTAACAAAATGGTATTTTTGCTGCAAGGATGTTGGTTCTGGCGCATAAAAAGGATCCCAGATCTGCATCTGTTTGCCTGCTTCGCGTAGTATGTGTGCCAACAAAGGCCCGGGGCCACAACCGAAATCTAATCCAGTATTCTGCTCTGGTCTCAGCACGCTGAGCAGAGGCAAAGCCAAGCGAGACAAAAACTTACGATAGCCTGGGTCATCCAATTGGTTTTGATGCAAATCGTATTGGGCTTTTTCCTGTTCGGCTGTCAACAAGGTTGTGCGATCAGCGAAAACTAAAAAGCACTGCATGCATTGAAAATAAGCGCGTCTTTTATCTGCACAGAAATGTTGGCTATGTGGCTGCTGGCATAGAGGGCAAACTGAGTTCATAGTGAGGGTAAATAAAAAGGGCGGTGTAAGATGTTACCGCCCTCTATATAAGGTGTCTAGCGCGACACATAATCTGCTTGAAGTCGTCCTGACGGGAGTTCAACACCCTGTCGGCACAAGTTCCTTATATTTTTACGCAAATTCCCTATAAAGATAGTTATTCGCGATCGTCCTGATACTTAGTGGTCCTTCCTTGCGCTGTGCAAAACACACATTCTCATCATCTTGATGCAGTTAAAAACTTACTGATGCACTGCTGCTTTCCGTGCCTGTTTTCCGTGTTTTCAATGGTTACCAAATGTAACGGATTTAAATCTACTCCGATTTTTCAGAATGGCAATACAGCGGTATAAAAAAAGTACAAAAAAAATGAACTTTTTTATGATTGCATCGTAATCATTTGTTTTATATTGTTTTTATTTGGGTGGATGCCGGCGTGGGTGATGTCTTACATAGCTGTGAGAGATATCTCACAAAAACAAGGAGCTATAAGTTTAATCATCAAAATGACTTGTTCAGTCGATTGTCTCAGGCGTAATTTAGAAAAAAAAACCAGGCGCTTGGCCTGGTTCTCTGATCCGATACACCTGCTGTTAGTGTAAACCACCGACATACTTCGACAGCACTTCAATATCTTCATCAGTCAGTTTCTTCGCAATATCGCGCATCATGCCGTTCATATCATTGGCACGAGAGCCGTTACGGAAAGACTCCAACTGAGTTTTAACATAGGCTGCATGCTGGAACGAAATTTTCGGGAAACCAGCTAAACTGTGTCCTACGCCACGTGGGCCATGACATGCGATACAGGCGGTAATGCCACGTTCCATATCACCACCACGGAATAACTTTTCGCCTTTAGCCACCACATCTTCTGGCGTGCTGCCTTCTTTCATGGTTTGGCTGGCGTAATACGCTGCCAGATCTTTCATGTCCTGCTCAGATAAAGCAGCAACCATGCCAGCCATCACCGCATTGTTACGGCCTTCTTTACCGCCTGTAGCTGCGCCAAGTTTAAATTCTTTTAATTGCTTAAAAAGATAACCTGCATGTTGACCAGCAATTTTTGGATATAAATCTGTTGGGCTATTGCCGTCCATGCCATGGCAGGCTGCGCAAGTCACGGATTTAGCTTTACCTGCTTCAGCATCGCCATCGGCTGCATAAGCTGTACTGATTAACCCTAAAAAGAGCGTGAGTGGAAGTGCGAATTTTTTCATTTTTTTTCCGTCTCTGTCCGCGTTGAACCGCCAGTGGTCTGGCAACCAAGTTGAATAACCCTACATTTTATGTCTATTTTACACGAATCTTGCGCAGATAGAATCCCATAAATCACAGTAAAGCTTCTGTGGATCTTCAGGATCCGTTACACTATAGCCAAATTTACAGCCGGAGCTGACAGTGTACAAAGCGATCATCAATTACCAGAAAGCAACTTTTCTGACCAGTGCCCCAGATATCAAGGCTCTGCCCGCAGACACAGGGATCGAAGTTGCCTTTGCTGGTCGTTCAAACGCCGGCAAGTCCAGTGCATTAAATACGTTAACGCGACAGAATGGTTTAGCCCGAACCAGTAAGACGCCTGGACGTACTCAATTAATTAATACCTTTGCGTTAGCAGAGAACCAGCGACTGATTGATTTGCCCGGTTATGGTTTTGCCAAAGTGCCTTTAGCCGTGAAAGAAAAATGGCAAAAAGCCCTGAGCGAATACCTGATGAAACGCCAAAGTTTAAAAGGCATAGTAGTGTTAATGGATATACGTCATCCATTAAAGGATTTAGATCAGGATTTAATTCACTGGGCAGTGCAAAGCAATTTACAGGTTTTATTGCTGTTAACCAAAGCAGACAAGTTAAGTCCGGGACCACGTAAAAAAGTGCTGTTAGAAGTCACAGAAGCCTCGATGGCTTTTATGGGCGATGTGACAGTACAGGTGTTCAGTTCTCTGACTAAATTAGGTTTACCTGAGTTAGAGCAAAAGCTTGATCAGTGGTTTAGCGCTGAACAGGATTAACTGTGTAGCAACAGGTTGAACATCTGATAAGCAGAGCATAGTCTCTGCTTTTTTTTGCACTGAGGGAACAGAAGATCTCTTCGTTCTCATGGAATAAAGGATGCAGAAAAAAGAAAACCGGCCCTTTTTGAGGAGGCCGGTCATAGCAAACGGGGAGAAGCTATTCAATAATTTCAAATCAACAGGGTGTCTTGAATTAACAAGACGACGCCATTATACATAAAATTATCAATGTTTGAAGTATTTGCTCTAAAAAATCTAATTTTATTTCAGTTTTTCTGATCGACAGACAAAAAAAACGCCCCACTGCAAGCAGTGGGGCGGCTAAATAAGCCTTTCTTTCTGCTCACCAAACAAGCGTTTAAGCTGATTAGTGCTGAAAGATAGAACATCTTACCTCTGTACCCTACGAATTTAATTCTACAAGTGTTGATTAAAAATGCAAGTGAAGAGCTGTAATTAAACTACAAATATTTGGTTAAATCGTCATTAATCTGAAAAAATGTAGCTAAATTACCAAGGTGAATTGATTTTTTCGTAGATAAATCATACAGGTTGGGGTGAAAACTAGCCGGAAAATGTAATTTAGGCCAGTTTGATGACCAGGCAATCTGTGGCGAGGGATAGTCATTAATAAAAAAGCCCCAAACTAGTTGGGGCGAAAGATCAAACTACCAGGAATGGGCATTTACACCCTTAGTCAGACTGGCGGCTTTGTACTAAGTTCAGTTCTGCACCAATTTTTTTAATGCGCCTGATCCCAGTTCGGACCGAACCCTGCTTCTGCCAGCAAAGGCACGTCGAGTGACGCAGCAGATTGCATCAGATCCACCAACTCTGTACTGACCCGTTCAAGCTCTTCAGTTTTTACCTCAAATACCAGTTCATCGTGCACCTGCATAATCATAGCGACTACACCTTCAGGTTGTTTGTCCTGCCAGGCTGCAACTTTGATCATGGCCATTTTAATAATATCGGCTGCAGTGCCTTGCATGGGCGCATTGATAGCGGCGCGTTCAGCAGCTTTTTTCCGCGCCATGTTTTTGGCATTAATTTCGGGCAGATACAAACGACGGCCAAACAGAGTTTCAACATAACCTTGTCCATGTGCCTGGGTGCGGGTGCGCTCCATATACTCCAATACGCCAGGGAAACGTTCAAAGTACAAATCAACATATTGCTGGGCTTCGCCCCGACTGATACCCAACTGACGTGCCAAACCAAAGGCTGACATACCATAAATCAGGCCAAAGTTGACGGCTTTCGCCCGGCGGCGTTGCTCTGCACTGACTTGATCTAGTGCTACACCAAAGACTTCAGCCGCTGTGGCTCTGTGAATATCTTTGCCCTGTGCGAAAGCATTAAGCAGCGCTGGGTCACGCGACAAGTGTGCCATAATACGCAGTTCAATTTGCGAATAGTCAATGGCTAAAATGGTTTTTCCGGTTTCAGCAATAAAAGCCTGACGAATGCGGCGGCCTTCCTCGCTGCGGATCGGAATATTTTGCAGGTTAGGCTCAGTGGAGCTTAAGCGTCCCGTGGCAGCCACAGCCTGGTGATAGGAGGTATGCACCCGACCTGTTGCCAGATTAACCGACAACGGTAGTTTGTCGGTATAGGTGGATTTGAGTTTACTTAAGCCTCTGTGCTCTGTGATGAGTTTTGGAAACTCGTAATCGTGTGCCAGCTCGGCCAGCACCTCTTCTGCTGTGGATGGGGTGCCTGTGGGCGTTTTTTTCAGCACAGGTAAGCCCATCTGTTCGAATAAGATTTCCTGTAATTGCTTAGGCGAGGATAGGTTAAATTCTTTCCCGGCCATCTGATAAGCTTGTTGTTCTATCTCGCTGATCCGTTTGGCTAAATCCAGGCTTTGTTGCGCCAGTAAATGGCTATCAATTTTGACGCCGGTGCGCTCCATCTTAGACAAAATGGGCACCAGTGGCATCTCAATATCGCTGAACACTTTGTGTAAACCAGAATGCTGTTCCAGCATAGGCCATAAGGTCTGGTGCAAACGTAAAGTGACATCAGCATCTTCAGCGGCATAAGGCGACGCTTGTTCCAAAGCGATTTGGTTAAAGGTGATTTGTTTTGCACCTTTGCCGGCTATGTCCTCAAAGCTAATAGTTTTATGGCCCAGGTACTTCAGTGCCAGAGAATCCATATCATGACGAGAGGCAACACTGTTGACGATGTAGGATTCGAGCATAGTGTCAAAACGAATACCACGCAGTTGAATACCATGGCGGGCCAGCACGCTTTGATCGTATTTCAGGTTTTGACCCACTTTGGCTTTGCTTTCATCTTCCAGCCAGTCTTTCAACTGAGCAAGCACCCAACCCCGATCCAACTGCTCAGGCGCACCGACATAATCATGGGCTAACGGAATATAGCAGGCATCTCCGGCCGCCAAGGCCAGAGAAATGCCCACTATGTCGGCCTGCATATAATCCAGGCTGGTGGTCTCAGTATCAAAAGCCACCAGTTCAGCCTCGGGCAACCGCTTTAATAATTGTTGAAAGTCCGCTTTCGTCAAAATACATGGGTAGCCGGAGGTATCAATACCACTGGCCGCAGGTTCTTTGGCTGGCTCTTCGTTGGCTTTTCTGGCTTCAGTCGGCGCTGCTGCCGTATCTTTACCTGCTAACACTTCGCTTAACCAGCGTCTGAATTCACAGGCGGCAAACAGTTCGGCCAGTTTACCCTGATCCGGGGCTTTTATATCTAAGCTACCGGGCTGTAACGACAATTCGACGTCAGTTTTAATAGTGGCCAACTGATAGGACAATACTAACTGCTCTTTGAACTCCTCCAGCTTGGCCGCTATGGTTTTGCTACCACGGAAATTCAGCGCCGCAATCTGGTCCAACTGTTGATAAAGTTTTTCTATAGAGCCTATACCCTGCAGCAAAGCCAAAGCTGTTTTTTCACCAACCCCAGGTAACCCCGGGATGTTGTCAGCTTTGTCTCCCATCAGGGCCAAATAGTCGATAATGAGTTCAGGGCCTACACCAAATTTTTCAGTGACACCGGCAGGATCAAGGATGGTATCCGTCATGGTGTTAATCAGGGTGACATGCTGATCGACCAACTGTGCCATGTCTTTATCACCCGTAGAAATCAGTACATGACGACCTTGTTGGCTGGCTTGTACGGCCAAAGTACCGATCACATCGTCTGCCTCCACACCACTGATACAAAGCAGAGGTAAACCCATCGCTTCGATAATTTGGTGCAGAGGCGCAATTTGACTGCGCAAATCATCCGGCATAGGTGGACGATGCGCTTTGTACTCACTGTACATTTCATTACGGAATGTTGGCCCTTTGGCATCAAATACCACTACCATCTGGCTGGGTTTATATTGACGCAACAAGCTTTTCAGCATGTTCACCACGCCATAAATAGCGCCTGTGGCCTCTCCTTTGGAGTTAGTCAGATGGGGAGGCGAATGATAAGCACGGAATAAATATGAAGAACCGTCGACCAGAATAAGAGGATTGTCCGGTATAACAACCATGATAAGGATCCCTGAATGTTTTGCATAAGCATGCCACAACAGGGCTGGTTCAGCCAGCTATAGCAGCGCTAACGCTGACCGGTGTTGGTCGTATTTTAACTGAAGAAGCTGTGGATAACTTTGTGGACAGACAATAAAGAACATCCAGATAATCTCAATGAAGGAATCCGGAGCTTATGGCTAAGTTCATGTATTTAAAAGAAAAAGAAGGGTAATGCTAGAGGTTCCCTTATTGTTTTTCTTATCATTCCATTTTGTGGAAAATTATCTCACTTTGGTTTCCTGTCAAAAAGGCGACAGAGTAAGACAAGCAAAGTGGGAAAACAGACTACCACAACTAATTTCTTTGCACAGTCCTGTTTTGAATTTTTTTTAACTGAAAAAAATACTTATCAGACTGAACAGTTATAAGACAAGCAGAGCTGCAAATTTTACCCAAGATAGGCTAAGTTAAAAACCAACAAATACAGGGGCTTCCACTATGAAGCATCCGGGCGTTATAATACCTTAACTTTTGTATGGCTTATTGACAGGATTATCCAGATGAAAAAACTCACTCTCGCTTTAGTGCTGATGACAACTGCTGCAATAGCCAACGTTGCTGCACAGGATGCAGATAACGAAGCTCTGAAAAAACGTCTTGAACCTGTAGGTCAGGTGTATCTGGCTGGCGCTCAGGCTGCAGCAGACACTGGCCCTAAAGGCCCGCGTACTGGTGAGCAGGTCTATCAGGGCGCATGTTTTGCTTGTCACGGTACTGGCGCTTTAGATGCACCAAAAAAAGGTGATGCAGCCTGGAAACCGCGTTTAGCCCAAGGTATGGATATATTAAAGAAACATGCGATCGAAGGTATCCGTGCTATGCCTCCTCGCGGCACCTGTGGTGATTGTTCTGACGATGAAATCGAAGCCGCTATCAAATTTATGGTTGAAGGCGTGTAAAACTTTCCTGCTCAAAAAAACGCTGCTTCGGCAGCGTTTTGCATTTCCACTCCTTTATAGAGCGAATAGTTATCTTTATAGCTCAATCACTTATAGCAAGATCTGACCAGTCACCTCATTTTGCCTTCCATCTGGTTAAGCTTTGTGCATAATAGAGATGTTAAACATCAGTCAGTGTTGGCTGCCTTGCCTCAAAGAAAAATAAGAGAAGAAGTTGAAGGATATAACGACTCTGCATAAAGCCCAGCATATTCTGGTTAGTCAGTTGCGCCGTTTGCGTAAGCTGGCCGCAGGCTATAAGCAAGCTTATATTATTCAGGGCGCCTTACTCAAACTGTCAGAGTTAGCCTCTGGCGTGAAAGATATGCGGGAGTTTTATCCTGCTATTCATCGGTTATTAAACCAACAGCTCAAAGCAGATAATTTTTATGTGGTGCTTTGTGGTCAGGACCAGCAGTTTTCGCTGGAATATTTCGCCGACGAAAAAGACCAGCATGTGCTGTTAGATGCGCCTTCCGATGCCTTTGCCTCAGGCCTGACCGGTTATGTGGCTCGCACTAAACAAGGGTTGTTATGTGATCAGGAAGGCTATCGTCGACTGGTAGAAAGCGGCGATATTACGGCTCAGGGCACAGCCTGTCAGTCCTGGTTAGGTGTCCCTCTATGCCGCGGTGAAAAAGTAATAGGGGTGATGGCGATTCAAAGCTATGACCCCGACTGTCGTTATAATCAACACGATTTAGCTCTGATCAGTAATATTGCGATTCATACTGTCACCGC
>NZ_LAVS01000033.1 GCF_000986865.1 Rheinheimera mesophila
AATTTGGCGGTTCGAAAAAGCCTCCGATTAATCCATTGCAACGCCAACCTATTCATGCACCGCTGGATGTGGGCGTGCGGGCTATCAACAGCATTATTACCGTCGGTAAAGGCCAGCGGATGGGCTTGTTTGCAGGCTCTGGTGTAGGTAAGTCAGTGCTTTTGGGCATGATGACCCGCGGTACTGCCGCTGATGTGATAGTGGTTGGCCTGGTGGGTGAACGGGGCCGTGAGGTGAAAGAGTTTATTGATGAAATTCTGGGCGAAGAGGGGCGCAAACGCTCCGTAGTCGTAGCCGCTCCTGCCGATGTGTCGCCTTTAATGCGGTTAAAAGGCTGTGAAACTGCGGTGCAGGTGGCGGAATATTTCCGTGAGCAGGGGCTGGATGTCTTACTGCTGCTTGATTCCATTACCCGTTATGCGCAGGCACAGCGGGAAATTGCCTTGGCTGTGGGAGAGCCGCCGGCCACTAAAGGCTATCCACCTTCGGTTTTTGCCAAATTACCAGCGCTGGTGGAGCGGGCTGGTAATGGTGCTGCAGGTCAGGGCTCTATTACAGCGTTTTACACTGTGTTGTCTGAGGGGGATGATCTCCAGGACCCTATTGCTGACGCGTCACGCGCTATTCTGGACGGTCACATAGTGTTATCACGTCAGTTGGCCGACAGCGGTCATTTTCCGGCCATAGATATAGAAAAATCCATCAGCCGGGTCATGCCGGCTGTGACCAGTATGGAGCATCAAAAACTGGCCCGTGCTGTAAAACAGCTCTATGCCTCTTATCAGCAAAGCAAAGATTTAATTTCTATCGGTGCTTATGTCAAAGGGGCCGATCCACAACTGGATGCGGCCGTGACTCTGATGCCAAAAATCCGTGGTTTTTTGCAGCAGGAAATGAAAGAAGTGGTGCCTTATGACGAAAGTCTGACACAACTGGATAAACTGTTACCTGCCCATTTAGGACGATAAGTTATGGCATTGGCACAACTTCAGCTATTGGTCAAAGTCCAGCAGGAAAAAGAAGACAAGTTGCAGGCGCAGTACAGAGCTGCGCTGCAGAACTATCAGTCGATGCAACAGAAATATCAGGGCCTGGCAGATTACCGGATTGAATACGTCCAGCAAACCCAAAGTCGGGGTCAGGAAGGCATGGCGAGCCGTCAGTTTAATCAATATCTGAATTTCATCGGCAAATTGGACGCGGCTTTAACAGCGCAGCAACAGTATGTGCAACAGGCTAAAGCCAATGCTGATCAGCGTTTACAGCAACTGCTGGCCATGCAGAAAAAACGTAAGGCCATGGAAATACTGATTGAACGTGAGTTGGCGGAAATACAACGCAAAGCCGACAGGCAGGAACAAAAAATGCTGGATGAAATTGCGACTCAGCAGTTTTTCCGCAGAGTCAGTTAAGTTTGGCGCGTATTTTGTATGTCTTTCGTATCAGAACGAGTGTAAACAGATTTTGTCTGCTCAATACAGGCAAAAAAAACAACAGCAGCAAGTGAGTCACTTGCATCTGGACCGGGGTGACCGATGACTGAAATCTTATCCATGACCATGCTCAGCGCTGAGCCTGTATCTGCGGCAAAGTCGCAGCCTGCCCAGTTGGGTGACACAGCAACAGAACCTGATCAAAGTTTTGCGGCCACCCTGGCAGCAGAGGTCAATGGCAAAGCGTCGGAAAAACCAGGAAAAACCTCCAGCAAAACGCGGCAGAATACTGCCTCTGACCTGCAGGAGAATAAACCAACTCCGTCGGAGCAGAGCACCGCAGCTTCAGAGCAGCAAGATCACAAGCCTGTCAGCGGCAAAGAGTCTGCACAAGGCGATGCGGAAGAACTTGTGTCTGAGGCTTCTGACAAGGTCAAGGTCCAAACTGAAGCCGTTGAGGCTCAAACTGAAGCCGTAGAAGCAGAACATTCGGACTGGTTAAACTTGCTGGATAAAGCAAAAAGTCTGCAGGCGCGCCTGAATAAAGCAGAAGCAGGGGAGGCCAAAGCGGGCTCTGTGGCAGAGGACTCCGGCTTACAAGGGACTAAGGCAAAACAACAACACGAAAAAAACGCAGCGGCAGAGCTGTCCGATGCTGAAGCTGCCGTAGTCTCCAAACTGAAGGCTGCGCAGCAAAAAGATGGGCCTGTAGTGCTAGAGCAAAAGCTGGTATCAGAACAAAACTCAGAACAGCACTTAACGGCCGAAGAGTTGAACGCTTTAAAACTTGTAACTCAATCGGATAAAGCAACGGCAAAAAACCAGACGGCAGATCATGGCTTAACCAAGCTGAGCACAACACAGAATACCGAAACAGAAAGCACAGACAAGCTGGATCAGAAGCGAACGGTACAAAAAGACACGGGGCCTGATCAAAACAAAATCATGGCTCATATTGAAAAACCAGTAAAAGTACGGACTGAGATCACGCAGACCAGCGATACTCTGCAATCACCTGAGGCTGATACTGACATCGAACTGACACTGGTCACAGCGAGCAAAACTCCGCTTCAATCGGAGCAGGCGGCTGTCATACTGAAAGGCGCCACGGGTGCGACAGTCAGCAGCGGGCAGACGGCTGGCAGCAATGACGACACGGACAACGACATGTTGACGGCACAGGCCGCAGCCACAGATGATAAACCCTCAGTTCAGGCCCAAACTGCGGCAGCGTTACTAGCGCCGCAGCCGCAGCAGAACAAAAACTCTGCGACAGAAGCGAAAGTCACGACTGAAGAGTTATTAAAACAACTTCAAACAACTGCGGTCGCAACCCATGCAGAGCAGGGGGCGTCCTCTGGTGAAGCTTCGCAGCAAGGTTCAACTGAAACACTGTTGACAGTGGTTGAGCAGCAAAAAACCAGCACTACCCCGGGAACTGAAGCCAACTCTTTTAGTAACCAGTTGAAGTCTAATCTGGAGAAAGTCAGCTCGGCTATCTCTGTATCGGGTCGTGAATTCGTCGCTGAGTCCAGTCAAAAAGCAGCAGACCAGCTTGGACAAAAGCTCAATCTGATCCAGCCAGAGGCATCGAACCAGTTAAAAGAAAAAATGCTGATGATGGTCAAAGATAAAGTGCATACCGCTGAAATTCGCCTCGACCCATCTGAACTAGGCTCGATGCAGATCAAAATCAGTTTGCAGCAGGATCAAATGTCAGTGCAGTTTATGGTTCAACAGGGCCATGCCAAAGAACTGATGGAGCAACAACTGCCCAAACTTAAGGAACTGCTGCAGCAGCAAGGCATTGAATTAAGTCAGGGCTCGGTCCAGCAACAAAACCCATCGTCTTCAGGCCAGGAAGGAGGGCGTCGCACGGCTGGCGGCCCTGGGGCAGGGACTGGACAAGGGGTGTCAGAAGAACTGACAGAACCTGCTGTTTTGCCACCCAAAGTCTCTGAGCGGGTTGTCGATTATTATGCTTAACGTCGGTGAAAGCTTCACAGCAAAGCATGCTGTGCGTCGGTGTAAGGTGTCGCAGCACAGAAAAGCGGCAGATGCACAGTTAGTGATTGCCTTTGATGAAAGCCAAGGTCAATAATACCACTTCATCACAGCGGATAAGGAATAAACATGGCAGCGGGTAAAGACTTAGAAATTGCTGACGGTCAGGCGAAAAAGAAAAAACTGATCATCATCATTGGTGCAGCGGTACTGCTGGCTATTGTCGCTGTAGCGGCAGTATTGATGATGTCTGGTGATTCGACAGAACCGGCTCCGGCAGAAGCAGGAGCAGCCGAAGCTGCAGTGGCAGCCGATCCAAATGCCACAGCCAACAAAGGGTCAGCTTTGTATGTCAGTATGCCACGGCCTTTTATTTTTAATGTGCCGGGCGCTACCAAAGACCGTCTGGTACAAATTAAGGTGCAGTTGTTAGTGCGTGGCAGTAACAATGAAGAAACAGCCAAAGTGCATATTCCTCTGATTGAGAGTACTTTGTTACGTACCTTCAGCACCAGTAATGCCGAAGAATTGATTACGGTCGAAGGTAAAGAGAATTTGAAGAAAAAAGCACTGAAAGAAGTGCAGGAAGCCTTAGTAGGCGTGGCTGGCAGTGAAGTAGTGGAAGAAGTACTGTTCACTGGCTTTGTGATGCAATAAGAGAGCAACAGCTTGACTGATTTATTGTCCCAGGACGAAATTGACGCGCTACTGCATGGTGTCGATGACGTTGAAGAAGAAGAGGTCGAAGAAAGTGGCGACGGTCGTGGCCGTTCCGCGACTGAATACGACTTTTCCTCTCAGGATCGGATCGTCCGTGGTCGCATGCCCACGCTCGAAATGGTCAATGAACGTTTTGCCCGTCATATGCGGATCAGTTTATTTAACATGATGCGCCGCACCGCCGAAGTGTCGATCAATGGCGTGCAGATGATTAAATTTGGCGAATACGTGCACACCCTGTTCGTACCGACCAGCTTAAATATGGTGCGGTTCCGTCCGTTAAAAGGCACAGGCCTGATTACGATGGAGGCTCGTCTGGTGTTTATTCTGGTGGATAACTTCTTCGGCGGGGATGGGCGTTATCACGCCAAAATCGAAGGCCGCGAATTTACTCCAACCGAACGCCGGATCATCCAGATGCTGTTGAAGCTGATCTTTGAAGATTACAAAGAAGCCTGGGCTCCGGTGATGGACGTATCCTTTGAATACCTCGATTCTGAGGTTAACCCGGCTATGGCCAACATCGTCAGCCCAACTGAAGTGGTGGTGATTAGCTCCTTCCATATCGAGCTCGATGGCGGTGGTGGTGATTTCCATGTGGCGTTGCCTTATTCGATGCTGGAACCTATCCGTGAGTTGCTGGATGCCGGTGTACAAAGTGATAAAGAAGACACCGACTTACGCTGGAGTAAAGCGCTGCGTGACGAAATCATGGATGTCAAAGTGGATTTAACCACCAAGATGCTGGATGTCGATATCACGCTGGAACAGTTAATGAACCTGAAGGCGGGCGACATTATTCCGGTCGAAATGCCGGATCACATTACGGTTTTGATTGAAGACTTACCGACCTACAGAGCCAAATTGGGACGCTCCCGCGATAATGTCGCGTTGAAAATTATCGAAAAAATTAAACGACCTGAGTCCGTGAAATCAGAGATGCATGTGTTCACTAAAGGTGGCCGCCGCCTGGACAGCGATGCAGATATCAGTGAACTGGAAGCGGATTTAAACTTATCTGAACCTGTGGAGAGATAACAATGGCCAATGAACAAGATACCATGGACGAGTGGGCAGCAGCTTTAGCCGAAGCTGAAGGTGATGCTGGAGCTACTGCGGTGGAACTGGACGAACTGAAAGAAGAACCGGCCGCGCTTACCGTCGATGAAAAACGTAAACTGGATACCATTTTGGATATTCCGGTCACTATCTCCATGGAAGTTGGCCGAGCCAAAATCAGTATTCGTAATTTGCTGCAGTTAAATCAGGGTTCTGTGGTTGAGCTGGAGCGTTTGGCAGGTGAACCATTGGATGTGCTGGTCAACGGTACCTTAATAGCGCATGGCGAAGTGGTGGTGGTGAACGATAAATTTGGTATTCGTCTGACCGATGTCATCAGTCAGATTGAACGTATAAAGAAGCTGCGCTGATGCGATTCTTGTCTGTTGCTATAGCCTTAAGTCCGCTCTTTGCCGTCGCTGAAACTGTGACAACAGCAGTGGCTGCGACTCCTACGCCTCAGGGAAATGGGGTCAATGCCATGACCATTATGAATGTGTTTGGCTCCTTAATTGTAGTGCTGGGGTTATTGTTTGGTCTGGCCTGGTTGTATAAAAAACTGGCGATTAAACTACCAGGGTCTAGCCATATCAAAATTGTCAGTTCGGTGATGCTGGGGCCCCGTGAACGTATTCTGGTGATTGAAGTGCAAGGCAAACAACGTGTGTTGGGCGTGACCTCGCAGCAAATTTCTATGTTGTTTGAGTTAGAGCAACCTTTGGTGGACGAGGCACAAACGCCAGACTGGCGTTCTCAGTTTCAGGCCCTTTTACAAAAACAAAAGTCGAAATCTTAATATGTGGCTATTCATTGCGCTTGTTCTGTTCGCTTTCTCTCCTGAGCTGTTGGCACAACAGGGAGGGGGCTTGTCCGCTTTATCGGTCACCACTAACCCTGACGGCTCGCAGGACTACAGTGTGACACTGCAAGTCTTGGCTGTGATGACAGCTCTGAGTTTCATCCCGGCCATGGTCATTATGATGACCTGTTTTACCCGTATTATCGTGGTGCTGGCGATTTTACGTCAGGCCATAGGCCTACAATCGTCCCCGTCTAACCAGGTATTGATTGGTATCACCTTGTTTATGACTTTCTTTATTATGGCGCCGGTGTTTGATGAGGTGAATCAAAAAGCCCTCCAACCTTATCTGGCTGAGCAAATGACCTCGATTCAGGCTTTTGATGAAGCGATAAAGCCAATGAAAGCTTTTATGTTGCATCAAACGAGGATGAAAGATTTAGAAACTTTTGCTGAAATTGCGGGCACGCCCAAGGTCGATAATGTGGCGGATTTACCCATTACAGTGGTGATCCCGGCTTTTGTCACCAGTGAGCTGAAAACCGCTTTTCAAATTGGTTTTATGATTTTTATTCCGTTTTTGATCATCGATTTAGTCGTCGCCAGTATTTTGATGGCTATGGGGATGATGATGTTATCCCCGATGATTATTGCCTTGCCCTTTAAACTGATGATGTTTGTATTAGTCGATGGCTGGTTGCTGGTGATGGGGACCTTAGCCACCAGTTACGGAGTGGGGACATGAGTCCAGAGGTTTTTGTTGATATCTTAAGCGACGCACTTTGGCTGGTGATTTTAATTGTCTCCATGGCCATTATCCCGTCACTGATTGTCGGCCTGATTGTGTCTATTTTTCAGGCCGCGACCTCTATCAACGAACAAACCTTAAGCTTCTTACCCCGTTTAATTGTGACATTACTCGCGCTGATGTACGGTGGTCATTGGTTAACGCAAACCCTGATGGATTACACCGAAAAGCTTTATCTGAGTATTCCAACGGTAGTCAGTTGATGGAATACCCACTGCAGCAGCTCCTTCAGGTTATTGCCGATTTTATGCTGCCTTTTGCCCGCGTCTCCGCCATGATGTTTATCATGGTCGCTTTTGGTGCCAAAAATATTCCAACCCGGGTGAAAGCGGCATTTTGTGCTGCATTTATTGTGATGATTATGCCCGTGGTGCCACCGGTGAAAGATGTCAATCTGATGTCGCTGAATCTGGTGGTGCAGATGATCCAGCAAATCATTATTGGATTGGCAATAGGTTTTATCTCGCAAATTTTTGTGCAGGCTTTTGTCACCGCAGGGCAAATACTGGCGACTCAAACCGGCTTAGGCTTTGCCGCTATGGCGGACCCGGCCAACGGTGTGTCTGTGCCGGCTATAGGTCAGTTTTACCTGATTTTAGCCACCTTGTTATTTTTGGTGTATGACGGCCATCTGATTATGTTTCAGATGGTGGTGTTCAGTTTTGAATCCTTGCCCATTGATGGGCAGTGGATGGACGTAAATAAATACTGGCAAGTGGCCGAATTTGGCGGCTGGATCATTGCCACAGCCCTTGCTATTACGCTGGCACCTGTAACCGCTATGCTGGTGGTCAATATCGCTTTTGGAGTTTTAACCCGCACTGCACCACAGTTGAATATCTTCTCTATAGGTATGCCGATCAGTATGTTGGCCGGATTACTTATTATGTGGCTGACGATGGATACCTTTTTGTTTCATTTTAACCTGAACTGGCAGCATGGTATCGAATACACCTGCAAGTTGATTGGCTGTTAGGAGTCGCTTATGGCAAGCTCAGGTCAGGAAAAAACCGAAGAACCCACCAGTAAAAAACTCGAAGACACCCGAAAGAAAGGTCAGGTGGCGCGCTCCCGCGATCTGGCTACTTTTGCCGTGTTGGTGGGCAGCAGTGCCGGTATTCTGATTTTTGGCAAAGAAATAGCGGCCTCTGTACTGGACGTCTGTCGTCGTTTGTTGTCATTGGACGAAAAAGACATTTTTAATCCCTATTCGATGTTCGCGGTCTGGGACGAAGCTTTAATTGAATTATTTCCGGGGTTATTGAAGTTTTTCCTGCTGATTTTGCTGGCGGCCTATGTCGGCAGCGTACTGATTGGCGGTTATAACTTCACCTGGCAAGCTGTAGGTTTTAAGTGGAGTAAAATGAGCCCGCTGGCCGGTATCAAACGCATGTTTGGTATGCAGGCTATGGTGGAACTGATTAAAAGTATCGCCAAGGTACTGGTGATTGGTGGCTTAACTTTTGCGTTGTTGTCCACCTTCTTTGACGACATTATGGCCTTGTCGCTGATGACCAATCCTGAGGACATTTTTGCATCCGCCGAAATTCTGGCCTGGACCTTTTTTGGTATTTGTTTCAGCGTGATTGTTATAGCCGCTATCGATGCGCCTTATCAGATGTGGAAACACCATAAAGAATTAAAAATGACACTGCAGGAAGTAAAAGATGAATACAAAAACTCGGAGGGGGACCCCAGAGTCAAAGGCCGTATTCGTAGTTTACAATACCAGGCAGCCCGTCGCCGTATGATAGCTGCAGTGCCTACGGCTGATGTGGTGGTGACCAACCCAACACACTTTGCGGTAGCGCTGAAGTACGATCAGGCTAAATTCCGGGCTCCTGTGGTGGTGGCTAAAGGTGCAGATGAAGTGGCCTTATACATCCGGCGTTTAGCCGAAGAAAATAAAGTGCCTGTGCTGGAGTCACCAGCGTTGGCCCGTTCTATTTTTTATACCACAGAGTTGGATCATCCTATTCCGGAACAATTATTTGCTGCCGTGGCGCAGGTATTGGCTTATGTCTATCAGTTGAATATGTTCAAAAAAGGCAAAGGGAAACGCCCGAAAAATCTGGCGAAAGACTTACCTATTCCAGACGATTTCCGCCACTAACCATGGAAGCAGAGCACATGATTACATGCTAATGTGATCAGCCGCCATTTTTATGGAACGCTTTTTGTATAACAGCCTGTAGCGTCAGTAATTTGTCAGGCTTGTTATGTCGATGACCCAAATGTTTTCCCGCGTTAATCCAGAAGTTTGGTCTTATGCCAAAGGCGTTGGCACGCCGTTAATGATCCTGGCAGCGCTTGCTATGGTGGTGCTGCCTTTACCTCCATTGATGCTGGATATCCTGTTTACCTTTAATATTACCTTAGGTCTGGTGGTGCTCTTAATCACCATCTACACCAGAAAGCCTCTTGATTTTGCCATTTTTCCCAGCGTGATCCTGGTCGCCACTATTTTGCGGTTAACTTTGAATATCGCCAGTACCAGGGTGATTTTACTGGAAGGCCACAATGGCCCTGATGCTGCAGGTAAAGTGGTTGAAGCTTTTGGTGAAGTGGTGATAGGCGGCAACTACGCGGTAGGTTTTGTGGTGTTTATCATCCTCGTGATCATCAATATGATGGTGGTTACCTCTGGTGCTGCCCGTATATCTGAAGTGACAGCCCGTTTTACCCTCGACGCTATGCCGGGTAAACAAATGGCGATCGATGCTGACTTAAACGCTGGTTTTATCGATGCGGAAGAAGCGCGTCGTCGGCGTGAAGAGATTGGCGAAGAAGCTGATTTTTATGGCTCGATGGACGGTGCCAACAAGTTTGTCAAAGGTGACGCCATGGCCGGTATTGTTATCATGGTGATCAATATCATCGGCGGATTGGTCATCGGTGTATTGCAGCATGATTTACCATTTATGGAAGCGGTGGAAATCTATACCTTACTGACCATAGGTGATGGTCTGGTGGCTCAGATCCCCGGCTTGTTGTTATCTGTCGGCACGGCCATCATCGTCACCCGTCAAAACAAAGAAGGTGATTTCGGCACACAGATGGCGGGTCAGTTCAGCAATGTGAAGGTCCTGGTCATCGCTACAGCTATTTTGGTCATTATGGGCATAGTGCCGGGCATGCCGCATATCGCCTTCTTAACTTTAGCTGCCATAGTGGGGGGGGCGGCTTATTATCTGTACCGGGTCGAGAACCCGAGTGCTGAAAAAGCGGCTGCAATTAAAAAAGCCGAGCTGACCACACCGGTCGAGATGGCCCCTGTCAAAGAGATTGGCTGGGACGATGTGCAGCCGGTCGACACTATAGGCCTGGAAGTTGGCTATCGCCTGATCCCGCTGGTTGATAAAGCGCAAGGCGGCGAATTGCTGACCCGTATTAAAGGGGTTCGGAAAAAACTATCGCAGGAGCTCGGTTTCCTGATTCCGGCAGTGCATATCCGTGACAACCTGGATTTAGAGCCGAACACCTATCGCGTCACTATGATGGGCGTGACGACTGGCGAGTCCGAGCTGCGGCATGACAATGAGCTGGCGATTAACCCAGGTCAGGTATTTGGCACAGTCAAAGGGATAGCCACGAAAGACCCTGCTTTTGGTTTAGAAGCGGTTTGGATAGCAAAAAATCAGCGCGAACACGCGCAAACTCTGGGTTATACCGTGGTGGATGCGGCAACAGTGGTGGCGACCCATTTAAGCCAGATTTTAACCAATAATGCGGCTCAATTGCTGGGGCATGAGGAAGTGCAGAATCTGCTGGATATGCTGGCAAAATCGTCCCCTAAACTGGTCGATGCGTTAGTACCAGATACCTTACCGCTGACTGTGGTGGTGAAAGTGCTGCAGAATCTGTTGCATGAAGGCGTGCCTATCCGTGATATGCGCACCATAGTGCAAACTCTGGTCGACTATGGCTCGAAGAGTCAGGATGTTGACGTGTTAACGGCCTCCTGTCGTGTGGCGTTAAAACGACTGATTATTCAGGAAGTAGTAGGCAGTGCGCCAGAAGTTCCAGTGATCACCTTTGCGCCTGATTTAGAGCAGATGTTACATCAATCAATGCAATCAGCGGGTAACGACGGCGCAGGCATTGAGCCTGGCCTTGCAGAGCGGATCCAGCAGTCTTTAGCTACTGCCTCTCAAAATCAGGAATTAGCTGGTGAGCCCGCGGTTTTATTAACTTCCGGTATTCTGCGATCAGTTATGGCACGATTCGTGAAGTACAGTATTCCAGGATTACGGGTTTTGTCCTACCAAGAGATCCCTGACAACAAACAAATCCGGATTGTCAGTGTGGTAGGCCAGTCGAATTAGGAGTTAAGCTATGAAAATCAAACGCTTTGTTGCCAAAGATATGCGTACCGCTCTGACAGAGGTCAAAGAGTTTTTAGGCCCTGATGCCATTATTCTGTCGAATAAAAAAGTGGCCGGCGGCGTTGAAATAGTAGCGGCCATAGACCCGGAAGCCGCGCCAACAGTGGCCAAGGCTGAACCTGCTGCGAAAGCCCAACCTGCCGCGCAAGCTGCGGTAGGCAGTCGTTTGAATATCAAAGTCGATGATGAACCAGAGCAGGCGCCAGCCGATTCTCTGCAAGCCTTGTTGGCCCGTCAAATCAGCAAACAACCCGCAGCCACCCAAGCCGCTTCTGCCAATAAAATGGCGGCTGCAAAAACCGCGGCGGCCACCAGTGCACTATTTTCGGTTGCAAATTCAACACCTTCTGACAACGAACGTCAATCTTCCGGCACCACTGCGGTGAATTTGAGCGAACTGACCCGTTATCAGGAGC
The DNA here is from genome assembly GCF_000986865.1 of Rheinheimera mesophila. GTDB lineage: Bacteria > Pseudomonadota > Gammaproteobacteria > Enterobacterales > Alteromonadaceae > Pararheinheimera > Pararheinheimera mesophila. The sequence goes on from NZ_LAVS01000033.1 coordinate 11,625, forward strand.
AACAAGCCAAACTGATGCAAAAACAGTTCGATGCGATGCGCAGTGAAATGTCATCAATGAAACAACTGTTGCAACATCAGGTCTCAGGTTTGATGTGGCAGGATTTAGCCCGTCGTGAACCTGTGCGCGCTCTGGTGATCGAAAAGTTACTGGATCTGGGGTTGTCCGAGCCTGTGGCTGATCAAATTGCCTGTTTTATGCCTGAGGATATCAATGATGCCGAGGCCTGGGACAGTGCCTTAGAGTTGTTAACCGGCCAGTTGATTACCACCAACGACGATATTATGCGTCGTGGTGGCGTTGTGGCTCTGGTTGGTCCTACAGGTGTGGGCAAAACCACTACTGTAGCTAAACTGGCGGCTCAGTTTGCCAAACGTCATGGTGCCGATCAGGTGGCCTTAATCACAACCGATTCATTCCGCATTGGTGCCTACGAGCAGTTAGCCACCTTCGGCCGTATTATTGGGTGTCCGGTGAAGCAGGTGAAAGACAGCGAAGAGTTAGCGACACTGTTAAATCAGTTACAACAACGTAAACTCATTCTGATCGACACCGCGGGTATGAGTCAGCGCGACGTCCGTCTTGCTGAAAAACTTGCGTCTTTAATGCATAATTCGCGTGTCAAAATAAAAAGTTATCTGGTATTGTCTGCAACATCCCAAGCTCGCGTGATGCAGGAAACCGTTGAACATTTCAAACGTATTCCATTAGCGGGTTGTATTTTCACCAAACTTGATGAATGCTTAAGTTTGGGAGAAATCATTAACGTGGCAATACAAAATGCGTTGCCGGTCAGTTATTTGACTCAGGGCCAACGGGTTCCTGAAGACATCGAAATGGCTGATGCGAAAACAATGGTTGCCAAGGCAGAGCAGTTACGGATCTCTAACAGTAGTACGGGCTATCAGTGGTATGCAGATACGACGGCCCGGGTGGAAGGAACCTATGCATAATCTTCCGATGAATGATGATCAAGCCAGTGGCCTGAGACGAATGAAGCAACAACAGCAACAACAAATAGTGAAAGTCATAGCCGTGACAGGCGGGAAAGGGGGCGTTGGCAAAACCAACGTGACGCTGAATCTTGCTATGTCGATGTCTCAGCTTGGCAAAAAGGTATTAGTGCTGGACGCTGACCTGGGGTTAGCGAACTGTGACGTCATGCTGGGGCTTCGTGTCCAGAAAAATTTATTTCATGTGTTGTCCGGCGAAGCTGAACTGGACGATATTCTGATTGATGGCCCATTTGGTATTAAAATTGTCCCTGCAACTTCGGGCACTCAATCGATGACCGAATTAAAGCCAGTCGAACATGCTGGTCTTATCCGTGCTTTTAGCGAAATGCGCACCCGTTTTGATATTTTACTGGTCGATACCGCCGCTGGTATTTCTGACATGGTGCTGAGTTTTTCCCGTGCTTCACAAGACGTGCTGGTGGTGGTGTGTGACGAACCGTCGTCCATTACAGATGCCTATGCTTTAATGAAAATTTTGAGTCGTGAACATGGTGTGCAACGCTTTAAAATTGTTGCCAACATGGTACGCAGTTTAAAAGAAGGGCAGGAGTTGTTTGCGAAGTTAAGCCGGGTAACAGACCGTTTTTTAGATGTCAGTCTGGAGCTGGTGGCCACTATTCCTTTTGATGAAAATGTCAGAAAAGCGGCGCGCAAACAAAAAGCTTTTGTCGACGCTTTTCCAAAAACTCCAGCTTCTTTGGCAATTCGCACCCTGGCTACCCGTGCAATACAGTGGCCTGTACCACCTGTTGCCTCAGGGCACCTGGAATTTTTTCTGGAGCAACTGGTACACCAACCTGAAGCGAGAGGTCTGGTTTGAATAGTAAACTCGCGGCCTACGGCGCCGCTGATCATTTGACACAAATGGTGGAACGGCATGCACCTTTGGTAAAGCGCATTGCCTACCATCTGTTAGCCCGCTTACCGGCCAGTGTGTTAGTGGACGACTTAATTCAGTCCGGCATGATAGGCTTGATTGAAGCGGCGAAAAACTTTGATGGCAGTAAAGGGGCCAGCTTTGAAACTTTCGCCGGTATTCGTATCCGTGGCTCTATGCTCGATGAAATCCGTCGGGGCGACTGGACGCCGCGCTCTGTTCACCGCAATTCCCGCATGATAGCAGAAGCTATTGCCGAGCTTGAATCCGAACTGGGTCGTGATGTAAAAGATAGTGAAGTTGCTGAAAAACTTGATATATCTTTAGATGAGTATCATCATATGCTCAGTGACGCCAGCAGTGGTCGCATTATTGGTATCGAAGATCTGGGCATCTCTGATGATGTGTTAGTGACGGCAAATGATAAAGATGATGATCATTTGTACGAACAACAGGCAACTGATGCATTTCAACAGGCGTTGATAAAAAATATCAGTAGCTTACCGGAGCGAGAAGCGATAGTGTTGTCGCTGTATTATAATGACGAACTAAATTTGAAAGAGATTGGCGCTGTGCTGGATGTCAGCGAGTCCAGGGTCAGTCAGATTCATAGTCAGGCGCTGGTGCGCTTGCGCTCCAGGATGCAGGATTGGTTGTAATAGTTTGAGTTAGTCCAGCTTGGGCTCTCACCGGAGGGGATTTTGGATAAGAATATGAAAATTCTTGTGGTTGATGATTTCTCAACCATGAGACGCATTATAAAAAACCTGTTAAGAGATCTTGGCTTTACCAACGTCTCAGAAGCCGACGATGGCAGCACCGCCTTACCTATGCTGCAAAACGGTGATTTTGATTTTGTAGTTACAGACTGGAACATGCCAGGCATGCAGGGTATCGATTTGTTACGTGCAATTCGTGCTGACGCTAAACTGAAGCATATTCCTGTGTTGATGGTTACTGCGGAAGCAAAAAAGGAACAAATCATCGCCGCTGCACAGGCGGGTGTGAATGGATACATAGTCAAACCTTTTACTGCTGCAACCTTACAGGAAAAACTGGCTAAAGTATTTGAACGCCTGGGTTAAACCGTAACTGACAAAGGAGTACACCATGTCTGTAGCTACGGCACCCTTGATTTCTTTAGAGCAAGCCCGTGAACTGGTTCAATTACTGGAATTCGGTGAAACTGAAGCCGCAAACGAACTGGTGCAACAGCTGGCTGTACCGGGCTCCTCCGAGTTATTTGCCGAGGTTGGAAAACTAACCCGGCAACTGCACGACTCGCTAAAAAGCTTCCAAATTGACCCGTCCTTAAGTTCTTTGCTGGAAGATGATATTCCGGATGCAAAAAAACGGCTGAATCATGTTATTGATATGACTGAGCAAGCCGCGAACAAAACCATGGATGCGGTCGAAAACTGTCTTCCTATCGCGGATGAACTCAATACCCAGTTGCAATCTATTTTACCAAAATGGCAAAAGCTGATGAGTCGCGACTTAAAAGTCGGAGAGTTCAAGACGTTATGCCACAATCTTGACGGCTTTTTGCATCAGGCCACCGGAAACTCTGCTACCTTACATGCACTGCTGACCGAAGTCTTAATGGCTCAGGATTATCAGGATTTAACAGGGCAGATATTACGTCGCGTGATTGAATTGGTCCGGGAAGTCGAAGACAGCTTAATTGGTTTATTAACAGCCTTTGGCCAAACCAATCTGAGTATGGAAGAGCGTCCTGCGGCCGTATCGAAAAAACCAAAAGCAGGCCACGAAGCTGAAGGTCCTATCATCGACGCCGCAGAGCGTGATGATGTAGTGACAGGTCAGGATGATGTGGACGATCTATTATCAAGTTTAGGTTTCTAAAAGGGGAGCTGTAGCATGGGCTTTGATTTAGATGAGGATATTTTACAGGATTTCCTAGTCGAAGCCGGCGAGATCCTTGAACTGCTGCAAGAGCAGTTGGTTGAGCTGGAAAATAATCCGGATGACGCAAATTTATTAAATGCCATTTTCCGTGGTTTCCACACTGTCAAAGGTGGCGCTGGATTTTTATCGCTGACAGAGTTAGTGGATGCCTGTCATGGCGCCGAAAACGTGTTCGATATTCTGCGTACCGGCAAACGTCGTGTCACACCGGAATTAATGGATGTTATTTTACAGGCGCTGGATGCGGTCAATGCGATGTTTGCTGATGTGCAAAACCGCGAGCCTCTGACACCAGCCGATCCCGCCATTATTGATGCCTTACACCGTCTGAGTATGCCAGAGTCTGAAGACGAACTGGCTCAGCATGCGGCCGCTGCAGCACCTGAACCAGAGCCAGAACCTGAAATCAGCATGGAAGAATTTGATGCAGTCGTCGAATTTGCTGCGGTTCCTGCGGTGGAGAGCTCGTCCTCGATCGACGAAATCAGTGAAGATGAATTTGAGTCTTTACTGGATGAACTGCATGGTAAAGGCGCTCCGGGCCGTGATACCTCAGCGAATCTGCCGCCACCCGCAACCAAGGAAACGGCCAGCGAAGATATTACCGACGATGAATTTGAAGCTATTTTAGATCAGCTACACGGCCATGGTTCTTTTATCCCTGGTGAAGTGGCCGCTAAAGCGTCGGAAAAAGCCCCTGCCAAACCAGAAGAAAAAACGCAAGCAACAGCAGGTGACGATATCTCCGAAGACGAGTTTGAATCGCTGTTGGATGAATTACATGGCAAAGGCAAAGCGCCTGTAGGCCCAGCCGAAGTTGCTGCGAAAACACCACCTGCAGCCAAAGTTCCTGAGCCAGCTAAGGCCGCAACGCCAGCAGCGGCGACTGCGGCAGCGACGCCAAAAGCAGCACCTGTCGCTGCAGCGCCCAAAGATCCGGACGCCGATCCGAAAGCGGCGGCAAACCAGCCTGAAACCACAGTTCGGGTTGATACCAAACGTTTGGATCAGATCATGAATATGGTGGGTGAACTGGTACTGGTACGTAACCGTCTGGTCAGTTTGTCGGGCTCAGCACAAAATGAAGAAATGAGCAAAGCTATTGCGAATCTGGATGTCGTCACCGCTGACTTGCAAGGCGCTGTGATGAAAACCCGGATGCAGCCGATTAAGAAGGTATTTGGTCGTTTCCCACGGGTTGTTCGTGACTTAGCCCGTTCGCTGCAAAAGGACATTAACCTGGAGCTGGAAGGCGAAGAAACCGATTTAGATAAAAACCTGGTGGAAGCGTTGGCCGACCCATTAGTCCACTTAGTGCGTAACTCGGTGGATCACGGGATTGAAATGCCGGATGTCCGGGTGAAAGCGGGCAAGCCTCGCACAGGTCAGGTTCGGTTAGCGGCCTCTCAGGCCGGTGATCATATTTTACTGACCATTCAGGACGACGGTGCCGGTATGGATCCGGAAAAGTTGAAAGCTATCGCCATCAAACGGGGTGTGCTGGAGCCGGATGCCGCAGCCCGGATGTCTGATACTGAGGCCTTTAATCTGATTTTTGCGCCAGGCTTCTCCACCAAAGAGCAAATTTCTGATATTTCTGGCCGTGGCGTGGGTATGGACGTGGTGAAAACCAAAATCACCCAACTCAACGGCACTGTGCATATTCACTCCAAACTGGGACAGGGCACTTTATTAGAAATTAAGGTGCCGCTGACGCTGGCTATACTGCCAACTCTGATGGTGGTTGTCGGCGAGCAAACCTTTGCATTACCACTAGCTACGGTCAATGAAATTTTCCATCTGGACTTAGCCAAAACCAACAATGTCGACGGTCAGTTGACTATTGTCGTGCGCAACAAAGCCATTCCGCTGTTTTATCTCGAGCACTGGCTGGTGAAAGGTTCAAGTAAGAAAATACGTCGTGAACAAGGCCATGTGGTGATAGTACAAATCGGTACTCAACAAATTGGTTTTGTGGTGGACTCTCTGATTGGTCAGGAAGAGGTAGTGATTAAGCCTTTGGATGCTTTATTGCAAGGCACTCCGGGTATGGCGGGCGCTACTATCACTTCAGACGGCGGTATCGCGCTGATCCTGGACGTGCCTAACCTGCTGAAGCATTATGCCAAACGTTCTAAAATCAAATTTGATCGCTTTGACAAATTCTCAGCTTAAGAGAGTGACCTATGACCATAAGGGTATTAGTTGTTGATGACTCCAGTTTTTTCCGTCGCCGTCTGACGGAAATACTGAGTCAGGATGCCGAGTTAGAGGTCATTGCCACCGCCAATAATGGGAAAGAGGCGGTGGAAAAAGCCTTAGCCTTGCGACCAGACGTGATCACGATGGACATTGAAATGCCGGTCATGGATGGTATTTCTGCGGTGCGTGAGATCTTAAAGGTTCAGCGCACTCCTATTCTGATGTTTTCGTCTTTGACTCATGAAGGGGCCAAGGCGACTTTAGATGCGCTGGAAGCTGGTGCTATCGATTTTCTGCCGAAAAAATTCGAGGATATTGCCCGCGATAAAGCTGAAGCGGCTGATGTGCTGCGCCAGCGAGTCAAGACAGTAGCCAGACGCAGAGTGATCAGCCGACCGTCCAGTGTATCCGGATCTGCAACTTCGTCATTCGCATCCCGCCCTGCGCCACCTGCCGCAGCCAGCGCTGCAACGGTAACTACCAGAGCACCTTTAGCGCAAAGCCTGGCGGCCAAAGCATTAGCCGAGCGGGCTGAATTGCAAAACAGGGCTGCTGAGCGGGCCGACCCACAGCGCAGTGCTCCGTTTGAACCCAGTGGTAAGCATTATAAATTGGTTGCCATTGGCACCTCTACGGGGGGACCGGTCGCGCTGCAGCAGATTATTACTGCTTTACCAGCGAATTTTCCTTTGCCTGTTGTGCTGATTCAGCATATGCCAGCAGCCTTTACCGGCGCTTTTGCCAGCAGGTTAAATGGTTTAGCCAAGATTGAAGTGAAAGAGGCTGCCGACAACGATGTATTGCGCCCCGGTGTGGCTTATCTGGCGCCAGGCGGTAAACAAATGCTGCTCGATGGTACCGAACATCAGGCCAGATTGCGGGTGCGGGAGGATGATTCTCCGCGTATTACCTTTAAGCCCAGCGTTGACATCACTTTTGGCACAGCAGCCAAGGTTTTTAACGACAAAGTGCTGGCCATAGTACTGACCGGCATGGGGTCTGACGGCCGGGAAGGCGCTCGTTTATTGAAGCAGTCCGGTTCCAGGATCTGGGCGCAGGACGAGGCCAGTTGTGTGGTCTATGGCATGCCACAGGCAGTCACAGCAGCGGGTTTAACTGATGTTGAAGTAGCCTTGTCAGAAGTAGCAGCTCGTATTATTGCTGAAGTAGGTCATGGATAAGCTTACTCTTGCCGGCATTCTGATCGTTGTAGTGGCCATAGTGGGTGGATTCAGCCAGGAAGGCGGCGATGTGTTTACTTTGTTGCATTGGCCGGCTTTTTGTATCGTGTTTGGTGGCACCTTTGGCGCTGTACTGATCCAAAGCCCTGCTTCACAGTTTCGTTTGGGGATGAGTTTATTACCCTGGGTGATAAAACCACCAAAGCTCGACTTTGACCGTACCATTGAACGTATGACTCAGTGGGGGCATGCGGCGCGTCTACAGGGGTTTTTGTCGTTAGAGTCTGATGCGCTGAACGAAGAAGAGCCGCTGCTCAGACGTGGTTTAAATTTGCTTGTCGATGGCACCGAAGCCAAAGTGCTGCAGGATATTCTGGATGCTGAGCTGCATCTGGAAAAAGAGCGCTTGCTACGCGCCGCTAAAGTGTTTGAAGCTATGGGCGGTTATAGTCCGACTATAGGTATAGTTGGCGCTGTGCTTGGCCTGATTCTGGCGTTGTCCAACATCTCGAACCCGGATGAATTAGGACAAGGTATAGCCACAGCTTTTGTTGCAACCATCTATGGTGTCGGTCTGGCTAATTTTGTATTTATCCCTGTGTTTAACAAGATCAGAGTACTGGTTGAAGAGCGCGCTCTGTTTCATTCGATGGTGATTGAAGGTTTGTGTTCTATCGCGCTGGGAGAAAATCCGCGTAGCGTGGAGTCCAAACTTCAGGCCTATAGGGCAGATTAAATGTACAGGCCACGCCGTTCTGCCGCTGCAGAAGCGGATAAATCAGATACAGAACGTTGGCTCGTATCCTACGCCGACTATATGACCCTGTTATTTGCGCTTTTTGTGGTGTTGTATTCGATGGCGACCATGGAGAAAGAGCAGTTCAGTAAATTGCAGGACACCATCTCAAAGGTGTTTATTGAAGCGACAGACCAGCAGGAGAAGGGCATTCAGGGGCAGTCTGTGCAACCCGATATCTATCCTCAGAGCGATTTTGAATTGTATGGCTCTGGATTAGAACAGGCGACAGGGCCGACTTTATTGGCAGACAACGCTAAACTGGAACTAATTGACAGGACAAAATTGGGTAGTCCTTTAGTTGCGGTACAAAAAGAGATCAACAGAGCTTTGCGCAGTCTGGTGGAATCAGGCCTGGCGAAGGTCACACTGCAGGATGACTGGCTGACCCTTGAACTGAACAGTGGTTTATTGTTCAGTAGCGGTAGTGCCGTCTCTACCAGTTCGGCTTCTGCTGTCATGACGGAACTGACAACTATCCTGGAGCAGACCAACAATTTTATCCGGGTGCGGGGTTATACTGACTCAGTGCCCATTCGCACTGAACAATTTCCGTCAAACTGGGAATTGTCGGTTGCCAGAGCGGCGTCTATAGTCCGCTTATTGGAGCAGTCCGGTGTGGCACCAGAGCGAATGGCTATCGAGGGCTATGGGCAATATGCTCCTTTTGCCGAAAATACCACAGCTCAGGGACGCAGCCAGAACCGCAAAGTGGTGATAGCTCTGTCAAAATATGCCTACGAGCCAGTGGCAAAACCAATAGCTGAACCGGTGCAGGCACAAAGTGCGACCGAAGAAGCAGCCGAACAGGCTGTAGAGCAAGAGCAAAACAAAATACGGGTGATCCGCTTACCTCACGGTGGGATAAGGATCACAACCAGACCGCCGGAACCAGGCGAAGAAGAACCACCTATACAACAGCGGGAACAGTAAATTGGTTGTTTGGACTATCGCAAATCAAAAGGGTGGGGTTGGCAAAACGACCACTACCGTAACCTTAGGCGCTTTGCTTGCACAGCGTGGTCATCGTGTTTTACTGATCGACACAGACCCTCATGGTTCTTTGACCTACTACTTTGGTATTGATGCTGAAGAGCTTGAAGTCAGTGTGTACGATATTTTCCTGCGCGGTAAAGACATTACCGGTGAAGAAATTTTGCAATCCATGTGTCCAAGCGGTATGCCGAATCTGGATATTTTGCCTACCTCTATGGCGCTGGCCACCCTAGACCGCTCTCATGGTCAACAAGGGGGGATGGGTCTTATTCTGAAAAAGGCTCTGCAAAAAATAGAAAACGATTACGACTATGTGCTGATTGACTGCCCTCCTGTGATAGGTGTGCTGATGGTCAATGCGATGGCCGCCTGTGATCGCATTCTGATCCCGGTGCAAACCGAGTTTCTGGCTTTAAAAGGCCTGGATCGGATGATTGCGACTATGCAACTGATGCACAGTTCGTCACCGCAGGATTATGCGTTTACCATTATCCCGACTATGTACGATAAAAGAACCAAGGCGTCGCTGGATGCTTATAAAGCATTAAAAGCTCAGTATCAGGACAGAGTCTGGTCGGCCGTTATACCTATAGACACTAAATTCCGTGATGCCAGTTTAGCTCAGACTCCTCCTCCGGTCTTCGCACCCAAATCGCGTGGGGTTTTTGCTTACAATACCTTGCTGACCTATTTACTCCAGTTAGCGCCGGAGAACTAAGATGAGCGATTTGCAAGCCAGCCAAAAAGTCATGAAGCATTACTTAAATGCTTTATTGACAGATGATGTGGTCGAGACGCCTATTCAGGACGCAAAGAAACAGCAACTGAATGAACTGCTGGCTCCGGTATCAGCACCTGTGAAAGCCGCTGTGAGCGCCAAACCTGTAGTTGTAGCACCAGTGACAGCTCCGGTTGTGAAAGCTGCTGCTGTTGCGCCTGTCACTCCTGTAATCGAACAAGTGCAGGTTACAGCGCAGGCTCCTGCAGTCAAAGCTGCTGCGCCTGTGGTAAAAGACTACAGAAAAGGTCGTTTTCAGGCGCTGTTTTTTACGGTGGCGGGTTTAAAAGTTGCCCTACCTCTGAAAGCGCTCGGCGGTATTCATAAAATTATGCCGATCAAGTCTTTGCCTGGTCAGCCAGAATGGCTCAAAGGTGTGATGCTCTACCGCGAGCAAAAAATTAATGTGGTCGACACTGCACTTTGGGTGATGCCAGAAAAATATGATCAGGGACTGGCAGAAAAGCTAAACTATCAATATGTTATTATGCTGGGCAATAGCCATTGGGGCCTGGCTTGTGATACGTTAGTTAACACCATTGCGTTAGAGCAAGATGACGTGAAGTGGCGGGAAACCGAAGGCAAAAGGCCATGGCTCGCTGGTTTAATTAAACAACATATGTGTGCTTTGCTGGATGTCGATGCCCTGATTGCCCTATTGGCAAAGGGAATGAACAGCCAACACTGATTGAATCGTAAAGAATTTAACTTTTGGGTAGGAGCTCGGCATGAGTAATTTAACAGCACAATCCGCTAAATCAAAAGAAGTCACAGACTTAGTGCTGCAATGGGTAACTTTTAAACTGCAGGAAGAAACCTACGGTATAAACGTGATGCAGGTGCAGGAAGTGTTGCGCTACACCGACATAGCTCCTGTCCCTGGCGCACCGGATTATGTGATGGGCATTATCAACCTGCGTGGTAATGTGGTTACTGTGATTGATACCCGTGCCCGTTTTGGTTTACCTCCTTCCGAAGTGACAGACAACAGCCGTATTGTGATTATCGAGTCCGAGCGTCAGGTTATAGGGATCATGGTCGACAGCGTGGCTGAAGTGGTGTATCTGAAACAATCTGAAATTGATACAGCACCAAACGTGGGTACAGACGAAAGTGCCAAGTTTATTCAGGGCGTCTCGAACCGCGATGGAGAGTTGCTGATCCTGGTCGATCTGAATAAGTTACTGTCCGACGATGAATGGGAAGAGATCCGTAGTATTTAATGGCTAATGTTCTGACTGAGTTTTCATGGCTATGGCTGCTGGGGATCGCAGCCATTTTATTGCTGTCTGTGGTGATGGCTGTTATCGCTTCGCGCCAGGCCCGGAAGCTGCTAGCCATTATCAATGAAAACGCCGCTGCCAGTTGGCAGCAGCAACAAAATCTCCAACAGCTACAGCAACAACTGGAACAGCAGACGCAACAGTTAAAACGCTGCTATCAGGATATTGAAGAGCTGCGTTCCACCGTCATTGGTGTGGGACAACGTGTGCTCAGTCTGGAAAGTCATTTAGGACAAGGTATGCAGCAGGTGGCTGAACTTGCTGAGCAACAAAAATCTTTGCATTTGTTTGATCCGGAATCAAAAATTTACAGTAGGGCCATGAAGATGGTTCAGATGGGGGCTAGTCTGGACGAAATTATGCTCGAATGTGAATTACCCCAGGCCGAAGCCGAACTGCTTTTTAATCTTCACAAACAGCCTAAATAAGCTGACTGTTATCACTTTGGATTGCTTGTCAATTCAATTGGTTTTTACTGTTACACCATGTTGCATTTTTATTTCCTTCTGTTTGCCTTATAGAAAATGCGATGAGTTTTCTGGCGAAATAAGCAGAGTTGTCTAGACTCACGTGGGAATTACCCGCAAGGAGTCACTATGAAAAACAAGATCTTAGGTAACTTACCGCTCAGCCTCATTGCCTGTGCGGTTTTAGCAGGATGTGGTTCAGACGATAAAGACGAATTACCCACGGTATCTGTTGCTGCTGCAGTTTCATTAAAAGAAAGCCGAACAACGACCATAGCTGCAACAGCAGACGATGATGACGATACCATCAGCTATAGCTGGACTCAGGTGTCTGGCCCAACGCTCTCGCTGACGAATACAACTACTGCGACTGTCGGTGTCACTGCGCCTGCAGTAAGCGCCAACGCTGCTGCCGTGTTGCGCGTGACCGTTACAGACGAGGGCAACCAAACGGCCAGCGCAGATGTCACTATTAACATCGCCAATAATCTAGTGCCCACAGCCACAGCGGCTTTTGAGCCTGCAGCGGAAAAATCTGACGTGACCTTAACTGCTACTGCTGCAGATGCAGACGGTGAAGTTGAAACTTACAGTTGGATACAAACCTCAGGTACTCCCGTCACATTAACAGGAGCTGATACTGCAACACTGAGTTTTACTGCGCCCAGCGTGACAGAAGATACCGAGTTAGGCTTTAGTCTTACTGTGACTGACGATGACGACGAAGCTGCAACTATCACAGGTGTGGTCACAGTAACCCCCGTAATGACGACCTTTACTGTGTCCGGAACTGTATCCGAAGCCGCTTTTGCCAATGCCACAGTCACAGGTACTTTGGCGGGGCAGACCTTTACTGCAACAGCAGACGCTAATGGTGCTTTTAGTTTGCCACTGCAAGCGGATGACGACGAAACCAACCTTTTTGCTGATATCAGAGCCAGCTCTGTCACTACAGCAGGGTTGGAGTACTATAAATTTGTACCCAGCCTGACTGCTGATGTCACAGAAGCCGCTGCAGGCTCTTTCACGACAAAACTATCTTCGGCCATCGCAGGTTTATTTAATGTGCAACCGCTGGCCGAAGGGGATAGTCCAAATACCATCTCCATTAATGCGGTTTCTACGGCATTGTATTCGCTGATAGTCGCAGCCAATGGCGGAACAGCGCCTACTAATCTGGATAGCTTTACCTTAGTTGAAAAATCAGTCAGTCCGGATGAGCTGATTGAAGCTGCTGCTGTGGTCAAACTGGTTACCCAGGGTGGTGTTTTTGCCTTGCCTGAGGGGGTTACAAATGTTCTTGAATTACTGACAAACACTGAAGCCTACAACAATTATGTGGCTGCAGCCGAAGCAGAAGACCCCAATATCATCACCGATACGATTGATGAGATCATCGCTGATCCTGAACTGACTCCTCCGGTGGATGAAAGCAGTCTGGCCAGCACTTATTTCGAAGTTTATCCGGCTGCGGACGGTTTCTTGTCACGTGGTGGTAACAGGTATGACTTTAATGAAGATGGGACAGGGGCTGAGGTGTTCAGCGCTGGAGTTCATGACTTTGACTGGAGTCTGGTGGACGGCAAAGTCGAGATCACCTATGCAGGAACGACCAGTTCTACCTACTTCCCAACTGTAACTGTAGGTTTGTTTGGATTAACTCAGGAGCAGGTGAACCAACTTAACCAGGCTGGTTACTTTCAGGTTGAAGCGAAACAGACCCCTTTAACTGCAAGCCTGACCCGCATCATACAGGGTGAAAAAACGGATACCTACCGCGTGGTTTCTACCGGAACCAGAGCTATGGTTCCGGTAACTTTGCCCGGAGGAGTGGTGATCAACCCGGAACCAGTCAGTTATGAGGTGACAGAAGATCAGTTGCTGCGTAATGCGGACAAATTGGCGGATCTGAAATTTACTGCAGCAGAGCTGGATGGTGAATGGGTATTTGAACACTATTACTACGCAGGCGACGAGGGCTTCGGTTACGCCAATATGTTTGCCGATATCTTTGACATGAGCGCAGATGGTACTGGTGTGGCGCTGGAGAATGACAAGCCATTCAGTTGGGCGCTGGATGAGACAGGTTTACTGACCTTCAGCTTTGAGGATGGCTCTTACACTGAAATCATCAAGCTGGATCAGGTTGGAACTGATGTCCAGGTATTTAGTGCTTCTTACGATACAGAAGGCAATTTAGTTGCGGCAGATGCTGATTATGCACTGAAACTTGATGGCAGTGATTTCAAGGACTTTGATCAGACCAATCCGGAAGATATGTATTGGAATACCACTATCAACACATGGACTAAAGACTCATGGGATGGTGATACGCTGCTGTGGGATAATGGGTTCGCTTACTTTGGTTGGCAGTTGCTTGAAGATGGTACAGGTTATCAGATGGGAAGTTTCGAGATGTCGCCGCCAGACTTTGAGCCTGTTTTCAACACACCTTTAGGCTGGACAAAAGACCCTATTTCTGAGGATGAGTCTATTGTCTCTATCAACCGCTGGATGTGTGCTGATGATAATACTAAACCTTGTGCACAGCGGCAGTGGCGTTTACTCAAGTCAACCGATGGCATCTTAGGCCCACGTATCTACGTGTTTGAGGTGGAAGACCGCAGGATTAACAGTACTTCACCCTGGTTTATTGCCAGTGGGCTTGGACCTCGTATCAATATTTACGAGGAAATAAGCTTCGATTACTGGAATGAAACGGCGGTGACTGAAGAAGCTGCGATCAGTGGCTTAGTCAAGGGTATGAGTTTTACCTCCACCAAGAAACCTGTGGCCCGGACTTTGGTTGAACCCAATCAAAAACCTGAACAGGGGATCTAAGTAAGCTTACAGCGTTTACAATGGGGTTAGGGCATACACTAGCCCCATTTTTATTATGGACCAGCACCTAAGGACAACTTTATGCAGTATCCAAGGCTCATTCACCATGGCGCTGTAGACGGTGTAACCGGGTCCTGCCATCAGTATTTCGTCAGCGAAACGCACAGTGTACTGATTGATTGCGGTTTGTTTCAGGGCATAGAGCAGGGCAGCGGCAAAGCTGGGGCTGACTCGGCACGGATCAATTTTGCGCTGGATGGTATTCAGGCACTGTTGTTAACTCATGTCCACATCGACCACGCAGGACGAATTCCTTATTTAATCGCCGCAGGGTTCAAGGGCCCGATTTATTGCAGTCGCGCTTCTGCTGCACTGCTGCCTCTGGTCTTGGAAGATGCATTAAAAATGGGCATTACACGGGATGAAAAACTGATCACAGGCTTTATTCAGGCGGTATCGCGCCAACTACGCCCATGTCAGTATGACCAGTGGTATTCAATGGAAGGAGAGGTGGATCAGGTTCGCCTGCGTTTTCAAAATGCGGGCCATATTCTGGGCTCAGCTTATATCGAAATAGAGCATAAGGCCCTGCACAGTAACGAAAAAAGCTATAAAGCGGTATTTTCCGGCGATTTAGGCGCGCGCGACACTCCATTGTTACCCGACCCAACACCCCTAGTACAGGCTGATTTACTGGTGCTTGAAAGTACCTATGGCGACAAAAACCATGAGGACCGTCAACATCGCCAGCAGCGTTTACAGCAGGTAGTGGAAAAATCGCTGAAAGACAATGGCACAGTGCTTATTCCCGCCTTTAGCATAGGCCGTACTCAAGAGTTGCTGTATGAGCTGGAGGATATTATTCATCAGATGCAAGGACAACCGATCCACAACGGATTGAATTGGGAGCAGTTGGATATTATTGTCGACTCTCCGCTGGCCGCCGAATTCACCTCTGTGTATCAAGAGTTAAAACTTTACTGGGATGAAGAGGCGAAACAAAAGTTACGAAGTGGCCGACATCCGCTGCAATTTGAGCAGTTACTTACAGTTAAAACTCATCACGATCATCAAAAACTGGTGCAGCACCTGGCTCAGACTGGCAGACCAGCCATAGTGATCGCAGCCAGTGGCATGTGCGCAGGAGGGCGGGTAGTCAACTATCTGAAAGCGTTGCTGGGGTCTGCCTGTCATCAACTCGTGTTTGTCGGTTACCAGGCGAGGGGAACTCCGGGTGCAACCATACTGCAGCAAGCGAAAACTGGCGGCGAAGTTGAGTTGGATGGGCAAAACTATCCAATTCGTGCTGAAGTGATCCAACTGAGTGGTTATTCAGCCCATGCCGATCAGGACGACTTGCTTCATTTTGTTGGGCAGATGCAAAAGCCCCCGGCACAAATTCGTTTGGTGCATGGCGATACAGAAGCAAAACTCGAACTGAAGAGAAAGCTCGAAGCCAAAGGCCACCATGTTGTCATCGGATAAGAAGAGCGTCAGACTTTAAGTTCCTGTTCAGCTACCGCACTTTACTCTGCCGCCATCCCGGAAATTCTGATACCATTTCTGTAGTTTCAGTTCAATGGAAGTCCCTATGATCAAAGTATTAAGTGTGTTTGGTACCAGACCTGAAGCCATCAAAATGGCTCCTCTGGTGAATTTATTAAAAGAAACACCGGGTATTGAAAGTAAGGTCTGTGTCACAGGCCAACACAGAGAAATGCTGGATCAGGTGCTGAAGCTGTTTCATATAGTGCCAGATTACGACCTGGCTATTATGAAAGCAGGGCAGGACCTGTATGACGTCACCACCAGCATTCTGCTGAATATCAAACCTGTTCTTCGCGACTTCAAGCCTGACATTGTATTAGTGCATGGGGATACCAGTACTACTTTTGCTGCCGCTTTAGCCTGTTATTATGAAAAAACTGCGGTGGGCCATGTTGAAGCCGGATTGCGCACCGGTAATATCTATAGCCCCTGGCCAGAAGAAGCCAATCGTAAGCTGACAGGCGCGTTAACTAAACTGCACTTTGCACCCACTGAGACTTCACAACAGAATTTACTTAAAGAAAATGTCGACCCTGCAGGCATTGTAGTGACAGGTAATACCGTGATTGATGCTTTGCATCAGGTGGTGGCAAAAATTGATGCCGACGCCAACTTAACCCAAAAATTTGAACAGCAGTTCCCGTATGGTCTAAACGGTCGTCGTTTGGTGTTGGTGACAGGCCACAGACGCGAGAGTTTTGGTGGTGGTTTTGAACAAATTTGTGCTGGCTTAAAGCAAATTGCCCAGCAGTTCCCGGATACAGACGTGGTGTACCCAGTGCATTTAAACCCTAATGTGCGCGAACCTGTGTTTCGTTTGTTAAGCGATACGTCTAACGTGCACCTGATAGAACCGCAGGATTATCTGCCTTTTGTTTACCTGATGAGCCGAAGCACTCTAGTGCTCACTGACTCAGGTGGTATTCAGGAAGAAGCGCCATCGTTAGGTAAACCTGTATTAGTGATGCGCGACACCACTGAGCGTCCGGAAGCGGTAGCCGCAGGTACGGTCAAACTTGTTGGTACTGACGCACAAGTGATAGTGCGGGAAGTCAGCCGTTTGTTAACAGACAAAGCCTATTACGAGCAGATGAGTTTCGCCCATAACCCTTATGGAGATGGCAAAGCTTGTGGCCGTATTATAGCGGCCATTAAAGCCAGTTTTTAGGCTGGTTTTACAGCTTAAACAGCCAGCGAAATGTGATTAAATGTTTCGCTGCTGTTACCGTAAATAGACAAATTTTTATTAGACAAAAACAGCGTAATTCGCTAAAGTCGCCGCCGGTTTGGTTAGGTGAAGAACCGTAAAGGACCTTTTAGCATCAGGATGTGCAGAAATCCTCTCTGAGTTACTTCTGACATACAGCTGGTTTGGCGAAAAAAATCGTTTAAAAAGAACAACATTCTGTGCGTTTTTTGTTTGTTAACAAAAATAGCTAAAAATTTATCTGAACATAGCTTCTGCAAGCCTGATTTAAAGCAATTGCTGAAGCCAGTTTCTGCTTGGAAAAACAAGCAAAGCAGGTAAACTACTGGGGTTTTTGCTGGATCTAACAAATACATTATTCGGAGTTATAGCGTGCTAAAACTGTTTAAAACTTGTGTGCTAGTGGCTTTAGTTGCCGCATTGCCCGTGTCTGCTGTGACACCTTCACCTGCAATGATGGCACAGTTCCAAAACTTATCTCCTGCCGAGCAGCAGCGTTTAGCTAAACAATATGGCATAGAGTTACCAACAGGTCAGGCTAGTGCTGCAAGTTCTCAGCAAGCTCAGCCTGAGGTATTAGTACCGCAGCAACAAAGTGTGATTGTCGAGAATCTGGTATCTGAATCACCTACCGAAACCGCTGAAAATCAGCGTTTCGGTATGAATATGTTTAACTCCCAAATCAGTACTTTTGCACCGGTAGATAACGCCCCTGTGCCTGAGAATTATCGTTTAGGGCCAGATGATATTTTGCTACTTCAGCTTTTCGGTAAGCAAAATAGTAGCACCGAATTGATCGTTGGCCGTGATGGCTCAGTAAACCTGCCAGAAATAGGCCCTGTTAGTGTCAGCGGCTTATCTGTCATTCAAGCCTCTGAGTTAATTGCCAACAAAGTGCGTGAAGCTATGATAGGGGTAGACGCTGCTGTTACTATGGGTAAGCTGCGTACTATCAATATTTTTGTCGCTGGTGAAGCCAAAACGCCAGGTATGTTTGCTGTATCAGCACTGACTACAGTCACTCAATCTTTGTACTTAGCAGGTGGTGTATCCGACATAGGCAGTTTGCGTGATATTCAGGTAAAACGTGGTGGCGCCACAGTAGGCCGTTTTGACTTGTACGACCTGTTGTTGCGCGGCGACAGCTCGGGCGACATTCAATTGCAACATGGCGACGTAGTATTTGTTGCACCAATCAAGGCCACTGTGCAGGTGGCAGGCGAAATTAAACGTGCTGCTATCTACGAAGTAAAATCTGGCGAAACTATTGATACACTTTTGAGTATGGCTGGCGGTACCAAAGCAGGCGCTTACCCTCAGTCTGTGGTGCTCGAGCGTTATAACAGCAATAACTTACGTGACTTACTGAATTTAGATTTAACCAACCCAGTAAACCGTCAAATGGCTTTGCGTGACGGCGACTTACTGCGTATCGCTGAAACCTCGCCCCGTATTGAAAATGTGGTGACTGTTGCTGGTGCTGTGGTGCGCCCTGGTTTTTATGCCTGGCAACAAGGCATTAGAGTCAGCGATTTAATCAAATCGTTTTGGTCTGATTTACATATGACGGCCGACTTAGACTATGCTCTGGTCGTACGCGAAGTGAACAACGCCGGCGACGTAAAAGTTCTGCAGTTTAGTCTGGCCGACGCAATCAACCAACCATCAGGTGAGGCCAACCTGAGTTTGAAACCGCGCGATACTGTGTTGGTATTTCACCATGCCAATGAAACGGTCGATAGAGAAAAGCTAAACACTTACATCCGCGAACAAATTAAGCAGCGCTATAACTTACCAGCCAATGTAAAATGGACAGCCGAAGACGATTTGTCGGCTAAAGCCTTTCAGAGCATGCTGCAATACGACGCTCAAATGGCAAACAACCAAGGGCAGGCTGGTAAGTCTGCCACAGCGGGCGACCTGCGTATTATTGATGCTCAAACTAATTCCACTACGGGAGTGGCAGTTCAACCTGTCGTTAGCACACCAGATTTAGGCCGCGGTGCTTTGCCGGCCATCATGCAGCAAATGATGCTGCAGTTATACAGAGACAAAAACATACTGGCGTTATCTGCCAGCTTTAACAGAACTGAACTGCTCTATCCATTACTGCAAAAACTGAAAAATCAGGTTCGGCGCGGTGCAGATCCACTCATACTGTCGGTCAATGGAGAAGTCAAAGTACCGGGCGAGTATCCTCTGACCGAAGGCGCAACAGTCGCCAGCTTGATAGCTGCAGCCAGCGGTTTAACTGAGTCTGCGTTTTTAAACCGTGCTGAGCTGACGCGAGCCTCTGTTGCTGCTGACACAAACAGTATCGAAGTGAATAATATTGCCGTTGACTTAAATAAAGTATTCTCGAAAGAAGATGTGGTTGCGTTGCAACAACGCGACCGCCTGAATATATTTCCAATCCCTGACTGGAATATTAATCGCACTATTGAAATACGAGGCGAGGTGAAGTTTCCCGGTCGCTATACCATTCAACGTGGTGAAACTTTATCGAATGTACTGAATAGAGCCGGTGGTTTAAACCGTAACGCCTTTATGGCGGGAGCTATTTATACCCGTGAAGACATTAAGGAGCGTGAGCGGGTACAAACGAAAAAGCTGACCGCTCAGTTGCGTGCCGATATTGCCACCAAGAGTTTGTCTGAATCTGGTATAAAAAGTACTCCGCAAGACGCATTGTTTATGATTAAACAACTGGAAGAGCAACCGCCGGTCGGTCGTTTGGTCATAGATCTGCCTGCTATTTTAGCGGGACAGCCAGATTACGATGTTCAAGTGCAAGACGGTGATCTGCTATACGTGCCCCGGGTAGACAACACCATTTCTGTAGTTGGCGAAGTACAACACGCTAGTAGCCACAGATATCAGCAAAACTTGTCAGTGGACGACTATTTGAAGTTGGCAGGTGGTACTCGTAAGCGTGCTGACGAAGAGCGGGTGTATGTAATTAAAGCCGACGGTTCCGTTATGATGCCAGAGCAAAATGGCTGGTTTGCAATAGAAAGAATGAATTTGGAACCTGGTGATACAGTAGTAGTGCCTGTTGATACAGAATATAAAGACAATCTTACGCTCTGGGCGCAGGTTACTCAGATTTTCTATCAAAGTGCTGTTGCTATTGCAGCGTTGAATACTTTTTAGTGCTTGGCGTTAAAAGCTAAATAAACTATGTAATTCAAAAGCTTTGCGTGTTTAAGCAACAACAGAGCGTGTTGTGTAAAATTATAGGCGTTGTGGCCAATAGACGAAATTAAGAGTATATGAAAAGTAAAGATTCGAACATGGCTAATGCGGAGTTAACTTTGACTCGGTCAGATGATGAAATAGACTTGCGAGAGTTATTCTCAGCCATCTGGAAAGGTAAATGGCTGATTATTGTCATATCGTGTATATCAGCTGTTATTGCGGTTATTTATGCGTTGAGCTTACCTAATATCTATAAAAGTGAAGCCTTATTGGCTCCTGCGGCGGAGCAAAAATCCGCAGGTTTGTCTGGGCAGTTAGGTGGTTTGGCTGCGCTGGCTGGGGTAAGTTTAGGTAGCGGAGCTGGTGTAGATAAAACAGCATTAGCGATTGAAGTTATTAAATCGAGAGATTTTCTCGGTCGCTTTATTGAGCAGCGGATACAACTACAAGATCTGATGGCGGTTAAAAGCTGGGATTTAAGTACAAATACACTGTATTACGAAACAGAGCTTTATGACCCCCAGCAACAGAAATGGCTGCGGGATGTAAAGCCTCCTAGACAAGCCAAGCCCTCTGCACAAGAGGCTTACAAAAAGCTTTTAGAGTTGCTAACTGTCAATCAAGACCCAACGACAGGTATGGTCAAGCTAAGCATTGAACATATATCACCTTACATAGCACAAAGTTGGGTTCAAATGCTTATAGCCGATTTAAATTTAGAAATGAAAAAGCGTGACATTGACGAAGCAGAGAAAAGCATCGCTTATCTTCAACAGCAAATAACCCAAACAACTATCGCAGATCTGCGCACAGCCTTATATTCATTGATTGAAGAACAGACAAAGACATTGATGCTCGCCAATGTGCGTGATGAATATGTGTTCAAAATTATCGATACACCTCTGGTTCCGGAGGAGAAAATGGGGCCTGCGAGAGCTATGTTAGTAATTTTAATTACATTTTTAGGCGGATTTGTGGGGATAGTTGCTGCCATACTAAGACAACAACTCAGACAGAATAGAAACCTTAAATAGAGTCGCTCAGTGTTTTTAGCTGCATGAACTATTGTCGTTAGTGCAACTTTTTTGTAACGCTATAAAATTTTAATGGCGAGCGAATAATAAACACATTTCCTAAGTCCAGTTTGTAGTAAAAGTGAGAACCGCAATGTTTAATCTAGGAAACAAAAAAATAGCTGTTATTGGTCTTGGTTACGTTGGGTTACCTCTAGCCGTAGAATTTGGGAAGAAGTTCGATGTTATTGGTTTTGATATCAACGAATTTCGGATTAAAGAATTACAAAATGGCAAAGACTCTACTCTTGAAGTCTCCCCGCAGGATCTTTCCTCGTCGCTGAAGTTAAGTTTTAGTAATCAGTTCGTCGATTTAGAAGATTGCAACGTGTTTATAGTTACGGTCCCAACTCCTGTTGATCATGTTAATCGACCCGACTTAACTCCCCTACAAAAAGCAAGTGAGACAGTAGGTAAAGTTTTAAAAAAAGGCGATATCGTTATTTATGAATCAACGGTCTATCCTGGGGCTACAGAAGAAGTTTGTATCCCTGTTTTAGAAAGAGTTTCAGGTTTAGTATTTAACAAGGATTTCTTTGCTGGTTACAGCCCAGAACGAATTAATCCGGGTGATAAAGTTAACACACTCACAAAAATTAAAAAAATTACCAGCGGCAGTACACCTGAAATAGCTGAGATTGTTGACTCTTTGTACGGCAGTATTATTACTGCCGGTACTCACAAGGCGAGTTCCATTAAGGTAGCTGAGGCAGCAAAAGTTATTGAAAACACGCAGCGAGATTTGAATATAGCGCTTGTTAACGAGTTATCGGTCATTTTTGACCGTATTGGTATCGATACGTTGGACGTGTTAGAGGCTGCGGGCAGTAAGTGGAACTTCTTACCTTTCAGGCCAGGGTTGGTAGGAGGACATTGTATAGGTGTCGACCCGTACTATTTAACTCACAAGGCTGAGGAAGTTGGTTATCATCCGCAGGTTATTCTTGCAGGCCGCAGAATAAACGACAACATGGCACGGTATGTAGCACGCAACACTATTAAATTGATGCTTAAAAACGGTATTGATGTGGCCCGCGCTACAGTCGGAATTCTGGGAATTACGTTTAAAGAAAACTGCCCGGACATCCGAAACAGTAAAGTATTCGATATGGTGAAAGAATTTGAAGCTTGGGGTTTGAAAGTTGTGATAGCAGACGCATGGGCTAATGCAGACGAAGTTAAACACGAATACGGTTACGAGCTGGGTTTGATTGATTCAGAACACAAAGTAGACAGCCTGGTAGTTGCTGTAGGTCATAACGAGTATCGCGCTTTAACTGCCAAACAGTTAGCAAGTTTTGTTCGTGCTGATAAGCCTGTTTTAGCAGACGTCAAAAGTCTATTTAAGCGCGAAAATATAGCGTCACATGGCTTTACCGTTTTCCGTCTCTAATTTCTTACATGGTATTAAATTTATGAAAAAGTTTGCCTTGATCGGAGCTGGTGGATATATAGCTCCTCGTCATTTGAAAGCTATTAAAGAAACTGGTAATGATTTATTGGTCGCTATGGATATAAATGACTCTGTTGGGATAATGGACAGCCATTTTCCGGATGCCGAATTTTTCACTGAATTCGAACAGTTTGAAGCTTTTGTTGAAGACCAGAAAATTCTTGGGAACAAATTAGACTATGTGGCAATTTGTTCGCCTAATTATCTGCATGCCCCGCATATGAAATATGCATTAAAGAATGGCATAGACGTAATTTGTGAAAAACCTTTGGTGTTAAATATCAAAGATTTAGACATGTTGAAGCACTATGAAGAGCAGTTTGGCGCTAAAGTAAACTCCATCCTCCAGCTAAGATTGCACCCTTCCATAATAGCGTTACGCGATAAAGTTCAGAATGCACCTGCTGATCAAGTATTTGATGTCGAGCTTACTTATATGACATCAAGAGGCAAATGGTACTTAAAATCCTGGAAAGGTGTGGACGATAAGTCTGGTGGTGTTGCAACAAACATCGGTGTACATTTTTATGACATGTTGCACTTTATTTTCGGTAAGGTCACTAAAAATGAAGTGCATTACCGTGATGAAAAAACTTCAGCAGGCTATTTGGAGTACGAAAAAGCCAGAGTGCGGTGGTTCCTGTCGATCGATGCTAACAATTTACCAGACAATGCCGTTCAAGGCGAAAAGCTGACTTATCGTAGCATTCGTATCGGTGATGAGGAACTCGAGTTTTCGGGGGGGTTTACCGACCTGCATACGCAAAGCTATCAGCGTATCCTTAGCGGCCAGGGTTATGGTGTTGAGGAAAATCGTGCTGCCATTGAAACTGTTGAAGTAATTCGTACAGCTCCGCTTACCTTAAATCCAAAAGCATCACATCCTTTGCTCGCTAAGGTAATAAAATGAGTTACTACAAACACGATAGTGCAATAGTTGACGAAGGTGCGCAAATTGGTGAAGGCTCTCGTGTTTGGCACTTCGCTCATGTATGTGCTGGTGCGATTATCGGCAAGGGCGTTTCTCTGGGCCAAAACGTTTTTGTAGGTAACAAAGTCAAGATAGGTGATAAGTGTAAAATCCAGAATAATGTTTCAGTGTATGACAACGTTTTTCTGGAGGAAGGCGTTTTTTGTGGGCCTAGTATGGTTTTTACTAATGTATACAACCCAAGATCCCTTATCGAACGAAAAGACCAATACCTTGATACTATAGTAAAGAAGGGTGCGACCCTAGGCGCAAATTGCACCATAGTTTGTGGTGTAACAATTGGTGAGTTTGCTTTTGTTGGTGCAGGAGCTGTGATCAACAAAGATGTCCCGGCTTATGCTCTAATGGTAGGTGTGCCAGCAAAGCAGATTGGATGGATGAGTGAATTTGGCGAAAAGTTGCCTCTTCCTGTAACTGGCCATGCCGAAGCTATATGCGAGCATACAGGTTCAAGATATTTACTTGATAATAATAAATTGACTAAGGTTAGCTAAAATGCAGTTTATCGATTTAGCAGCGCAGTACCAGCATTTAAAACAACGTATTGATCAGCGTATCCAAACTGTGTTGGATCATGGCCACTATATTATGGGGCCAGAAGTTGAGGAGTTAGAACAAAAACTAGCAGACTACGTAGGTGTTAAACACTGTATTACTTGCGCTAATGGTACTGATGCTTTGCAACTTGCAATGATGGTGCTTGATGTGAAAGCCGGCGATGCTGTTTTTTGTCCCACTTTCACCTTTTTCGCTACTGCTGAAGTAGTTGCATACGCCGGTGCTACCCCAGTCTTTGTTGATTCAGACGAGCGTACTTTTAATATTTGCCCAAGTCACCTCGAACAACAAATAGAAAAAGTGATTAAAGAAGGCAAACTAAAACCTAAAGCTATCATAGCTGTAGACTTGTTTGGTTTACCTGCTAATTATCCAGAATTGGAAAAAATCGCTGCAAAGTACGAACTCAAATTAATTGAAGACGCGGCACAAGGCTTTGGCGGCGAGATTAATGGTAAAAGAGCTGGAGCATTTGGTGATATAGCTACCACAAGCTTTTTTCCTGCTAAACCACTGGGTTGTTATGGTGATGGGGGCGCAGTATTTACCAATAACGATGAGTATGCAGCTCTATTTCGCTCTTACCGCGTGCATGGCAAAGGTAAGGATAAGTATGACAACGTTCGAATTGGTATTAATAGTCGCTTAGATACATTGCAGGCAGCGGTTTTACTGGAGAAATTGGCTGATTTCCCGCATGAGCTTGTGAAAAGAAACAATTTAGCTGCGCTCTATAATCAGCAACTAAAAGGTGATTATCAAAAACCCTCCATACCTCAAGGATTCTCAAGCTCTTGGGCGCAGTACACCCTTACTTGCATAGATCGTGACATGTTAATGGCTAGATGCAAAGAACATGGTGTGCCTACAATGATTTATTATGGTACCTGTATGCATCAGCAAACTGCATTCAACGAGCTAGGATACACTGATGCTGATTTTCCGATTGCATCTCGGTTGGCTAAACAGGTATGCAGCATACCCATGCATCCTTACATGACTGAGCAAAATGCAGAGAATATTATTCGTTCAGTTAATCATTCTTTACAGGCCTAATCATGAAAATACTTGTTACTGGTGGCGCAGGTTTTATTGGTTCTGCGGTGGTACGCCATATCTGTAATTTTACTAATGATATGGTTATTAACGTTGATAAGCTGACTTACGCTGGTAATCTGAATTCTCTGGAGCAGGTATCAGGAAATAGCCGCTACATTTTTGAGAAAGCGGATATCTGCGACGCCGTAGTGATGGCTACTGTCTTTAAGAAGCATCAGCCTGACGCAGTTATGCATCTTGCTGCTGAAAGCCACGTAGATCGTTCGATTGACGGCCCGGCAGCATTTATTGAGACTAATATCGTCGGTACTTATGTTTTACTAGAAGCGACTCGTGACTATTGGAAAGGTCTGCCCGAAGAGCGTAAGCTTGCATTTCGCTTCCATCATATTTCCACAGACGAAGTATATGGTGATCTGCATGGTACAGAGGACTTATTCACTGAAAATACTCCTTATGCTCCAAGTAGTCCCTATTCAGCAAGTAAGGCAAGTTCTGACCATCTAGTTAGAGCCTGGTTTCGCACTTATGGTCTACCAGTCATTATCACAAATTGTTCTAATAATTATGGACCTTATCATTTTCCAGAAAAACTCATCCCACTAATGATACTTAATGCTTTAGCGGGTAAACCGTTACCTGTTTACGGGAGAGGTACTCAAATACGTGATTGGCTATATGTAGAAGATCACGCTCGCGCACTTTACAAAGTAGTAACTGAAGGTCAAGTGGGTGAGACTTATAACATAGGTGGTCATAACGAAAAGCAAAATTTAGAAGTAGTTCACACTATCTGTGCTTTGATGGATGAGCTTGCGCCTATGCATGATCGCGGCTACCCGCCGAATTCTAAACATTCCTCTTTAATTACTCACGTAAAAGATAGGCCAGGTCATGATTTACGCTATGCAATAGACGCTAGCAAAATTGAACGTGAGCTAGGCTGGAAGCCCGAAGAAACGTTCGAAACAGGTCTGCGTAAAACAGTTGAATGGTATTTAAATAACAATGACTGGTGGCAAGCGGTGCTGGATGGTAGTTACCAACTAGAGCGATTAGGGCAGGGAGCATAACTAATGAAAGGTATAGTATTAGCAGGTGGTTCAGGGACTAGGTTATACCCGATTACTCGCGGTGTTTCTAAGCAGTTGTTGCCAGTATACGACAAGCCCATGATTTATTATCCGCTGTCGGTGTTAATGCTTGCTGGTATTCGCGATATTCTTATTATTACCACTCCTGAAGATCAGGCTGCTTTTCAACGCTTATTAGGTAATGGCAGCGACTTTGGCATAAATTTAAGTTACGCCAGTCAGCCAAGCCCTGATGGCTTGGCGCAAGCTTTTATTATTGGTGAGCAGTTTATTGGTAATGACAGTGTTTGCCTTGTTCTGGGGGATAATATTTTTTATGGTCATGGCCTTCGTCCAAAACTGCTAAATTCGGCTTCGAGAGATTCTGGCGCTACAGTATTCGGTTATCAGGTTAAAGACCCGCATAGATTTGGAGTTGTTGAGTTTGATGAGAGTTATAAGGCTATTTCCATAGAGGAAAAACCTGTCAACCCTAAATCAAATTATGCTGTTACTGGCCTATATTTCTATGACAATGATGTTATCAACATTGCTAAAAATATTAAACCTTCAGCTCGTGGTGAGCTAGAAATAACCTGTGTCAATAATGAGTACTTAAAACAAGGTCGGCTAAATGTTGAACTATTACGGAGAGGTTTTGCTTGGTTAGACACCGGTACTCATGACAGTCTTATAGAGGCTAGTGCTTTCGTGCAGACAGTTGAGCACAGACAGGGGTTTAAAATCGCTTGTTTAGAAGAAATAGCTTTCAATAATCATTGGTTAAGTGCGAAAGATCTTGAAATCACTGGTAGATTGATGAGTAAAAATGGCTACGGTGATTACTTATTAGATTTGGTGAGTAAAAATTAAAATATAGCTCGCCTAAAATAGACATGAATTTATATCGGTTCATTTGTGCTTTGGTTTTTTCTCAATGATTTTAATTGTGGGGACAGGGACTATTATTCTACATAATAATTGCTTTACGGCGAAATGATTAAAAGTTTATTCATTTATAGCAATATTTAATAGCGACTTTTAAATGATTATTTTTCATTGATTCAAAAATTGTTAATTGTTAATTCAGTGAGATTTGTAGATGTTCTGGTGCTTGTTACGCATCAGCAAAGAAATTTCGAGGTGGCTATGCTGTTCATTACTAAATGTAATCCAACTTTGTAGCTTAAAAGGTTATTACTGAATGAAAAATATTATCATATATGGAGCTGGCTCATTTGCTAAAATGATGCGTCTATATCTTGAACGTATTGACGGGCAGAAAGTTATTGCGTTTTGTGTCGATAGAGCATTTTTAGGAAGCAATCGTAATTTCGACGGGTTACCTGTTATTGCTTTTGAAGAAATAGAGCAACTATACCCAAATGACTGTTATTACATATTTGTAGCTGTTGGTTATTCAAATATGCGGTCTAGAAAGTTAATGTATGAACGAGCAAAATTCAAGGGTTATAAATTTGTTAATTATATCGACGGTAGTGCTATAGTCGATGAGACCGTTGTGTTGGGTAATAATAATATTGTTCTTTTGGGTACTATTATAGAGCAAAATTGTATTATAGGTGATAATAATATATTTTGGTCCTCTGTGGTTATTTCTCATGATGTCGCTATAGATAGTCATTGTTTTTTTGCTAGCAAGTCTTTAGTGGGTGGAAATTGTCAGATAGGAGACAATTGTTTTTTTGGCTTTAATTCAGTATGTGTTCAAGATGTAGTAATAGGAAAAGAAAGTTTAATTGGTGCAAA
>NZ_LAVS01000034.1 GCF_000986865.1 Rheinheimera mesophila
CGGTCAAAGTCCAGACCGCTGTGATGTGCCGAATTCGTACATAATCTGTTGTTTCAGGCACTAAGTCTGAGCAGTCGCTGATCTGAATACGTAGCCCCGAGTCCTGCCTGAAAAGATCTGCACAGGTCACCATGTCCCGTGGCGTGACAGGCCAGATCGCCTGAAAACGGGTGTAGACTCGCCAGTGTTTGTCTGTACTGCCATCCAAAAGCTGTGCATCTTTGGCTTGGCTTAACCAGCGCTGCACTGAGTTCGTATCCCGCAGCAGCAGTAAAAACTGCTCGGGCACACCTGGATAAAAAGCGCTGGCTTTGACTTCCAGATCAGGGCTGTATCTGTAACTCAGGTCGATGCCCGCCTGGGTTTTCACTGCAATCCAGGCGGATCCCGTCTCAGCTACGGACAGAGCCGACATAAATAAAATTACAGCAAAGAAAAAATACATAACCACCTGGCTTTTTTCGTTAAGATACAAGCTTATACGAAACAGATTTTTGTTGGATGCAATGAAAAGCAGTAGTGATGAAAAAATAGCGCTGGAGCATCAGGCCGCCCGAATTTTTATGCGACTGTACCAGCACAGGTTTGGCGTCAAAATGCAGCATATCTGGCATAACGAGCCGGCTAAGCCCGATGTGTCCTGTTATCTGGAGCAACAGCGGCTGGACTTAGAAATCGCCCATTTGTATGGCAGCGAGGCCGAGGCAATGAAAATACTGGGACGTGAACTTAAAGGCGGCACGCTGGATGCGCTGCAGTCGCTGAACCAATGTCCGGTGGCTGACCGTTTATTGCAGGCCCTGGACAAGCTGATCAGCAACAAAGCGCAAAAACGCTATGATTCAGACCGAGTCTGGCTGGTGATCCGCAACGCCCACCCGGATTGGCATGCACAAGAGCTGGAACAAACTCCGCATTTATTACAAATTCCATCAGAACACCCCTTTGAGCAAATTTGGCTGGTGGCCGATATGACAGGGCAGGCTGGGCTTATCCCCCTGTATCCTCTGACGCTGGCACAGGTGCCCAAATGAACCTGCTGAGTCAAGCCCGGCAACTGGCTCAACGGCTTTATTTTTGGCGTTTTGGCCTGATTTTTCTTGGATGCTACGCCTTTGGTTTTGGCTGTTTTTATCTGCTACAGGGCCCATCTGCTACGTACGAAGTCGCCATCTTGTTGTCTGTTGTCCTGCTGGGCTGGGTATTATTGGCGTGGCTGGCGTTGTTGTTGTTTCGCCAATTACCCGACTGGCAACAGCCGCAAAGCTTTTGGCAGAGATTAAAACAAGCAGCGCACAAATTATGGTATCAGGCCTTGCTTTGGGGCTGTCTGCTGCTTAGTATCGCCACCCTGTATTTAATGGCAAAGGCCCTGAGGGCTTTGGTCAGCCAACTGATTTCATCGTGAAAAGGTAACGCATGCGCTGCGATTTGTTTTGCTCTGTGGTGGATAATTTTGGTGACATTGGTATTTGCTGGCGTTTAGCCCGGCAGTTGCAGACTGAATATCAATGGCAGGTCACCTTATGGGTCGATGATTTAGTCAGCTTCCAAAAAATTTGCCATAGCATCAAGCCAGAACTTCGCCTGCAATTACAGCAGGGCGTGCTGGTACGGCACTGGACAGATGTATTGCCAGAGCTGAGCGACGCAGACAAACCGGATCTGGTGATTGAGGCGTTAGCCTGCAGTATTCCGTCAGCGTATCTGCACTGGATGGCCGCTTTTGCTGACAAACCTTTATGGTTGAATCTGGAATACTTATCGGCAGAAGACTGGGTGCATGGTTGTCATGCCTTACCCTCACCTCATCCCCAATTACCGCTGCAAAAGTATTTCTTTTTCCCTGGTTTTACTGCACAAACCGGAGGCTTATTAAGAGAGCGGGGTCTGATCGACCGCCTGGTCAGGATCGCAGGGTCAACCGACTTGCAACAACAGTTTTGGCAACAGGCTGGCCTTACGGACGCGATGGAGTATCAGCAAAAAATTTCTTTATTTGCGTATAGCCAGGCACAGATCAGCCCTTGGCTGGAACAATTAGCCAACGGCTGCCAAACGACTTTACTCTTGGTCCCCAAAGGACAACTGGCGACAGATTTAACCCAACTTTTCTCCGAACTAAACACAGGTCGTTTTGATAAAAAATCTCTGAGTATCAGAGTGTTGGATTTTATGCCACAGCCTATGTATGACCAATTGCTGGCCTGCTGTGATATCAACTTTGTGCGCGGTGAAGACTCTGTTATCAGGGCGCATTGGGCGGGCAGAGTTTTTATTTGGCAAATTTACCGCCAGGAAGAGCAGGCGCATTTGGTCAAGCTACAGGCCTTCTTAGACAAGTACCTGCAACATGCACCTGCGGAACAAAAAGTCTGTCTGGAAAAGCTGCATATGGCCTGGAATCTGGAGCAGGATATCAGTACAGAATTCGCTTTATTCAATAAATTTCGTGAAGAAATTCAGATACATAATAAAAAGTGGCAGGAATATTTAATTCAGCAGCAAGATCTTGCCAGCAACCTCGTGCGTTTTGCCGAAAATAAACTTATAATGTCGCGCAATTTTTCCTAACAAGAAGATATTTCAATTATGATGAAGACTGCTCAAGAAGTACGCGCTGGCCAGGTCATTATGGTCAACAACGAGCCAATGGTTGTTCAGAAAGCTGAATTCAACAAATCTGGCCGTAACGCTGCTGTTGTTAAAATGAAACTGAAAGGTTTGTTGTCAGGTGCTGGTCAGGAGACTGTGTACCGTGCTGACGACAAATTTGAACAAGTGATGTTGGATACCAAAGAAGTAACGTATTCTTACTTCGCTGATCCAATGTACGTGTTTATGGATGCTGAGTATAACCAGTACGAAATCGAAGCTGAAAACATGACTGACGCACTGAAATATTTAGTGCCAGATATGCAATGTTCAGTCGTTTTCTACGGCGAGCGCGCTATCTCTGTTGACTTGCCAACTATCGTTGTCCGTGAAGTGGTGTACTCTGAACCGGCCGCACGTGGCGATACTTCAGGTAAAGTGATGAAGCCAGCCAAGCTGGACACAGGTTTCGAGTTAATGGTTCCTGCTTTCGTTGAAATCGGCGACAAAATTGAAATCGATACCCGTACTGACGAATACCGCAGCCGCGCTAAGTAATTAGCCCGCCTGATCACAGGGGTCAGAGTGACGTTAAATCTTCGATTTAATTTTACTCTGACCCCTTTGTTTGTCTGAACCAGTACTTTTTAAGGAGGTCTGATGAGCATTATTTCTACCCGCATTGATGGGCTTGAACTGCGGTTAGCCACAGAAGCTGATGTGCCTGCCATCTTAAATTTTATCCAGCAACTGGCCGACTATGAAAAGCTGGCGGATCAGGTGGTTGCCACTGAACAAAAGCTACGCGAAACCTTATTTAGTGGCAAGGCGTATGCCGAAGTGGTGCTGGCAAACTACAGGGGCAAAGACGTCGGTTTTGCGCTGTTTTTCCACAACTATTCGACATTTTTAGCCAAACCCGGTATTTATCTGGAAGACTTATTTGTCGAACCTGCCTGTCGTGGTGTGGGGGTAGGCAAAGCCTTGATCACTTATCTGGCGAAACTGGCGGTAGAGCGCGACTGCGGCCGTCTGGAATGGTCTGTTTTGGACTGGAATCAACCTGCCATTGATTTTTATCAGTCTTTAGGTGCTGTGATGCTGCACGACTGGCGTATTAATCGCGTCACAGGCTCAACTTTGTCGCAGATGGCAGAGCTTTTTCCTGGCTGATTATTCGGGATAGAGCAAATAAGGCCGGCGTTGTTGTCTGAATTTTTGTAAATCTGCCTGCCAGCTCTGGCGGATTTGTGCTTCACTCCAGCCTTGCTCTATCTGTTGCCTGAGCTGATTGGTGCCAGATAATTTGTCCATAAAATCCGGTGAATTAAACAGTTTCAGCTTATGTTTAGCAAAAACTTGCTGTGCCTGAAGTAAATAACTTAAATCCAGACCTCCGGCTTTTACGTCACGTAAATCTAGCCCTAACACCAACTGGTTTTTTAGTGGTGGGTTCAGTGCAGCGCCCGCTTTGGCGACCGGACTAAAGGCAAAAGCTCCTAAAGGTGGATTGGTGTACCCCAGCACCTGAAACGGAAAGTCAGTGCCACGACCCACACTCAATGGCGTAGCCTCAAAAAATCCTAAAGATGGATACAAAGCCACAGCCTGAGCATTAGGTAAATTGGGGCTTGGTCGGACGGGCACATCATAAGGTCTGTCTCTTTGATAATTTTTCACAGGCCAGACATAAAGTTCTAACTGTTCCGCTTTATGGATCCAGCGCTCGCCTTTGATCATCAGCGCCAGCTCGCCCAGCGTCATGCCATGCAAAAGTGGGATAGGGTGCAGCCCGACAAAAGACTGGTAGTTTTTATCAAGCACGGGACCGTCGACATAAGTGCCGTTTGGATTGGGTCTGTCGAGCACCAGCAATGGAATATTCTGCTCTGCTGCCGCTTCCATCACATAATGCAAAGTCGATAAATAGGTGTAATAACGTACCCCTACATCCTGCAAATCAAAGATCAGCAGATTGATGCCGTGCAACGCTGCTGCTGTGGGCTTTTTATGTTTGCCATACAAAGACCAGACTGGAATACCTGTCTGCGGATCTATGCTGTTGGCCACTGTGGCCCCCGCGTCCGCAGTGCCACGAAAACCGTGTTCAGGAGAAAATATTTTCTGAACGGCAAAACCCTGTCGTAGCAGCTCGTCCAGCAGATGGCTTTTGCCGCTGACTGAGCTCTGATTCACCACCAATCCAATGTGTTTGCCTGTTAATGCGACAGGAGACAACAGCGGATTGCTTGCCAACTGACTGGCGCCCGTTTCAATGTCCTGTTGCTGCGCAACAGACTGCAGTGTGAACAGACTTAATATCAGCAGCAAAGTACGCATCAGGCGGCGACGCCATTCAGGGGGCTTTGTGAGACAGCATCGCTGCTTTTGCCTAACTGACAAATGATAAAAGAGCAGGCGAAACCTATGCAGAGCTGCCAGCTAAAGGCTAGATCAAACTGCCATTCCTGGGGTAAATAATAAGTTTGCAGATAAGGCTGCATCAGCAGCGTAATAACAAAACCTGCTATTAAAGCGGCTAATACCGATGCCGGACTGCCACGCTGACTAAAAAGCGCACTGGCATAAACGCCAAGCAAACCGCTGTAACTAAACACCATAACTCCCAAAGCAAAGGTCAGTAGCGGCATATCACTGCTTTGTTGCCAATGAAAACATAACAGAGCCATCAACGCCAAAGCACCGGCACAAAGCAGCATAGACCAGCGTGCTGCAGCAACATAATAGGCTTCTGTTTTGGCCTGACGTTGTTGCTGCCAGGGTTTATATAAATCCTGAATAATCACCGAAGCCATCGAGTTTAAGCCAGACGTCAGAGTCGACACCGCCGCAGCTATCACTCCAACAGTAACTAATCCGCGCAGACCAGCAGGCATTTCGTGTAACACGTAATACATAAACACAGTGATATCTTCGCCACTAAACTGGCTGTGTTGCAGCACAGCGCCCGATCCTGCCATCAGATCAGGTCGTTGGTAAAAAATGTGTAATAGAAAGCCAATCAGTATAAAGACCAGCGTGACGGGCAACACCAAAACCACGGACCAGATCATGGCCAAAGAACCCTGGCGGGCATTTTTGCAGGTTAATACACGTTGGGTCAGGTCCTGATCCAAGCCAAAGGAAGCGATATAAAGCAAAAACAAGCCAGTGACGCTGGAGTAGAGGGTAAAGGCTCCGGCTGAACTGAAATCCCAACGGGTATCTATCAGCACTAGCTTACTGGGCGCGTTTTCCGGTGGATGCTGCAACGCGTGCAACAGGGTTGCAAAATCGACTGGGATTGACCCCCATAAATACAACAGTACCAGTACCGCAGCGGCAACATAAACAACACATTGGAAGGCATCGCCATAAATCACCGATTCAATACCACCAAAGATGGAATACAGCAGCGATATCAGACAGAGCAACACCACTGACCAGACAAGATGCTGCCAGGCGATGTCACTAAACAGCATCATCGAGACAGCCAGAGCGGCCATATAGAGCCTGGCACCATTTGCAAAAATACGGCCAAACAAATACATCAAACCGGCCTGTTTTTTTGCTGCGCTGCCAAACCGTAATTCAAGCAATTCATAGACAGTGCTGACTTTGTGGCGATAAAAGCGCGGAATTAAAAAGTAACCGACAAAAAAGGCCGCCATTAAAGCGCCAAGCAGACTGGCAAGGTAAGTCAGATTACTGCGATAGCCGATATCTGGTCCGCCCAGAAAGGTTGCTGCAGATTGTGCTGTGGCTAACACGGAAATAGCCGCCAGCCAGGTAGGCATCCTGTTGCTGCCAATAAAATACTGCTGACTGTTTTGTGCTCCGGTGCGGTTAATCCACCAGCCTGTCAGTGCCAGTAATACGAAATACAAACCGAACATCAGCCAGTCTGGGCTGGTAAAAGTGGAGGTCATAAGTGGCTGGCTCTGCTGTTCACTGCATAAGTTTGGACTGCCATTGAAGCCTATTCAGGATCGGTTGACAAGTCCCGAATCCTGCCTCAATCAAGCGAAAACTGCGCGCAGCCAGCCAGAAGAGACAGAATGCATTTTGGGTTGCAAGACCGGATCTGGCGTAATAAAGTTGCGATGCAAACGGTTACATTGGTAAAATTGAAACCCTGTTGGCTAGAAAATGAAATTCAGACAGAGCCATCTGCTCTGCATAGATTTAGTCTGGGTGCGACCAGACTAAATGTTTCGTAGTAAAAAAGGACTGTGACTACGGAAACAGGGCCTGTGCCCGCATGCTTGACCAATGTCCTGAGACAGCAAAACCATCTGTAGTGGCTTTGCCAGGGCCAGTCGTTAAGGCTGGCCTTTTTTTACAGCGAAAGGTCTGATCAGTTAAAAAAATGTCTGGACTGGACTAGGTTAATACCTGCGAGACCTGAACTATCTGATGTGTTGCTCCCTGTTACTTGTTATCAGGGGAATGACAAAACCAACAAGGAATTTTTATGTCTGTACAACGCAAATTTATGTTAACACTGACCGGCCTGGTGGTCGTGGCGATGCTGGCCTCTATTCTGGTGATTTCGTTCTCCAAGTATCAGCAGATAGAAAGTGCGGTAAACACTGACAAAGAGCGTCTGAACCGCGAAATCACCAACATACTAACCATTACCGATACCTTGTTGAGTCAGCAAGTGCAAAGCAGCATGAAGCTGTTTCGCAAACGTATTGCCGATCTGGGGCCGGTATCGCAGGGCGAGATGCTGTCTGTTGGCGAGCAACAGGTTCCTGATCTGGTATTAGGCACGACAGGTCAGGGCAACAACTTCCAATTGGTGGATGATCTGACCGCTATGATGGGGGGAACCGCCACCTTATTCAGCCGGACAGGAGATGACTTTGTCCGGATTTCCACCAACGTCATCACAGACACAGGTCGTGCAACTGGTACTTTATTGGCGCCGACAGGCGCTGCAATGGCGGTAATCCGTCAGGGTAAAGCTTTTTATGGTTCAGTGGATATTTTAGGGAATCCTTTTGTCACAGGGTATGAACCACTGACTGATGCTCAGGGAGAGGTGGTTGGTATAGGTTATGTTGGCTACAAAGCCGATTTAGAGGCGTTACGGCAGTTGCTGGCGTCCAGCAGGTTACTAAAGTCTGGTTTTGTGGCTTTGCTTGACCGAAATGCTGCTATTCGTGCGCAATCCAGCCATATCAATGCAGAAGAGCTTGAACAGATTATAAAAACGAAAAATCCGGACTGGGCTATTCAGACAGAGCAGTTTACGCCTTGGGGCTACCAGATTGTTTTGGCGCATTCAAAGGCTGAACTCAGTGCTGAGGTACGTGCTGATGTGCTGCACGGCTCTTTACTGATAGTCGCTGCGGCACTGGTTCTGTTGCTGGTGGTGTACTGGTTAACTCAGCGCATCGTGGTTACCCGGGTCAACGACACTATTACGGCGATCAAGGCGATCACAGAGGGAGAAGGTGATCTAACCCGGCGTTTTTCTAATTACAGTTCGGATGAATTTGGTCAGATGGCTCGTTGTTTTGATCAGTTGCTTGAGCAGTTGCGCCTCACTATAGTCGAGTTGCGTGCTATGACGCAGGGGCTGGTACAGGCTTCGGTTGAGCTGGCTTTGGTTGCTCAGGAGTCCAGTGCGCAAGTAGCAAAACAAACCTGTGATCTGGAACTGACCGCGTCGTCTGTACATGAATTGGCGACTACAGCGTCGGTGGTGGCCCATAATGCAGAACAAGCTGAACACGCCAGTATGGAGGTGTCGCGGTTAATTCAGGGGGCGATGAGGACGCTGCAGGCCTCGGTACAGAATGCGGCCCAGCAGTTGGCTGATTCACAGCAATCTGAGCGCTCTATTGCCAGTTTATCCGCATCCAGTGCTGAAATTGGTAAAGTACTGGATGTGATTACCACCATAGCCGAACAAACCAATCTGCTGGCACTGAACGCGGCTATCGAAGCGGCGCGGGCAGGTGAACAGGGGCGGGGTTTTAGTGTCGTCGCGGATGAAGTGCGTTTATTGGCAGGCCGGACTCAGTCGTCTACCGGTGAAATCAAACGAATGATTGAACAGTTACAGCACGGCGTTAACGAAGTACAGAGTTTAAATGCGACAGCGCAGGCCACAGTAAAAGATAACGAAATAAAAGCCACTGAAGCCAGTCAGGCGATGGATTTGGTGCTGCATGCTATCGAGGATATCAACAATTTAAATACTCAGATCGCCACAGCGGCCGCAGATCAACGTGACGTGGCCGATGGCGTCAGCCAAAAAACCAATCACATTCACAGTGCAGCCCAACAAAACGCAGTGCACAGCGCTACGACCAAAGACTCCAGTCAGGCTTTAAAGCAAATCGCCGAAGACTTCAGCGCGGTATTATCGAAGTTCAAGGTCTAGCAGCCTGCAGTCCGGATCCAAGCAGGCGCAAGCCTGCCTGGTTTTGGCGAAGTGATGGCGAAAGGGCAGACTGCAGGCTGAGCCATGTAATGAGTTGATCCAAAACCTGGCGGCCCCGGCTGGCATTGGGGTGGTTGATAAAACTGGCAACAACCCAGTGACGACCACTTTGGTCTGTAACAAAACCTGCCAGCGCTGTCACATTACGTAAAGTACCGGTTTTTAAACGCGCTTTGCCTTGAGTTTGTTCCTGAGTCAGACGGCGTTTTAAGGTGCCATCAACCCCGGCCAAAGGCAGACTGCTCAGAAGCTCAGGTTGGTACTGCGCCCCAAATGCATGTTGCAGCACAGCCGCCATCAGCTTCGGGCTGATACGTTCATTGCGGGATAAACCCGAACCGTTTTCCAGCACCAGACTGCTGTGATCTAACCCGATGCGGTGCAGGTAATTGCGAACCTGTTGCTCTGCGCTGTCTGCTGTCTGTTGATGGTTGTGGCTGGTTTTTGTCGCCCCCAGGGTTAAATACAATTGCCGGGTGAGCGCATTGTCTGAGCTTTTATTCACATCCCGCAACACTTCGGCCAACGAGCGGCTTTGATGTTCAGCAAGCAACAATGTGGCTTCTGTTGCGGTTTGTTCAAACACCGGAACCTGAGCCTGCCCCGAAATCTGTTGCCAGAGTTGCTGCACCACCAGTCGACTGAAATCGGTGCGATGGATCAGTTGCAAATAATCTGTTTTCTGACAGTTTTTCGGAAATTCACCCTTTATTATCAGGTGCAGCCTGTCAGGCTGGCGTTCAAAGGCTAAGCGGGCTGGATCCGGATACCAGGCGGCACAGTCACTGTCGGTCAGACGAACCTGGCTGGTGATCAGTTCTAGCCCTTGCACTGCTGGAGACAACTGTCCTGTGAGGTGGTCTGCACTTGACTGTAACTTAATTCCTAACATATTGCGCTGCAAAAACAGCGCATCCGGCAGCAGGTTGTAATATTCTCTGGGGGTTTCATCAAAAGGCAAAGCGGTCAGTCCAGGACGGGCCGGATTAAACCAGCTCCGGTCAATCTGGATAGCGGGTACACGGCGTATGCCCTGATCATAAGCCTGCTGCAGTAAAGACCAGAGTTCCTGTCGGGTCAGGTCCATATCACCGAAGCCTTTGAGTACCAGAGGCTGCTGCATGTTCTGCGTGGGCTTGTCGTAACTACGTAGCTGAGTTTTCGCTCGATAAGCCGGCCCCAGTTGCTCAAGCGCCACAATACTGGTGAGCAGTTTCATGGTAGAGGCAGGCTGCATGGCTTTGGTGGCCTGATAACTGAGTTGTTCTGTCGGTGTATCCAATGGGTAAGCGATAAAGGCCAGCGCTTGTTTCGGCAGTTGGGCCTGCTGCAATTGCTCAGACAGTTGAGTCATCAACTGCTGCTGTTTGGTCTGCTGCGGGAGGTGAGTACTACAGGCGTTTAGTCCTGAGGCAAGCAGCAACACTATGCTGAAGTTATGCAGGCGCAAAGAGGCCATAACAGCTCCTTTTAATTCACCACAAAGTCAAAATAGGTGGTGGGATAGCTTTCGTTTTGCAATGTGAAATGCCACCACTCCAGCTCGTAAGGGACAAAACCCTGTTGCTGCATTAAATCTTTCAAAAGCAATCGGTTGGCTTTTTGTGTTGTACTGATGGCGCTGCTGTTTAAATGGGAGATTGGATCAAATAAATCATAAGCGCCGCCCATATCTATCGGCTGCCACTGACCCGCCGCATTTTTACGCAATAAGGTTAAATCCACAGTAGAGGCCCGGCTGTGACCAGAATGCGCAGCTATATAGCCCTGGTTTAAATCGGCTTTGTTGAGGCGGGGGTAATATGCCGCTTTGGTTTTTTGATCCGAAGCATCAGCGGCCCAGCGCATAAAATAATCGGATGTACGTTGAGGCCGATAACAATCCAGCACTTGCAACTGATAGCCCAAACGCCCGGCTTGTATTGCAACTTGTGCCAGGGCCTGGGCAGCTTTCTGCTGCAGATAGCAGTGATTCGCCTGATAGCCCGGCACTGGTCTGCCGGTAAAGTTATCAGCGAAAGCATAGGCCATCTCAACCTGGATCTGGCGACTGACAGTCGTCAGCTCCACGATGTCAGCAGGTTTTTTGGTTTCAATCCGAATTTGGCCTTGGCTCTGATCTGCCGCTGAGTTGTTCAGCAAGGCTTGTGGCTGCGTTTTTTGTGGCTCTGTACCGGCACAGGACAGCAACAAAACACAGTTTAGAGTCACGAGAACTTTAGTTTTCATCGCATCTTTTTTCCTGTCTTGAGCCATGGGTCACTTCTGTTTTAGCGGCCAATCATCACAAAGCCGCTGATTAAAAAGGCGATCAGCGCCAGCACACCACAAAACAGCGCATAAGGTAGCTGAGTTTTCACATGCTCTAATAAATCGCAACCCGATGCGACGGCACTAACTACTGTGGTATCCGAGATTGGCGAGCAGTGATCGCCCCAGATGCCACCACTTAAAATAGCCGCGAGGATCAGAGACGGCGGTAAGCCGAGCATTTCGACCAACGGCATCCCAATAGGAATTAAAATAGCAAAAGTGCCCCAGGAAGTACCTGTGGTAAAAGAGATCACGGCGCCTGCGATAAACAGTAAGGCCGGAATAAGTACTAAAGGTGTGGATCCTTTGACAAAAGATGCAACATAAGCCCCGGTGCCTAAATCTTTCATTGCACTGCCTAAAGCCAATGACAGCAACACTATGCTGACCAAAGGCAAAAGTTCGCCCATTCCTCTGAAACCAATGTTGACCAGTTGCTGATGGTTAAATTTACGGCTTAACGCCATCAGGCCATAAGCCACTACACAAGCAAGAGTCGTGGCATAAAGCGCGGCTTTAGCGCCGGAGCCCTCAACTAAACTACCGTTGCCCGTCCACAGCATAAATCCAACCATACCGACAATCAGCGTCAGTAAAGGCACTAACATCAACGACATACTGCTTGGCGGCGTATCAATGTCGCTGTGGCTTGCCACTGTGTTCAGCTCAAATTCTGCCTGCTTCATCGGACCATAGACCTTGTCGGTGTAAATGGTGTAGAACACCACGATCAGGGTAAACAAGGCATAAAAGTTCAGCGGAATGGTGCCGATTAACACAGAAACAGCAGACTCTGGCAGGGTATAAGTGCTTAACAGACCCAGCACATAGGCGCCCCAACCGTTTAGCAAAATTAAAATACAAACCGGTGCGCTGGTGCTGTCCACTATGTAAGCCAGACGGGCGCGACTCATGTTAAATTTGTCGTATAAACCACGTGACACTATGCCTGCGGTCAACGCACTCAGATTGGATTCAATAAACACCAGAATACCTATGCCGTAGCTGATAAATCCAGCCTGACGTTTGGTGCGGGCCACCCCTTTGCGGATAAACCAGTCCACCATGGCAGAGACACCGCCTGAATCGCGCATATAAGCCATCAGGGCGCCAATCAATAACGAGAACAATAAAATTCTGCTGTTATCGGCCGAAGAGGTGACCGAGATAATACGCTCCAGACTTTGTACCGGGCCATACAACAAAGCAGCAAACACACTCAACTCAGGTTGCTTCAGATACAATAAAACTTCCGCACAGGCGACAGCCAAAATCAGCGCCAGTATTACCTCTTTGCGCCAAATCACAACGACGATAGCCAAGAGGGCGGGTAGTAAACTTAAACTATCAGGCACCGGGACTTCCCTGTAGGTAATGTGGAGTACTCAATACTGTTTATACTGCAGCAATTCATGCTTTGTTACCAGTTCGCTTTGGTTATTTGTCTGATTTCTATTCAAAAAACTGTAGATTTATCAGGCCTGTCCGCAGTTCATCAAAATGGTTACAACTTGTTACCCTTTTGGCAGGACTGAAACTTCTGACTGTTTTATAGTGGCTTTACTAAAAAAGTATCTATGCTTGCTTGAACTACCGGATGGGTTGGAACCATGAAAACTATAAAACTAACAGTAATTGCCTTGTGTATTGTCAGCACGTTAGCTGCGTGCTCTAAGCCTGAGGTGGCTAAAACACAGGACGACAGTGTAAAACCACTACAACTGGTGGAGCAGGACTTGCTGACCGTATCGCAAAGCACCCTTGCCAGGGGCCCAGTGATTTCTGGTTCGTTGCAACCCGTCGTCAAAGCAGAACTGAATGCAGAAGTATCAGGTATTGTTATGCAGGTACTGAAAGACAATGGTGATCTGGTCAGAGCCGGTGATGTACTGGTGAAGCTGGACCAAACCACCTACCGCGACAAACTACTGTCAGCGCAGGAAGCCGAACGTTCAGCGATAGTGACGCTGGAGCAATCCAACCGACAACTCAAACGGATGCAATCTTTATCGAAACAAAGCCTGGTCACGCAAGAAGGCTTAGAGGCGGCAGAAAACAAAGCCAATCAAGCCCAGTCTGATTTAGCCTCAGCCCGGGCTCGATTAGTGGAAGCCCGTCAGCAGATGGAAAAGACTGAAGTCAAAGCGCCATTTTCAGGGGTAGTCGCTACCCGTAAAGTCTCTGCCGGTGATACAGCACAGGTAGGCAAAGGTCTGATGGTACTGATAGACCCGGCCAGTATTCGATTTGAAGGCTATGTCGCCGCAGACCGGGTGGGTCAGGTCAAAGTCGGCAATAAAGTCACCTTTAAAGTGAATGGCTACAGCGGTCAGTTTTTCACTGGGACTGTCGAGCGTATTAATCCACTGGCCAATGAAAGCACCCGTCAGGTGCAATTGTTAGTCAGTATGGATTTGAAACAGCAATCACTGGTCGCCGGCTTGTATGCCGAAGGCCACGTTGAGGCTCAAAACAGCAATGCGCTGATGGTGCCTGAGTCGGCCCTTATGCGCGAGGGAGACAAGCATTTTGTTTGGCAGTTCGCCAATAATGAGCTGAAAAAGACTGAAGTTGAATTGGGCAGTAAAGATGAAC
>NZ_LAVS01000035.1 GCF_000986865.1 Rheinheimera mesophila
GAGCAAATTTACGATACAGTGAATTTGATTTATATTGCAGAAAAACACTCATCTTTTAATAAAGACTGCATGAACGTCTTTTACCAGAATTTGCAAGTAGAGGGCGCAACGGTCTTTATAGTTCTTAAATCTTGCTAATCTTATCAATAAAGCATTTGGTCAGAACAAAAGGCATAAATAAATGGACATTATTCAAAAAAAATTGGGACGAAAGGTTAAATTCTTATTCCATCCAGACTATGTAAACATGGTATTAAAAGACAGTACAGGTACTGCTGACGTCGATGTTTTCTATTCCGAAATTCCAATAAAACGACAGGAGTCCATTGAGCAAAATGGTTGGCTTTTATATTTGGGGTCTGTCTGGCTAGTCATATGGATAGTGAATGTGGCTAGTAGATTGATACAAGGACAACCTATGGATGGAAGCTGGATTTTACTAGTTATCGCTTCTCCCTTTCTTTTGTTCTATCTGTTATCTAGAGTAAAGTATACGGTGCTACCAACCAATCATGGCACCCTATTTATCATCAAAGATAAACAGCATAATTTAATTTATGATGAGATGATGTCTCGCCGTAAAAAAGCTCTTTTAACTATCTATGGCGAAATAAATACAAATAACGCGCCAAAAGACGAGATTGAAAAATTTCAATGGTTGCATAGGCAAGGAGTTTTAGATACGCAAGAGTTAGATGACAAATTAAAGCAACTAACTTCAGCATATAAAGAATCAAATTCTGTATCTGAAACGATCGAAATTCACTAAAGAACCTTACTGTCATTCAAGAAAACCAATGGGGTCTGGTCTTGCGTCTTGCCCCACATAGTACTGTTATAGCTAATCTGGAACCAATGGGGTCAAGTCTTGCGTCTTGCCCCAAAGTCTTGCGTTGATACCACAACGATTCATCTACTATCCGGCATCCTCAAAAGCGAGGATGGGTATAGTTCTAAGCAGACCGTGTTTCGCAGGGATAGCGAAACACGAGACTACATGGATGTATTTACGGCGTGTCTGCGTGGACTATGCCCTTCCCGCAGCGACAAAACCCACTACAGCATCCCCATAACTTTAACTCAGCTCAGATAAAACAAACCCGGCATAAAAAGCCGGGTTTGTTTTACATCAGAAAGCCCCCCCCTTAAGCCGCAGCCCTATAGTTATCCAACATAGTATAACT
This sequence comes from Rheinheimera mesophila, assembly GCF_000986865.1. Taxonomy (GTDB): domain Bacteria; phylum Pseudomonadota; class Gammaproteobacteria; order Enterobacterales; family Alteromonadaceae; genus Pararheinheimera; species Pararheinheimera mesophila. Next base: position 1,185 of record NZ_LAVS01000035.1, read on the forward strand.
ACGGGCATAAAGCGCAAAAACTGCAGCAGCCACTAAAGCAAAACCGGCAAAAAAGAACATTAAAAACGCAGTTTGCGATAAACCCGTAGCTGCCACATGAGACAATACAGTTTCACTGCGAATACTGTTATTCGCCAACAGCACCCATAAGTTCCCCACTGTCACCGACAACTGCCAGAAACTAGTAATAGTGCCCTTCATAGCCGCAGGCGCTTGGCTATAAGCAAACTCTAAACCTGTGGCTGATACCAGTACTTCGCCAAAGGTCAGCAAAGCATAAGGCAACACCTGCCAGACGATCGACATCACAGTGCCACCATCCATCGCCAGTTGCACTGAACCAATCACAATCCAGCTTAAACCGGCAAAGGCAATACCAGCGCCCATCCGGCGCAAGGCGGTAATACGCACACCACAACGTTCCAACAGCGGATACAAAACGATATGGTTAAAAGGGATCAGCAACATCACCAACAGCGGGTTTAATGCCTGCATCATGGCAGGTTCAAACCAGTCAGGTTTGCTCATCTCATTGGCCTGTAAAATCCAGGTCGAAGCTTTTTGATCAAACAAAGACCAGAAAGGCGTCACCAGCGCAAATAGGATCAAAATACGCAGTACTGATCGCACACCATCTACGGCGATATCAGGATGAACACCGCGCGCTCGTTCCAACTGAATAGCTGCGCCAGCACCACCAAACCCCATCAGCAGCACCAAAGCTAAACAAAAAGCAGCGACAAAACCTAAAGTGGCGGTTTGGCTTAAACTAAACAGCGCTAAAGCAACCCCCACTAAAGCCAGATACAAACCGCCATTGGCTTTGCCCGACTGTTTCGCCAGCAAAGCGGTTTTCACCACTTTTAAAAAGCTATGCGGATCTTTAGGCTCAGGCGCCACATGCACATAACGATGACGGCCTAACCAAAAAAACAAAGTCGCCAGCGCCATCAGCACACCAGGAATACCAAAAGCCACTGCTGGGCCAAAATGTTTTAACGTCAAGGGCATCAGTAAAGATGCGAAAAAAGAGCCGAAGTTGATGGTGAAATAAAAGATATCAAAGGCTTTTTGCGCAAGCGCCTTATTACTCTGGTCAAACTGATCGCCCATAAAAGCCGAAACTAAGGGTTTAATGCCACCCGAGCCCAACGCTATTAAAAACAAGCCAGTGTAAAAGCCCTCTTTACTGGTTTCGAACAAGGCTAAAAACAAATGACCAATCACATAGACAATGCTCAGCCATAAAATGGTGTTGTATTTCCCCAAATAACGGTCGGCGAGCCAGCCACCTAATAATGGGAAAAAATACACGCCGATAACAAAAGAGTGAAATACGTCTTTGGCTTCCCCTGCTCTTAAATGCTCTGGCACAGACAACAGCAAGGCCGTCATCAGAAATGGCGTTAAAATATTGCGCATGCCATAGAAGCTAAAGCGCTCGCAGGCCTCACTGGCAATAATATAAGGGATTTGTCGTGGCCAACGGGCCTGTTTTACCGCTGTGGACATAGGGTTACCTCTGGCTTGCTTTTTTACAAAAGCAGCTCATTTTTTTGTTTTAAGTACGATCCGATACTACCCCATCCATCGTATATGCCCAAGCAAAGTGCGGAAAAAGTGGAAAAACTGGTGGTGCTGACATCAACTTGCATAGAAAACCAGCAAACAAACCGAATAGTCAAAGATGTGGTAAAAAAACGGTTGACGCAAAAAAGCCTGATGAGCATAATACGCGCCACTTGCTTAGGACAACTAAGACACAGTGGCTACATAGCTCAGCTGGTTAGAGCACAGCACTCATAATGCTGGGGTCGCAGGTTCGATTCCCGCTGTAGCCACCACTTAATTTGTTCGTCCAGTGTTAGCGGAAGTGGCGAAATTGGTAGACGCACTGGATTTAGGTTCCAGCGCCGCGAGGCGTAAGAGTTCGAGTCTCTTCTTCCGCACCAAGCAAGTAAGAATTCTGCAGTTTTTGCAGGGGTATAGCCAAGCGGTAAGGCAGCGGGTTTTGATCCCGCCATTCTGGGGTTCGAATCCCTGTACCCCTGCCATTTAATTGAAGTGGCAGTGTAATCATCATATTGCACAAAGTGAGTCACGACAGTTCTGCAGGGGTATAGCCAAGCGGTAAGGCAGCGGGTTTTGATCCCGCCATTCTGGGGTTCGAATCCCTGTACCCCTGCCATAAATTGAAACCCAGCTTCGGCTGGGTTTTTTCTTTCCTGTCTTAACATCAAGGATCCGGGCCAGAGTTCTGCTCCTAGTTCTTAGACCCCCAGATACTTTTGCCTTGCGCAGACAAAGCACTGAAAGTGACCACCCATTGGGCTGGTGTTTCATGCCACTGCCTTGATACCACGCCTTCATAATCATCACCAGCCAGGCTGATCCTGATCTGCTGTTCTGTGCCGTAGGTCCAGCGCCCGGTTTTGTCGCCACTGATGCTGCCGTCAGCCAGCAGTTGAATACTGATAGGCTTTTTAAGTTCTGCCGAAATATCTTTACCATGTTCAATCAGTTTATAGCGACCAGCCAACTGCTCTGCTGTCACAGTTTTATCATCGTTGGCCGCATAACGGTGCGGTGCGACCACAGGCCAGCCATTTTTGTTAATAAACATCTGATGTACCCGCAGTTGATGCTGCTCACCTTGCTGGGGAAAACGGGTATGGAATAGCAGAAAGTATTGACCGCTGCTTTCGTCGTAATATGCCGAGTTATGGCCCGGCGAGACATAACCTGTGCCTATGCCAGTCCCAGCTTCAGTGCCTTGACGTTCAAACAGGAAATTACCCATCAACTTTTCGGCATAAGGCGCTATGCTGGCGTCATCGAATAAAGGCAGAGCTGGATTGGATTTCACATCGGCCATCGAGTTGCCTGCCGCATCAAAGTATGGACCTTCGGGATTACTGGAACGCGCCACACGTATATTGTAACCGCCATTAGCATCCAGCCCACCAAAGGAAACAAAGAGGTAATAATAATCGCTGTCTGGGCTGTACAGCACGTAGCCACCTTCTATTCGGCTGTGATTGCCTCCCATCAGATGTTTGCCATAACCCTGATCAGGCAAAGGAATACCAGTGGTTTTATCCAGCTCCAGGATAAATAAACCGCCCGAATAAGAACCATACAACAGCCATAAGCGGCCATTTTTATCAAAAAACACATCCGGGTCGACGACATTCGGATGAATGGTGGCATCGTAAATTGAGCCATCTTCACTGGGTTCGCCCCACATTCCGGATTTCAGTAATAGCTGTTGGTTTTTGTAAGGCCCCTCAACCGAGTCAGCTACAGCTATCCCTAAAGCTGAACGGGGAGAATCCCCTTTGCAGGCGTTGTAATACATATAAAACTTACCGCCAATTTCAATCACATCGGCCGCCCACAGCGTGGATGTTTGTGCCCAGTCAAAGGTTTCTTTGATTTCAGTGGCAGCATTGGGCATCAGTTTATTATTGGCATTAACGCCATCTGCAACCAGAGTCCAATGCTGCAAGTCGGTAGATTTAGCGGCCGCTAAATGAGAGCCAAAAACATAAAACTCTGCGCCTACTTTGATCACTGAGGGGTCGTGTACTGCCACATTGCTAAAAGTTGGAGTGTTCGCTGCAGGCGGCGGTGTTACGACCGGAGTTGGCGCACCTGACGTAGGTGGCGCAGATACCGTATCTGTACCTGCTGAGCCACCACAGGCTGAAAGCAACACCAGATTCAGTGCCAGCCATAGTGGCGCCCTTTTTATAGCCGTAGTAAAAGTTGTCATAAAATCCCCTGTCATTTTGCATAGAAATACCAGCTATGTTGCTGGCTTGTCTGGTACAGACAGGATAAATAATAATTCAATACTATTGTATTACAAATAAAAGTATCTAAATAAAAACCCGGACTCAACCGGGTTTGTATCTTTAGCTGTTGTGCTCAGTCAGCAAAGCCTGCAGCCTGAATATCCAACTGCCTGACTTCACCATAGGTTTTAGCTATGTCTTTGATTGCATCAGCTTTGCCAATCAGCACAAACTGCAGCTTCTCTTTCGGAAAATAGCTGTTGATCAGACGTTGACTCTCCGCCACAGTCAGTTGGTCCACTTTGCTTTGGAAGCTATTGATGAAATCCTGATTAAAACCATAGAGATACATATCTCCAAGCAAAGCCGCTAAAGCGGCATTGGTTTCAAAGCGTGGCGGAAACTGACCTTTGACATAAGCTTTGGCCGAGTCTAACGTCGCTTGATCTATGCCTTTATCCCACAAACGCTGATAGGTTTTTAGAGCTAAATCCAGTGCAGCCTTGGTACTTTCGGTTTTGGTAAAACTGCCGATACTAAAGGTGCCGCTGGCGGAGTAACGGTCAAAGCCAGAGCGGGCGCCATAAGTTAGACCCGAATTCACCCTCAGCTCGTCATTCAGCCAGGAAGTAAAACGCCCACCCAGCACTGTGTTCACCACACTAATGCCAACATAATCCGGATTACGCTGTGTTACCCCCAGGCCACCTATGCTGAAGGTGGTTTCTATCGCATCGGCTTTATTGACCAGCAGCACCCTGGCTTTATCAGCCTTCGGCAGCGCCGCTGTTAAATCAGGTTGGTTTACTGCGGTGCTATTGTTCCAGCCGGCAAAGAGTTTCTCCAACTGGGTTTTCATTGTCGCAGGCTTAAAATCTCCCACTATGCTGATGGCTGTATTGGCAGGCTGATAATAACTCTGATGAAAGTGTTTCACCTGCTGCTGGCGGATGCCTTTTAATGACTCGGCTGTACCGGAGATAGCATTACCGTAAGGATGTGAGCCAAAGAGCTGCTTATTAAAGTACTGGTCTATCACCATGCGCGGGCTTTCTTTGGCCTGAGCCACAGCGGCAATCTGACGGGCTTTTAACTTATCAAACTCTGCGCTATCAAAACTGGGCTGCGTGAGTACGCTGTGCACTATAGCCAGCATTTGCGCTGTATCTTTTGCCATAAAATCAGCCCGCAGGCTGGAGCCTTCCATTGAGCCCTCACTGGTTAAACTGGCTCCGAGAAAATCGACCTGCTGCTCAATCTCTGCTTTGCTTTTACCACCTGCGCCTAACAACAGTGCCTGGCTGGTGAGCTGAGACAAACCAGCCACTGAGTCATTTACTGCACCAGCCCGCACAGTGGCCTGCACCGTGATTAACGGTACCTCGTGCTGTGGTAATAAAAACACAGTTAAACCATTGTCCAGCTTAAACTTTTCATAGGCTGGCAACTGAAAGCTGCTTTGGCTGTTGTTGTGTTCAGCGCTTTGTTCTGCCATCACTGAGCTGTTCAATACTAAAGCGCCGAAGACAACCCAAGCCGCTGCTTTTGCTGTTTGAGTGAAATGCTTCATAAATCTTTATCCTCAGCAGAGTCCAGCACTGCAACGGTGCGGTTGGATTTTTTCAGATACTGTTGCGCCACTCGCTGGATATCAGCAGGCGTGACTTGTTGATAGTTTTTCGGTGCTTCAAACAACTTTTGATAACTGCCAAAATACAACTCGTAGGTGCCGATAATGTCAGCTTTGCCATTGATGGTTTCCATTTCACGGTAAAACTGCATCAACTTTTGGTTTTTGGCTTTTTCAAGCTCAGCCTGAGTGATGCCTTGTTTGGCAACGTTGTTGATCACCGCAATCAAGGCCGTTTCCAGATCAGCCGCTTTTACGCCTGGGGTGGCTACCGCCATCAGATAAAATAAATTCGGGTCAAAGGACATAGGCAAATAGCTAAACACATCGACAGCTAACTCTTTGTCAACCAGCCCCTGATACAAACGTGAGCTGTTGCCATCGCCTAAAATAGAGTTCAGTAAATCCAGCGCGTAATAATCCGGACTGGAGCTGGCTGGGATATGAAAGCCCAGTAGCAAGTTGGGGCTGGTGACTGAGGCTTTTTGCACATAAACCCGACGTTCGCCTTTTTGCACCGGCTCCACTGTTCGCACAGCGTCTGGCTTTGGCTGAGCTGGAATAGGTTCCAGATACTGCTCTGCCAGCCTTTTCACTTCAGAAACCTTCACTGCCCCTGTTACCACCATCACGGCATTGTTGGGGGCGTAATAGGTTTTGTGATATCGCTTTAAATCCTCCAAAGTCCAGGCGTTGATATCTGACTCATGGCCAATCACAGACCAACTATAGGGATGGGCATGAAAGGCCACAGCTTTGAGTTCTTCCTGAATAGTGCGGAAATTGGAGTTTTCAAGGCCAGTGGTGCGCTCCGAAGCCACTACACCGCGTTCGCTCTCGACCATGTTAGCGTTGATATCCAGATTGGCGATGCGGTCAGCCTCTAAATCAAAAATAGTCTCCAGCGCGTTGGCCGGAAACCAATTGGTGTAGACGGTTAAATCTTCTGTGGTGTAGGCATTATTGGCGCCACCAGCGGCTTCCATAGTGCGGTCAAACATCTTAGGGCCGTATTTTTTCGCACCGTTAAACATCATATGTTCAAAGAAATGTGAGATACCGGTGATACCGGGATACTCATTACGCGACCCTACTTTCCAGAACAAATAGCTGTTGGCGTTTGGAATAGAACTGTCTTCCAATACCAGTATTTTCATGCCATTTTTAAGTGTAAAGCTTTGAATATCCTTGGCTTCTGTGGCTTGTGCTGAATTGAACACCAGCCCCAGCAGCAATGCCAAAGCCGACTGTTTTAACCTCATACCTTCTCCCTGCCCTTTGTTGAAAGAGAATGACAAAGACTAAAGACTAAACGAAAAACAAAAACGCCCTGCAACAAAATTGTTACAAGGCGTAAACAGTAGGCTTTAAAGGAACATGATGTTAGTCAGGCTGATCCTGAGCAAAGTCTAATTCGCCTAGCTCTGTCCAGTACAGAGGACGAACCCTGGTGTGGCGATTACCATCAAGCAGTGGATTGCCCTGAATGTCTTTGTAATCCCTGGCGTGATACAGCATTAAATCCGTGACACCATCTTCGGCCAGCACAAAACTGTTATGACCAGGGCCAAAACGCTTGAGGCTGTCGTTGGTAAAAAATACCGGCCGGGGCGCTTTAGTCCAGCTTTCGGTTTTTAGTAAGTCGGCATCGACAGAAGCGGTCAGTAAGCCCATGGCATAACGATGATCGGTAGCGCTGGCTGAATACGCCAGCCAGACTTTGCCATGTTTAATCAGCACAGCGGGGCCTTCGTTGACTTTGTACCCCTGAGTCTCCCAATCAAGCACAGGCTCGGTCAGTAAAGTGGCGGGAAGTTCCAGCTCTGTAGCACTGCGCATTTTCGCTATCCACAAGGCGCTGTTATAGCTTTTGTTGTTGTCCTGCTGGGCCCAAACCAGATAATGCTGGCCCTTGTGTTGAAAATGCGTAGCGTCCAGATTAAAACTATCCCAGCCGGTATTCAGTGGCCCCAACTCCTGCCACTGCCCCTGCAGCGGATCGGCGGCGCTGTTTTTTAACACATAAGTACGGATATGGAAGGGCTCATCCGCCTTACCTGCGGCAAAATAGATATACCAGGCACCGTCTATCCGATGTATCTCAGGCGCCCAGATATTGGCACTCATTGGTCCTTGATGTTTTTTGCGCCAGATGACTTTGGCATCCGCCTTTGCTAAGCCTTGAATAGTTGAACTATGACGCAGCTCTATCCGATCAAACTCAGGTACTGAAGCGGTGAAATAGTAAGAATCGGCTGCAGCACGATAGACCCAGGGATCGGCGCGGTTTTTAATCAAAAGCCCGGCATCCTGCGCCAGCAGGTGACCACTCAGCAGACTTATCCATAAAACACTAACCAGCTTCCACATCACAACCTCCGTTTTTCTGCAACACCAACCAATCCATGACCGCCAGTTCGGATTCAGGCAAGCCCTGATAAGGTGACTGATAAATCAATAAACTACCGGCTTCAGGTTCAGCCTGTAACTGCGGCTCTGTTAAGCCTTGCCGGGCTGTGGTGACAAACAGCAGGTCCAGTTCAGGCCCAGCAAAAGCCAGACAAGTGGGCTGGCTGACAGGCAAAGGATGGACTGCCACTTGCTGTCCTGAAGGCGAATAACGGGCTATCGCATTACCACCCCACAAAGCGCAGAGCAAATGATCGTCCGCATCTATCACTGCGCCATCAGGTTCAGCCCCTGCTGGTACTGTAGCAAACAACTCGCTGTGCCCAACAGAACCTTGACCCGCCTCAAACTGATAGCAATAAATCTGCCCTGTGGGGGAGTCAGCGTGATACATCAGACTGCTGTTTTTATTCCAGCACAGGCTATTGGGGATCTGTAAACCGGGGAGCACCGGATGGCAGCCTTGCTGGTCCAGCCGGTATAAAGTGCCGGTCTGATCTGGGTTGAGTTCCCGCATAGTTCCAGCCCAAAACCGGCCCTGACGGTCAACCCGGCCATCGTTCATACGATTGCCAGATAAATGCCTTTCAGGTTTGGCCAGCCAGAAGATGTCCTGAGTAGCTGGTTGATACAAAGCAAAACCTGACTCAAACGCCACCAGCAGCGAATAGTCAGAGCGCATGGGGTCATTAGGGTTTAGTAAAGCAAAACAGCTCATACGTTCCGGCAGCGGATAGCTGTTAAGCTGCAATGAAGGCCAAAATAACTGATACAAAAAACGGCCATGAATATCAGTCCACCAGACTGACTGGCTGGCAGCATGCCAGATGATGCCTTCACCTAATTTGTTTTGCAGCGGGATGCTGTGCAATAAGGTCAATTCACTCATGCTTTGCCTCCAGCTTTTTGTTGCCAGCTACGGCTTAATAACTTTTGCAAAGCGATGAAGAAAAACAGCAAGCCTCCTATCACTATTTTGCTCCACCAGCTACTTAAGCTGCCGTCAAAATTGATATAGGTTTGAATAAGGCCCATCAGCACTACACCTAACACAGTGCCAATAATAAAACCGCTGCCGCCTGTCAGTAAGGTACCGCCTATCACTACCGCAGCTATTGCATCCAGCTCCACACCCACCGCAGCCAGTGCATAACCTGAGTAGGTGTAAAAACTAAAAATAATACCGGCCATAGCAGCCAACATACTGCTGGTGGCGTACAACAAAATGGTGGTGCGGGCGACAGGAACCCCCATCAATTGGGCCGACTGGCTATTGCCACCTAAGGCATAGATATAGGAGCCAAAGCGGCTGTAGTGAGTAAGTACCAACATCAGCAGCACCAAAGCTATGGTCAACAAAGAGGTTGCGCCCAGCCAGCCACCATCCGGTAGCTCTAATCCAAACTCCGCCACAGCATCATAAAAAGGATGTTCGATAGCAATAGACTCTTCACTCCATAGCGTTGCTACACCCCGGGCTAAAAACATGCCGGCCAAAGTGACAATAAAAGGTTGTAACTGGTAATACTGAATTAAAGCCCCCATACCAGCACCAAAGAGCGCAGCGCACGGCAAGATCAGCGCAAAAGCCAGTAGCGGGTGCCATTGGTAAGGCCCAATCAATAAGGCCGCCGCCACACCGCTTAATGCAATAACAGAACCAACCGACAGGTCTATGCCACCGGATAAAATCACCAAGGTCATTCCCAAGGCTGTCACCAGCAAAAAGGCATTGTCGCTAATTAAGTTAGTAACCACTCGCAGACTGGCAAAACCATCAAACTGGCTGGCACCAGCAGCAAACATCAGCAGCACCAGTGCAAAAGTGATCCACAAAGGTAAGTAAGTGCGGGACATCAGGCTTTTCCTCCACGCGCTTTGCCAAAGCTCAACAGAGCTTTTAGCTGGTTGCGAAACAATTCTGACTGCAACATCAGTACAAGCAATATGACTAAGGCTTTAATTAATAAATTAAATTTTGCAGGTAAACCACTGACCACTATGGTGGTGCTTAAGGCCTGGATAATCAGCACCCCTATCACAGCGCGGGGCAGCGAAAAACGCCCTCCTGTTAAAGCTGCCCCGCCTATCACTACAGCTAAAATCGCATCCAGCTCTAACCATAACCCGGCGTTATTGGCATCCGAGCCCTGAATATCGGCTGTGGCGATAATACCGGCCAAAGCCGCGCAGCCTCCGGCCAGTATATACACAGCCAGTTTAATGCCCCTGTCGTCTATGCCCAAATAACGACTGGCTTTGGCATTACAGCCCACAGCTTCGATAAAGAGGCCCAAGGCGGTGCGGCGCAATAGCAACTGCATAATCAGCAGTGCCAGCAGCACCAGCCAGACAGGCACGGGCAAACCTAAAAAGGAGCCTGAACCTAAAGCGGCAAAGTCAGGGTTTTGAAAGGTGACAATCTGGCCCTGATTTAATAGCTGCGCCACTCCCCGACCTGCTACCATCAGCACCAAAGTCGCCACTATAGGCTGAATGCCGAGGTAACTGACCATCACGCCGTTAAGCAGACCACAGCCCACACCTGTCAGTACAGCCAGGCCTATCACCGCAGGAATGGACCAATCCCCCAGCAGTAATAAGTTAGCGCACACTGCGCCGCAAATTGCCATCACAGCGCCAACCGACAAGTCAATACCGCCCGTGGCTATGACTAAACTCATACCTATGGCCAGTAAAGCCACTGGTGCGCTGCGATTGACAATATCAATCAAGGGCCCATATAAACGGCCATCCTGCCATTGCAGTGAAAAAAACTGCGGATCCATCAGCACATTCACCAGCAATAACAAAGCTAAAGCCAGCAAAGGATACAGATACAGGCTGAATTTATGCGCTGACTGACCTGGGCTATAACGCGCCTGCCTGGCGGTTTTTAGTTGATCCGCTTTTAATTGGTCGGCTTCTAATTGATCAGAATGGTGTGAGTTCAAAACTGTTGCCTCGTTCGTCATACGCTGGCTCCGGCAATAGCAGCCATAATGCGATCCGGATTCAGATCCCCACCAGCTAGCTCTGCTACTTTTCTGCGGTCACGCATCACCACTATTTTGCTGGCAAAGGCAGTGAGCTCTTCCAGCTCAGAAGACGTCACCAATAACGACATGCCCTGCTGACAAAGCTGACGAATGAGCTGCAAAATTTCAGCATGAGCACCGATATCAATACCCCGGGTCGGCTCGTCCAACAACAACAGCTTAGGCTCCACCGCCAGCCAACGCGCCAGAATGACTTTTTGCTGATTGCCACCACTTAATTGACCTATAGCTTTGTCTGAGTCCGGCGTCGCGATTTGCAATTTTTCAATATAAAAATCAGCCAGTTGTTGCTGTTTCTTTTTCGAAATCAGCCGCCACCAACCTTGTTTGGCCTGCAGCGCTAAGCTGATATTTTCCCGGATGGATAAAGGCGCAATCATGCCTTCGGTTTTACGATCTTCAGGACAAAGCGCAATACCAAGGGCGATAGCCTGGGCTGGAGTACTTAGCTTGACCTCTTTCCCGGCAAAACTTAAGCTGCCGCCATCGGCCTGGTCCAAACCGAACAGCAGGCGACAAATTTCAGTCCGGCCAGAACCTAATAAACCGGCCAGCCCTACAGCCTGCCCTTGCGGTAACTCCAAATCCAACTGCTGCACCGACTGACCAGAGCTCAACTGGCGCGCCGATAAAATAGCTTCGGACTGTTCCACAGCCAGACAAGCTGTGTGGTGGCGCTGCTGGCTCAGCTCTTTTCCCAGCATAGCGGCAATAAGTTCAGCCTTATTTAAATGGGCAGTCTGGTATTCACCAACAAAACAGCCGTTCCGCATCACCGTAATACGGTCGCTGATTTGATAGACCTGATCCAAAAAGTGGGTGATAAAAACAATAGCTACCCCTTGTTGTTTCAACTGGCGTAGCACCTGGAATAAAGTGTGGACTTCGTCGGCATCTAAACTGGCGGTGGGCTCATCCAGCACCAGCACTTTGGTGCAAGCGGCACCGCGTTTCGGGGCTATACCACGGGCTATAGCCACCAGTTGTTGCACCGCAACAGAGTAATCAGACAAAGGTGCAGTGACATTAATATCCAGACCAAAACTGCTTAATAACTGCCGCGCCTGATGTGCCATGGCTTTTTTGTCAATCAAGCCAAAACGTTTCGGTTCTGAACCTAAAAACAGGTTATGCGCGACCGATAAATTCGGCAGTAAATTAACTTCCTGATACACAGTGCTGATACCTGCGTGCTGCGCATCTTTAGGCGTGGCAAAACTTTGTGCTGTCCCATCCAGCAGCATCTCGCCACTATCTTTTTGCAGCACACCTGTCATCACTTTAACCAGCGTAGATTTACCTGCACCATTTTCCCCCAACAAGGCATGCACTTCCCCGGCGTATAACCGTAGCTCTGCCTGCTGCAGCGCTTTTACGCCCGGGAAGTTTTTATTGATCTGCCGCAGTTGTAGCACAGGCCTGGCGGTATTATGGATCTGTTCTGACATCAGACACTCCTGAGTAACCAAACTGAATAACCAAAACAGCGACTTAGTTCAGGCGTCTTTTTTCGTATTCAGCAGCAGCCGTGTCCTGCAGGAATAAATCCCCTGTGGTACGAATAAGCTTTTCTATGTCTTTTTTCCCTTGCAGATAGGCTTCTATCACGTCAAAAGCCGGACCACCTAAATGTGGATTTAACTCTACAGTGGCATTAGCCTCACCATCCGCCATGGCTTTAAAATAATCCGGCACCGCATCCACAGACACCACCAGCATATCTTTGCCCGGCTTTAAGCCTGCCTCTTTAATGGCTTGAATCGCACCTAACGCCATTTCATCGTTATGGGCCCAAAGTGCACAAATGCTTTTGCCGCCCTGCTCGGCTTTCAGCAAGGACTCCATCACTTCTTTGCCTTTAGCGCGGGTAAACTCAGCGGTTTGGCTGCGAACGATTTTGGCTTGTGGGTGTTTTGCTAAGACTTCGTTAAAGCCTTTAGCGCGGTCTATGGCGGCTGTAGCGCCCACCGTGCCTTGCAGTTCGATGATATTGCATTGCTGTTGCGCCTGAGGTTGGCTCATTAACCAGGTCGCCGCTTTGCGGCCTTCTTCGACAAAATCAGAAGCAATGCGGGTGACAAATAACGATTCGTCCTGCACTTGCACATTACGGTCGACAATCACCACTGGGATGCGGGCACGCTTGGCTTCTTTTAGTACCGGAGTCCAGCCGGTTTCAACCACAGGGGCTATGATAATAGCGTCCACGCCCTGAGCAATAAAACTGCGCACCGCTTTGATTTGATTTTCCTGTTTTTGCTGTGCATCAGAAAACTTCAGCTCTATACCGCGTTTTTTCGCTTCCGCTTTGACAGACTCGGAGAAACTGGTCCGCCAGCCGCTTTCTGAGCCCACCTGAGCAAAACCAACAGTGGTAGCAAAACTGCTGTGACAGATAAAACACAGGCCCAAACCTGCAACTATGGATTTGATTTTCATAGGTCGACTCCCCTTGTCAAACAGGCCCTTATGATATTTTTTAAAGACGGACCTGAAGTGATTGAACTCTGTTGCTGTAACGCCCTAGCTATACCCCAAAACAAAACGGCTGCACTGCCGGTATAACTGGCCAGCTTTTAGCAACACTGGTGGAAAATTTGCTTTATTGACCGCATTTGGATAGCCATGCGGCTCCAGGCATAACGCCGCGTATTTCTCTATCGGCCTGCCGTGGTTGCCCACTATGCTGCCATCCAAAAAGTTACCGCTGTAAAACTGGATGCCTGGTTGATCAGTAAACAACTGCAGAGTACGGCCCGAAACCGGATCCCTGACTAAGGCCGCGGGCCTGTTTAAATCGCGGTCTTTATTCAGCACAAAATAATGGTCATAACCATTTTCAAGCTGACTGATATCCTGGCCTATCCGCTTACCCGCTTTAAAATCAAAAGCGGCGGTGGCAGGCGCTAACTCGCCTGTCGGTACCAGTTGTTTATCCAACGCCAGTACAAAGTCGGCGTCGAGCTGCAGTTGCTGTTCAAGCACTGTGCCTTGACCAACACCACCTATAGCCCAATAGGCATGATTGGTCAGACTAACAGGCGTGTCTGTATCGGATACTGCGCTGTACTCCAGTACCAGCTCATGATGCGCCAGTAAGGTATACCGCAATTGCACGTCCAACTGGCCCGGAAAGCCCTGGTCGCCCTCCGGGCTGGTGATGCGAAAAGTGACACTGACTCTGTCGTTTTGCTGGTCTATATCAAAACTCCAAAACCTGGCACCTAAACCATCAGGGCCACCATGCAATTGATTCGGTCCTTCATTGGCCAGCAAGGAAATGACCTGGCCGTGCTGCATATAAGCGGCAGCGCCAATACGGTTCGCCACCCGGCCTATAGTCACAGCAAAATAATAAGGATTGCGGGCAAACTGAGCTGGGTCCTGATAGTTTTGCAAAAGCTCTGTTTTTTCAGCGCAGCCTGATTCTGCTACCAAGCCTGGCATCAACACAGACCATAAAGCTGCGCCTAAATTACTAAGCGTCACAGTGAGTCCGGCCGGATTAGTCAGCGTAATTAGCTGCAAGGGCCGCTTTAACGCAGCCACCTGCAGAGTTTCAGTGGTAACGACAAAGCTCATGTTAAGCATCAACCGCTGCGCTGGTTTTTACGCCATTGACCAAACGCGGCACTCGCCATGGATTGGCGTTTTGCAGCTCTGGTGGCAATAACTCTGGCGGGTAATTCTGGAAACAAATAGGGCGAACAAAACGGGCAATAGAGGCCGTGCCTACCGAGGTAAAACGCGCATCAGTGGCCGCAGGGAAAGGTCCGCCATGCATCATGGCATCACAAACTTCGACACCGGTCGGGAAATTATTCACCACCAGACGGCCTACTTTTTGCCGCAGCAGGCTGATGAGTTCGGTCTGAGTGGCAAGTTCTGCTGCTGTGGCCTGTACAGTACCCGTCAACTGGCCTTTTAACGCCCGCACTACCGCCAGCAGTTGCGCCTGGTCGGCACAGCTCACTAACACTGAAACATGACCAAACACTTCTTCCTGCAAATGAGGATTGGCCAAAAAGGCTTCGGCTGTGACTTTAAACAGTTTGGCCTGAGTGCAAAATCCGGCCTTGTCACCCACTGCCTCGCCAGAGCCCACCAGCTCAACGCCGGTTTGAGCCGATAAATGCGCCGTGCCTTTTTGATAAGCGGCGGCTATGCCCTCGTTGAGCATCACACCCGCTGGTACTTTGGCTAAGGCGGCAGAGGCTGCGCGACAGAATCTATCCAGCGCCGGGCTTTGAATGGCCACAGCAACGCCCGGATTGACACAGAACTGACCTACTCCCAAAGTTAAAGAACCCACAAAACCAGCGGCGATAGCTTCGGCGTTTTGCTCCAGCGCCTCCGGCAATAACACCACAGGGTTAACGCTACCCATTTCGGCAAACACAGGTATAGGTTCAGGCCTGTTATTGGCCAGTTGAAACAACGCCATGCCACCGGCTAAAGAGCCTGTAAAACCCACAGCTTTTACTTCCGGCGCCACCACCAGTTCAGCACCTACTTCACGGCCTGCGCCCATAATTAAAGAGAACACACCAGCAGGTAAGCTACTTTTTTGTACCGCCTTGTGTAACGCATGCGCGACCAGCTCACAAGTACCGGGGTGGGAGTTGTGACCTTTGACAATCACAGGGCAGCCCGCTGCTAAAGCAGCGGCTGTATCACCACCTGCCACAGAAAAAGCCAGTGGAAAGTTACTGGCACCAAACACTACTACAGGCCCTATCGGCTGATTGGTGTAACGCAAATCAGGACGCGGCAAAGGCTGGCGATCAGGCAAGGCGGTATCAATACGAATATTCAGGTATTCACCAGAGCGTATAGACG
The DNA here is from genome assembly GCF_000986865.1 of Rheinheimera mesophila. Classification (GTDB taxonomy): domain Bacteria; phylum Pseudomonadota; class Gammaproteobacteria; order Enterobacterales; family Alteromonadaceae; genus Pararheinheimera; species Pararheinheimera mesophila. The sequence goes on from NZ_LAVS01000035.1 coordinate 16,919, forward strand.
AGGCAAATAAACGTAGCTGATTAACAGTGCGGGCGCGTTCGCCTTCAGCGCGGGCTTTCGGATAGCCGGTTTCCTGCGCGACACGCTCTGGCAGTGCATCGCCTAACGCCATAATTTCTTCAGCGCACAACTCTAAAAACTCAGCTCGCTGCTTAAGTGTTGTAGCCGCAAAAACCGGCGCCGCAGCCGCAGCAGCAGCCACAGCCTGTTGGACCTGAGCTTTGCTGGCATAACTCATTACAGGCTCAATAAAAGCGGCAGTAGCAGGGTTAACTGCCTGATATTGACCTGCCTCACCCTGCACCCATTGCCCATTAATCAGTTGTTGACCTGTAATCATCTTTACTAAACCCTTGTTCGTGGTAACAATTCAAAAAAGTGGCTGAACACTCCAACGCAGTTAAATCCAGCCACCGTCCACAATAAAGTTTTGTGCTGTGCACAATTTGCTGTCGTCTGAGGCCAGAAACAGCGCCATAGCGGCGATATCTTCCGGCATCAGGCTGTCTTTGACGCATTGATTTTTTTCAATATCCCGTGCTGTTTCTTCGTTCACCCAATACTTCAATTGGCGCTCTGTCATCACCCAGCCTGGTGTTAAGGTATTAACGCGGATTTTGTCCGGTCCTAAATCACGGGCTAAACCACGGGTGAGTCCAAGCACTGCAGCTTTTGAACTGGTGTAGCCAGGCATACCGCCCTGACTTTCGTACCAGCTCATTGAACCTAAGTTAATAATGGAACCTCCGCCCAGCTCTTTCATCTGCGGATACACCGCCTGAATAGCAAAAAACTGATGGCGTAAATTGATATTGACCCGTTGGTCCCAATACTCTGGCGTGACTTCCAGAAAGTTGTGTCTGGTATCGCTGGCCGCGTTGTTGATTAATACGCCAATAGCGCCAAGCTGTTGTTTAACCTGCGCTATCACCTGCTTTAAATCATCAATATTCAGCAAATCACAGGCGTAAAACTTAAGCTCCGCTTCTGGGTATTTTGCAGTTAAATCAGCCACTAAGGCCTTAGATTCAGCCTGCAGAATATCAACAAAAGCCACTTTAGCGCCCTGGGCAATAAAAGCTTCGACCAGACAAGCACCAATGCCTGAACCACCGCCACTGATAAATACTGTCTTTCCTTTCAGGCTGGGGTAGTGATTGGTTAAATTCATTATTTTGCCTCGTATAAAATAGCTTGTCAGGCTGGCACCACCCACCTGACAAGCCCGGCCTCCCCTGGGATTTGAAATACCAGAGTACCAATGCCTAAACTAGTGCGAATGGGCTGGCACTGCAGCACCACGACAACCGACCAAAAAGTCGAAGTCGCAGCCTTCATCGGCCTGTAATACCCGTTCGCGATACATTTCCAGATAACCCCCGGTGCGCATAATCACCTGGGTGGCTTTTAATTTCTCTAAACGTGCGGCGAGTTCTTCGTCCGACACTTCCAGATGCAACACACCATTGTGTGCGTCCAGTTGAATATAATCACCTTCTTGCACCGCAGCTAAAGGCCCTAACTCCATGGCTTCAGGTGTGACATGCAGCACCACAGTACCAAAAGCTGTACCGCTCATACGGGCGTCAGATATACGCACCATGTCTTTAATGCCTTTTTTCAGCACCTTAGGCGGTAACCCCATATTGCCGACTTCGGCCATGCCAGGGTAGCCTTTGGGTCCACAGTTTTTCAGCACCATGATGCTATTTTCATCAATGTCCAGCTCTGGGTCATTAATGCGGGTTTTGTACATATCGAAGTTTTCAAACACCACGGCTTTACCACGATGCTTTAATAAATGCGGGCTGGCGGCGGACGGCTTCAGTACTGCACCACGAGGCGCTAAGTTGCCGCGTAAAATGCAAATACCACCGCTGGCAACCAAGGGGTTGTCGATAGTTCGGATCACATCGTCGTTGTAACATGCAGCGTCTTTGACATTATCCCAAATCGTTTTGCCGTTTACCGTCAAGGCCTCTGTATTCAGCATGCCGTTTTCGCCTAAACGGCGCAGCACTGCCGGCAAACCGCCCGAGTAATAGAACTCTTCCATCAGGTACTTGCCAGACGGTTGCAGGTTGACTAGCGTCGGAATACCTTTGCCGTGTGACCAGTCATCCAGAGATAAATCCACGCCTATACGACCTGCGATGGCTTTTAAGTGGATCACTGCATTGGTGGAACCACCTATCGCCGCGTTGGTGCGAATGGCATTAATAAAGGCATCTTTAGTCAAAATTTTCGACAGTTTTAAATCTTCATGCACCATTTCAACAATACGCATACCGGATAAATGCGCCAGCACATACCGACGTGAATCCACCGCAGGAATGGCGGCATTGTGGGGCAAACTGGCGCCTAAGGACTCCGCCATACAAGCCATAGTAGAGGCGGTGCCCATAGTGTTACAGGTACCGGCAGAACGCGACATGCTGGCTTCCATATCCATAAACTGCTCTAAACTGATGCGGCCCGCTTTGTATTCTTCATGCGCTTGCCACACCAGCGTGCCAGAGCCGACATCTTTGCCGTGGTGTTTGCCGTTTAACATAGGGCCGCCTGTGACGACTATAGTCGGTAAGTCGCAACTGGCAGCGCCCATGAGTAAGGCGGGAGTGGTTTTATCACACCCCACCAGCAGTACCACACCATCTATAGGATTACCACGAATCGCTTCCTCGGTATCCATAGCCGCTAAGTTGCGCGTTAACATAGCGGTTGGACGTAAATTCGATTCCCCATTGGAGAACACCGGAAATTCCACCGGAATACCACCGGCTTCACGGATGCCATTTTTCACCCGTTCGGCGATTTGACGAAAATGCGCATTACAAGGCGTCAGCTCAGACCAGGTATTACAGATGCCAATCACCGGCTTGCCCTGAAAGTGATGATCAGGAATGCCCTGATTCTTCATCCAGCTACGATACATAAAACCGTTTTTGTCATTAGTACCAAACCAGCTGGCAGAACGAAGCTGCACTTTTTTCTTTTCGTCTTGGGCCATAGTTGAATCCTGAAGCAATTTAATTTAATAATATTGTATTACTAATACATCAAGCTTGAGTCAAAGTTCAAGCAGTTCGTAAAAAATTTTCACCAAAGCAGTGCAGCTTATTTAGCTATCCATTGATTTGATTAGAGATTTTTTCTGCTCTTGATCTGTGCAACTTTTGCACATTCGGCTCATATTAGGCATATTGGTAATACTATAAGATAATTATTGATAAATCACGACAGGGGTATTATGAAAAACGTTCAGATTTTTATCTTTTTACTGCTGACCGGATCCGTGAGCCTGACCAGTTTTGATCTGTGGGCAACCAATCCATTATTTACAGACGTACGCACTGCCGATCCGGCTGCTTTAGTGGTCGGCGACACGGTGTATTTGTACACAGGCCACGATGAAGCCAAAGACAATAACAGCTTTTTTGTGATGCATGACTGGCTGGTGTTTTCCTCCAAGGACATGAAAAACTGGCAGGCGCATGGCGCTAAACTCAAAGCCAAAGATTTCAGTTGGGCCAAAGGCGATGCCTGGGCATCACAAGTGATAGAAAAAGACGGCAAGTTTTATTGGTATGTCACAGTGCGACACGCCACTATCAATGGCTTTGCCATCGGCGTAGCTGTAGGTGATACACCGCTTGGGCCGTTCAAAGATGCTCGCGGCACAGCGCTTATTACCAACGATATGACCACCGACACCGACATCGACTGGGATGATATCGACCCTTCGGTCTTTATTGATGACGATGGTCAGGCCTATTTGTTCTGGGGCAATACCAAACCCCGTTACGCCAAACTCAAAGCCAATATGATTGAGTTAGATGGCCCTATTCAGAGTCTGGACTTACCGAATTTTACCGAAGCCATTTGGGTGCATAAGAAGGGTGACTTGTATTACCTGTCGTATGCCTCGGGTTTTCCAGAAAAAATTGTCTACGCCACCAGCAAAAAAATCACCGGGCCTTGGGTCTATCAGGACATTCTGAACGAAGTGGCAGGCAACTCTCCCACTAACCATCAGGCCATTATCGAGTTTAAAGGCAAAGATTATTTTATCTACCACACTGGAGCAGCCCAGCCTGATGGCGGCGAGTTCCGCCGTTCTGTGGCGATAGACAGATTGTATTACAACAAAGACGGTACTCTAAAGCGGGTCATTATGACCAGTGAAGGTTTGGATAAGGATCAGAACTAATAAATGAGCGGATGGTAGGGGCAGCGGCTTGTCACGACCCGTCGATGGGCACAGAGGTATCTTAAGACAGGCGGGTACAAGACCCCTACAGTTCTGCTTGACAACAGAAAGCAGAAACCAGATATTAATGATATTGTAATACAAATAATAAATTGGCGAGGATGTGCGATGCGTTTAATTCAATGTGTTACACCAGAGCAGCAACGCGCTGTGGCTCTGGTGTTATCCAGCACAGAGGTTCAGCTTTTAAGTGGTGTTCAGACTGTCTATCAATTGGCAAATCAGGCATTAGCAGCCAAAAAGCCATTACAACAACTGGTAACCGAACTGGTCAGTGACCAGAGACTGGATTATCAGGCGATAGTCACCGAAGGACGTTTACTGGCGCCTTTTGATCATCCGGACCAAGCGCATTTGCTGGTCACAGGCACAGGCTTGACGCACTTAGGCAGTGCCGATACCCGCGCCAACATGCATGCTCAAACCAGCGGAAAAGCACTGGCTGAACTGACAGATACCATGAAAATGTTTAAGTTGGGTTTGGATGGCGGTAAACCTGCAACAGGTGAAACCGGTGTCCAGCCGGAATGGTTTTACAAAGGAGATGGCAGCATAGTGGTATCCCCCGGTGCACAACTGCTCTCTCCTTCCTTTGCTTTAGATGGTGGCGAAGAACCGGAAATTGTTGGGGTTTATATCAATGACGCTGAAGGTCAGCCGTGGCGTATTGGTTTTGCTTTAGGCAATGAGTTTTCCGATCACAAAACTGAACGGCTGAATTATTTATACCTGGCACACTCCAAATTACGGCCTTGTGCTGTCGGTCCTGAGTTGCTGCTCGGCGATTTACCCGCTCATATTGAAGGTACATCCCGTATCTATCGCGACGGTAAATTGCTGTGGCAAAAAGCTTTTGTCAGCGGTGAAGACAATATGTCGCACAGCATCAGTAATTTGGAACATCACCACTTTAAATACGCTTTATTTTGCCGGCCGGGCGATGCACATCTGCATTACTTCGGTACCGCCACTTTAAGTTTTGGTGATGGCATTGAAACTCAGGCCGGCGATGTATTTGAGATTGAAGCACCGGTGTTTGGTTTACCGCTGCGCAATACGTTGGCTGTGGATACCAAACAGCCGTTGCAAGTGAAGATGTTATAGAGTCAAAAGCTGAAGCTTGGCTAAGCGGCTACTTTCAGGTCAGAGCCAAAGCTCTGACCTGGTTTTACTCTGGTTGTTTTGCCAGATTTTTTAAGGCGTATGCTAAATTTTCTTTTGATTTGGCCAGCAACTGGAACATCTCTGTTTTTGCTTTGGCTGGCTCTGCGGCTGCAATCGCCTGATACACCGCTTTGTGACCTGGCAACGAATCGACATACTCTTCTGCAATCGAGCTGCTTAAACGGAATAAGCCCATTAAAGCCGTTTGTATTGTCATGCCTAACGAGATCATAAATTCGTTATTGGTGGCATCCAGCACCGCCATATGAAAATCCAAATCGCTGGAGAACACGGCATCAGTACCAATCTCAGCTTTTTCCATCGCCTCATAGGCAGCGCCCAGCACCACAGCCTGTTCCTCTGTGCGATTTTTCGCTGCCAACTCCGCAGCCGCAGGTTCAAAAATCTCGCGAATTTCAAACAAAGAGATAAAAAACTGCGGGGAGGGTTTGGATTCAAAGCACCAGCTTAAAATTTCGCTGTCGAACATATTCCAGTGCTTACGCGGCCGGATACGGGTGCCTAATTTCGGCCGTGACTCCAGTAACCCTTTGGATGTCAGAATTTTAAAAGCCTCGCGTAGCGCTGTGCGGGACACCCCCAGTTCTTCACCTATGCTGGTTTCATTCGGAATGTATTCACCCGGTGAATAAACGCCACTGACGATACGGGTGCCCAATTCTTCTGCCACCCAGCCATGAATACTTTGAGGCCGGCTTTTTAACTGATTTGCCATGCAGATCCCCTAAACATCGACCTGCAATTCAGGTCAAAATCAAATTCTTACTACAATAGGATTTATGTTAACCGATTTATTGCTAAAAAACCTAACAGCAGTCTGATTTCATTAGTTTTTCATAATAAGCGCGCAAAAAATCATAGGCATTAAGGTACTAAATAGCAATACATAAGCAAACGCAAAGCAGCGGCTTGCTTTTAAGCCTTGTTATCAGCCAAACTCAGCCAAGCATTAAATTGATAAAATCTGTAACTCAATATTGCATTTATACTGGTTATTATTTATAAGTTCGTCCGCTTCGTCACAAGGCAAAGCTCAGCAGAGGTTGTAACTCAAGTGCCTGTCAAAATAGCGCCAAAAGATATTAAATTGGGTTATGCCATTAAGTTGCCTGTTGGTTGGATGAAACATCCGTTTTTGACCAATAAGCTGATTGTCGAGTCCGCTCAACAGCTTCGAATTATTCAGTCGCTGGAACTGGAGTACGTTTATTTTTATCCGGAACGCAGCGCTGTTGTTATCGACACATCAGCAGATACCACCGACTGTACAGTGACACAAGACCTGGCAGATGTGCAGCGACGAACTGAAATGCAGTTGGATAAAGAGCAACGCATAGAGCAAGCCAAAGCCCACAGACGGGAGTTACAAAAAACCGAAAAAGCGTTTGCTCAGTCGATGGCACAGGTGCGTCATCTGATGAGCAAAGTGCAAGGACGTCCTCTGAATGCGATAGAGGACGCCACTCAGTTGATCAGTCAGTTAGCTGATACCATCCTGAGTGAAGACGCTCTGGTATTGCACTTGATTTCACAGGCAGGCAAAGAGCAGGAGTCGATGTACTTTCATGTACTGAACGTATCGATTCTGGCGATGATGCTGGCGAAAAACTTAAACTGCAGCGCAGATGAAGTACGATGGGTTGGCTTAGGCGCCATGTTTCATGATATTGGCAAACTCAAAATTCCCAGCCAAATTTTGCGTAAAACAACAGGGTTAACCAATCCAGAGCAAAATTTCATCAAGCTTCATCCGAAACTTGGCCTGGAGCTTTTGGCCTTGACTCAACACTTCCCGGCTGAAGCCAAAGCCATAGTGGAACAGCACCATGAGTATCTGGATGGCAGCGGTTACCCAGCCGCATTAAACGCAGACGCCATACATAAGCTGGCCCGCATAGTCGCTGTGGTCAATGAATTTGACAATCTTTGTCACCCGCAGGATATGTCGCAGGCCCGCTCACCGCACCATGCCTTATCCGTGATGTATAAAACCATGAAAGGCAAGCTGGGTGATCTGGAAATGAAGATGATGATCAAGATGATGGGGATTTATCCACCCGGAACCGTAGTTCTGCTGTCGGATCAAAGAGTAGGCATTGTTATGGCCGTGAACTCTGACTCCATGCTCTACCCCGATGTGTTGATTTATGATGCCGACGTGCCCCGGCTTGAAGCGGCTATCGTCACTTTAGAAGCCAACAAACTGTCGATTGAAAAAGTCATCAAGCCAAAAGCCTTACCCCCGGAAGTTTTCGCCTATTTAAACCCAAGAGCTCAGGTGAGTTATTTTGTTCAACAAAAAAATTAAGTCAGCTCAACGACTTCAGCTCATTATTCCGGACTGGAGCATTTTTTGCTACTGAGCTGCGTCATTTCGCTTTATAATGTCAGACCAGTTGTAAAGCTCCCTTTAACTTCTGTATACAAATCAGTGATCAGCTGTCAGGATGTAGTACGCTGAATTTTTAAACTGCTGTTTTGCAGACGACTTAACGTGGTTAATAAAGTGGTTTTATTGATCACCGGACAGAACTAAAAATTTATGAATAGTCATCCAGACTCAGAATTACTGATCTCTTTTATCTGGTTATTGACCCTGATCGCAGGTATAGCCTGGGGTTTTATGGTCAGGCCCTTACGTATAGCGCCCAAAGCCAGTGCCAGATTCTTTTTTGCTAATCTATCGTTAGGCTCTGGTATTTACCTGCTGAGCTTACAGAGCACAGCAAACAATTTCCTCCGTTGGTTTATCGCAGACTTGGCCATTTTGACCAGTTTTATGCTGATTGGCTGGGGCATACAACAACTCTTCAAATTTCGCGCAA